>JBFJOO010000005.1:0-105018 GCA_041617635.1 Burkholderiales bacterium | reverse complement strand
CCGTTCTTCAAGAAGGTGGTCGACTCCCAGCGTGACTGGGCCAAGCGCGTCGCGTACTACTGGTTCCTGAACGACGCGGAATACAAGCTGGGCTACGAGCACGTCTTCAAGACCAAGCTGCCGACCGCCTAAGGTTCCGGAATCATCCGTGACTGGGGCGGCGCCTTCGGGTGCCGCCCCATTTAGTTGTTAGAGTTTTTAGAGCTGCTGGAGAGGCCGAGCCATGGTCACTCGCTTCATCCGCGGAATCGACGTGCTGAGCCGGACGGTCGGGCACGCCTTCGCCTGGTGCATCATGATCCTCACCCTCGGCACGTCGTACGAGGTGTTCGTCCGCTATGTCCTCAACAACCCCACGAGCTGGGCGTTCGACTTCAGCTACCTCATGTACGGCGCCCTGTTCTTCATGGCCGGTGCGTACACGCTTTCGCGCAACGGTCACGTGCGCGGCGATTTTCTCTACCAGACGTGGCGCCCGCGCACGCAGGCGTGCGTGGAGCTGGCGCTCTACATTCTCTTCTTCTTTCCCGGCGTCCTAGCACTCGTCTACTCAGGGTGGCAGTACGGCTACGACGCAGCCAAGATCCAGGAGGTGAGCGTCAACAGCCCGGCCGGCATCCCGGTCTGGCAGCTGAAGCTCCTCATTCCATTCGGAGGCGGCCTGCTCGCGCTGCAGGGGCTTGCTGAGGTGCTGCGCTGCGTCGTGTGCATCCGCGAGGGTGAGTGGCCCGCGCGGCTGCATGACGTCGAGGAACTCGAGGAAGTGCTCGCAAAGCAGCACGCCAGCGCGAAACCGGGCGCGAAGGAGGGCTCGCAATGAGCGATCCGGTCCTTGCCCTGGTCATGCTGGGGCTCTTCATTTTCGTCATCCTGCTCGGATTTCCCATCGCGTTCACGCTGATGGGAATGGCCGTCGGCTTCGGGTACTACGCGTATTACCAGGCCGGCGCCGAGTTCTTCGACAACCGGATCTTCTACCTGCTGACGCAGAACACCTGGAGCATCATGAGCAACGACGTGCTCGTTGCCGTGCCGCTCTTTCTCTTCATGGGCTACGTGGTCGAGCGCTCCAACATCCTCGACCGGCTGTTCTACAGCCTCCAGGTCGCCCTGCGCCATATTCCGGGCGCCATGGCAGTCGCGGCGCTATTGACCTGCGCGATGTTCGCCACCGCCACCGGGATCGTCGGCGCGGTCGTGACGCTGATGGGGCTGCTCGCCTTTCCGGCGATGCTCAAGGCCGGCTACGATCAGCGGCTGTCGGCGGGGGTGATCTGCGCCGGTGGCACGCTCGGCATCCTGATCCCGCCCTCGATCATGCTGATCGTGTACTCGGCCACCGCCTCGGTTTCGGTGGTGCGGCTGTACGCCGCCGCGCTCATTCCCGGCTTCCTGCTCGCCGGGCTCTACGTGCTCTACGTGATCGGGCGCGCGACGATCAATCCCAAGCTCACGCCGCCGTTGCCCAAAGAAGAGAGCAACGTGCCGTGGAGCAAGGCATTTCTGCTGCTCGCGCAGGCGTTCGTGCCGCTCGCGGTGCTGATCATGTCAGTGCTCGGCTCGATCCTCTTCGGCTTGGCGACGCCCACGGAGGCGGCGGCGGTCGGCGCGCTCGGCAGCCTGGTCCTGGCGGCAGCCTACCGGGCGCTAACGTGGCACCGCCTCCAGGAGGCGGTCTACCTCACGGCGCGCACCTCGGCGATGGTGTGCTTCCTCTTCGTCGGCTCCTGGACCTTCTCGTCGGTGTTCTCGTACCTGGGCGGCGAGGGCCTGATCAAGGAGTTCGTCCTCGGACTCGACCTCAATCCGGTCATGTTCCTGATCCTCTCGCAGATGATCATCTTCCTGCTCGGCTGGCCGCTGGAGTGGAGCGAGATCATCATCATCTTCGTGCCGATCTTCCTACCGCTGCTGCCGCACTTCAACGTCGACCCGATGATGTTCGGCATCCTGGTGGCGCTCAACCTGCAGACCTCGTTCCTCACCCCGCCGATGGCGATGTCGGCGTACTATCTGAAAGGCATCGCGCCGCCGCACGTGGAGCTGTGGACGATCTTCAAGGGCTGTTTCCCGTTCCTCTTCATGGTATTCATCACCATGATCGCGGTGTACACGATTCCGCAGACCATGTTCTGGCTGCCGGGCCTCATCTACGGGAGGTGAGGGCATGGACGCGACGCAACTTGCCTGGCTCTCGGCAACCGACGCCGCGCGCGCAATTCGCGAGGGCGCGGTCAGCGCCCAGCAGCTCGCCGAGGCCTGCCTCGCGCGGGTGCGCGAAGCGGACCCCGACGTGCAAGCCTGGGCGTTTCTGGATCCCGAGCACGCGCTCACGCAGGCGCGCGCGCGTGACGCGGACCGCAGCGAGGGACGGGCCGTCGGGCCGCTGCATGGGATTCCCGTCGGCATCAAGGACATTTTCGACACCGGTGACATGCCCACCGAGGACGGCAGCGTGCTCCACGCGGGCCGCATGCCGGCGCACGATGCGACTGCGGTCGCCTGGCTGCGCGCCGCGGGCGCGGTGATCCAGGGCAAGACGGTCACCACCGAGTTCGCCACGTATACGCCCGGCAAGACGCGCAATCCGCACAACCCGGCGCACACGCCAGGCGGGTCCTCGAGCGGGTCGGCCGCGTCGGTTGCCGCCGGCATGGTGCCGGTCGCGCTCGGCACCCAGACCAATGGCTCGGTGATCCGGCCAGCCTCCTTCTGCGGCGTTTACGGGTTCAAGCCAACGCATGGGCTCGTCCCGCGCGGGGGCGTGCTCAGGCTGTCGCGCACGCTCGACCATGTCGGGATCTTTGCGCGGACCCTCGAGGACGTCGCGCTCGTCGCCGAGCAGCTCGTCGGTCACGACGCGCGCGATCCGGACACCCGGGTGCGCGCGCGCATCCCGTTCGTCGCGCAGGCGGCCGAGGCGCCACCGTTCACGCCGATGCTCGCCTACGTGAAGGGCCCCGCCTGGGACCGCGCCGAGGCGGAGACGCGGGAGGCGTTCGCGGAGCTCGTCGCAGCGCTCGGTGATCGGGTGGTCGAAGTGGAGCTTCCCGATTCGGCACGCCAGGCGCTCGACTGGCATCGAACCATCATGGAAGCGGAAATGGCGGCCAACCTGAATCTCGAGTGGGAGAAAGGTCGTGACCGGCTGTCGGAGTCGCTTCGCGCGCAGCTCGCCCGGGGGCGTGAGATCAGTGCGCTCGACTATCAGCTCGCGTGCGCGCGTGCGCCGCTGATCAACGACGGCTTCGAGGAGATCTTCGAGCGCTGCGACGCGATCCTCACGCCGGCGGCGGCGGGCACGGCGCCGAAAGGCATAGCAGCCACCGGCGATCCGGCCTTCTGCACGCTGTGGACGCTTGCCGGAATGCCGGCGATCAGCCTGCCGCTGATGCGCGGCGAGAACGGCTTGCCGCTCGGCGTGCAGCTCGTGGGGCGTCGCAACGGCGACGCGCGGCTGCTGCGGACCGCACGCTGGTTGGTCGGCCAGGTCGCGGCGGGCTGAAAGTCAGAGAGGAGTTCGGCATGCTGTTCAAGATCTTTTCGAGTATCGTGGCGGCGGCGCTGCTCATCGTGTTCATCGGCCCGGTGGTGGTGAAGCTCAAGGATGGCGCGCTCATCGCGGTCGCAGGAATCGGGCTCACGATGATGATCGTCGACATCTGGCACTCGTTCAAGTCGGCGGACGACTAAGCAGAGCCCTCGGCGAGCGCCGCCTGGGGCGATACGCGTCGCAGTGGACCGTTGTCGCGCTCCTTATCCGTTCCGGGTTTGCGATAGCTCAAATCCCTGGCCCCCGCAGATCGATAGAGTGGTGTTGACGATTGGCATGTACGTGCCGGAAACCGGAGGAAATCATGACGTACAAGACGATCCTGATCCGCGTCGACGATAAACCCCAGTTTGCGGGGCGATTCGAGGTTGCGGCCGGCCTGGCCGCGGACTTCGGCGCGCACCTCGTCGGGATATGCATCATGCGCAGGCCGGAGCTGCCGGGCTACATCCGCAGCGCCGAGATTGCCGAGATGATCGCGCGGAGCGCGCGCGACGCGGAGGCCCGCGTGGAGGAGTCCCGGCAGAAGTTTCTCGAACGGCTGACCAAGCTCGGTCTGTCCGGCGAATGTCGGGTGGTCGAGGGCGAGGTCGAGGACCTCGCGGCCGTGCATGGTCGATACGCGGATCTGCTGATCGTTGGCCAGGCGGACGTCAACGCACCGGATGCCTCCGAGGTCATGGAAGACGTCAAGAGCGTGATCTTCGCCGCCGGGCGGCCGCTGCTCTTCGTGCCTTACGCTGGCAAGTTCAAGACGCTGGGCAAGAACATCTTCGTCGCCTGGAATGCGAGTCAGGAAGCGACGCGTGCCGTCACGGGCGCTCTGCCGTTGCTCCAGCGCGCCGACAAGGTGAGTGTCATGGTGGTGCGGCCACGAGACGATGCGCGCGCCCACGGGGAAGTGCCCGGGGCGGACATCGCAGCCTACCTCGTGCGCCACGGCGTCAAGGTCGAGGTCATGGCCGAGGAAGGTGAGGGCATCGACGTTGGCGACCTGATTCTCTCGCGCGTCGCCGATCTGGGATCCGACCTGATCGTGATGGGGGCCTACAGCCATTCGCGGCTCCGCGAGTGGGTCCTTGGCGGCGCGACCCGCACCATTCTCGAGAGCATGACCGTCCCGGTGCTGATGGCGCATTGACCACCACGGCTGCGCGGATTCGAGTGGCGCAGCCGCCTGCTCGCGCGCCGGGCATTCGGTGCATCATGCGACTTGGGCGCATGACTGCATTCCGAGACTTCGCTCAATGAGTGATGCCATCATCCTGTTCGCGCACGGCGCGCGCGATCCGGCTTGGGCGGAGCCGATCCAGCGGATCGCCGCCATGGTCGCCGAGCGGCGGCCGGACGCACAGGTCGAGGCGGCATTCCTGGAGCTCCTGCCGCCGTCGCTTGCCGAGGCGGTCGGCCGCGTCGCAGCGCACGGCGCCGAGCGTGTCGTCGTATATCCGATCTTCATGGCCGCGAGCGGACATCTGCGCCGGGACGTTCCGGAGCTCCTCCGCGAGATCCGTGCCGCGCACCCGCGCATCGAAATCCGACTCGCGCCACCAATGGGCGATGCCGCGCCGATTCTGGCGGCAATCGCCGACTGGGCCGCGCAAGCGGGCTGAGCACCCGGCTCACGCCGCATCTCTGCTAATATCGCGCGCCGTGAGCCGTGCCGCCTACATCACGCCGCAGGATGCCGAAGCTGCCTTCTACGCGGCGATCGAGCGCGCCGATCTCGACGCGATGCTGGCCATCTGGGCAGAGGACGAAGAGGTCGTCTGCGTGCACCCCAGCGGTCCGCGCCTCACTGGATTCGAGCAGGTCCGTGCGAGCTGGACGCAGATCTTCAAATCGCGGCAGCGCCTGCAGATCCAGATCTCGAACGCGGTCTACGTGCAGGGCATGATGCTCTCCGTGCACAGCGTCCACGAGAACATCACCGTGGTCGGCGAGAAGGCGCCCCGTCCGCCGATCGTCACCACGAACATCTATATACGTACCGGCAGCGGCTGGCGCATGCTCGTGCACCACGCCTCGCCGGCGCCGCAAGCGCCTGGGCCGGCAGAGACGTCCAAGATCCTGCATTGACGCGCAGTCCCTCGTCGTTCCGTCCACCCTGGTGGCTGCGCCGCGGGAACGCGCAGACGCTCTATGCCGCGCTCGCACTGCGCGGATCCCGCTTGCGCTATCGGCGTGAGCGCTGGGAGACGCCCGACGGCGATTTCATCCTGGCCGACTGGGTGGACGGGCCAGTGGATGCGCCACTGGTGGCGCTCTTTCACGGGCTCGAAGGGAGTTCCGCCAGTCACTATGCGCGCGCGCTGATGTCCGCCGTAAGGGCGCGCGGCTGGCGCGGCGTGGTCCCGCATTTCCGCGGGTGCGGCGGCGAGCCCAATGACCTTCCGCGCGCCTACCACTCCGGGGACTCGCGGGAGATCGACTGGATACTGCGGCGCCTCGCAGGGGTCACCGGCGCCGGGCCGCTGTTCGCCGTTGGCGTGTCGCTCGGCGGCAACGCGTTGCTGAAGAGCCTCGGTGAGGCAGGCGATGCGGCGTGCGAGTTCGTTCGCGCTGCGGCGGCCGTTTCCGCACCCGTGGACCTGACGGCGGCGGGCGACGCGCTCGGGCGCGGCTTCAACCTGCTCTACGCGCGGCATTTTCTCGGTTCGCTCAAGCGCAAGGCCGCTGCCAAGCTCGAGCGCTTCCCCGGCTGCGTGGATGGCACCGCAGCGGCCCGCGCACGGACCTTGCGCGAGTTCGACGATGCGGTGACGGCACCGCTGCACGGTTTTCGCGACGCCTCCGACTATTGGCTGCGCGCGAGCGCCAAGCCGCTCATGAAGCACGTCCGCGTGCCCACGCTCGTGATCAACGCGCGCGACGACCCGTTCCTGCCCGGCGAGCACCTGCCTGAACCGGACAGCGTCTCGGCCGCGGTCGTGCTCGATTTTCCAGCGGCTGGCGGACACGTGGGATTCGTCTCCGGGCCGTTTCCGGGTCGCATAGGCTGGGTGCCGGACCGGGTGCTCGGCTTCTTCGAAGCGGCCTTGCGCACCGAATCAAACGCGCGCAGCTCGCCTGAGCGGGCTCGGTGAATGCGATAATCGGCGCTCCGTCGGTTCAGTGGATCGGGCTTTGCGATGTCGAGCTGCCCCCCCGAGATTTTCAAAGCCTATGACATACGCGGAATCGTCGGCCGGACGCTGACTGCGCAGGGCGTCGAGCTCATCGGGCGCGCGCTCGGATCGGAGTGTCGCGCGCTCGGCGGCAGGTCGTTCGCGATCGGCCGTGACGGCAGGCTGTCGGGTCCGGATCTGGCGCAGGCTCTGGCGCGCGGCATCCAGGCAAGCGGGATCGACGTTGTGGACGTGGGGATGGTCACCACGCCGATGGGGTACTTCGCCGCGCACGAGCTCGGGACGGGCTCCGCGGTGCTGGTGACCGGCAGCCACAACCCCCCCGAGTACAACGGCCTGAAAATGGTGCTGAACGGGGTCACGCTCGCGGGCGAGGCCATCCAGCAGGTACGGCGCCGCGTCGATGCCGGCGATTACGCGCGGGGCGCGGGCAGCTACACGCGGGCGGACGTGCGCGGCGCCTATCTCGCGCGGATCGCGGAGGACGTGAAGCTTGCGCGGCCGCTGCGCGTCGCCGTGGATTGCGGCAACGGCGTGGCGGGAAGCGTCGCGCCCGAACTCTACCGCCGCCTCGGCTGCGAAGTGACCGAGCTCTATTGCGAAGTGGACGGCACCTTCCCGAATCACCACCCTGACCCCACGCAACCCGGGAATCTCGCGGATCTCGTCGCGTTGCTCGCGGCCGGCACGAGCGACCTCGGCCTCGCTTTCGACGGCGACGGCGATCGCCTCGGCGTCGTCACCCGCAGCGGCGCGATCATCTACGCCGACCGGCTCCTGATGCCGCTCGCGGCGGACGTGCTGCGCCGACGGCCCGGCGCGGAGATCGTGTTCGACGTGAAGTGCACGCGCAATCTTCCCGAATGGATCCGACGCCATGGCGGTCGGCCCGCGATGTGGAAGACCGGCCACTCGCTCATCAAGGCGCGGATGCAGGAGACCGGCGCTGCGCTAGCCGGAGAGATGAGCGGCCACATCTTCTTCGCCGAGCGCTGGTACGGCTTCGACGACGGGCTCTATGCGGGTGCCCGGCTGCTGGAGGTGCTATCGCAGGGGGACGATCCGAGCGCCGCGCTGGAGGCGCTGCCGGATTCGGTCGCCACGCCGGAGCTCCACCTGCCGCTCGCCGAAGGAGAGCCGCACGGGCTGATCGCGCAGCTGCAACGCGACGCGCGATTCCCCGGCGCGACGGAGATCATCACGCTGGATGGTTTGCGGGTCGAGTATTCCGACGGCTTCGGCTTGGCGCGGGCGTCCAACACCACGCCGGTCGTCGTGCTGCGCTTCGAGGCGCAAGACGCCGCCGGTCTCCAACGCATCCAGGATGCCTTCCGGAGTGTGCTGCTTGCCGCCAAGCCCGACGCCGAGCTCCCCTTCTAACGCGAGGAGAGCGTTTGCGGGGGTTTGCGGTGTTCAGTTCAGCGGGTAGGAGGGTAGCGGGAGGAAACCAACCGGTTTCCTCAAGAACACAACCCATAGGTCACGAACACAGGGGAACCGCCTGGTTCCCCCCCGTTAGCCCTCTTCCCGGTCAACTGATCCTCTACTTGCGGGCCGCGGCGGCGGCGGGGGCGGGGTTCTTCAAGGATGCTGCAAATCGCCGTAGCAGGTCATTGCCGCGCTGGACGGCGTCGTCGAGCGCGGGCTTCGGCAGCTTGTTCCCGAGCCACACCGCCTCGAGCTCCTCGTCGAGGACCGCGCGAATGTACGCGTGATTGCCGAGGCGGATGCCGCGCCATTGCGCGGTCGGGTCGCCGCTGAGGACCAGCTGCTGCACGCCCACGTCCGTGCCGGGGTTGCGATCGTAGAAGCCGCTGCTACGGGTCAGCTCGTACGCGGCCTGGGAAATCGGCAGATAGCCCGTATCCTGGGCCCATTCCGCCTGGATCTCCGGATCGGCGAGGAATACGAAAAACTTTGCCACGCCGCGGTATTCGGCGGGCTTTTTCCCGGCCATTGTCCAAAGCCCTGCGCCGCCCATGAGCGTGTTGTACGGCGCCCCCTTGAAATCCTCGTAGTACGGCATCGGGGCGACGGCAAACCGGAACCCGGCGTTACGCTGGATCTTCGAGTAGGAGGCGGACGAGCTCGTCAGGATCGCGCACTCGCCGGACATGAAGCGCTTCTCCCCCTCGTCGCGCCGGCCCGAGTACTCGAACAGTTTCGCCTTCACCCAAGAGCTGATCAGCGCGATGTGCCGCATCGCGAGCACGGTGTTGAACTTGAGCTCTGCGTCAGGCCCGTCGAAGCCGTTGTTGAGGCTCGCGAATTCCTCGTTGTGCCGCGCGAGGACGTTCTCGAGCATGATCCAACCAGGCCACGTCGTGGTGATCCCGCAGGGGGTCGCCTGCGCAGCATAGATCTTGAGCGCCGCGGCCTGCAGGTCGTACCAGGTCCGCAGCGGGGCATCCGGAGCGAGCCCCGCTTTTTCGAAGGCATCCTGGTTGTAGTACAGCACCGGCGTCGAGGTGTTGAACGGGAAGGCGAGCAGATTTCCCTTCCGGTCGGAAAAGTAGCTCGCCACCGGGGCGACGAAAGCCTTGGTGTCGAGCCGCTCTCCCGCCGCGGCGAGGACCTGGTACGCGGGCCGGTAAAGGTTGCGCGCGGTCGTCATGGAGGCGGTTCCGACTTCGTAGACCTGCAGGATATGCGGCGACTTGCCCTGGACGTGCGCCGCGATTCCGAGCGCGAGGGTCTCGTCGTAGCTGCCCTTGAAGGTCGTCACGACGCGGTACTCGGACTGGGTCGCATTGAACCTTTCGGCGAGCTGATCGACCTTCTCGCCGAGCACGCCGTCCATCGAGTGCCAGAACTGGATCTCGACGACGGCGCTCGCCGGCAAGGCCAGTCCGAGTGCCGCGCATCCGAATGCGAGGCGCAGCAGGGTACGTGCCATCATCTTGCGTGGTCCAGGCATCACGTCGACATCATCCTAAGTGAATCGATCACAGCCAGGCTAGACCCTATCGCATAATCTCGCATGAGCCGTGGTCTCCGCCGCGCGCGACTGTGAGATAGGTCCTATGGTAGCGAAGGCCAGCGCCGCGGCGCTTCGTTTCCGTGCAGCGAGCGCGTGTTAGTATCCGCGCGGCCTGCAGACACTCCGCTCATGCGTCCCGCCAGCTTCAATGTGCTTCGCGCGCTCGCCGACGGATCGCACCATCCCGCGGCGGCGCTCGGCGTTTCGCGCGCCGAGTTGCGCGACGCGATCGTCGAGCTCCGTGAACACGGGATGGCGGTCCAGACGGTGCGCGGGCGCGGGTATCGCCTGGTTGGCGGTGCCGACCTGATCGGCCACGCCGCTGTCACGGCGCGACTGGCAGAACGCGGCGCTGCGGTGACGCTCGCAGTACTTGATCAGTGCGATTCGACGAATGCCGAGCTCGTCGCGCGCGCCGCAGACGGCGCGCCGTCCGGCAGCGCGCTCGCCTGCGAGCTGCAGACCGCGGGTCGCGGCCGGCGCGGCAACCGGTGGCTGTCGGGCCTGGCGACGTGCCTGACGTTCTCGCTGCTCTGGCGCTACCGCCGGAGCGGCACCGACCTGGCCGGATTGTCGCTCGCGGCGGGCGTAGCGTGCGTGCGTGCGCTCGAAGCGCTGGGTGTGAGTGGGGTGCAGCTGAAATGGCCCAACGATCTGATGCACGACGGGCGCAAGCTCGGCGGCATCCTTGTCGAGGCCGCCGGAGAGCTGCGTGGCCCGAGCGCGGTGGTGGTGGGCATCGGCATCAATGTCAGACATTCGCGTGCGGTGTTCGCGCGGCTCGAGCGCCCGGTGACGGCGCTTGCCGATATCCGGTCGGATCCGCCGGCGCGCGGCAGGCTGCTGGGCGAGCTTCTCGTCGAGCTCGCGGTCGCGCTCGAGGCGTTCGGCGCGCGCGGGTTCGCCGCCTTTCGCGCCGAGTGGATGCGGTTGCACGCGCAGCAGGACGCGCGGATACGCGTCGCCCTTCCGGGCGGTGCGGCGGCCGAGGGCGTGGCGCTCGGCGTGGACGAGGACGGCGCGCTGCTCCTGCACACGGACACCGGCGTCGCGCGACTGCATTCGGGCGAGGTCGACATCGGAGCGGGCGCATGAAGATTCTTGCCGTCGATGCCGGAAACAGCCGGGTGAAGTGGGGCCTCTTCGAAGGCGGGAAATGGCGCGCGCTCGGTGCTGCGGCCATCGATGATCTCGAGCAGGGGGTCGGCGGCGCTTGGCGCGATATGGCGGCTCCGGATCGCATCGCGGTGGCGAACGTTGCGGGAACGGCGGTCCGGAGCGGACTTGAGAAGCTGATGGGACACTGGGAGGCGATGCCCGCCTGGATCTGCGCGACCGCTGCGGCCTGTGGCGTGACGAACGGGTACGCCCAGCCGATGCAGCTCGGCGTGGATCGGTGGGCGGCGCTCGTCGCCGCTCGCGCGCGCCACGGCGGCGCGAGCCTGGTGGTTCTGGCCGGCACCGCCACGACGATCGATGACCTCGACGCGAGCGGCTTGTTTCGCGGCGGCATGATCCTGCCCGGCGCGCGGCTCATGAAGCGAGCCCTTCACCAGAACACGGCCGATCTCCCCTTGGCGCACGGCGAATACCACGAGCCGCCGCGCAGCACGGCGGACGCGATCGAGACCGGTTGCCGCATCGCCCAGGTCGCGACGATCGAGCGGGCCTACCGGCGGCTGCCGCAGGGCGCCGCGTGCTTCGTGAGCGGCGGGGCCGCGGGCGAGATCGTTCCGCTACTTGATTTCCGCGTCGAGCCGGTCGAGCATCTCGTGCTCGACGGGATCGTGCTCCTGGCGCAATGAGAACCGCCTTTCTTATCCTGCTGTTCGTGAACGCGGTCTTCCTCGCCTGGACCTACTACGCGCGCTCGATCGGGTCGCAGGGCGAGCGGATGATCGCGCAGCAGCTCGAACCCGAGAAGATCCGCCTCGTTTCGCGCGACGAAGCGGCGCGGATCGCGCAGGCCCGCCTCCCGAGCTGCGCGGAGTGGGGTCCGATCGCTCCGGCCGATGCGGAGCGCGCCGAACAGGCGCTGACCGGCGTGATACCGGGAGCGAAAGTGCAGCAGGTCAGCAGGACCGAGTCCGCAGGCTGGTGGGTCTATGTCCCGCCGCTCGCCAGCCGTCAGGCCGCCAATCAGCGCGTCGGCGAGCTGCGCCGCACCGGCATCACGGACCTGTTCGTCGTACCGGACGACACGAAGCTCCGCAACGCCATCTCCCTCGGGGTGTTCCGCAGCGAGGACGCAGCGAAGAGCTACGTCGACACGCTGCACAAGCGCGGCGTCCGCGACGCTGTGTTTGCGGAGCGTGAGCGCAACGCCCGCGTGTACTTGCAGGTGCAGGATTTGCCGCCGCCGCTGCGGCAGCGCATCGTGGAGCTCAGGGCGACGTTTCTCGGCAGCGAGGTTCAGGATTGTCCGGCGGAGAGCGCGCGCTGACCGCTGAGGCCGTCGGACCACCGGCTGCTGCCGTCCCCCCCTTGAAAAGGTAAGGCGCCCTTCCGGGCAATCGACCGCTACTTTCCGCGAATGCGGTCGAGGAGGGCGGTGGTCGACCGCCCGGCGAGAAACGGAATCGAGTGCACCGTCCCGCCCCAGCTCCGCACTTCCGCCCCGCCGACGATCTCGTCGGGCTTCCAGTCGCCGCCCTTGACCAGGACGTCGGGACGGCAGAGCACGATCGTCGAGAGCGGCGTGTCGTCGTCAAACCACGTGACGAGGTCGACCGCGGCGAGCGCCGCCGTGACCGCCATCCGGTCCTCGAGCGCATTGAGCGGCCGGCCGGCGCCTTTGCCGAGACGCCGCACCGACGCATCGGAGTTCAACGCCACGAGCAGGCTTGCGCCGAGCGCGCGGGCCTGCGCGAGGTATGTCACGTGACCGCGGTGCAGAATGTCGAAAACGCCGTTCGTAAAGACGAGCGGACGAGGCATCAGCGCAAGGCGCTCGCCGAGCCGCTCGGGCGCGCAGAGCTTCGCATCAATATCTAGCGGTCCTTTCATGGCCACCATGGGTGTCGAGTATCGGGTACCGGGTGGCGGCCGCGCCGCAAGCCTTCCCGCGGGATCTCGCTCGACATGTTCTAACGCACATGCTCCAGGGACTGGCGGGCTGCGATCGACGCCAGTCGCATCGCCACGTCGTCAGCGACGCGACCCGAATTCAATCTACGTGCCGGGGCTGGCTCGCGCGCCAGTTGACCACGGCATCCGAAATGGCGGACACCTCGCGCACCGGTAGGACGCCGTCGATCCGGCGGCGGAACAATGCCGGATTGCTGCCCCCGGCCCACACCTCGGTACCGGCCGGGAGCATAGCGCGCAGGGCAGCGAGCGTGTCAATCGCCGTCTGCCCCGGGTAGGCTGGGCTGAAAGACAGGCCCACCACGTCGATGCGCTGGGTCTCTGCTGCAAGGACGATCTCGCGCACCGGGGTCTGTGGTCCGAGCGGCACGCATGTCGCCCCGTGTATCCAGAGCATGCACTCTGCCATGAGCAGCCCAAGGATGTGCTGCTCTCCCGGGAAGGTGGTGAGCAGGACGCGCGGAGCGCCGTCCGGACGGGAGTGCGCGGCGATCGCCGACCGGAGCAGGATCTGCAGGGTCTCGGTGTACAGATGCTCCTCGAAGACCTCGATTTCGCCGCGCATCCAGGCGTCACCCACTATCGGGCTCAGCGGCGCGGCAGTCGCCCGCAGGAATTCCTCGAGGCCCTGCTCCAGGAGTGCTTGCTCGAGCCGCTTTCGAAGCTCGACAGCGCTGTGAGTCTTCACTAACTGCAGGATCTCAACCAGCTGGGGCGGATCATCCGCTGCGCCCACTCCCGGATCGGTGCGCGCAAGCAATTCCTCCATCGAGAGGCGCACCAGCTTGGCTGGTCGCGTCCCTCGGTCAATCAAGCGCTTGATAAGGATCAGCTTTTCGACTTGGTCGCGGCTGTACACCCGCTCGCCATTCGCATCCCGGTCGGGCGCTGGAAATCCGTATCGCTTCTCCCACACCCGCAGCGTGTCCTTCGCGAGCCCGGTCTCCCGCTCCACAGTGCTGATTGCAAGGCCTTTCCCTGCCAATTCCGATTCGTCCATATTGTCCTAGACAACATTTGACAAACACGCCTAACGCCGTTATCGTACGCGTAACACGTAGGGTTGTCTAGGACAAATCATGGAACGGTTGACAGTGAAGCTGCCGATCAGAGTCGCACTCCTGACGCTGATTCTTGTAAATACCCCCAGCGCCGCGAGGCCTGCTGAATCATGCCCCGGTGCCGTCGGGCAGGGGTCGGTGTCGTGGGTTGGCGCCGCCGCGGCGCCCTGTCTGCCTGTCGCTGACGCCAGCCCGGTCACAGCGGAGCGCGCTCCGATCAAGCAGTGCGTTGCTGCAAACTTCGCCGCCAACGACCGGCTTCTGGAACTTCACCGTAGCGTCCGCGACGGCGGTCTCGCTGGCCTTTGGAGCCCCGCGCGTGGGGCCAGCACCCGATCGATTCTTGCCCAGCAACCCGGCCTGACCGGCTGCGGCGTGGGTTAGTGGATCGTCCCGCTCCTGAGAAGATCGGCTTCCGCACGACGTGAAGGAAACCGTCATCCGGCGCGACGCGCAAGCGTGAAAGATCTCGATGCGCGGGCGCACAGCGTGCGGACTCCCGGGCCCCGGCATGTGGCCGTCCCCTCCCTCCCGGCCCATCCGGGCCCGCCCCGCCGCTCCCTGCGCCCGCGCCCTCGAGACCTCGCTGGCACGGCGAGGTTCGGCGCGCTGATGCGCTTTCTCAGGCGCCGTAATACGCGCAGCGCGGACTAGTTCGTCGCCTTGGGCGGTGGCTGGGCGGGGTTGGTTTTCGACGCGGGGACGTACTCGAACACCCGGACCACCCGCTTCACGCCGCTGGTGGTCCGCGCCACCTGGGTCGCCGTCGCGGCCTCTTTTTCGGTCACCAGGCCCATCAGGTACACGATTCCGGATTCGGTGGCCACCTTGATGTGCTCGGGATTCACCTGCTCGTACTTGGCGACCAGCCGCGCCTTGACCTGGCTGGTGATGTAGCTGTCGCTCGCCCGTGAAGTCATTGCGCTCGGGGCGCCGATCGTCATTTCGTTGGTCACGCTCTTCACTTCATCGACCCCTGCGGCGATCTTGGCCGATTCCGCTTTGATCGACTCGGTGAGCGCTTCCCCGATCAGCAGCACGTTGCGGTTGTAGCTGATCGCGTTGACGTGGACCTGATCCTTGAACTTCGCGCCGATACGATTCTGCACCGTCCACTCGATGCGCTCGTCGGAGGCCATGATGTCGGGTTGACGTCGATCCATCGCCACGGTCGCGCCCGTCGCCGTGGCGCCGACCACCAGCGCCGCGCACCCGGAAAACGTCGCGGCCGCGACCACAATCAGCAGGGTATAGATGAGTTTCATTGGTTCACTCCGGTCCCAGCAAGAGACAGTCGATGCCATCACAGAGGCAATGCAGTGCGAGCAGGTGGACTTCCTGGATGCGCGCGGTCACGTCGTGCGGGACGCAAACGTGCACATCGTCCGCGCGAAGGTCGCGGCCGAGGTCGCCGCCACCCCGCCCGGTCAACGCGACGACCTTCATGCTGCGCTCGTGCGCCGCACCCACCGCCGCCAGCACGTTGCGGGAGCGGCCGCTCGTCGAGATCGCAAGCAGCACGTCGCCCGGCTTGCCCAGCGCCAGCACCTGCTTCGAGAAGACCTGCTGGTAGTCATAGTCGTTCGCGATGGAAGTGAGCGTCGAGGTGTCGGTGGTGAGCGCTATCGCCGCGAGCCCCGGGCGCTCGCGCTCGAAACGGTTCAGCAGCTCGGCCGCGAAGTGCTGCGAGTCGGCTGCGGATCCGCCATTCCCGCAGGCGAGGATCTTGCCGTCGGCGAGCAGGCACCGCGACATCAGCTCGGCGGCCCTTGCGATCGGCTCCGAAAGGGAGTTCATCGCGGCAAGCTTGGTCTGCGCGCTGTCCGAGAAATGCCGGGCAACGCGTGCGACGAGATCCGGGGGGCTGCTCACGGGCCCCGATTCTACCAGCCGCGCAGGTTCGCGCCCACGTGCGCCGAAAGCGCTGGGCGCGCGCTATGCGGAGAATGCGCCGCGGATCCACTCGATCCGGTCCGCAACGAGCCGGTCGAGGGCCACAACGTCGCAGCGGCACGGCTGCTCCGGCCGGTTCGCGAGATAGAATCCCGCCGCGCGCAGCACCTTGGCCTGCTTGCGCGCGTCGACACTCGCGGCGGCGCCGCCGAACGCGCGCCCCGCGCGCAGCCGGACCTCGACGAATACGAGCGTGCGACCGTCGCGCGCGATCAAGTCCACCTCCCCGGCGCGGCACCGGAAATTACGCTCCAGAATCACGAGTCCGCGCGCTTCGAGAAACCGCGCCGCCAGCTCCTCGGCGGTGCGGCCTGCGGTCCGACGGTCGACGGTCATTTCAGCGGCACCGCGACACCATTGCGAAACGTCGCGGCAACGGGTTCGCGCACGATGCTGCCGCCCGGCGACATCCGGATGCGACCCGTGACGCCATCGATCTCCGGATTCACGCGGCCGTCGGCGAGCGCGGCCGCGATGCGAAAGGCGTCGATGCCGAGCGCGTAGAACCGCTCGAGGTCGCCCCCACTCGTTGGCGCGCGCGGGTAGACGGCGACGGCCGGGTGATCGGGCAGGAGCAGCCAGGGCATTTCGAGAAACCTGATCCCCGCCAGATCCAGCGCGCCGAGGCGCGTCGCTCCGCCGGTATTCACCTGCGACGTCATCCACACCGGCATCTGGCTGCCGAGATAGGGGCGCAGCGAGGGCGCGCGTTCCGGCTCGGCAGCCAGGAACACCGCTTCCGGGGGCTTGTCGACGAGCGCCTGCTGAAGCACACGGAGCTCGGCGTCGGGGGGAACCGAGAAGGCGTCGGTGATGCGTCCGCCGAGGAGCAGCCACTCGTCCACGAACGCCGCGACCGAGCGCTCAGAGAGGGGCGACGTCGTGCCGACGACTGCAACGTTACGCACGTTCTCGCGCCACGCGGTGCGCGCCACGATCCGCGCTTCGGCGTCGAGCGCGAGGCCGAAGGCATAGAGTCGCTGCGGCAATGGCTTGCCTGGCTCGCCCTGATTGAGCGCAACCGTGGGCGGCCCGATGCGGTTCGCCGCGGCGAGCGCAGCGACGCCGTCGCGCGTCATCGGGCCGATCACCGCCTTGGCGCCTGCGGCAACCGCCGCGTCGTACCCTGCAAGAGTGTTGTCCACCGACCCGTTCGTGTGCCACAGCTGGATGGCGTACCGATATCCGTCCAGGCGATTCGCGGCCTCGACACCCTGCCGGACAGCCTCGGCTGCGGAGCTGAGCGCCGGCTCGTAGAAGGGCAGCACGAGCGCTATCGCGCTGCGGCCGCCGCTTGCCGGAACGCCCTGCGCCGCGCAGAATGCCGCGCTTGAGCAGATGGCCGCGACAAGTGCGGTGAGGATGCGACGCAGACGATGCGCGGGCAGCATGGCGAAGGGGCGAGCGAACGGGAGGCGGGGCGTGGGAGATTATATGTTGTCGCCACGCCGATCGGTAACCTTGCCGACATTTCCCTGCGCGCGCTCGACGTGCTGCGCTCGGTGGACGCGATCTTTGCCGAGGATACGCGTGTGACGCGCGCGCTCCTCGGCCACCACGGCATCGCAGCCAAGCCAAGGGCCCTGCATGCGCACAACGAGGAGCGTGCGGCGCGCGCAGTTCTCGCGGCGCTGGAGGCGGGAAGCGATGTCGCCCTCGTGAGCGACGCGGGCACGCCCGGAATCTCGGATCCCGGCGCCCGGGTGGTCCACCTCGCCTTGGCCGCGGGCAAGGACGTCGTGCCGATTCCCGGGGCGAGCGCGCTCGCCGCGGCGCTGTCGGTCTCCGGGACGCAGGGCCCGTTCGCTTTCCTGGGATTTCTGCCATCGAAGGGCGCTGCGCGGCGGAGCGCGCTCGCGCTATGGCGCGACTTTCCGCACGCGCTCGTGCTGTACGAGGCGCCGCACCGGATTCTAGAGTGCATGGTCGATCTGACGGACGTGCTCGGCGGTGAGCGCGGCGTGGTGATCGCGCGCGAGCTGACCAAGCTGTTCGAGTCGGTCCACGCATGCCGGCTCGCCGATGCGCAGGCATGGCTCGCTGCCGATGCTAATCGGCAGCGTGGCGAATTCGTGCTGATCGTCTCGGGCGCGCCGCCGGCCGACGACGATCTCGCGGAAGCGCGGCGGGTGCTGGCGGCCTTGCTCACCGAGCTTCCGGTCAAGACGGCGGTCAAGGTGGCCGCGACGATCACTGATGCGCCGCGCAACGCGCTATACGCGATTGCGCTCGAGCTCGGAAAGGACCGCGGACGATGAACCCAATGCTTGCGAGCGTCAAAGGGCCATGACCGACCGCATCACCCTGACTCGCCCTGACGATTGGCATCTGCATCTGCGCGACGGAGCAGCGATGGCGAGCGTGCTGCCGTACTCGGCGCGACAGTTCGCGCGGGCGATCGTGATGCCGAACCTCAAGCCGCCCGTCACCACCGTGGCGCTGGCGGGCGCTTATCGCGATCGCATTCTCCGGGCGCTGCCGCCGGGCGCTCGATTCGAGCCGCTGATGACGCTCTACCTTACGGACAGCACGACACCCGACGAGATCGAGCGCGCACGGACGAGCGGGTTCGTGCAGGCCGTGAAGTACTATCCGGCCGGCGCGACGACCAACTCCGAATCCGGCGTCACCCGGATCGCGCATGCCTACCCGGCGCTCGAGCAGATGCAGCGGGCAGGCCTGCCGCTGCTGCTGCACGGCGAGGTGACGACGCCCGAAGTGGACGTCTTCGATCGCGAGCGCGCATTCATCGACACGGTGCTCGCGGAGATCGTGCGGCGCTTCCCGGCGTTGCGCATCGTTCTCGAGCACGTCACCACGCGCGATGCGGTCGCGTTCGTGGAATCGGCCGGGCCGAACATTGCGGCCACCATTACGGCGCACCACCTCCTCTACAACCGGAACGCGATCTTCCAGGGCGGGCTGCGGCCGCACTGGTATTGCCTGCCGGTGCTGAAGCGCGAGGAGCATCGCATGGCGCTCCTGCGCGCCGCCACCGGCGGAAGCGGCAAGTTCTTTCTCGGCACCGACAGCGCGCCCCATCCCCGCGCCGAGAAGGAAAGCGCATGCGGCTGCGCGGGCTGCTTCACGGCCCACGCCGCCATCGAGCTCTACGCCGAGGCGTTCGAGGCAGCCGGCGCGCTCGGGCGGCTCGAGGCGTTCGCGAGCTTTCACGGTCCGGATTTCTACCGGCTGCCGCGCAACACCGAGCGCGTGACGCTGGAAAAGCGGCCCTTCGACGTACCGCCGTCCATAGCGTACGGCGGCGACACGCTCGTGCCGCTGCGCGCCGGCGAGCGGGTCGCCTGGCGTCTCCTCTGACGTGATTCGATGATGGCAATCGACGCGCTCCGCTGGGACCGCGAGGCGCTGCGCGTATCGCCCCTGTTTGCGGCCGTGCGGTCGCTAATCGAGCGCCTGCCGGAGTCCGGGTTCCCCGCACTGGACGCGTTGAACGCCATTGCGATCGAGCGTCACATCAGCACGGGTGGCGGGCAAGCCCTGCGATTCGTCGCTGTCGGGGCGCCGGCGAGCACGGTCGAGCGCCCGTACGAAGAGCGCGTATTCGAGACCGGCGAAGTGCCGACGCGCGCGTCGAACTGGCACGATCTCTTCAATGCGCTCGCATGGCTCGCGTATCCACACACGAAAGCCACGCTGAACCGGCGCCACTACGAGGAGCTCCGCAAGCGGCACGGCGAACCACTGCGCGGCACCGCGCGCGACGTGCTCACCCTGTTCGACGAGGGCGGCATGCTGGTGGCCTGCGCGGAGCCTTCGCTGGCGGCGCTCTTGCGCGATTTTCGGTGGAAGGAGCTCTTCTGGCTCCGCCGCGCGGACGTCCAGGCGCGGATGCGCTTTCACGTCTTCGGCCATGCCATCCTCGAGCACGCGCTCGCGCCGTTCCGCGGCGTCACAGCGAAAGCGCTGCTCCTGGACGTGGGCGAAGACGCGATCGCGCAGCCGGCCGACGCACTCAATTCCACGCTCGACGCGCGCGCCGCCGGATACTTCGCCGCGCCGGATGCGCTCGCCTCGACGCGGAGCCTCGCGCCGTTGCCGATCCTCGGCATTCCGGGCTGGACGCCGGAAAACGAGAATCCCGCCTACTACGACGACGTGGGACAGTTCCGACCGGGACGCCGCCGGGAGAAATAAGAGTGGGGCGCGCGGCGAGCTTGGGCCTGATTCATCGCGCCGGGCGAGCCGGCGGCCCGGGGCAGGATCATGGTGTCTAGAGCGATTGAGGACGCATGTGCGGGGGGTGACATCGGGCTGTGCGTGGGCTCGAATCATCTCCCGTTCTTTTCAGCGCTCGCAGGCGACCGACGCTCATCGGGGCGGCGGGCATGGTCGCTGCCCCGCTGTCACGATCGTTGAAAACTAGGCGGAAGCGCGAACGCAAAAGCCCCGCCGGAGCGGGGCTTCGGGCGCGCTTCAAGCGCCCCTGCGCCGTGACGACGCATAACCACGGAGTGGAACGCTCCGTGCGATAGGAATCGCCTCCGAGTCCGCTTCCTCTTGACCGGAATGGTCCAAGCGAAATTTCGGGTGCGGCCCTATAAGTCATTCATAGTCGCGGCGGCGCGGGAAATCAAGGTCGAGTTGCCCGGAATGAGGCCTGGAATGGCGCCGCAGCGCGCGGTGCGGCGGGTACTTGCTATCATTGCGACCGAAGCTGGCTAGGCAGTCGCTGGGAAGCGTTTGCTTTTCAGAGGAAAGTCCGGGCTCCACAGAGCAGGGTGCCGGCTAACGGCCGGGCGTCGCGAGGCGACGGAAAGTGCAACAGAAAACACACCGCCGATGGCTCGCCCGCTGATTCGTCAGCGGGGGAGATCAGGCAAGGGTGAAATGGTGCGGTAAGAGCGCACCGCGGTCCTGGTAACAGGGCTGGCTGGTAAACCCCACCCGGAGCAAGACCGAATAGGCAGGCGTTCGAGGGCTGCTCGCCCGATGCCTGCGGGTTGGTTGCTCGAGCCCCGGGGCGACCCAGGGCCTAGATGAATGACTGCCGGAGCGCCGCGAGGCGCCGGACAGAACCCGGCTTATCGGCCAGCTTCACCTTTGAACGCGCCGGGCTCGCGAGAGCCCGGCAGAACGACCGGTCAGCGAGCAGGAGACTATGGCAGGCGCTTTGGACGGCAAGGTCGCGCTCGTGACGGGGGCGGCACGCGGCATCGGCCGCGCGATCGCGCGCAAGCTCGCCACCGCGGGATGCGACGTGGCGGTGAACTATTACAACAGCCACGACGAGGCGGAAGCGCTGTGCAGGGAGCTGCGCGCGATGGGCCGGCGCGCGTGCGCGCTCAAGGCGAGCGTGGGCATGCCGGACAGCGTCGACGAGCTCTTCGCGGAACTGCGCAAGCACTTCGAGCGCGTCGATATCCTGGTGAGCAACGCCGCGAGCGGCGTGCTGCGGCCGGCCATGGAGATGTCGCTCAAGCACTGGCGCTGGTGCATGGAGACGAACGCGCTGGCGCTCACGCTGCTTGCGCAGCACGTGGTCCCGATGATGCCCGCCGGCGGCCGCATCATCGCAATGTCGAGCCTCGGTGCCGTGCGCGCGATGCCCGCGTACGGATTCGTCGGGGCATCCAAAGCGGCGCTCGAAGCCATGGTCCGCACGCTGGCGCAGGAGCTGGGTCCGCGCGGCATCCGCGTGAACACGGTCAGCGCAGGGGTGGTCGACACCGATGCGCTCGGTTACTTCCCGAATCGCGAGCAGCTGCTCGAATCGTTCGCGCAGCGCACGCCCGCCGGGCCCACGCTTACGCCCGAGGACGTTGCGGGCGCCGTGTATCTCTTGTGTCTCCCGGAGGCGGCCATGATCAACGGACACACGCTTGTCGTCGACGGCGGCTTTGCGATCTCGGGATGAGGGACGGATGGATTCGGGGCTAGCCGGCAAGACGGTGATCGTCACGGGCGGCAGCCGCGGTATCGGCCGCGCGATCGTCGAGCGGCTCGCGGCCGACGGCGCGGACGTGACGTTTTTCTACAAGGGCAACGCGGCGGCGGCCGAAGAGGTCGTGTCCGCTGCGCGCGCCGCCGGTCGGCGCGTGGCAGCGGAGCAGGTCGACGTGACCGACGCGGAGACGTGCGCGGCGGCTGTGGAGCGTGTGGCGGATCGGTGCGAGCGCATCGATATCCTGGTGAACAATGCGGGAATGATCCGTGATAATCTGCTCGCCTTGCTCGGGCCCGAGGATGTGCAGGCGGTGCTCGACACGAACGTGGGAGGCGTCTTCAACGTGACGCGCGCGGTCGTGCCGCACATGATCTCCCGGCGCGCCGGCAAGATCATCAACGTGAGCTCGGTCTCGGGCGAGAAGGGCGGCCGCGGCCAGACGAACTACGCGGCGAGCAAGGGCGCGATCAACGCGCTCACGCGGGCGCTCGCCGTGGAGCTCGCATCGCGCCGCATCACGGTGAACGCGGTCGCGCCGGGTGTCATCGAGACCGAAATGTCGCAAGCCGTCCGCGATCTGGCGGGCGACGAGGTGAAGTCGCGCATCCTGCTCCGGCGGTTCGGCAGACCGGAGGAGATCGCCCACGCAGTGTGGTTCCTCGCGTCCGGCTTTGCCGAGTACATTACCGGCCAGGTGCTGCACGTGGACGGCGGATTCAAGATGGAGTGATGGAAATGGCGCAGGCGGAAATCACTAAGGAAGAGATCATGGCGGTTTACCCCACCGTCGCGGCGACGATCGCCGATGCGCTGGGGTGCGACGCCGAGGACGTCAAGCTGGACGTGTCGCTGATCGATGGCCTCGACGCGGAGTCGATCGATTTTCTCGACCTCGTGTTCCGCCTGGAGCGCGCCTTCAAAGTGAAGATCCCCCGGGGCAAGATCGTGGAGGATGCGCGCGGGGATCTGCCCGAGGCGGAGTTCGAGCAGAAGGGCATGGTGACCGACGCCGGCATCGCGCGCGTACGCACGTTCCTTTCCGAGGTGCCCGCCGACCGCATCAAGTCGCCACTCAAGGTGGCCGATGTGCCGCGCCTGTTCACCGCCGAGACGTTCTGCAAGCTGGTGGTCCGTGCGCAGAAGGACGCCGGCTGAGCCGGCGCGCACGCGGGGCTCGGAATACCGATGGGCGAGCGCTTCCGCGCTTTCTCCTTTGTCGATCGCATCACCGACGTCGTGCCCGGCGTGCGCGTGCGCGGAACGTTTCACGTTCCGACCCGGGTGCGCGAGTTTCCCGCATCGCTCGTTGCGGAGTCGGTGGGCCAGCTTGCCGCATGGGCGAGCATGGCGCATCTCGGGTTCCGACGGCGGCCGGTGGCGGGGCTGGCGCGCGAAACGCGATTTCTGCGCACGGTCAAGCCGGGCGATTCGCTCGCGCTCGAGGCCGATCTCGAGACGTGCACCGACGATGACGTGGCCTACGCTGGACGGGCGGTCGTGGGCGGAGAACCCGTGATCGTGCTCGATCAGTGTCTCGGTCCGATGCTGCCTGCGGAAGAATTCGATGCGCCCGACGCGTTGCGCAGCGACTATGAATTGCTCTGTGGCGCGGGCGCGGCGAGCGACCGGTTCGCGGGCGTGCCGGCATTCGAGCTCGTGCCCGTCGAGTCCTCCCCCGGCGAGCGCGCCAAGGCGCTGCTGCGCGTGCCCGCATCGGCCGCTTTCTTCCAGGACCACTTCCCGCGGCGTCCGGTCTTTCCAGCGACGCTGCTGCTCGACAGCCAGATCCGCCTCGCGATCGGCTTGGCGCGCGAGGCTTTGGCACCTCCCGCCGGCACCGAGCTCTCCGCCGCGCGGATCCTGGACGTGAAGATCCGCGCGTTCATCTCCCCCGGGCAGGAGCTGGAGATCGGGGCGGAGCGCGTGCCGGCGGAGGCCTACGCTTTTGCGGCGAAGCTCTCGGCGCGTGCGAACGGCAAGCCCGTCGCGACCGCGCGGGTGGAGATCGTGGCGCGGAGAAACGCATGAGCGTGCCGCGGCGCAGGGTCGCGGTGACCGGCCTGGGGCTCGTCACGCCGGCCGGCAACGACGTCGCGACGACGTGGGACGCGTTGCTCGCGGGTCGCAGCGGCGTCGCGCCCGTGACGCTCTTCGATGCGAGCGGTTTCTCGACGCGCATCGCCGCGGAGGTGAAGGGATTCGATCCGCGCGCGGTGATCGACGATCGCAAGCTTCTGAAGTTCGCGAATCGCTCGCACGCCTTCGCGGTGGCGGCGGCCGATGAGGCGATTCGCGATTCCGGTATCCGCCCCGCGCCCGAGACCGCCACGCGCTGGGGCGTGGCCGTGGGCACCGGCATGATGGGCGTCGATTATGCGACCCTCGCTGCGGTGCATGCCCATTCCGCGGCGGGCGGCGAGATCGATGTCGCGCGCCTGCTGACCGACGAAGCGGCGCACGACCCGATGGCGTTCTGCCGGAGCCAGTCCACCGCCGGGGTTTCGCTCCTCGCCCGGCGCTTCGGCATTCGCGGCTATGCGACGTCCGTCCACACCGCCTGCGCATCGGGGGGGCAGGCGGTCGGCACCGCGATGAAGCTGATCCGCCGCGGCACGGTCGATCGCGTGCTCGCGGGCGGATTCGACTCGATGGTCTCGCCAATCGGCCTCGCCGGCTTTTGCCTGCTCGGCGCAGTTTCCCCGGACAACGAAACGCCCGAGCGCGCGAGCCGCCCCTTCGACGCCACCCGCAATGGATTCGTGCTGGGTGAAGGGGCGGGGTTCCTGGTCCTCGAGGAATGGGAGGCGGCGCGCCGACGCGGCGCGCGCATTTATGCGGAGCTCGCCGGCGACGGCAACTCGCTTTCCAGCTATCGCATAACCGATTCGCACCCATCGGGCGACGGCCCGATCCAGGCCATGCGCCAGGCGCTCGGCGATGCCGGGGCCGAGCCCACCGACGTGGACTATCTCAACGCGCACGGCACCTCGACGCCCATGAACGACCGCAGCGAGAGCGCGGCGGCGAAGGTGGTGTTCGGTGCGCACGTCGGCAGTGTGGCCGTCAGCTCGACGAAGAGCGTGATGGGCCATCTCATCGCGGCGGCGGGCGCAGTCGAGGCCGCGGTGTGCGCGCTCGCCATCCATCACGGCGTGCTGCCCGTGAACGCGAATCTGCGCGAGACCGATGCGGACTGCGAGCATCTGGACATCGTGCGCGACCGCCCGCGCGAGCGTCGCGTCCGGATCGCGCTGTCGAACTCGCTCGGTTTCGGCGGTTCCAACAGCTGCGTCGCGCTGCGCAATCCCGCGGAGCTCGGGTGATGGCCGGGGACCCGAGAATCCTCATCACGGGCAGCGGCGCGATCTGCGCGGCGGGCAGGAGTCCGGCGGAAATCTGGGAGACTCTGCAGTCCGGCCGATCCGCGATCGGCCCCATCGCGCTGTGGGACGTGACGGGTTGGCCGCGGCAGCGCGCGGGCGAGGTTCGGAGCCTCGAGCCGGCCAAGCTGCTGGGCGACCGCAAGATCCTCAAGTTCATCCGGCGTTCCGATGTGTTCGGCCTGTACGCGGCAAGCCGCGCGATCGATGCAGCGGGCATTGCGGCGTGGCGCGATGGGCTGGAGGAGGCCGCTGCCGCGGAATACAGCGACCGGACCGGCGTCTACGTCGGCTCCGGCGGCGGAACGTACGATGGCCAGTACGATTATTTTCCGCTCATGACGAGCGCAGCAGGCGACCTCGTCGAATTCGGCCGCCAGCTCCCCGAGGTCGTGAATCCGATGTGGCTGCTGCGGGCACTGCCCAACAACGTGCTGTGCCACATCGGTATCAAGTACAACCTGAAGGGGGCGAACGCCTGCATCACGAACCACAGCGTGAGCGGCATGCTCGCCATCATGGAGGCCGCAATCGGTCTGCGCGCGGCCGAGGCCGATCGCGCCGTCACGGTCGCGCACGACGCGCCGATCGAGCCGCAGACGCTCGTCTATTACGACGCCATCGGCGTGGTCGCCAAGGAGGTGCTGCGACCGTTCGATGCCGGACGGGACGGCAGCCTTTTCGGCGAGGGTGCCGGCGGGCTCGTGCTCGAGACCGAGGCCTCCGCGGCGGCGCGCGGCGTTCCCGTGCTCGGCGAGTATCTCGGCGGCGGCTCGACGATCGAGGGCGAAGGTCTGCTGCCGATACGCGACGACGGTGAAGGTCCCGCCGCGGCGATGCAGGCGGCGCTCGACGATGCGGGACTGCGTGCGGCCGACGTCGGCATGATCGTCGCGCACGCGAACGGCACGCGCAACTCGGATGCATCCGAGGCGGCGGCCATTCGCCGCGTCTTCGGCGACGACCCGCCGCCGGTCACCGGATTCAAGTGGGCGTTCGGCCACCTGATCGCCGCATCCGGCATGCTGGATTGCGTGCTCGCGCTCGAGGCGCTGCGCGCGCGATCCGTGCCGGGCATCGCGACGCTGCGCGAGCCCGATCCCGCGCTTGCGCGCATGCCGGTGTCCGCGCGTGCGCAGACGCCGCGAAGCGACGTCGCGCTCATCGTGTCGCGCGGCTTCGGCGGAACCAACGCGGCGCTCGTGTTCCGTGCCGCTCGCGCTGCGTAGCACCGATGCCCGAAGCCCCCGCGTCGTCCGCACGCTGCGGCATCGACACGGTCGAGATCGCGCGCATCGAGCGCCTGCTGCGCGAATCGCCGCCGGACGATCTCGCCAAGCTTTACTCGGCTGACGAGCTGCGCGAGAGCGGCGACGGCGCCGGCCGCGCGGCGAGCCTCGCCGCGCGATTCGCGGCAAAGGAAGCGTGTCTCAAGCTCTTTCCGCGCGAAACCGCCCTGAACCTAGTCACTGCGGCGGATTTCTCGGTCGCCCGCGATGCCTATGGCGCGCCCCGGGCCATATGCAGCCCCGCCGCCGAAGCCGTGCTGGGCAGACATCGCATCAAGTCGATCGCATTGTCGCTCACTCACGATCGCACCAGCGCCTCGGCGGTCGCACTCGCCGAGCCCGAGCACATCACCGTGCCGCTGTCGGGCAAGCTCATCTTTCACTGCTTCCCGTTGCGCCGGCGGGTCGTGCTGGACAATCTGCGCCGCGTGTTCGGCGCGACCGTCGCGGAGGACGAGATCCGGCGCATGGCGCAGGCGCACTACGCTCATCTCTGGCGACTCGTGGGCGAGTTCCTGGTGTTTCCCTGGTTGACCGCCGCGCAACGCGCAGCGCGCGCGTGGGTCGAGAATCCCGAGACCGTCATCGCCGCGCACGCGCGCGGCAAGGGCGTGATCGTCGTGACGGGCCATTTCGGCAACTGGGAAGTCTCGACCGCCGCCGGCATCGCGAGCTTTCCGCAGGCGAAGGGCAAGTTCTACTTCGTGCGGCGTCCGTTCAAGCCGCGCTGGCTCGACGCCGTGATCATCCGCCGCTTCCGCCAGGCGGGATTCGGCGTGTTGCCGAAGAGCGGCTCCCTTGACGCCATTCTCGAGCGCCTCGCGGCGGGCGATATCGTCGTGTTTCCGTTCGACCAGCATGCCGGGCCGAAGGATGGCGTGCGCGTGGAATTCTTCGGCCATTCGGCGGGCACGTTCCGCAGCGTCGCGCTCATCGCGCAGGCGAGCGGCGCTCCGGTGCTGCCCGCGTCGAGCTGGCGCGGTGCGGATGGCCGGCACGTGCTGCGCTTTGAAGAGCCGCTCGAACCGGTCGCGCGCGAGGACGTGGGTGAGGAGATCCGGGCGAACACCCGGCTCTACAATGCGAGCCTCGAGCGGATGATCCTGCGCCACCCCGAGCAGTGGTGGTGGGTGCACCGGCGCTGGAAGGAATGGCCGGCCAGAAAGTCTGGAGCCGCACGGCAGTCCTGATCGCTCGGCTGATCGGCATCAGCGCGCGCGCGTTCCGGCACTGAAGCGTTCCGCCGAATACGGTGCGGGATCGAGGAACGGCGTTTCGCCCGTGACGATATCGGCGATCAGCCGCCCGGTCACCGGACCGAGCGTCAGCCCGTGGTGTGCGTGGCCGAAGGCAAACCAGAGGTTCGCATGGCGCGGTGCCCTGCCGATCACCGGCAGCATGTCCGGCGTGCAGGGACGCGCGCCCATCCACGCCTCGGTGTCGAGCCGCCCGGCAAGCGGGAACAGGTCGCGCGCGATCGGCTCCGCGCGGCCGAGCTGCACCGGCGTGCGAATGGCATCCCGCAGGGCGAATTCCGCCCCGGTGGTAAGCCGGATTCCGCGACGCATGGGAGCAAGGAAGTAACCGCGTTCAGCATCCAGCGTGGGGTGATTGAGTCGGGCCGCGCCGGCGACCCGATAGTGCATGTGGTAGCCGCGCTTGACAGCGAGCGGCAGATCGTAGCCGAGCGCCCGCGTCAGCCCATCGGCCCACGGGCCGAGCGCGATGACCGCCGCGCCGGACTCGAGCACGCCGTGCGCCGTGCGCAGCCGCCAGTTGCCGCCCTGCGCCTCGAGGTTCGCCGCATTGCCTTGGACGAACTTTCCGCCGAGGCGCTCGAAGTGCCGCAGGTAGGCATGCGCCAGCCCCTGCGGATCATCGACGCTGGTCGGATCGGTCCAGTGCAGCGCGCCCACGAGCACGGGCGCGAGGTGCGGCTCGAGTTCCTGCAGCGCCGGAGCGTCGAACGTCCGGTAGTTGAGCCCGAAGTCGCGATGCCAGCGCTCCGCCTCGGCGAAACGCCGGTCGCGCTCGCGCGCGGTGCGAAAAACCTTGATCCAGCCCACGCGTCTGATGAGATCCAGCGCGCCCGCTTCGCGCGCGAGCGCGTCGTGCTCGGACACGCAGTGCTCGATCAGCTTTGCGTAGCGGCGCGCCACTTCGGCATGCCTTGCAGGCCGTGAGTGATGCCAGTACTGCCATAGGAACGGCGCGAGTCGCGGCAGCGCGGAAGCATGGTAGTGCGCATCGATCGTGCGATTCAGGCCGTATCGGAGCAACGCGCCGAAGTCGTGCGGGAATCCGTACGGAAAGACGCCTTCGCGCTGGATCAGTCCGGCATTGCCGAAGGACGTCTCCTCGGCCGCGCCACGGCGGTCCACGAGTGTCACCGAGCGCGCACGCTTCTGGAGATGGAGCGCGACGCAGATGCCGACGATGCCCGCCCCGAGAACGACGACGTCGCTTCGGGTCACGAACGAGACCGGATTTCCGCGGAGTTCGTCAAGACAGAAGCGCTCCCCGATATCGTACCGTCGACCGGATTGGGTGCGGGAACATGCGGCACGGCATGCCGGAGCACCCGTCGTTCCCGGCATGCCCGGCGTTGGCGAACAGGATTCTAAGCTCTGCAGGCCCGATCGGACGCACGCCCGAATTCGCTCGCCACGCACGCAAGCCGCAGCCGAGGGTGATCACGCTTTTCGCCGTCCCGCGAAGAGCGCGCGGCGCGCTCTCAGCGCTTCCGTGACGAAGTCGAGGAAGACGCGGATCCGTGCGACGTCCCGCAGGTCGCGATGCGTGAGCAGCCAGAGTTCGCCCTGCAGGTCGTCGAGCAACGGTCCGACGCGCACGAGCTCGGGCGCGGGATCGCCGAGCATGCACGGCAGCACCGCGAGCCCGATCCCGCCGCGCGCCGCTTCGTGGCAGCCGAGCAGCGTGTTGGCGCGATAGACGAGCCGCTCGTGGAGCCTCCGCTCGCGTAGCCAGCGGGCGAGCGGTAGATAGGACAGACTCTCGTCGGGCCCGACCCACGGGTAGTCCTCGAAGGCGGCGTCGCGACGGCGGTTCGCGAACAGGCGCTCATGGCCGTACACGGCCATTCCGATCTCGCTCACCTTCCGCCCGATCAGGTTCTCCGGGACCTGCCGTGAGGGCCGGATCGCGACGTCGGCATCCCGCCGGCTGATATTGAGCAACTCGCTCGAGACGATGAGGTCGAGCTCGATCCCCGTGTGGGCCGCGCGGAACTCGGCGAAGATCGGGATCAGCAAAGCCACCAAGGTGTCGGTGGTCGTCACCCGCACCGTTCCCGACGGCCGCAGATCCTGCCCGGCGAGCCGTCGCTCGACGCCGCTCAAGTCCTCTTCCACACGCTCGGCAACGGCGACCAATTCCTCGCCCGCAACGGTGAGCGTGTAGCCCGCGCGCTTCCGCTCGAACAGGCGCACCCCTAGGCGCCGCTCGATCTGGTTGATGCGCCGGAAGACCGTCGGGTGGCTGACGCGCAGGGTCCGCGCCGCGCCCGAGAGGGAGCCGGTCCGGCCAATGGCGAGCACCGTACGCAGGTCGTCCCAGCTCGATTGCTGTTCATCCATGCAAAGTCCGATTACGCCTTTGTCGAATGGTGTTGCAGCCGTGAACAGTATAGCGTTGCGCCATGTCACCCGACCAGGAGGATTCGACGATGGGCACGAAGCTGTACCGGATCGCGGCGCGACCGAGCGGCCGCGACGCCATGCGGGCCAAAGGGCTGACGGGCTGAACGGCATGCGGGAGATCAGGGCACTCATCGGCGGCGTCTGGCATGGACGTCTGGACGAGACAGCGGCGGTGCGCAGCGCACTCGCCGGGGCGCGCGGCTTTCGCGGCCAGGTGACGGCGGACGGGCGTTCCGGATTCAGAGCCGAGCCCGGTCGCTATCACCTGTACGTAAGCTATGCCTGCCCCTGGGCGCACCGCACCATCATCTATCGGCAACTCAAGCGCCTCGAAAACGTCGTCACCATGTCGGTGCTGCACCCGAGATGGGCGACCCCGGAGGGGTGGCGCTTCGACGACGGCGCCATGAGCACCGTCGATCACGTCGCCGGACGGCGGTTTCTGCACGAGGTCTACCGCGCCGCGAAGCCCGACTACACCGGGCGAGTCAGCGTTCCGGTATTGTGGGATCGGGCGACCGAAACCATCGTGAGCAACGAGTCGGGCGAAATCATCCGGATGCTCAACTCGGCGTTCGACGAGTGGGGCGACGCCGCGGCGGACTTCTATCCACCGGCCCTGCGCGCCGACATCGACGCGCTGAACGCCTGGCTCATCCCAACCGTCTGCGCGGGCGTCTACCGGGCGGGATTCGCCGCGACCCAGCATGCGTATGAGCGCGCGGTGGTCGCGCTCTTCGCGGCGCTCGACGAACTCGAGCGCCGGCTGTCGCGGCAGCCCTATCTGCTGGGCGACCAGCTGACCGAGAGCGACTGGCACCTGTTCGCGACGCTCTGTCGCTTTGACGCCGTTTATCATGGCGCGCTCCGATGCAACCTGCGTCGCCTGGTCGACTATCCGGCGCTCACCGCGTATGCGCGGAGAGTTCACGACGTTCCGGGCGTCGCCGAGACCGTCAAGCTCGACCACGTCAAGCGCCATTACTACGACGCGATCGGGGAAATCGATCCGACCATCGTCCCGGTTGGCCCCGCCGACGATTACAGGATCATCGGGTCGGGTAGCGCGCACGGCGTCGGCCGCGAGGAACGTGCCGGAGCGACCGACGATTCCTTTTTCGCGGAGGTGCTCGATTTCCACCGCGGTCTTGAGCGCTGGCTCAAAGGCGACGTGCCGAACCGCGATATCGCCTTCGCGCGGCTGGCTGCGGCGCTCGCGGAGGACTTCGTGGTCGTCCACCCAAACGGCAGGCGCGATGGGAAGGCGGGCGTGTTGCGGAGCTTCGCCAGCGCGTTTGGTGAAAAGCCAAAGCGCTACCGCCTGGAGATTCGCGACGTGTCGCTACGGCGCTACGAGGGTGGTCTCTGCCTCGCCACCTACGTGGAGTCACACGGGGGCGAAGCCGGCCGCACCCGCGTCAGCACCGCGCTGCTCAGACAGCGCTCGGCCGGTGGTCCCGTCGAGTGGCTGTCCTTGCAGGAAACGCTGCTGGCCGAGGCGGTGGGCCACGGCCGCATCGATGCGACGTCCGACGCCACCGTGGGGTAGGCGAAGGGCGTCGTCTCAGCTCTGACCTGACGCGCGGGGCCGCTGCGCGCCCTCATGCCATCGCCCGCGTATGCGCCTGCACGGCGGCGAGCGCTTTGGCCTGGTTGAAGTCGGCGGCGAATCCGGTGGCGTAGAGGCAGCAGGCGAGCTGGTTCGCGATCGGCATCGGCAAGGGTGCACGCCCCTCGAGCACATTGCGGATGTACGCTGCGGTGGCGCGCGCCTCGATGTCCTGGGGCGAGTCGGCGCGCGCATCCGGGGAAACGTGCTCCGCCTCGAACAGCACGTCGCTCTGGCCGTCGTAGAGATACTCGATGCGCGGTCGCTTGCGCGGGTTGGCGAACGACTCGCCGTCCGTCCCGCGAAAGATCAACCCGCGTTCGCGGGCCGCGAGCAGCACGCCGCGACCCGCATCAAGATAATGCGGGTGGGTCACGCCGACCACGCAAACGCTCCCCCCACCGAACGGGTCGATCAGCTTGACCACGGTGTGAGCGCAATTCCTCAGACCTAGCCGGCCGCGTATCGTCAGCAGACTGGCGAGCCCGGGGGAGATCGCGCCGGTCGGAACGAACGCGAGGCGCTCGGTTTCGAGCTGCGCCTGCACCTGGGCGACGCTCGTGCAGGGGAGAATTCCAAGCTCGCGGAGTACGTACGCGCTCGCGACCCGGTCCTGTCCCTCGAGTGTCCCGTGCACGAGCACGGGCACGCCCATCCTGGCGAGCAGCATTGCAACCAGCGGGGTGAGATTGGGTTGACGCTTCGCGCCGTTGTAGCTCGGGATTATCGCGGGGCGCACGTTGCCGGGCGGTGGACTCAACCGGATCAGACGCTCCTGGGCGGCCTGCCGGAACCCGACCAGCTCGCCGATCGACTCGCCTTTCATGCGCAGTGCGATCAGGATCGCGCCAAGCTCGAGCTCCGGAACGCCGCCATCGAGCATGGCGCCGAACAACTGGCGCGCGTCCGATTCGTCGAGATCGTTTGCGCCGCGTTCCCCGCGCCCGATTTCCTTGATGAGGTGTGCGAAGGTCATGTACGCCCCAAGTTCGACAACCGGAGTTTAGCAACGCCCGTGCCAGTCGGCGAACGGGACGGGGGCGTGGTGGTAGGGCCCCAATGCGCGTTCGCTCATGGTGCGCGATGCCGCACATTCGCACGCTTCGGGTGCACGCAGCGGGCGCGTGGTCACGGGCGGTTCTCGGAACTGAACGGGCGTGGGCTGCGGGTGAGCGCATCGATGGCCGCGAGCACCAGCTCCGGCTTGAGATCGTTCATGCACCGGAAGTGACCGAGGGGGCAGACCCGCGCGAAGCACGGGCTGCATTCGATGTCGAGCTTGACGATGCGCGCGCCGGGGCTGAGCGGCGGGGTGTGGTCGGGGCTCGAGGACCCGTAGATCGCCACGAGCGGACGGCCGAGCGCCGATGCGACGTGCATGAGTCCCGAGTCGTTGCTGATCACCACGCTTGCGAGCGACATCAAGTCGATCGCCCCGCCGAGATCCGTGCGCCCGCACAGGTTGAGCACCGCATCGTCGCAGCCTGCCGCGATCTCATCGGCGACCGGCTTGTCCTTGGCCGAGCCGATCAGCCACACGGCCAGTCCGCGAGCGGCCAGGGCCTTGGCGAGCGCGGCAAAATGGCCCGCGGGCCAGCGCTTCGCGGGACCGTACTCCGCGCCAGGGCAAAGGACGGCGATCTGGCGCGACCGAGAGAGCCCGAGCCGGCTCAAGGTGATCACCAGGTTTGCCTCGTTGATCTCGAGGCGCGCGGCGCGCAAGGGCCGGACCGGCGGCGCATCGGGCGGTTCGGCAAGCTTCGCATAGCGCTCGGCCATGAGGGGCAGCGCTGGCGCGTCGAGCTTGTGCCGGATATTGAGCACGCCATAGCGCGATTCGCCGACGAATCCGACCCGCAACGGGATGTCGGCGAACCACGGCACCAATGCCGACTTGAAGCTGTTCGGGAGGATGATCGCCTGATCGTAGCCTACCGTCCGGATCTGCCGGCCGAGGCGCCAGCGCTCGAGCAGCTTGAGCTCGCCGTGAGCGAAAGGCGACTCGATCACCTCGTCGATCTGCGGCATGCGCGCAAGCACCGGGGCAGTCCACGCGGGCGCAAGCGCGTCCAGCTTGAGGCCGGGAAGCTTCTGGTGAAGCCTGGCAAACAGCGGCTGCGCGAGCAGCGTGTCGCCTATCCAGTTGGGCGCGACGACGACGATGCGCGGCATGGCAGTTACAGGCTGTCTTGCAAGACCGCGCGGGGCCGATTCATCCGTCGAGGCGATCCATACTCTTAGTGTCCGCTGGACGGCGGTCCCTTGTAGACATACAGCGTGCCGCAGTACGGGCAGCGCGCTTCGCCGGCGTGCGCGACGTCGAGGAACACGCGCGGGTGATAGCACCAGACCGGTGTGCGCGGCGTCGGGCAGTGGAGCGGAAGATCCCGCTCGGCCACCTCGATCACCTGCTCCTTCTGCACCGTGTCGGGCATCACCGCTTGCTCCCTTTCGATGTCTTGGCGGCCTTCGTCGCCTTCTTTCCGGCCGGATAGACCGAGGCGAGCCAACTCTGGTACTTCTTGTTGCGGCCGCCCACCACGTCGAAGAAGGCCTTCTGGATCTTGGCGGTGACCGGGCCCCGCTTGCCGGCGCCGATCACGCGCCCGTCAAGTTCGCGGATCGGCGTCACCTCGGCCGCCGTGCCGGTGAAGAACGCCTCGTCGGCGATGTAGATGTCGTCGCGCGTCAGGCGCTTGGTCACAATCGAGAGTCCGAGGTCTTTCGCGAGCTGGTGGATCGTCGACCGCGTGATGCCCACCAGGGCCGAGGCGATCTCGGGCTCATAGATCTGGCCGTCCTTGATCACGAAAAGATTCTCGCCTGCACCCTCGGCCACAAACCCGTCCACGTCGAGCAGCAGCCCTTCGTCGTATCCGTGGTCGACCGCTTCGGCGTTCGCGAGGATCGAGTTGGCGTAGGTGCCGGAGTACTTCGCGCGGCACATGGAGACGTTCACATGATGGCGCGCATAGGAGGAGGTCTTGACCCGGATGCCTCGCTCGAGTCCCTCGGCGCCGAGATACGCGCCCCACGGCCATGCGGCCACCGCGACGTGCACGGTCGCGCCTTTCGGCGACACCCCCATCTTCTCCGAGCCGTAGAACGCGATCGGCCGGACGTAGCACGACTCGAGCTTGTTCTCGCGCACGACGGCTTTCTGCGCCTCCATGAGGACCGCGCGCGTGTACGGGATCTTCATCATGTAGATGTGCGCCGAGTTGTACAGCCGATCGGTGTGCTCCTTCAGCCGGAAGATCGCCGTCCCGTCGGTCGTCTTGTATGCGCGCAGGCCCTCGAAGACGGCGAGCCCGTAGTGCAGCGAGTGTGTGAGCACATGGGTGGTCGCCTGGCGCCACGGCACGAGCTTGCCGTCATACCAGATGGTCCCGTCGCGGTCCGCCATCGACATTTTTGTTCGCTCCCTGTCAGCGCTGCATTGTGTGGGTTGAGTGGCTCGGTGCCTAAGTTGCGTGGAGTCGCGTGGAAGGTAGGTGGAAAGCGGGTGGAAATTCTACTGGAATTCCCTCTTGACCCGGATGATGTCCGGGCGCGCCGATAAGACTTATCTCCGGCGCGAATGCCGGCGCCTCAGTCCGTCCCCCCCGCCGCGCCCTCGTACGGCCCGAACACCGCATTCCAGAGTGCGCGCGTCGCCGTGGCGTGCTGGGCGACGTCTCCGTGCGGAACCCGGGCGTACGGCGCCCCGGTCAGGCGCAGGCGGTGCTGCACGCGGCGGTAGTCCCGATAAGCCGTGCGGACCTGCTCGGCGAGCGCCACGGGCACCAGACCGAGGCCCGCCATGATGGACAGCAGCGCGATGTTGCCCAGGTTGGCCACGAGCTCGGCGTGGCGGTGGGAGTAGGCGAGCACCAGGAATTGCACCACGAACTCGATGTCGATCATTCCGCCGCGGTCGTGCTTGACGTCGAAGAGCTCGCTGTGGTTCGGATGACCTTCGTGCATGCGCCGGCGCATCGCGAGGACCTCCTCGGCGAGCTTGGCGGGCTCGCGTTGGAGGGTCAGGATGCTCTTGCGCTCCGCCTCGAAGAGCGCGCCGATCTCGGCGTCCCCGGCGCAGAACCGCGCGCGCGTGAGCGCCTGGTGCTCCCACACCCAGGCCGATTCGCGTTGATAGCGACGGAACGCTTCCAGCGACGACACCAGCAGCCCCGCGTCCCCGTTCGGCCGCAGCCGCAAGTCGGTCTCGAACAGCGTGCCCGCCGGGGTCGTCGTGGTGAGCCACGTGTTGATCCGCTGGCCGAGGCGCGTGTAGGTCTCGGTTGCCGCGGCGTGCGAATCGTCGTACAGAAACACCAGGTCCAGGTCGGAGGCGTAACCGAGCTCCTTGCCGCCGAGCTTTCCATAGCCCACGATCGCGAACCAGGGCGTGTCGCGATGCCGGTTGTTCACGCGCTTCCAGGCCACGTCGATCGTCGTGGCCAGGACGATGTCCGCGGCGAGCGAGAGATGATCCGCGAGCCGCTCCACGGTGAGCTCTCCGGCAAGATCCTGTGCGAGCAGGCGGAAGATCTCGCCGTGATGGATCTCGCGCATCGCATTCATCTGCGTTTCCGGATCCTCCTCGTGCGCGGTCATCGCATCGCGCATGCTGCGCGAGAAGGCGGCGAGATCGGGCTCGGCGAAGAGGACGCGGGCGTCGAGGAGCTCGTCCAGGACGATGGGGTGGCGCGTGAGATAAGCCGCGGCCCAGCTCGAGGAGGCGAGCATGGCCGCAACGCGCTCGAGGGCCTGCGGATGCTCCTGGAGGAGGGCGAGGTACGCTGCGCGCCGGCTCACGCTCTCGACGAAGTCGAGGCAGCGTGCAAGCGTCGTGCCTGGGTCGGAAGTCTTGGCGGCCTCGTCGATGACGCGCGGCACGAGCGTTTCCAGCCGTTGCTTGCTGGTCTCCGGTAGCTGCTGGTAGCGCGTGCTGCCGCGGAACGCCGCAAGCCGGCGCATGGCGTCGTCAGGCGCGCTGAATCCGCGGGTCGCGAGCTCCGTCGCGGCAGCCTCGGGATCGAGCGACCCTTGCCAGAGCGGAACGGACGTCGAATCCTCGGCGTGCTCCGCGAAGATGCTCTCGAAATGACGCGTGACGGCGGCGCGCTGCTCGTCCAGCAGGACCTGGAACTGCGACCAGTCCTCGCATCCCATGCTTTCCGCCAGGAGCTGGCGATCGTCAGCGGTGGTGGGCAGCGCGTGAGTCTGCGCGTCGTCGAGCCATTGCAGTCGATGCTCGACCCGGCGCAGGAACCCGTACGCGGCGGAAAGCTCCTGGACTGCCACCGGCGGGAGAAGATCGCGGGCGCCGAGCGCCTCCAGCACCGCGAGGGTGGGCCGCACCTGCAGCGCCACGTCGCGTCCGCCGCGGATCAGCTGCGGCGCCTGGGCGATGAACTCGATCTCGCGGATGCCGCCCGGCCCGAGCTTCACGTCGCTAGCGAGGTCACGCCGCGCCACCTCGCGGCGGATCTGCGCGTGCAAGGACCGCACCTCTCCGATGGAAGCGAAATCCAGGTACTTGCGAAACACGAACGGCCGCACCACATCGGCGAGCGACTTCGCCTCGCCGCCGGTCAGCGCGCGCGCCTTGATCCAGGCGTAGCGCTCCCACGCGCGGCCCTGCGTGACGAAATATTGCTCGAGCGCATCGAAGCTGCAGACGAGCGGCCCGGGCTCGCCCCAGGGCCGCAGGCGCATGTCCACGCGAAACACCCGGCCGTCCGGCGTGATCTCGTTGAGCGATCCGATGATCTTCCTGCCGAGCCGCGTGAAGAACTCGTGGTTGGAAAGGGCGCGCGGCCCTTCCACGTCGCCCTCGTGAGGATATGCAAACACGAGATCCACGTCCGATGAAACGTTCAGCTCGCGACCACCGAGCTTGCCCATGCCGATCACGATCAGTTCCTGGCGCTTCCCATCGGTGCTGGGCACGCCGAGCGTCGCTTCGAGGGCTGTTGTATGGAAGTCCTGCGCAGCCGCGATCGCGATTTCCGCGAGATCGCTCGTCGTCGCCATCACTTCGTCAAGCGACGCGAGGTTGGCGAGGTCGCGGGCGGCGAGCCGCAGCATCACGCGCTGGCGCAGCCGGCGCAGCGCCGCCTCGAAGGCGGCCGCGTCGTCGCAGGGCGCGGCCACGAGAAACGCGCGCATGTCCGCGGCCGTCCAGCCGGCACCGACGGCTTTCTCGAGCTCTTCGCCCAGATCCGGCTGCGCGGCGCACAGCCGCTGGACGAATCGCGAGTAGCGCATCGCGTCGGCGGGAGAGATCGTTTCGGGCATGGCGTTCGCTGCGGGCAATCGCGGGTGCATCGGGCGGGTGGCGGGCGGTGACTGGGTTAGAATCGGTCCACGCTCGAGCCCATTCATGGATTACGCGGGTGCGTAGTCCGGCCAGGCGCGATTGGACCGGCCCTATTCTAGGGGCGCGTGAGTGTCGCGGCCAGCACCTTGGAGAAATCGAGCGGCCCGCTTAGATGACTGAGATTCTTCCCGAAGAGCCGCAGCTCGAATCGCGCGAGCGGCGTTTGTACAAGATCGTGCGCGCGGCGGGCTGGACGCTCGTCGGGCTCTATTTCGTCGTCGCGATCGGCGTGCTGAGCCTGCGGTTCTTCGTGCTGCCGGGCATCGCCGATCATCGCGACGCCATCGCGCGCCTGGTCTCGGAGGCGGTCGGCGAGCACGTCGAGATCGAGGCGGTCGAGGCCGACTGGTTCGCGTTGCATCCGCGCCTGCAGCTGAGCCGCGTGCGCGTATTCGACCGCCGCGGCGACGTGGCGCTCGAGCTGCCCTATGTGAGCGCGACGCTCGCGTGGCGCTCGCTGCTTGTCATGGAGCCCAGGTTCCGCTCGCTCGTCCTCGACCGGCCGGAGCTCAGGATGCGGCGCGAGCCGTCCGGCCGTCTGTTCATCGCCGGACTGGCGCTGCGCCCCGCCGAGCCCCACGACGACGGCGGCGTCGCCGACTGGGTGCTGGATCAGGGCGAGATCGTCATCCGGGAGGGGCGCATCGAGTGGCAGGACGAGCTTCGCGGCGCGCCGCCGCTGCGCCTCGAGAAGGTGAGCTTCGTGCTCGAGAACCTCGGCGCGCGTCACCGCTTCGCCCTGCGCGCGGAACCGCCCGCCGAGCACGCGGGACCGCTCGACGTGCGCGGCGACATCTACGGCGCGACCGCCGCTCCGATCGACGCCTGGCAGGGCCGGATTTACGTCGCATCGGACTTCGTCGATCTTGCCGCTTGGCATCAGTGGAGCGACTACCCGTTCGAAGTCAACGGCGGCCGCGGTGCGCTCACCGCGTGGCTGTCGTTTCGTGGTCGACGCCTGACGGAGCTGTCGGCGGACGTTGCGCTCGCCGACGTCTCGACACGCTTGGCGCGCGACCTCAAAGTCTTCGAGCTCGCGTCGATTCAAGGGCGGATCGGCACTCGGGAGCGGCGCCCGCGCTACGAGCTGCCCGCGCTGCGGCACGGCGCCGGCGAGCAGTTCGAAGTCTATGGCGAGCAGCTCGCCCTGGAGACGCGCTCCGGCGTCGTGCTGGGGCCGACCGATTTCCGGGCAATCTGGCAGCCTGGCGACGGCGCGCGCGCGCCGCGCGGCGAAGTCACGCTGCGAACCCTCGGCCTCGCCGCGCTTGCCCACGTTGGCGGTCACGTGCCGCTGCCCGACAAGCTGCGCCAGGCGCTGGCCGAGATCGACCCGCGGGGCCGCCTGGACGACCTGCGATTCAGCTGGGTCGGGAATCTGGATGCCCCGGACTCCTTCCGGGTGGAAAGCCGGCTCGCAGGACTCGGGATGCAGCCCTGGCGGCAAGTGCCGGGCTTCGCGGGTTTCTCCGGGAGATTGGAAGCGACGGAGCAGGGCGGGCGCGTGTCGATCGACGCGGCCGGCGCGTCGATTGCCGCACCGAATCTATTTCCGGAGCCGCCGCTGCGATTCGATATCTTGACGGCGCGCCTTGGCTGGATCCGGCAGGCGGCGGGCATCGAGGTCCGGATCGACGATCTCGTCTTGTTGAACGACGATCTGGCCGCCACGGTGGCCGGCACATACCGCTCGACGACCGACACGCCGGGCAATGTGGACTTCACCGCGAACATCGTGCGCGCGGCAGGCCCGAAGGTCTATCGGTACATCCCGGCGATCGGCGTCAGGCTGCGGACCTGGCTGAAGGAGGCGATCCTCGCGGGAACCGCCGCCGACGGCCGAGTGCGCCTCCAGGGCGACCTCGGCGACTTCCCATTCCGTGACGGCAAGGGCGGGATCTTTCGCATCACGGCGACCGCGTCCGGCGCGGCAATGCGCATCGGAGAGCGCTGGCCAGAGTTGGTCGGCATGAGCGGCGACATCGAGATCGATTCGCAGGTCCTCCACGTTCGAGCCACCAGCGGAGACATGCTGGGCGCACGCGCCCGTTTCATTCATGCAAGCGTGCCCGACCTTTTTGCCAAAGACGAGCGGGCGAGCATCGCCGGCGAGGCGGAAGGCGCTACCGCCGCGTTCCTCAAGATCATCGCGCAGAGCCCGGTCAACGAAATGATCGGCGGCTTCACCGAAGGCTGGAGCGCGGAGGGTGAAGGCGAGCTTGTCTTGAAGTTCGATCTTCCGTTTGCCAGGGTGCACGAGACCAAGGTGGCCGGCAGCTACCGGATCATCGACAATCGCATGACGCCCGGCCCGGAGATGCCGGAGCTCTCGGCCGTCAACGGGATCGCGGCATTTACCGAAGCGGACGTCAGCGCCAAGAAAATCGACGCGCAGATCCACGGCGGTCCGATCTCCTTTGCGTTCGCCACGCGCGGAGATGGCACAGTCGCGCTCACCGGCGCGGGCAAGCTCGACGCGGGGCGATTGGCCCGCGTCAGCGGCTACCCGCTCGCCGGACGGGTGCGGGGGAGCGCCGATTACCGTCTCGCCATGACGTTTCGCGGTCGGCACGCCGACTTCGCGGTCGAGTCGGAGCTCGTGGGTGTCGCGCTCGACCTCCCGGCGCCGTTCGGCAAGATCGCCACGGACCCATGGCCCACGAAGGTGGAGCGTGCCATCGGCCGCGCGCCGGAACCCAGCGGGGGGCAATCGGTCCGGCAGGACACGGTCAGCGTCGCGCTGGGCAAGATTCTCAACGCCCAGGCCCAGACGCGCATCGTCGACGGCGCGAGCGTGCTCCAGCGCGCGGCGATCGGGATCGGCAGCCCGGTGGCCGCGCTGCCGCGCGAACGTGGGGTGTTCGTTGCGGTCAACCTGCCGGAGCTCGACCTCGACAAGCTGGTCAACCTCGTGCCGCGCGACGCCGGCAACGCCGGCGCACAGCTCGTGACGGCGCTCAGCGTACGGGCCGATACGCTCGTTGCCCTTGGCAGGCGCTTTCACGAGGTGACGGTCCGCGCCCGGCAATTCGGCGGCGGCTGGCAGGCCCAGGCAACCTCGCGCGAACTCGCCGGTGATCTGGCGTGGCGGCCCGAGGGCCGCGGCTCACTCGTCGCGCGTCTGAAGCGCCTCGAGCTGGCCGATCCGCAGCAAGTCGGCCAAGCTGCAGACAGCACCCTGAACGAACTGCCGGCGCTCGACGTGGTGGCCGATAGCGTCTTCCTCTCGGGCCGCGATCTCGGGCGCCTCGTGCTCGTGGCCGTGAACGAAAGTGGCGACTGGCGCATCCAGCACTGCGAAGTGCGCGCGCCCGAAGGCGCCATCGTGGCGCGCGGAACGTGGCGGCCGCGTGCCGCTTTGCCGGAGCGCACCGCCGTCACGTTCAAAATCGAGACCGCGGACGCCGGAAAGTACTTGGCACGGTTCGGCCACATTGATGCGGTATCGCGCGGGGAGGCGGCGCTCGATGGCGAGCTCGTCTGGAATGGTCCCCCGCACGCGATCGATTACGCGACGCTGGGCGGATCGATTCGACTCGGTGCCGGCAAGGGCCAGTTCCTGAAAGTCGAACCCGGCATCGGCAAGCTGCTCGGCCTGCTCTCGCTGCAGTCGCTGCCCCGGCGCAGCGTGGGGGACTTTGGCGACGTGCTGGACAAGGGGTTCGCGTTCGATTCCATCTCTGCGACAGCCGGGGTCTCGCGCGGCGTATTGTCCACGCAGGATTTCGTCATGGTCGGGCCGGCGGCCGCGGTCACCTTGAAGGGAACCGCGGACATCGCGCGCGAAACCCAGCGTCTCGAGCTCCGAGTGATCCCCGAAGTGGGGGGCGGCGTGGCCGCCGCGGCCGGCATCGCGCTGCTGAACCCGATCGTTGGCGCCGGCACCCTGCTTGCCCAGCAGCTGCTGAAGAACCCGATCGGTCAGATGATTGCGGTCGAGTACGACGTCAGCGGCACCTGGCGGGACCCGAAGGTCGAGCAGCGCGCCGCAGCGGTTGCCACTGATCCGCCGACCAGCTCGAACTGAGGGCCGAAAGCGCTTCACGTCCGGCGCCGCTACGCTAACTCGCTGTTATCAAAAAGAATCAGTCGGCGCGCCTGGCTGACGACCGGCGCGTTCTGGGTAGCGAGGGCCCAGATGACGATGCCCCTCGAGGTCCTGGCATAGAATCCTGAGGCTCGCTGCCGGAACTGCCGGACGGCTCCGGACTCCCATCAGGGCGAGGCCGGGCGGCCGGCGCCCAACCCGAACCGATGGACAGACCAACCCAACCCTTTCGCATCGCGGCAATCCAGACGGTCGCGAGCGCTTCGGTCGAGCGGAATCTCGCGGTCGCCGAGGAGCTGATCGGTGATGCCGCGGACCAGGGTGCTCGGCTCGTCGCGCTGCCCGAATGGTTCTGCTTCATCGGTCCCGGCGAGCGCGACAAGCTCGCCATCCGCGAGCAGGACGGAGACGGGCCGATCCAGTCGTTTCTGGCGCGGATCGCGGCCCGGTTCCATGTCTGGGTGATCGGTGGCACCCTGCCGATTGCGACAGCGTCCGACGAGCGCGTGCGCAACAGCTGCCTCGTCTTCGACGACTCCGGAAGGCGCGTCGCACGCTACGACAAGATGCACCTGTTCGGATTCGAGCTGGGCGAGGAGCGCTTCCGCGAGACGAACACCATCGAGCCCGGCACGGCAGCGGCAGCGATCGATACTCCTTTCGGTCGAATCGGGCTGTCGGTCTGCTATGACGTCCGGTTTCCGGAGCTCTATCGCGGGCTCGGCGACGTCGACCTGATCAGCGTTCCCTCCGCGTTCACCGTGCCCACCGGCCAGGCGCACTGGGAGACGCTGCTGCGCGCGCGCGCCATCGAGAATCTCGCGTGGGTGATCGCGCCAGCGCAAGGCGGTCGCCACGAGAGCGGCCGCGTGACACATGGCCACAGCATGATCGTCGATCCCTGGGGAAAGGTGCGCGCATGCCTCCCTGAGGGGCCGGGCGTTGTAATCGCCGAGATTGACCCCAGCTACCAGACAAAGCTGCGCGCCGCGCTGCCGGCCCTCGAGCATCGCGCCTTCGATTAGACATCCGATTCACACCGGGAAAGCCCATGCAGACCGAACAACCGTTGCTATCCACCGCGCAGGCCACGTTGCTCGCGCCCTACGACCTGCGCGCGCCGGCCATCGATTCGGTGCTCGGCGGGATTCTCACGCACAGGGTGGACTACGCGGACCTCTACTTCCAGTACTCGCGCAGCGAAGGCTGGAGCCTGGAGGAGGGCATCGTGAAGTCCGGCAGCTTCAACATCGACCAGGGCGTCGGCGTGCGCGCCGTCGCGGGCGACAAGACCGCGTTCGCCTATTCCGACGAGATCAGTCTCGAGGCGCTGCACGATGCGGCTGGGGCAACGCGGGCGATCGCGCGCGCCGGAAAGAGTGGTCGCGTTCCTGCGGTCCGCCACGCCGCTGGCCGCGACCTCTATCGGCCGATGGATCCGCTCGGTTCGCTCGCCGACACCGAAAAGGTGCGGCTGCTCGAGCGGATCGAGCGGATTTGCCGCGCGCGCGATCCGCGGGTCGTGCAGGTGATGGCCAGCCTCGGTGGCATCTACGAAGTCGTGCTGGTGGCGCGCTCCGACGGCGTCATGTCCGCGGACGTCCGGCCGCTGGTGCGGCTTTCGCTGCAGGTGATCGCCGAATCGGGCGGCCGGCGCGAGCAGGGGACTTCGGGCGGTGGCGGACGAGTCGACTACAGCTATTTCACCGATGCGCGCCTGGCGGAGTACGCCGCGAAAGCCGTCGACCAGGCGCTGATCAATCTCGAGTCACGCGCCGCGCCCGCAGGCACGATGACCGTCGTGCTCGGACCCGGCTGGCCCGGCGTGCTGTTGCACGAGGCGATCGGGCACGGGCTCGAGGGCGATTTCAATCGCAAGGAGTCCTCCGCGTTCTCCGGGCGACTCGGCGAGCGTGTTGCCGCACCCGGGGTCACGGTGGTGGACGACGGAACGCTCCCGTCGCGGCGCGGATCGCTGAACGTCGACGACGAGGGCAATCCCACCCAGTGCACCACGCTGATCGAGAACGGCGTGCTGCGCGGCTATCTCCAGGACAGCCTGAACGCGCGGCTGATGAAGATGCCGCTCACGGGAAACGGCCGACGGGAAAGCTACGCGCACACCGTGATGCCGCGGATGACGAACACCTACATGCTCGCCGGCGACAAGGATCCGGGCGAGATCATCGCGTCGGTCGACAACGGCCTCTATGCCGTCAACTTCGGCGGCGGGCAGGTCGACATCACGAACGGCAAGTTCGTGTTCTCGTGCACCGAGGCCTACCTCATCGAGAACGGTCGCGTCACCGCGCCGGTGAAAGGCGCGACGTTGATCGGCAACGGCCCGGACGCGCTGACGCGTGTGTCGATGATCGGCAACGACCTCCAGCTCGACACGGGCGTCGGCACGTGCGGCAAGGAAGGTCAGAGCGTTCCGGTCGGCGTCGGTCAGCCCACGCTGCGCATCGACGGGCTCACTGTCGGCGGCACCGCGTAGCAAGCGATCGCTGCATTTGCTCTGCTTTTCGGGCGGGTCAGCGGCCATGCCCGTCCGGCGCCTACGGCCGCAGACGCCCGCCTATGGGTCCCGGTTTGCGGCGGGCAGTCAACCCACGACTAGCCGCGCACAAACCACCCATGACGGAGGGCGCGGCCAAAGGCGCCGGCCAAGCATCGGCCGCTGCCGCGAGAGACGCTGGTGCGGTGCATCGGCCCAAGAAAACCGACGCTCTTTTCAGGCATGGAACGCGGCACGGCGTGTCCGAAGGCGAGACTCCGTGCCTGATTCTGAGGCTGATAAGGACGTCGGTCTTTTTCGGCCGACGCTAGGGTACGGCCGCTGCCTCGCTACAGTAAGTGTTCCAGCCGCTGGACTAGTGTCGCAGCTGACGGCCTAGGCGATCTGCAACGGAATCTGGTGGCCCTGGCGCTTGATGTGGTTGCGGCCGTCGACGTACACGAGATCCGGCTGGTGACGGTGGACCTCGAGCTCGTTGTAGGTGGCGTATGACGCGATGATGAGGATGTCGCCCACTTGCGCGCGGCGGGCGGCGGCGCCGTTCACCGAGATGACGCCCGATCCGCGCTCGGCGCGAATTGCGTAGGTGCTGAAGCGCTCGCCGTTCGTGACGTTGTAGATGTCGATCTGCTGGTACTCGCGGATGTCCGCCGCCTCCAGAAGGTCCTCGTCGATCGCGCAGGAGCCTTCGTATTCGAGCTCGGCGTGGGTGACGGTGGCGCGGTGGATCTTGGACTTCAGCATCGTGCGCTGCATGGGGCCGCTCCGGTGACGGTGCCGCGATCGGGGACGCCCCTAGCGCGACAGCCTGATCTCGAGGTTGTCGATCAGCCGCGTGGCGCCGAGCCACGCCGCCCCCAGGACCACGAGCTCGCGGTCCATCGGGGCCGGCAATTGTAGATCAGCTTGTTTTCGCACCGCAACATAGTCCGGGCGCCAGCCGGTGCGTCGCAGCTCCTCCATGGCCTTCCGCCCAAGCGCCTCGAAATCCTGTGCTCCGTCAGAGAGTTGGCTTGCGACTTGCGAGAGCACCCGGAAGAGGCGCGGGGCCTCGGCACGCTCCGCCTCGGTCAGGTAATTGTTGCGGGACGACAGGGCCAGTCCGTCAGCGGCCCGTATGGTCTCGCCGGCCACGATCTCGATCGGCAGGTTGAGCTGGCGGACCATGCTGCGCACGATCATGAGCTGCTGATAGTCCTTTTTGCCGAACACCGCCACGCGCGGCTGCACGATGTTGAAGAGCTTCAGCACGACGGTTGCCACGCCGCCGAAGAAGCCGGGGCGAAATTCCCCTTCGAGCGTATCGCCGACTGTCGACGGTGCGACCCGGAATTCCTGCGGCTCCGGGTAGACCTCGCGCTCCTCGGGCGCGAATACGACGTCCACGCCCGCATCGGCCAGCGCCGCGCAATCGGATTCGAACGTGCGCGGATAGGTGTCGAAATCGTCTGCCGGGCCGAACTGCAGACGGTTCACGAAGATGCTGGCCACCACGCACCCGCGGCGCGCCCGTGCGAGGCGCACGAGCGACAGATGTCCTTCGTGGAGACCGCCCATGGTCGGAACGAAGGCGACGGGCTGGCGCGCCCCGAGGTGGGCGCGCAGCTCGGCAACGGTACGCAGGACTTCCATGCTCATCCCAAATAGCGCGAATCAGACTCGTGGCTTCGGCGTAGTCGATCATTCCCCGACGTTGAAATACCCGCGTCCGCCGCGCAACGCGGCGAGGTGCTCCACGAGGAGCTCGAGGTCGCGATTGCTGTCGACGAAGTTCAGCCGCTCGGAGTTCACCACCAGGAGCGGCGCAGCCGTGTAATGGTAAAAGAACCGGGAATACGCGTCCGCCAGCGCGGCGAGGTACTCGCGCGATATCGGCGCCTCGTAGTCGAGCGCGCGCTTGCGCACCCGATCGTGCAGCGTGTCGACGTCCGCGTGTAGATAGATGACCAGGTCGGGCCGCGGCGCTTGCGGGCTGAGCGACTCGTAGATCCGCTCGTAGAGCGCCAGCTCATCGCCTGCCAGCGTGAGCTGCGCGAAGAGCGAGTCCTTCTCGAGCAGGAAGTCGGCGACGGTCGCGCCCGAGAACAGCCCGGGCTGCGCGAGCTCGCGGAGCTGCCCGATGCGCTGGAACAGGAAGAAGAGCTGCGTGGGCAGTGCGTATCGCCCCATGTTCTCGTAGAAGCGCGGCAGGAAAGGATTCTCGCCTGGGCGCTCGAGAAACGGTTCGCCGCCGACGCGCTCGGCGAGCCGCCGAGCGAGGCTGGTCTTGCCGGCACCGATCGGCCCGTCGACTGCGATGTAGCGGTATTTGCTGAGCGGCATGTCGAGTCGCGAGTCGAGCCGGATGATACACAAGCGTGCGGGGGTCAGTCCGGATCCAGCTTGCGCACCGCTTGATGCGCCGTGCCGCGCAGCAGATCTGTGGCCCGGCCGTGCCCAGGAACCACCGCGTCCGGTGCAATCTCGACCAGGGGCACGAGGACGAAGGCGCGCTCGTGCATGCGCGGATGCGGAACGAGAAGGCCGGGTGCGTCGATGACCTGGTCACCATAGAGCAGCAGATCGAGATCGAGCAACCGCGGCGCGTTCCGGAAAGACCGCGCGCGCCCGGCGGTGTGCTCGATGCCCAGCATAGCGTCCAGCAGCGCGCGCGGCGCGAGACCGGTGTCGAGCAGCGCCACGGCATTGACGTAGTCATGCTGGTCCGCGTCACCGATCGGCGCGGTCCGGTAGAGCGACGACGCTCGCACGACACGCGTGGCGTCGAGCTCCGCCAGCGCGGCCAGCGCACGCGTGACCTGGGCGACGGGATCGCCGAGATTGGCGCCGAGACCGACAAATGCCCGCGCCATGGTCGCGTGCGCTCAGTCGGCAAGCGTCGGAGGCGGGCCCGCACTCGCGGTCTTTTTCTTGCCACGCCGCCGGCGCCGGCTCTTGCGCTCGCCAGAGGGCGCGGGAAGGAGCAGATCGGCGCGCTCCTCGGGGGTGCCTTCCATGAAACGGCGCCACCACTCGACGAGCTCGCGCGGCGCCTCGCCGCTGTCTGCGCGCAATGCGAGAAAGTCGTAGCTGGCCCTCAGGCGCGGGTGCTCGAGCAACGCGAACGGTCGCCTGCCCGACCGGTTCTCGAAGCGCGGCTGCAACGACCAGATCTCCTTCATCGTCGTGGTCAGGCGGCGCGGGATTGCGAGCTTGTCGGTCTGGATGTCGAGCACCTCGTCCATCGCGGCGTAGAGCGCCGGAATACGGCTCGTACGTTTGGCCTCGCGGACCTTCCATGCCGCAAGCACTTCGTGCCACAGCAGCGCGGCGAAGAGGAAGGCGGGTGAAACGGGCTTGTCCTCGCGGATCCGCCGGTCGGTCTGCTCGAGCGCAAGGTTCACGAACTTCTCACCGAGCGGCTGCTCGAAGATCACGTCGAGCAGCGGCAGCAGCCCGTGATGCAAACCTTCTGCGCGCAACCGCTGGAGGCAAGCCGATGCATGGCCGGACAGGAGCAGCTTCAGCATCTCGTCGAACAGGCGCGCCGGCGGAACGTTCGCCATCAGGTCGGCCATCTCGCGAATCGGCGCGCGCGTCTTCGGGTCGATCTTGAAATCGAGCTTCGCGCCGAGCCGGACGGCGCGCAGCATGCGCACCGGATCCTCGCGGAAGCGCACCCGGGGGTCGCCGATCACGCGCAGCGTGCGCTTCTTCAGATCGCGCACGCCCTGGTGGTAATCGAGCACGGTCTGGGTCGCGGGGTCGTAGTACAGCGCGTTGATGGTGAAATCGCGCCGCGCCGCGTCCTGCTCGCGGTTGCCGTACACGTTGTCGCGCGTCAGGCGGCCGTGGGCGTCCACCGCCTGATCCACGGGCACGGCGGCGCCCGCGGCGTCGTTCGCTTGCACGTTCACTGCGCGAAAGGTGGACACCTCCACGATCTCGTCGTTGAATACCGCGTGCACGAGCTTGAAACGCCGACCGATGAGCCGCGAGCGACGGATGTGCCGATGGACCTCCTCGGGCGTCGCGTCGGTCGCGACGTCGAAATCCTTCGGCTGGATGCCGAGCATCAGGTCGCGCACCGCGCCGCCGACCACGTACGCCTCGAATTTCCGGCTGGCCAGCACCTCGCAAACCTTGCGCGCGCCGTACGAGATCGTCTCCTGCGAGATGCCGTGTTCCTTCAGCGGCACGATGGTGGGCGCGGCGCCCTTTCCGAGGCGCAGTACGCGCCGGATGAATCGCTTGATCAACTCGAGACAGGCAAGTAGAGCGAGGCGCCGGATCCGGCGATGGCCTCCAGACGGCAGCGGTAGAGCGCTTCGAGATTGTCCTGATTCAGCACGTCGTGAACGGCGCCATGGCGAAAGGCGCCAGAATCATACATCAGGAGCGCGGTATCGCAGAAACGCGCCGCCCAGAGCGGTTCGTGCAGGGCCATGATGACGGCGCGGCCTGCGCGCGCGAGACCCGCCAGCAGCTGCATCAGTTCGAGCTGATGCTTGAGGTCGAGATGCGAGAGCGGCTCGTCGAGCAGGAGGTAGTCGGGGGACTGCACGAGGAGCTGCGCGATCCGCGCGCGCTGGCGTTCGCCGCCCGACAGGGTGCGATAGGGCTGATCGACGTGCTCGAGCAGGTCGACCGCGTCGATGGCCGCGCGCGCCTGCGCGACGCCCGCGGGATCCGCGCCGAGCAGTCCCGTGCCGTGCGGCAGCCGCCCGAGCAGGATGAAATCCAGAACCGAGCCCCAGAAGTCCTCGGCATCGTGCTGCAGCAGGATGCCGAGCCGGCGCGCAACGTCGCGACGCGGATGGTCGTGGAGCGGCGTGTCGTCGAGCAGCACCGCGCCGGACGCCGGCCGGCTGAGGCCGGCGAGCGCGAGCAACAGGCTCGATTTTCCCGCGCCGTTACGGCCGAGCAGCGCCCAGCATTGACCGGGCGCGAGCGAAAGATCGAGCGCTTTCACCAGCGTCCGTCCCGGCACGGTGAGCGCGAGCCCTTGCGCGGCGAGCGTCATCGCGATCGCGCGATCAAGACGAGCAGGACGGGCACGCCGATCAGCGCCGTCAGCGCGCCGACCGGGAACTCGAGCGGCGCCGCGATCGCGCGGGCCAGCGTGTCGGCGACGACCACCAGGGTTCCGCCCGCGAGCGCCGCAAGCGGCAACAGCACACGGTGTCCGGTGAACCCCGCGAGGCGCAGCAGGTGGGGAACCACGAGTCCGACGAAACCGACGCTGCCGGCGAGCATGACTGCGGCGACGGTCGCGCCCGTCGCGGCGAGGAATGCGAGCGCCTGCGTGCGGCCTACCGCGATGCCCAGGGATTGCGCCTTGAGCGGTCCGAGCGCGAGCCCGTCGAGCTGACGGGCCAAGCCGAGCGCCAGCGCGAGCGCCGCGGCCAGCGCGATCCAGCCGTTCAACGGGCGCTCTGCGCCGGAGAGGTCGCCCATCAACCAGAAAAGCATGCCGTGAACCTGACCCGCGGGGGCGAGCGTGAGGATCAGGCTGACGGCGGCGCCGGCGCCGGCTGCGATACCGACTCCGGCGAGCAGGACGCGGTGAATGTTCCAGCCGGTGAAGCGCATCGAGAACGCGAAGAGTGCCAGCGCCGCGGCACACGCCCCCGCGAAGGCTGACGCGTGCACGATCGCTCCGGCAAGCCCCGCGAGCATCGCCGCCAGGGCGCCGACCGCCGCGCCGCCGGACACGCCGAGGATGTAGGGGTCGGCGAGCGGATTGCGCAGCAGGACCTGCAGGAGCGCTCCCGCGAGCGCGAGCAGCGCGCCGACGGCGAATCCCGCGAACGCGCGCGGCGCGCGCAGGCCCCACACGATCTCGCGCGCGGTGTCGCCGCCCTGCCCGCTGAGCGCATGGAGCCATTCAGTGAATGGCAGGTTGACGCTGCCGAACGCAAGCGCTACGCCGATCGACAGCGGGCCGGCAACGGCGAGCGCCGCGATGACGGGGACCCGTGCGGGCGCGTTTCTCAATGGATCTCCAGGATCGACCAGCCCCGCGCGCTCGCCACCTGACGCAGCCGATCGTCCGGGTCGACCGCCACCGGGTTGCTGACGCGCTCGAGCAGCGGCAGGTCGTTCGCCGAGTCGCTGTAGAACCAGGTCGCCGCGAACGACTCGAAGCGGTGGCCGGCGTGCGCGAGCCAGGCTTCGACGCGGGTGACCTTGCCGCCCTGGAAACAGGGCACTCCTGCTATGCCGCCCGTGAACCGGCCGCCCTCTTCCTCGGGCTCGGTTGCGATCAGGTGCGGGACGCCGAACTCGCGCGCGATCGGACCGGTGACGAACGAGTTCGTCGCGGTGACGATTGCGCAGAGATTGCCTGCGACCCGATGGCGCTCCACGAGGCCGCGCGCCGCGGCGCCGATCATCGGCCGGATTCGCTGCTCCATGAACTGGCCGTGCCAGAGGTCGAGCTGCGCGCGTGAGTGCGCCGCGAGCGGTGCCAGCTGGAATGCCAGGAACTCGTGTATGTTCAGCGTGCCGGCCTTGTACTGCCGGAAGAATTCGTCGTTGCGCGCCTCGTACTGCGTGCGCTCCAGCACCCCCTGCTCGATCAGGAACTGCGCCCACGCGTAATCGCTGTCGCCCGCGAGCAGCGTGTTGTCCAAGTCGAACAACGCGAGCTCGCCACTCATTCTTCGGCCCCCACGAATCGCGCATCGCCCAGGATCTCGGCGAGCGCCGCGCGCACCAGCGGCAGGGTGACGGGCCGCTTTTGCTCGAGCGAATAGCGGTCGAGCGCGTCCACCACGGCGATCTGGGTAGCCATGTCCCGCTGCAGGTGCGCGAGAAGGTAGGGCACCACATCCTCCGCCATCCGCAGTCCGCGATGCCGCGCGTAGTCGCGCAGCGCCAGCGTCTTCTCCGCGTCGGTCAGTGGATGCAGCTGGAAGGCAAGCCCCGACGCGAGCCGCGTGCGGAGATCCTCGCGCAGGGCAAGCATCGCGGGCGCGACCATCCCCGCAACGAGCAATCCCGCGCCGGCCGCGCGCAATTCGTTGCAGAGGTCGAACGCACGGACCTGATCGGCTTCACCGAGGCGGTCGACGTCGTCGAGCGCCACGAGTCGCATGCGCTCGGCCGATGCCCAGTCGGGATCAGTCCCGGCGAGCAGCGCCGCTTCCGCGCCCTGTCCCGCGGCGGCGCCAACGGCGGCGCGCAAGAGGTGCGTGCGACCGCTGCCCGGCTGGCCCCACAGGTAGATGACCCCCGTCGGAGCGCCAACCAGCATCCGGATTGCCGCGAGCGCGGCCGCATTGCGGCCGGTCACGAAATTTCCGAGCGTGGGGGCGTGCCACGCCTCCAGTGCGAGGGCGAGCTGCTTCATGCCGGCTTCGCGCCGTGCGTGCCGACGGGCCGGTTGCGGGGCTGCGAGAGCATTTCCGGTAGAATCCGACGCAAACGTGTAACTGTAGCGGCAAGCGCCGCCCCGCTACAACCGCTCCGCGCCGAATCCGCATCGATTCCGCATTTCATCCGCTGCCGCCGGCTTCCACATTCCGCGCATCACCTTGACAGCCCCGCGCGACCCCATCTCGTACCGCGACGCCGGTGTCGACATCGACGCGGGCGACGCGCTGGTCGAGGCGATCAAGCCCTTTGCCCGGCGCACGATGCGCCCGGAAGTGCTCGCGGGCATCGGCGGATTCGGCGCGCTGTTCGAGCTCTCGAGCCGATACCGTGAGCCGGTCCTGGTTTCGGGCACCGACGGCGTCGGCACCAAGCTCAAGCTCGCGTTTGCGCTCGGCCGGAACGACACCGTCGGCATCGATCTGGTCGCGATGAGCGTCAACGACATTCTCGTCCAGGGCGCCGAGCCGCTGTTCTTCCTCGACTACTTCGCGTGCGGGAAGCTCGACGTCGCGGTGGCGACCGAAGTCATCAAGGGCATCGCCCGTGGGTGCGAGCTCGCCGGCTGCGCGCTGATCGGCGGGGAAACCGCCGAGATGCCAGGCATGTACCCGGACGGCGAGTACGACCTCGCTGGATTCGCCGTAGGCGTCGCGGAAAAATCCCGCTTGATCGACGGACGCTCGATCGCGGCGGGCGACGCGGTGCTCGGGCTGGCGTCGAGCGGCGCACATTCCAACGGGTACTCCCTGGTGCGCAAGATCCTCGCGCGATCGGCGCCGGACTTCGCCGCGGATTTCCACGGCCGGCCCTTCGCCGACGTCTTGCTCGAGCCGACGCGCATCTACGTGAAGCCCTTGCTTGCGCTGATGCGCGCGGTGCCGGTGAAAGGCTGCGCGCACATCACGGGCGGGGGGATCGTCGAGAATGTTCCGCGGGTCCTGCCCGCGGGCGTGCGCGCGATAATCGAGAAAGGCGCCTGGCCGCGACCCCCGCTCTTCGACTGGCTCCAGGAGGAGGGTGGCGTGGCCGAGGGCGAGATGCACCGCGTGTTCAACTGCGGGATCGGGATGGTCGTCGTCGTCGGGCAAGCGGACGTCGAGCGTGCGATTGCCGCGCTCGAAGCGGCCGGCGAAACGGCGTATCGCATCGGGCGGATCGAAGCGCACGGGGCGGGCACTCCCGCGACGCTGGTCACCTGAGCCCGGGGGTTTGCTGTTGCGCGCCGCGCGTTTGCGGTGCTGCGCGAGCGCTACTGCGTTTTCAGCCGCGCCTCGGCATTCTTGACGGCCTGCTCGTTGGCACGCTGGCGCTCCCAGTAGGCATCGTTCAGGCGCGAGCCGCCGCTTGCTGTGCCGGTTCGCTCGCCGGGCAGCGGCTCCTTGCCCTTCTCGAGCTGCTCCTTCGCTCGAGCGAGCGCGGCAGCCGCATCGTCGCCCTGCTGGGCCCCCTGGCTGCTTTCCGCCCGCCTGGCTCCGGCGGCGTTCGCTTTCTCGGCGTTCGCGCGCGCGCGCGCCTGCGCAGCGGCGGCGGCTGCCGGATCGACCGGAGGCGGGGGCGCGATCTCGTCGACGAGCCGCGCGCCGGGAATCGGGCGGTCGGAGTAGACCGTCTTGCCATCCGGAGTCACGTATTTCTGCATCTTCTGCGCGAACGCCTGACCGGCCAGCACTCCGAATGCGACCAGGATGAGCGCGGTGGCGTACTTGCGGATCATGTCCCGAGACTCCTGCTTCTCACCCGCGAATCGTCATTCGCCGATCGCCTTGCGGGCGTTGATCGCGCGATCCAGGCGCTCCTGGGCCTTCGTGACATTGGCTTTCAGCTGCTCGACGCGCAGGTAGTAGGCGTCCGTGTTCGCGCCGCCGCCCTCCAGCTGGTTCACGCGGTCCGTGGTGCTCGGCTTGCGGCCGGCCTCGAAGCGCCGCCGCGCCTCGTCGAGCTCACCGCGCGCGACGCGGATCTCCGTGTCGGCTGCCGCGATTTCCTTGGCGCGCTCCGGTTTGATCGCCGACTGCGCGACCAGGAAAGGCCGGGCGCCTTCCGCGCGCGCGCCCGTGGCGCAGAGCGCCAGCCCGACCAGAAGGGCGGATAGGGCGAGGGGGACCGCTCTCGCGCAATTCGACAACATCCGCTTCGACAGCATCATCGAGATCGTCCGCTCGCTCATGAGCTTGTCACTCCTCTGCGCACACAAGGCTGCCCACACAAGGCTGCCCCCACAAGGCTGCCTAAACAACGCTGCCCGAACAACGCGCGAGCCCCGCCCCGCGTGCACCGGCAATTCCACCGATCCGTGTTGCGATCCGATCCAGCCCTTCTAGCGCTTTGTCCGCCCCGGATGGCCGATATGACGACATTCTATCCTGGCTGCGGCGACCGCGGAACCGCGCGGGATCGAGCGCGCGGCGTAACGCGTTGATCCGCAAGGCCGCTGCGACGCGCAGCGGAGCGCGGAAGGGCGGCGTCGCAGTGGTAAACTTTCGCCGTTCCGACGCCCCGCCCGATGTCCACTCCCGCCTTCGTTCACCTGCGCGTTCACACCGAGTTCTCGATCGCGGACGGCATCGTGCGAATCGAGGATGCCGTGGCCCGGGCTGCGGCGGACGGCATGGGCGCGCTCGCCATCACCGATCTCGCCAATCTGTTCGGGATGGTGAGGTTCTACAAGGCGGCGCGCGCGGCGGGAGTGAAGCCGATCATCGGCTGCGACGCCTGGATCGAGAACGATTCCGACCGGGAAAAGCCCGTGCGCCTGCTGCTGCTCGCGCGCTCGCGCGAAGGCTACGGCTCGCTCTGCCGCCTGCTCACGCGCGCATGGCTCGCCAACCAGTACCGGGGCCGGGCGGAGATCAAGCGCGCCTGGCTGGCTGACGGCGGCGCACGCGGTCTCGTGGCGCTGTCCGGCGCGCTGGCTGGTGACGTCGGCGGCCTGCTGGTGCAGGGCAACCTGGCCCAGGCCGAGAAAGTCGCGCGCGAGTGGGCGAAGATCTTCCCGGGGGCCTACTACCTCGAGCTGCAGCGGGCCGGCCACAGGGAGACCGAGGCCTACATCGAGCGGGCGGTTCGGCTCGCCGCCAAGCTCGGCCTGCCGGCCGTGGCGACGCATCCGGTGCAATTCGTCCGGCGCGACGAGTTCAAGGCGCACGAGGCGCGCGTGTGCATCGCAGAGGGCTATGTGCTGGCGGATCGGCGTCGGCCGAGGCAGTTCACCGAGGAGAGCTACTTCAAGACTCAGGCGGAAATGCGCGCGCTTTTCGCGGACCTTCCGGAGGCGCTCGAGAACGCGGTCGAGATCGCGCAGCGTTGCAGCCTCGAGCTGGAGCTCGGCACGAACCGGTTGCCGCGCTTTCCGACGCCGGAAGGCGTCAGCCTCGAGGACTACCTCGTGGAGTCCGCGCGCGCCGGACTGGCGCAGCGCCTGGAAAGGCTGTATCCGGATGCGTCGGATCGCGAGCAGCAGCGCCCGCGCTATGCCGAGCGCCTCGACTTCGAGGCGAAGACGATCATCCAGATGGGATTCGCCGGCTACTTTCTCATCGTCGCCGATTTCATCAACTGGGCGAAGGGGAGCGGCGTGCCGGTGGGGCCCGGGCGCGGCTCCGGCGCCGGATCGCTCGTCGCGTACTCGCTCGGCATCACCGACCTCGACCCGCTCAAATACGACCTGCTGTTCGAGCGCTTTCTCAATCCGGAGCGCGTATCGATGCCGGACTTCGACATCGACTTCTGCCAGGACGGCCGGGATCGCGTGATCGACTACGTGCGCAAGAAATACGGCGCCGACTGCGTGTCGCAGATCGCTACGTTCGGCACGATGGCGGCGAAGGCGGTGGTGCGCGACGTCGGGCGCGTGATGGAGTGGAGCTACGGCCGCACGGACGAGCTCGCCAAGCTCATCCCGTTCCAGCCAGGCAAGCTCATCACCCTGGCGATGGCCCGCGAGATGGAGCCGCGCCTCGCCGATCGCGAGGAACAGGAGGAGGACACGCGCGAGCTGCTCGCGCTGGCCGGGCAGCTGGAAGGGCTCACTCGCAACGTCGGCATGCACGCCGGCGGCGTGCTCATCGCGCCGGGCAAGCTCACCGACTTCTGCCCACTCTACGCCGCGCAAGGGTCCGAATCGGTGGTCTCGCAGCTCGACATGAAGGGCGTCGAGGCGGTCGGCCTGGTGAAGTTCGATTTTCTCGGGCTCACGACGCTCACCATCCTCGATTGGACGCTGCGCTACGTGAAGCGGCTCGACCCGGATGCGACGCTCACGCTCGAGGCGCTGCCGATCAACGATCCGGAGGCGTACCGGATCTTCACGACCGCGAACACGACCGCAATCTTCCAGTTTGAATCGCGCGGGATGCGCGACCTCGTCAAGCGGGCGCGGCCCGACCGGTTCGAGGATCTGATCGCGCTCGTCGCGCTCTATCGCCCGGGTCCGATGGACCTCATTCCCGATTTCATCGAGCGCAAGCACGGCCGGCAGCGGGTCGAGTATCTGGATCCGCGGCTCGAACCGATCCTCGGCCCCACGTACGGCGTCATGGTCTACCAGGAGCAGGTGATGCAGATCGCGCAGGTCATCGGCGGCTACTCGCTCGGCAGCGCCGACCTCTTGCGCCGGGCGATGGGCAAGAAGCTCCCCGAGGAGATGGCGACCCATCGTTCGACGTTCATCGAGGGGGCGAAACAGAACGGCATCACGCCGGCCCGGGCGACCTTGCTCTTTGACCTGATGGAAAAGTTTGCCGGATACGGCTTCAACAAGTCGCACGCCGCCGCCTACGCGCTGGTCGCGTACCAGACGGCGTACATGAAAGCCCGCCACCCGGCCGCCTTCATGGCGGCGAACCTTTCCGCCGTGATGGACGACACCGACAAGGTGCAGCAGTTCTACCAGGACGCGGTCGCCAACGGGCTCACGGTCCTGCCGCCGGATATCAACACCTCTGACTATCGATTCGTTCCGGTCGACGGGCGAACGATTCGCTACGGGCTCGGCGCCGTCAAGGGCACGGGCGCGTCGGCGATCGGCGCCATTGTCGCGGTGCGCGACGGAACCGAGGGTCATGCGGGCGGTCCGTTCCGCGATCTCTTTGAGTTCTGCGAACGGATCGATAAGCGGGTCGTCAATCGCCGCGTCGTCGAGGCGCTGGTCCGCGCCGGTGCGTTCGATTCGATCGACACCGACCGGGCGCGCCTGCTCGCATCGGTCGGCATCGCGCTCGAGGCCGCCGACCAGCGTGAGCGGGCCGCATCGCAGGTCAGCCTGTTCGGTGACGCCGACGCGGCCGCGCTCCTCCGTCCGGATCTCGTGCCGGCCCAGCCATGGGACGAACGCCAGCGCCTGATCGAGGAGAAGGCGGCGCTCGGCTTCTACCTTTCGGGGCACCCGTTCCGCCGGTTTCGCGCGGAACTCGGGCATTTCATCGGCACCACGCTCGACGCGCTCCAGCCGCGCAACGATCCCGTCTTGCTGGCGGGCATGGTGGCCAGCACCCGCACCCAGATGACCCGGCGGGGCAAGATGGCGATCGTGATGCTGGACGATGGCGCTGCGCAGATCGAGGTCAGCGTCTACAACGAGCTCTTCGAGGCGCACCGGGACATCCTGAAGGAGGACCGGCCGCTCGTGATCCAGGGCAAGGTCGCGAAGGACGAGTTCACCGGCGGCCTGCGCGTGGTGGCCGACAAGCTCATGGACATGCGTGCGGCGCGCGAGCGGTTCGCGCGCCAGCTGCGCCTGTCGATGAACGGCGAAGCGAGCGCTGCGCGGTTGCGGCAGATGCTCGAGCCGTATCGCAACGGGACGTGCCCGGTCGCGGTGCGCTACGTCAACGGCACCGCCACTTGCGAGGTCCGGCTCGGAGAGGACTGGTGCGTCACGCCCGATGATGGCCTGGTCGAATCCCTGTCGGACTGGCTGAAGCCCGAGAACGTCGAGTTCGTCTACGCGTGACGCAGTACACGCTTTAAGTTTGCGCGGCAAAGCTCTGATTCTCTGAGAAATCGGACCGCGGCCGAAAAAATTTCGGCAGCCGCCTGGACATGCGTCACATTTGTTGCGTTGCCGCGGCGCGAACTCACGTGATACGGTTCCCGTCCCTTCGGTCGCAACCCAACTCATGCACGCCTTACGCTTTGCCCTTGCGGGCCTCGTATTCGCCTTCGCCAGCGCGGTGCTGGCGGACGACGCCTATGACAAGGCGCTCGAGCAATTCGCGTCCTGCTCGACACCCGACTCGGCGGCGGAGATCCCTGCGCTAGCCTATCGGGGCATAGGAATCGCCACGATCCCCGGCGGCGAATCGGTCGAGGCGGATCGGGGCGTGGTGTGGTTCCAGGTCAAGCTTGCGCCGGCCGCGCTCGCCAATGGCCATGCGCTCACTTTCGCGTTGAACGGGCAGCGCCTGCCGATCACCGAGACCGGGCTGGAGTTCTCGCTCGCGGGCATCGAGAACGGCGCGCACACGATCCAGGCGAGCGTCGTCGATACCGATGGCAACGAGATCATCGGCTCGCAGCCGCTCAAGTTCTTCGTGCGGCAGTCGTGGTGGGTGACACCCGGTCTATCCGGTCTGCTGTAACGCCCGCCGCGGCGGAGCGCCTCGCACGGGGCCCGTCGTCAGTCGAATTTCGAGATCGTCGCGTGGCCCTCGCGGGCGCGCTGTCCCTGCTGTTTGCGCCGCGCCTGGCGGCTGCGGCAACTCCCGCCGAGATCGTGCAGCCGGAGCGCCCGGGTCCGGAGGCCTTCATGCGCCACGCTTTCGCGGCGCGCGAAGAAGCGGTGCGCGCCGGCGACCAGCCATATGGGGCCGTGATGGTCAAGGACGGCCGCATCGTCGGCTGGGGGCCGAGCCGGGTCGTCGTCGATCGCGACCCGACCGCGCACGCCGAGATGCAGGCGGTGCGCGACGCGGCCCGCCGGCTGGGAACGCGCGACCTGTCAGGGTGCGTGATCTTCGCGACGTCGCGGCCCTGTGCGATGTGCGAGGCGGCGCTCTACTGGGCCAACGCGCAGCGCATCGTGCACGGCGCGGCGCTCACCGATGCCGGCGCCCCGCGCTATCCTTCCTGCTGAGCACTCTGACTGAGGTGCCGCGGAGCCTTCGAGGCGAGAATTCAGCGGGCTAGGTAAACCCCGGTTGCATGAACAAGGGGGAAGCCCCTTGTATATCCCCCCGGAACGAACAAGGGGCAAGCTCCTTGTATATCCCCAACTGCGCGTGCCGGGAGATTCCGGTACGTTGCTATCCGCCCGGCGCGAGCGGGCGGATGAGGAGGCCAGTGGTGGAGACGCGCACTTCGTACTCCATGGGCTGATCTGCCGGCGCGAACGTCGCCGACCCGTACTCGACGTCGAGCAGCGGCCGGAGCAGGCTGTACCGGTTGCGCAGGTCGAACAAATCGAGCGGTTTCTCCGTGCCGAGCGAATGCACCGTGCGCGGCCCGTCGCGCTCCTTGTCGATCGCCGCGTAGCGGCCTGCGACCCGGTCGAGCTCGTAGGCGGTGTGCAGCCCGATGAGGTTCGCGATCGGCTTCCACTTGAGCACGTGCGCGTCGACGTAGATCTGATCCCCCCGCAAGGTGTAGTCGGCCGCGCGCCCGTCGGGAAACCTGAATCGCGCCGAGAACTCCTGCGGACCCACGGGCTGCACGGCCAGGCGAACGGCGACCGTCTCGCGGGTGAGCGCTTCGTAGCCGAGCGTCGAGATGCCCAGCGTCGCGGCGAGCGCCGCGCACGCAAGCAGCGCGAGCGCGGCGAGCCCGCGCACGGTGAACCCTAACGGGCGCCGACGGCGCATGGCGCCGAAAGCCGCGAAGAGCAGCAGCACGCCGACGAAGGCGAAACCCGCTGCGATCCAAGTGAAAGCCTGTGTCGCGTCGCCCATGCCGGTCGATCCTTGGGGGAGCCGAAGGAACCATTATCGCATCGCAGCAAATCCTAGTGCGCAACCTTGAAGCGCTCGAAGTGCCCTTACGTCTTCGCTTTCAAACGATGCCGGCCCTGAATTGGCTTATGCCCACATTCGCCCCTTTTTCTGCCCAATATCGCGGGTCAGGAGTAAATTGCCGGGCCCGTCACGTAAAGGCATCCGAACGCGGTCGCCGGCTGGGTGAACGGTGCATTGTCGTTCTTGCCACGAGCGAAGGAGAAGCGAGCATGCAGCGCAGGACTCTGATTCAAACCATGCTGATCGCAGTTCTGGCGATCTTCGGAACGACTTCAGGTGTACTGGCCGAGACCGGAAGGGTCGCGCCCCCGGCAGGCAAGGAAGGCATCGTCATCCAGGTGAGCGACGACGATCCGAAGACCTGGAACCAGGCGCTGAACGTAATTCGCAACATTCAGCAGGCGTACGGCAAGGACAAGGTCGTGGTCGAACTCGTCGCGTTCGGCCATGGCATCGGGATTCTGAAAGCCGACTCGACCCTCGCGAACCGCATCGAGGATACGGTCGCCTCCGGCGCCCATGTCTACGCATGCGAGAACACCATGCGCGGACGCAAGCTCCACAAGGACGACATGAACCCGAAGATTTCGTATGTGCCCGCTGGAGTCATCGAGGTCGTGGAGAAGCAGAAAGCCGGCTGGTCGGTGGTGCGTCCATAACGCTCCTTGCGCAGCCGGAGCCGGGGCGCCAAGCCCCGGCGCGCAGTAAGAACGATACGGACCGACAGGTTCACGCTATGGAGGAGGACACCATGAGACACATCGGACATTGGCTCACTTGCGCCGCGCTCGCGGCGTCGGTCGTGGCCGGTGGCGCGGTTCACGCCCAGCAGGGCGGCGGCGCCGGGAAAGCCGCAGACGGGAAGTACGCGCAGATCCCGCCCAACAAGGACAACGACATCAAGCTCTACTCGGCGGACGGGCGGATCGTGAAGGGCGCGGACGCGCTCGGCCGCATGCAAAAGGAAGCCGGGCTGATCCTGTGGCTCGCCGGCAACCAGTTCTTCGCGATGGACGACGTGGTGAAGGCGTTTCAGAAGACCTCTCCGGGGACGGTTGTGGGGCTGATCACGTTGCCGCCGGGGTTGCTCCTGAGCGGGATCGAGAAGGGGGGTATGTCGTACGGTGGCCAGGACTACCCCGGACAGCCGGACGTCTATGCATCGGTGAACCTAGGCCATCTCAAGCGGCTCAAGGCCAAGGGCATGATGGACACGTATGCGATCTATCTCCACAACGAGATGGAGCTCATGGTCGCCGCGGGCAATCCCAAGGGCATCAAGGGGATCAAGGACATCGCGCGGCCGGACATCCGTACCTCGATGCCGAACCCGATCAGCGAAGGGATCATGCGCTTCTACGGCAAGAAGGTCCTGGAGCGTCACGGGCTCTGGGATCTCGTCTCCGGCGGCAAGGAGTGCAGTTCCTGCCAGACGACCCCCAACAACTGGTTCACCGCCGTGCATCACCGCGAGACGCCCGAGCGCATCCTCGCGGGCCAATCGGACACGGGGATCGTCTGGGTGACCGAGACGCAGGAGGCCAAGCGCGACGGCGCCAAGGTGGACAGCGTCAAACTCCCCCCGGAGGACAGCTTGCGCGACGAGGTTTCGTACGCGATCGGCGCGCTCACCGGCAGCCCGAAAAAGGCCGCCGCCGAGCGCTACCTGGCATTTCTCGCGACCCCCGCGGCCCAGGATGCGTACGCGGAATACGGCTTCGTCAAAGCGCAGCCCGAGGAGCTGAAGCTCAGGCCCATCCCCTGATCATTCGGTCCGTCGCCATTGGAAATCGGTGAAGCGCCCCGACGCTTCGCCGACGACCACCTCCGCCACGCGCGCGGCGGGCGGCCCGCGACGCGCCCACCCTATGATCGTCTCGACGGCGCCCGGCGCGCCGTCGACCACCGCCTCGACGGTCCCGTCACGGCAATTGCGCACCCATCCGGTGACGCCATGCCGGTCGGCCTCGCGACACATCGCGTCGCGATACCCGACCCCTTGAACCAGACCGCTGATCTTGAGATGCTTTGGCATCGATTCCGGACCCCGGGCGAGCGCAGCACGATTTTACGCGCGCGCAGCGGTCACGGAATGTCCGATCTGCTGTCCGCCACGGAGAATCCGCTATGACTCGCATGGCATCGATCGCATTCGCCTTGATCGCAGGGTTGCTCGCCTTGGGCGCGAGCACGCCGGGCGCCGAGCGCCCCAATCGAGTCGTCTACCATTTCGGCGAGGCCGGCGAGCAGCCGGCCCGCGGGCTGCAGTTCATCCGCAACCATCTCGAGGCCGACCCGCAGGTGAAGATCGTCGTCGTCACCCACGCAGCCGGAATCGATTTCCTGATGAAGGGCGCGCAGACGCCGCGCGGCAACGCATACCGGAGCGCGATCGAGGAGCTCGAGCTCCAGGACGTGAAGTTCGTCGTTTGCGAGATCACGCTGCGCGAGCGAAACCTCAGGCGCGACCAGTTCGTCGAGCAGGCGGGTTTCGTCCGGTCGGGCGTTGCGGAAATCGGGCGCCTGCAGCAGGCCGAAGGGTACGCCTACATCAAGCCATGACCGGCGCGCGCCGCGTCACTTCGGGCGCGATGCGACGGCGGTGAGGATGCCCTGCATGATGGCGAGCGGCGATGGCGGGCAGCCGGGGACGGCGACATCCACCGGGATGACGTTGGCGACCCGCCCGCAGCTCGCGTAGCTCTCGCCGAAGATTCCGCCGTCGCAGCCGCAGTCGCCGATCGCGACGACCAGCTTCGGATCGGGGGTCGCATCGAAGGTGCGCCGCAGCGCCTCTTCCATGTTGCGCGACACCGGGCCCGTCACCAGCAGCAAGTCGGCGTGGCGCGGGCTGGCCACGAACCTGATACCGAGGCGCTCCAGGTTGTAGTAGGGGCTGTTCGTCGCGTGGATCTCCAGCTCGCAGCCGTTGCACGATCCCGCGTCGACGTGCCGGATGGCGAGCGCGCGGCCGAAGTGCTTGAGCGCGACTCCATCGAGCTCGCGCGCGAGGACGCGCAGTCGCTCGTCCGCGGCCGGCGGTGCCTCGGTCTTGATGCCGGTCTTCGCGATCTGTTTCAATAGCTGGTACATGGTCAGAGGTCCGGACCCGAATAGGACAGATTGAAGGACTTGTTGATCAGAGGGAAGTCCGGGACGATGTTGCCGAGCACTGCGCGCTCGAGGAGCGGCCAGTTCTGCCAGGAGGGATCGTGCGGGTGCAATCGATGGATGCGCCCACCCTCCGCCGCATCGAGCGCGACCAGCACCTCGCCGCGCCAGCCCTCCACCCAGCCGACACCGGTTCTGCCGGGGGCGGGGTGCGCAACATCCACCCGGATCGGCCCATCCGGCAGCCGGTCGAGCAACATGCGCAAAACGCGCGCCGACTCGAACAGCTCGTCGAACCGCACGGCGACGCGCGCGGCGACGTCACCGGCCTCCCGGGTGGCGATGCGAACCGGCGTCGTGTCGTAAGGGGCGATCGGGTGGTCCACTCGCAAGTCGCGGCGGATGCCGCTGGCGCGGGCGGACAGGCCGGTGAGGCCCATTTGTACCGCCAGATCACCGGAGATCTCTCCGGTCGTCATGAAACGGTCCTGCACGCCGGCGTGCTCGTCATAGATCGCGCGGAGCGCGCGCACCTCGGACTCGATGCGGCCGAGGATCGCCACGATGCGCGCCGGGTCTCCGGCCGCGAGATCGCACGCGACGCCGCCCGGAACGACCCGATCCATCAGGTAACGATGGCCGAACACTTGCGCGTTCACGCGCAGCAGATCCTCCTTGAGCCGCCAGAACTGGAAGAACCCGAAGGAGAGCGACACGTCGTTGCCGAGGTAGCCGAGATCGCCGAGATGATTGGCGATCCGCTCCAGCTCGAGGAGGCAGCCGCGCAGCGCGGCGGCGCGCGGCGGCACGCTCGTGCCGCACGCACCTTCGACGGCCATCGCGTATGCCCAGGCGAACGCGACCGTCGAATCGCCGCTGACCCGTCCCGCGAGGCGGGCCCCTTCGACGAGGGTCATAGCCTCGAAGCGCTTCTCGATGCCCTTGTGCTTATAGCCGAGCCGCTCCTCGAGCCGGAGGATCTTCTCCCCCACGATCGAGAAACGGAAGTGTCCCGGCTCGATCGTTCCCGCATGCACCGGTCCGACCGGAATCTCGTGCACGCCCTCGCCCTCGACCTTGACGAACGGATAGCGGTCCTCCGTCAACGGGAACCGGCTTGCGGCGTCGAAGCTCTTGCGCAGCGGAAACGTCCCGCCCGGCCAGGCTCCGTGGCGGAGCCACTTGCGGTGGTCCGAGCTTTCGTCGGCGTGAATGCCGAGGAGATCATAGGCGGCGCGCTGCATGCGGCTGGCGGATGGAAAGAGATCGGCGATGCCCGGATAGCGCGGGTGTTCGGCCGCGAGCGGCACCGTGATCCACAAGAGCCCGGCAGGGAGCGCGAGGGCGACGTGCAACGCGAAGCCGGCAGCGCGCGTCGTCTCGTCGCTTCCCCACAATGCCACCAGCCGCGCACCGTCCGCACGCGCCGTGTCGCAAGCCGCACGCAGCGCGGCTGGATCGATGCGCGCGCGGTACGCCGGGATAGCACCCGGTATGCGGTTGGCGGCGGCGAGTAGCCCTGGGTCGACCATATGAATCCTCTCAGCCGATAAGGGCGGCGGCCTGCCGATACCAGTCCGCGAGATAGGGCGGGATGTACAGGCCCAGCATCAGCACGATTGCCAGATGCACGAACACGGGCACGAGCGCCGGCGGATGCGGCAGCGGCCGGGCGGTCGTCTCGCCGAAGACCATCGGCTGCACCTTGCCGAACACGGCGGCGAACGCGACGCCGAGCGCGACGAGCAGGAACGGAGTCGCCCAGGTGTGCTCGTGCATCGCTGTCGTGAGCACCATGAACTCGCTCGTGAACACGCCGAAGGGCGGCATTCCCAGAATGGCGAGGCTGCCGATGGCCAGCCCCCACCCGATCGTCGGGCTCTGCCGGATCAATCCGCGGATGGCATCCATGCTCTGCGTGCCGGTGGCGTGCGCGGCGTGGCCCACCGTGAAGAAGATCGCCGACTTGGTGAGGGAATGCACCGTCATGTGCAGCAGTCCCGCGAATGCGGCGACCGGTCCGCCCATTCCGAAAGCGAACGTCATGATGCCCATGTGCTCGATCGACGAGTACGCGAACATGCGCTTGATGTCCCGCTGGCGCGACAGGAAGAACGCCGCGACGACCACCGAAAGCAGTCCGAAACCCATCATCAGGTTGCCGGAGAACCCCGTCCCCAGCGCGCCGTCGACCAGCACCTTCGTGCGCACGACGGCGTAGAGCGCGACGTTCAAGAGAAGCCCCGAGAGGACGGCGGAGACCGGGGTCGGGCCCTCGGCATGCGCGTCGGGCAGCCAGTTGTGCAGTGGCACGAGGCCCACCTTGGTACCGTAGCCGACGAGCAGAAACACGAACGCGAGCGACACCACCGTCGGTTCCAGCTCACCACGGACCTCGTGCAGGTGCGTCCACAGCAATGCAGTACCGCCGGGCCCGAGCACCTTCTCGGCCGCGAAGTAGAGGAGGATCGTGCCGAACAGGGCCTGCGCGAGCCCGACGCCGCACAGGATGAAGTATTTCCAGGCCGCCTCGAGGCTCTGCGGCGTGCGGTAGAGGCTCACCAGCAGGACCGTCGATAGCGTCGCGCCCTCCATCGCGACCCACAGGATGCCGACGTTGTTGGTGAGGAGGGTGAGCAGCATGGTGAAGCTGAAGAGCTGGTACATGCCGTGATAGAGGCGCAGGCGCCCGGCGCTCAGCCGGCCGGCGTGCTCCTCGGTGCGCATGTACGGCCGCGAGAAAAGCGCGGTCGTGAACCCGACGAACGCGGTGAGCGCGACCAGGAACACGTTGAACGGATCGACGAAGAACTGCTCCTCGAGGGCCGTCATCGGACCGTCCGCGATCACGCGCGCCGTCAGCGCCGCGGCCGCGAGGAACGTCGCGAAGCTCATGAGCGCGTTCAGTTCGGGCGCCCAGCGCCGGTGTCCGAAGGCACCGAGCGCGATGCCCCCGAGGAGCGGAATCGCGAGGACGGCGAGGATCTCCACTCAGTCTTCCTTGAGCTTTTCCATGTGACGGATGTCGAGGCTGTCGAACTGCTCGCGGATGTGGAAGAAGAAGATGCCGAAGATGAACGTGCCGACCAGCACGTCCAGGGCGACACCCAGCTCGACGATGAGCGGCATCCCGTACGTTGCGCTGGTGGCGGCGAAGAAAAGGCCGTTCTCGAGCGCGAGGAAGCCGATCACCTGCGGGATCGCCTTGCGGCGCACGATCATCATCAGGAAGGAGAGCAGCACGCTCGCGAGCGCGATCCCGAGCGTGGTGCGCGTGAGGGTGTTCGCCATCTCCGAGATCGGCGTGGCGAGCGCGAACGCGAAGATCACGAGCGCGATCCCGGCCAGCATCGTGGTCGGAATGTTGAGGAGCGTCTCGACGTCCCAGCGGACATCCAGTCGTGTGATCAGGCGATGCAGGACCCAGGGAATCAGAATCACCTTGAGCGCGACTGTGAGCGCGGCGGAGAAGTAGAGGTGTGTCTGGTCAGTGCTATGGGCGACCAGCAGCGTCGCGAGGGCGAGCGCGGCGCCTTGCCAGGCGAACAGCCGCACCAGGCTGAGAACGCGCCGCTGCGAGAGCATGGCGAACGCGATGAGCAGCAGAAACGCCGCGAGCAGGTTGACGATCTGGCCGGAGAGCGACGCGTCCATCTCAGCCCTGCAGGAGGAAATGGGTGAGCATTCCGAGCACAGCGAGCAGGAACGCGGTGGACAGGAACTCGGGTGCGCGGAACAGCCGGAACTTCGCCGAGACGGCTTCGATCAGCGCGAGCCCCGCGCCGGCAATGGCAAGCTTCGCCACCAGCGCAGCCATGGCGAGCGGCAGACCGGCCCAGTCGCCGGCGGAGGCGATTCCCCAGGGCGCGAACAGCGCAAAACCGATGGTCATGTACGCAAAGAGCTTGATCGCTGCGCCCCACTCGATGAGGGCCAGGTGGCGTGCGGAGTACTCGAGGATCATCGCTTCGTGCACCATGGTCAGCTCGAGATGGGTGGTCGGGTTGTCCACCGGAATACGGGCGTTCTCCGCAAGCAGAACCATCAGGAAGGCAACTGCCGCGAAGGCGAGGCTCGGCTGGATCAGGAGTTCCCGGTGCGCGAGCGCATCGACGATGGTGGTGAGCTGAGTGGAGCCGCTGATGAATGCGGCGGTGAACAGCGTCATCAGCATCGCCGGCTCGGCGAGGAAGCCGATCAGCATCTCGCGGCGCGCGCCGAGACCGCCGAACGAGGTCCCGATGTCCATCGCGGCGAGGGCGGCGAACACGCGCGCGAGCGCGAAGACCGCGACGAGCGCGATGATGTCCGCCGCCGGCGCGAACGGCAGCGCGGTCGCGAGCACCGGGACGATGCCCGCGGCGAGCCACATGCAGCCGAAGAGGATGTACGGCGTCAGGCGAAAGAGCGGGGATGCGTGCTCGGCGATCACCGCGTCCTTGTGGAAGAGCTTTGCGAGCGTGTAGTAGGGGAGCAGGATCGAAGGCGCGGAGCGGTTCTGGAGCCAGGCCCGGCACTGATTGACCCATCCCGTGAGCAGCGGCGCGGCGAGCACCACGAGGATCGACTGAACGATCTGGAAAGCGATTGCGGGGGCCTGGCTCATGCGACGAACACCAGCAGCGCTATCAGGGTGAGGAAGCTGTAGAGCAGATAGAAGCTGACGCGCCCCTGCTGCAGAAGCGATACCTTGGCCGAAACGAAGTCCGCAAGGCGCGCCACCGGGAGATAGATCCAGTACCAGTGCCGATCCTCGATCTTCAGGACATAGCGGGGCGACGCATCGTCGGGACCGGGAAGGCTGCGCGTCATCTGGTAGACCGGCCCGAAGACGTGGCGGATCGGCTGGCCGAAGGCGTCGGCCGTGTCCTGCATGCGGGGCGTCTGCTCGGGAAAGCCGCAATCCCAGGGCGGCGCGCGTCGCACCCGGCCGTGGTAGAGGCGGTGAACGAGCAGCGCGGTCAGCATGACCACGCCCACGATGACGACCAGGAAGATCGCCGGGCTGTAGCTCGCTTGCGCGGTCGTGGTCGGCACCAGCCACAACCAGCCGGCCGCGAGCGCATCCTCCGCGAGCCCCGTTCCAATGAGCGACGTGGTGACGCGGTTGAGCACGGCCAGCATCGCGACCGGAAACACGCCCAGAACGATGCAGCCAGTGGCAAGCCATGCCATCCCGACTTGCTCCATGAGGCCGCCGTCGCCACGGTGATGCGCTCCGGGATCACGCAGCGGGTGGCGCGGCTCGCGCGGCTGCCCGAGGAACGCGATGCCGTACACCTTCACGAAGCACATTGCGGTGAGCGCGCCTGCGAGCGCGAGCGTCGCCGCGAAAAGCGGCAGGATGCTCCGCACGACGCTGTGTCCGAGTATCGGAGCCTGGAGCGCGGTCTGGAAGGTCAGCCACTCGGACACGAAGCCGTTCAACGGCGGAAGCGCCGAGATGGCGAGCGCGCCGATGAGGAAGCAAAGCGCGGTTCTCGGCATCGCGCGGGCGAGGCCGCCCATGTCGTTCAGATCGCGCAGCCCGCGCGCGTGCAGGATCGATCCGGCGCCGAGAAAGAGCAGCCCCTTGAACACCGCGTGATTGAGCGTGTGGTACAGGGCCGCGACCAGCCCGAGCGCGCCCGCCACCGGGTGCCCGAACCCGATGAACACCATCGACATGCCCAATCCGAGGAGGATGATGCCGATGTTCTCGACCGAGTGATAGGCGAGCAGCCGCTTGAGGTCATGCTGCATGAGGGCGTAGAGGACGCCGAATAGCGTCGTGCCCGCCGCGACCACGAGGACGACCACCCCCCATTCCCAGCGCACGGCGCCGATGAGATCGAAGATCACGCGCACCATCCCGTAGATGGCGGTCTTGATCATGACGCCGCTCATCAGCGCGGAAACCGGTGATGGCGCCGCCGGATGCGCTTCCGGGAGCCACGCATGCAAGGGGATCATCCCCGCCTTCGCGCCGAAGCCGAAGAAGGCGAGCAGAAAGGCCATGGTTGCCCACCAGGGCGTCAGCTCGGTCGCGCGCAACGCGGCGAAGGAGTAATCGCCCTTGCCCGCGTGCAGGATGCCGAAGCAAAGCAGGATCGCGATCGCGCCAAGGTGCGCGATGAGCAGGTACAGGAATCCCGCGCTGCGGATCGTGCTCTGGTGGTGGTCGGTCGTGACGAGAAAGTACGACGCCAGCGCCATCGTCTCCCATGCGACCATGAAGAGGTAGGCGTCGTCGGCAAGGACGACCAGCGCCATGCTCGCGAGGAAGACGAAGTACTGCATCCCGATCAGCGCGAGCCGGTCGGGCGCCTCGCCGCGAAAATGGCCCGCGGCATAGATCGAGATGCCGGCCGAGACCACGCCGAGCAGGAACAGGAAGAAACCGGCGAGCGGGTCGATCCGGACGTGAAACGGCAGGTCCGGCAGGCCGAGCACCAGGGTCGCGCTCGCGGCCGGCTCCCAGACGGCATATAGGCCGAAGATCGCCAGTGCGAGGCCGGTGAGCGCGCCGAGCGGGAAGGCCGCGTGGCGGGCGAACGTTGCGGCGGCGGTCGGGACCAGCGACAGACCGCCCAGCACGAGCCACACGACCACGCAGGCCAAGGCGCCGGAAAGCGGCGTGGGGATCACGGGTGACGCCCCGGCGGGCGGCATGAACAGGGGCACCGCCGGGCCGTGGTCTGCCGACTCGAGTGCGTCCTGGCGGGTGCGCGGTACATGCAGGTCCGGGTTGGCGGGAAATGGGCGGCATGATTATAATGAAGTTAACATCTCATGTGCATAACCCTCGCAGCCCTTCGGAGCTGTCGTCCATGGAAACCAAGACCGCGCGCCTGACGATCCTCGTCGACCCGGCCAAGAAACGTGCGCTCGAGAGACTCTGCGCCGCCCAGGACCTGACGCCCTCCCAGGTCGTGCGGCAGCTGATCCGCGAATACCTCACGGCGCATGGCGTGACTTGGAAGACGCAGACCAACGTGCCGCGCACGGGCGCGCCCGCACCCGGCAAACGGCGCAAGAGCGCCTAGTCGGCGCACCGAATCCCCGCCGCGGCGGAGGTTGGGGACCGGCGAGGCGGTCCCCCGGGGGCCGCTACTTGACCTTCATTCCCGGGCTGGCGCCCGAGTCCGGGCCGATCAGGAAAATTCCCGGGCCGTCGCCCGACGCGGCGAGCACCATGCCCTCGGAGGTCCCGAAGCGCATCTTGCGTGGCGCGAGGTTCGCCACCATCACGGTGTAGCGGCCTTCGAGGCTTGCCGGGTCGTACGCGCTCTTGATGCCGGCGAACACGGTGCGGGTCCCGGCGCCGATGTCGAGCGTCAGCTTGAGGAGCTTCTCCGCGCCGTCGACGTGCTCGGCCCTGACGATCCGGGCGACGCGCAGATCCACCTTCGCGAAGTCGTCGATCGCGATGGTGCCCAACGTCGGCGGTGGCGTCTCCTGACTCGCATGCGCCTGGTGCTCCGCGTGCCGCTGCTGCGAATGCGGGGTGACGGCGGGCGCCGGCGCGGCTCTGGATTCCCGGTTGGCCGCGACCAGCGCGTCGATCTGCTGGGGCTCGAGTCTGCCCATCAGGTGCCGGTAGGGGCGGATCGCGTGCCCGCCCGGGAGCAGTTTCCCGGCGTCTGCCCAGGTGAGCGGCGGAATCGCCAGGAACGCCTCGACATCTGCCGCGAGCCGCGGCAGCACGGGCTTCAGGAAGAGCGTGAGCAGCCGAAAGGCGTTCAGCGCGGTCGAGCAGACCTGCTGCAGCGTCGCATGCTGCGCAGGATCCTTCGCGAGCGACCACGGCTGCCGCCGGTCGAAGTACTGGTTAACGTTCTCGGCGCCCTGCATGATCATGCGCAGGCACTTGCCGTACTCACGACGCTCGTAGGCTTCCGCCGCCACGTCGACGCCGGCGAGCAGCCCGGGAAATTCGGTTGCGAATGCGGTCGCGTCGATCTCCGGCGCGAGCTTGCCGCCGAAGTGCTTGTGGATGAAACCGGCGGCGCGGCTCGCGATGTTGACGTACTTCCCGACGAGATCGGAATTGACCCGCGCGACGAAGTCATCGAGATTGAGGTCGATGTCCTCCATCGTGCTATTGAGCTTGGCCGCGTAGTAATAGCGCAGCCATTCCGGATTCAACCCGAGCGCGAGGTAGCTCTCTGCGGTGATGAACGTGCCGCGCGACTTCGACATCTTCTCGCCGTTCACGGTGAGGAATCCGTGCGCGAAGACGCTCGATGGCGTGCGATAGCCGGAGTGCTCCAGCATCGCGGGCCAGAAGAGCGCGTGAAAGTAGAGGATGTCCTTGCCGATGAAGTGAACCATCTCGGTCGCGCCGCCCGGACGCAGGAACGCATCGCAATCGATCGGCCGACCGGCTGCCACGCGCTTGTCGCAGTAGTTGCGAAAGCTCGCGAAATAGCCCACCGGAGCGTCGAGCCAGACGTAGAAGAACTTCCGGCCGTCGGTGCCGGGGATCGGGAACCCGAAGTAGGGCGGGTCGCGCGAAATGTCCCAGTCCTGCAGTCCGGCGCCGAACCACTCGTCCATCTTGTTCGCCGCCTCGGGCTGCAGGGTTCCCGACCGGGTCCACCGCTTCAGGAACTGTTGGCAGCGCGGGTCCGACAGTTTGAAGAAGTAGTGCTCGGAGGCCTTGCGCACCGGCTTGGCGCCCGACACCACCGAATACGGCTCGATCAGATCGGTCGGTGAATAGGTGGTCCCGCAGACCTCGCACGAATCACCGTACTGGTCCTTCGCGCCGCATTTCGGGCACTGGCCGCGGATATACCGGTCGGGCAGGAACATCGCCTTGACCGGGTCGTAGAACTGCTCGACCGAGCGGCGTGCGATGAGCCCGTTCTTCTCGAGCGCGCCGTAGATGTCCTCGCAGAATGCGCGGTTCTCGGGCGAGTTCGTGCTGTAGTAGTTGTCGAAATCGACCAGGAAGCCGGCAAAGTCGCGCGTGTGCTCCTCGAACACGCGCGCGATCAGCTGCTCGGGGGCGATTCCGTCCTGCTCCGCGCGCAGCATGATCGGCGTGCCGTGGGTGTCGTCGGCGCACACGTAGTGCACCTCGTGCCCGCGCAGCTTCTGGAAGCGCACCCAGATGTCGGTCTGGATGTACTCGACCAGGTGGCCGAGATGGATCGCGCCGTTGGCGTAGGGCAGGGCGGACGTGACGAGGATGCGGCGCGGCATTCGAAGCGATCAGATGCTCTAAACCCGTGATTTTAGCGTGGTTTAGCGGCAGGGGCGCCTTTGCTACACTAATACGCTTTCCGTTTGCGATCGCACATCGGTCAACGGACGAATGGGCGTGTCGCCTTGCAGTCCTCTCCAGAGAACATCATGGGAATCACCGAACAGGACGTTCAAGCCGCATTGAAGGAAGTCGTCGACCCGAACACCGACAAGGACTTCGTCACCACACGCTCGATCAAGAACCTCAAGGTGACCGACGCGGATGTGTCGCTCGAGATCGAGCTCGGCTATCCCGGCAAGAGCCAGCTCGACCTGATCCGCAAGCTGGTCGGCGACCGGCTGCGTGCCGTACCCGGCGTCCGGGCGGCGAACGTGACGGTCCGCTCGAAGATCGTTTCGCACGCCGTCCAGCGCGGCGTCAAGCTGGTGCCGGAGGTCAAGAACATCATCGCGATCGCGTCGGGAAAGGGCGGCGTCGGGAAATCCACCACCGCCGTGAATCTCGCGCTCGGGCTTGCCGCGGAGGGCGCGTCGGTCGGCATGCTCGATGCCGACATCTACGGGCCCTCCCAGCCGACGATGCTCGGCATCACCGGGCGACCGGAGTCGCGCGACGGCAAGAGCCTCGAGCCGATGACCGGCCACGGCATCCAGGCGAGCTCGATCGGATTCCTGATCGACGTCGACACGCCCATGGTGTGGCGCGGACCGATGGTGACCCAGGCGCTCGAGCAGCTTCTGAAGGACACCCGGTGGCGCGCGCTCGACTATCTCGTCGTCGACCTGCCGCCGGGCACGGGAGACATCCAGCTCACGCTCGCGCAGAAGGTGCCGGTGACCGGCGCGGTGATCGTCACCACGCCGCAGGACATCGCGCTCATCGACGCGCGCAAGGGGCTCAAGATGTTCGAGAAAGTGGGCATCCCGATCCTCGGCATCGTAGAGAACATGTCCATCCACATCTGCTCGAACTGCGGCCACGAGGAGTCGATCTTCGGCTCCGGCGGAGCCGAGCGGATGTGCAAGGACTACGGGGCCGAGTTTCTCGGCGCGCTGCCCCTCGACATGAGCATCCGCGAGCAGGCCGACTCGGGCAAGCCGACCGTCGTCTCCGATCCGGACGGTCGCGTGGCGGAGATCTATCGACGGATCGCGCGGCGGGTGGCGGTGAAGATCGGGGAGCTGCAGAAAGACATGAGCGGAAAGTTTCCGAATATAGTCATTCAGAACACCTGAGAGCGGGGCGTGGCAGCGCCGCTTGTTGGAGCGGACGCCGCTGGCGCGGCGCCGCTCAACAGTTGGGCGGGAAGTGCCGAGGATTGCCCGGCGTCGGACGGAATCCTGGATGAGCTTCGCCATGGGTCGCCGCGGTCACTGAAACCCGTACAATCGCGCTTGTGATATCTGGACGACGGACACATTCCGAAGATGCGACGGCGCCGCAGCAGGCGCCGTCGTCGTTTCGGGGGAGGATCGCGTGAGCATCAAGTCCGACAAGTGGATCCGCCGGATGGCGGAGGAGCACCGCATGATCGAGCCCTTCGAGCCCGGGCAGGTCAAGTCGGTGGAAGGTCGCAAGGTCGTGTCGTACGGCACCTCGAGCTACGGCTACGACATTCGCTGCTCGCCGGACTTCAAGATCTTTACGAACATCAACTCCACGATCGTGGACCCGAAGGACTTCGACGCGAAGTCGTTCGTCGATTTCCGGGGCGATGTCTGCATCATCCCGCCCAACTCGTTCGCGCTCGCGCGCACGGTCGAGTACTTCAGAATTCCGCGCAACGTGCTGACGATCTGCCTCGGAAAATCGACTTACGCGCGCTGCGGCATCATCGTCAACGTGACCCCGTTCGAGCCCGAGTGGGAGGGCTACGTCACGCTCGAGTTCTCCAACACCACGCCGCTGCCGGCGAAGATCTACGCGAACGAGGGTGTGGCCCAGGTGATCTTCTTCGAGTCCGACGAGGTCTGCGAGACGTCGTACAAGGACCGCGGGGGTAAATATCAGGGTCAGCAGGGGGTGACCCTCCCGCGAATGGCTTAGCGCATCCGAGATGGATGGTGTGTCTGCGGGCCAATCGGGTGCTTGCGAGGCCCGCGGTCGATCCCATCAAGGTCAGCAAGGGGTGACCCTCCCGCGAATAGCCTGAATTTCTCGCGCTCAGCGCTCCGCGCGGAGCACCAGCCGCGTTGCGACGAGCACGGTTGCGCAGCCCGCGATCATGCTCGCAGTGATCTGCTCGCCGAGAAACACCGCTCCCCACAGCAGGCCGAACACCGGAATCAGAAACGTCACGGTGAGCGCGCGCACCGGTCCGATGCGCACGATCAGGCGAAAGTATGCGAGGTAGGCCGCGGCCGTGCAGACGAGGGCGAGCACGGCAACGCTCGCCAGGGCATTCGATGGCGGTAGCGCGCTCGGCAGCGCGAAGAGCGTGGGCGGGGCGAGCACCGCCGCGGCGCCCAGCTGGCTGCCGAGCGCCAGGGCGAGCGGCGACATGGCCGCTCCCTGAATCTTGGCCTGATGGCCGGCGAATCCGTAGCAGGCCGAGGCGGCGAGCGACGCGGCTGCGGCCGCCAGCGTCCAGCCCGTCACGGCGATCGGGCCGAGCCCGACGAGCAGCGCGACGCCGGCAATGCCGAGCAGCATCCCGACGATCTTGCCCGCGCCGATCTGCTCGCGGCCGAGCGCCACGCCGAAGAGCGCCCCGAACAGCGGGCTCGTGGCGTTGAGCACCGCCATGTACGAGGCGCCGATGTGGAGCGCGGCGAACGCAAACAGCGCGAAAGGGATGCCGGAGTTGAACGCGCCGATCATCAGATGCGCTCGCCAGTCCGCGAGTCGCGGCAGGCTACGCCCGAAGGCGACTGCGTAGGCGAGCAGCGCGATCCCGGCGAGCAGCACGCGCAACTCGGCGAGCGCGAGCGCGCCGAAGCTCGGCGCGGCAATGCGCAGGAAGATGAACGATGCGCCCCAGACGGCGGCCAGCCCGACGAGCAGCAAGGTGTCGCGCAGGGACATCGAATGCGGTTCCGGAAAACGCGGCAGCGGCGAGCATACGCGAGCGTTCTGCGCGCCGCACTCCGGTTCTTGCGCGGAAATCTTCTTGGCCGTCTCTGAGGACCGGGCTGTGCTTGGCCGCTGCCGGGACCGCCTACTTCACGAACGCAGGCGCCCGGTGATACTGTGGAATCCTTGCGCACGGCGGCCCCGAGGACAGCTGGATGACCCTGTTTACCGCCCCCGATCCGGAATACGCGACGCGTGTCCGCGCGAGCTTCGAACGGCAGGGAATCATGCGCCTCATCGGCGCGCGGATGACCCGAGTCGAGCCCGGGCGCGTCGAGATCGAGCTGCCGTACCGCGCCGACCTGACGCAGCAGCATGGCTTCTTCCATGCCGGCGTCACGAGCACGATAGCGGACTCCGCCGGAGGCTATGCGGGATACACGCTGTTTCCGGCGGGCAGTTCAGTGCTCACGGTCGAGTACAAGATGAACCTGGTCGCGCCGGCCGAAGGGGACACGCTCGTCGCAATCGGGCGGGTCAAGAAGTCCGGGCGCTCGCTCACGATCTGCGAGCTGGAAGTGCTGGCCGTGAAAAGCGGCGCCGCGAAGTCCTGCGCGTACGGCCTGCAGACGCTGATGTGCCTGCACGATCGACCGGATGCGCCTCGGTCGGGCTAGTTAGCCGGAGACCCGCTCATAGACGACAAACGCATACGCGTGCGCGAATTCGGCGCCGGGCGGACGCGCCTCGCGCGAAACCTCCCGCCAGGCACCCGGCGGCAGATCCGGGAACAATGCGTCGCCATCGAAGTCGGCGTCGATCTCGGTGAGGTGGAGCCGGTGCGCGCGGGGAAGCGCTGCACGGTAGACCTCCGCGCCGCCAATCACGAAGACCTCAACTGCCGACGCGGCGGCGGCGAACGCGGCATCGAGCGACGCGGCAACGATGCATCCCGGTGCCGCGTAGTCCGCTGTCCGGGTGACGACGATGTTGAGCCGTTCCGGGAGCGGACGTCCGAGTGTGCCGAGAATCGACTCATGGGTCCTGCGGCCCATGATCACGGGATGACGCAAGGTCAGGGCCTTGAACCGGCGCAGATCCTCAGGCAGGCGCCAGGGAAGCTCGTTCCGCTGTCCGATCACGCGGTTGCGGGCGAGCGCCGCGACAAGAGTGATGCGGGGCACTAGCCGAATCTCGCTCGGGGCGGCCGGGCGCCATCCGGACGCTTGCGCGGAGTCCCCTGTATCATGACGCCGGCATTATAGGGCGGGACCGCAGACGTCCCGACAGAGCGGCAATGCGGCTCGGACACTCGCATCGATATTACCCGCGATCGTTGCTGCGGCTGCTCGCGATCGGCTTCGCCGTGGTGGCGGCTCCGTTGGTGCTGGCGCTCGTCAACGCGGCGTTGTCGGTCCAGGACCTGGCGCGCCAAAGCGAGAGCACGATCGACCAGGCCGCGCAGGCGGCGCGCGGCTCCCGGCTCCTGATGGAGCAGGCGCTGTCCATGGAGCGTATCGTGCGCCAGTACGTGATTCTCGACGACTCGGGCGTGCTCGTGGACTACATGAAGATTCGCGCTAATTTCAAGCTCACCACCAGCGAGCTGTCGCTGCTGCCGCTCGACGAGACGCAGCTGGCAGCGCTGAATCGCACGATCGACTGGGAGCAGGCGCTCTTCGAGCGGCTCGGCAAACTGCTCGGCCCGCCCGCCGAGCGCGCGCAACTCGTGCGCGGCTACGTCGACCTTTCGGAAATGGCGAAGGCGGTGCTGAACGAGTCGACCCTGTTGATCGACCGGGAGGTCAACCGCGTGCGCGATTCGGCCGCGGATACGCAGCGCCTGCTGTATCTGCAGCTCTACGCCGCCCTGCTGCTCGGCCTCCTGATCGCAGCGCTGTTCGCGTTTCTCATCGCCCGGCCGATCGGACAGGTGGATCGTGCGATCCGCCAGCTCGGTGCGGCGGAGTTCACCGCCCCGATCCGGGTCCACGGGCCGCGGGATCTCGAGTATCTCGGCGCTCAGCTCGAATGGCTGCGCCGTCGGTTGATCGCCCTAGAGGAGCAGAAGTTGCGATTCCTGCGCCACGTGTCCCACGAGCTCAAAACGCCGCTCACGGCGCTGCGCGAGGGCGCGGAACTGCTCGCGGACGGAACTGCCGGAGCGCTTTCCGCGCAGCAGCGGGAGATCGTCTCGATACTCCAGGCGAACGGCGCGCAGCTGCAGCGCCTGATCGAGGATCTCCTGGATTATCAGCGGACGGTGGCCGCGATCGGTCAGCTCGACCGCAAGCAGCTGGACGTCGCAGACGTCGCGCGGGCGGTGGCCGACGCCCACAAGCTCGCGGCCGCCGCACGCTCGATCAAGCTGGAAGTGGCGGCGTACCCGACGCCGGTGTTCGCCGATCGCGCCAAGTTGCGCACGTTGCTTGACAATCTCGTGTCGAACGCGGTCAAGCACTCGCCCGAGGGCGGCACGATCACGATCGAGGTCTCGCAATCGGATGGCGCCGCGTGCGTCGACGTGATCGATCGCGGCCCGGGCGTCGCGCGCGAGAACCGCGAGAAGGTGTTCGACTGGTTCTTTCGCGGCGAACGGGCGCCGGGCGAGCGGGTTCAGGGCAGCGGCCTCGGGCTCGCCATCACGCAGGAGCTGGTGCGCGCGCACGAAGGCACGATCGAGCTTGTCGACGCTTCCGCCGGCGCCCATTTCCGGGTCAAGCTGCCGATCGGCGAGGGCGTTGCGTGAATCCTGGTCGGCGTGCGTGCCGCGTGCTCCTCTGGTGCGTCGTGGCGCTCGTTCCTGCGGCGTGCACTGCGCCGCCGACCGCGCCGCCGGTCGTGCGCGAGATCACCATTTCCGACGACGCGAAGCAGGTCTCCGACCTCCTCGGCTACTACAGCCGGGTCGCCGCCATGCAGCCCGAAGACCAGCGGCGCGAGTATGCGAGCGCGGGCCAGACGTTTTCGCGCGACCCCACTCCCTACAATCGCATCCGCGTCGCGCTGCTGGCGTGCATGCCCGGCACGCCTTTTCAGGACGACGTGCGCGCGACGAGCCTGCTGGAGCCCTTATCCCGGTCCGGGCCGTCGGCCGACCGGCTGCGCCAGCTGGGCGCGATGCTGCACGGGCAGATCGAGGAGCGCGCGAAGGCGCGCGCGCGCGCGGAGCAGCTCAGGGAGCAACTCGATGCGCTGCGCGCAGTCGAACGGACAATCATAGAGCGAGGACAGCCGGCGCCGCCGGCCAAGCAATGACATCAAACATGGAAACAGCCAGGATCCCCGTGACTCCGCACAATGTTCTGATCGTCGATGACGATCCCGATATCCTGAAGCTGCTCGGCATGCGGCTCTCCGCCGCGGGCTACGCGGTGCACGCCACCGACAGCGGCGAGAAGGCGCTCGCCGCGATTGCGATCGCCCGGCCCGAGGTCGTCATCACCGACCTCAAGATGGGGGGCATGGACGGGCTGGCGCTCTTCGAGGCGATCCGCTCGTCGGCCCCGACGCTCCCGGTGATCATCCTGACCGCGCACGGGACCATTCCCGATGCCGTCGACGCGACCCGGCGCGGCGTTTTCGGGTTCGTTCCGAAACCGTTCGATGGCAAGGCACTGCTCGATCAGGTCGCGCAGGCGATCCGACTGTCGGTCGGGGCCAACTCGTCGGAAGGCGAAGCGTGGCGCGCTGGAATCGTCACTGCCAACCCCGCGATGGAGGATCTGCTCCGTCAGGCGAATCTCGTCGCCCGTTCCGATGCATCGGTGCTCATCTACGGAGCGAGCGGTACGGGCAAGGAGCTGCTCGCGCGCGCGATTCACACCGCCAGCCCGCGGTCGGCGGGACCGTTCGTCACGGTGAACTGCGCGGCGATTCCGGAGCCGCTGCTCGAATCGGAGCTGTTCGGGCACCGCAAGGGCGCCTTCACGGGTGCGAGCTACGATCACAAGGGGCTTTTCCAGGCGGCCGACGGCGGCACGATCTTTCTCGACGAGATCGGCGACATGCCGCTCGCCCTGCAGGCGAAGCTCCTGCGGACGCTGCAGGACCGGGAGGTGCGGCCAGTGGGCGCGACGCAAACCGTACCGGTGGACGCGCGGATCATCTCGGCGACCCATCGCGACCTGGAAGCGCGCGTCGGAAGCGGGGAGTTTCGCGAGGATCTCTACTATCGGCTGAACGTCGTTTCGTTTCGACTGCCGGCGCTGGCGGATCGCCGCGAGGACATCGTGCCGCTCGCGCAGCACTTCCTCAAGGGTGTCGCGAAGCGGTATGCGAAGGACGTGCGCTCGTACGCCCCTGAGGCGCTCGAGCTCCTGATCGGCGCGCCCTGGCCGGGCAACGTGCGGCAGCTCCAGAACGTGATCGAGCAGTCGGTGGCGCTCGCCACCGGGGCCATCATCCCCGCGACGCTGGTGCAGTCCGCGTTGCGGGCCGAGCCCCAGGGGCTCACGCCGCTCGATGAGGCGAAGCGCGCATTCGAGCGCGACTACCTCATCCGGCTGTTGCGCATCACCAGCGGGAACGTGACGAAGGCGGCGCGTCTGGCGCGGCGCAACCGGACCGAGTTCTACAAGCTCCTCGAGCGCCATCAGCTGCAGCCGGCGATGTTCAAGGAAGCCAGGCACTGAGCATGCGTTCGCACGACATGTTCCGCGGTCGGATTGCCCGCCGTTCGCGTCGCGCGCGCGCCGGCGTTCTGGTGGCCGCGGCACTTGCGCTCGCCGCCTGCGGGGCGACCGGACCGGTCCGGCCCGGGGCCGAGGACCCCGATACCGTGACGCGCGCCATCAATCTGTCCGGCTTTCCGCCCGAGTTCCGGCGCGGCTTCACCGATGGGTGCGCTGCGGCGCGCGCGGGGCAAGCCGACGCACGATCCAAGGTCAGCGGGCAGTACAGCGTGGGCTGGCAAGACGGCTTCGACTATTGCAGCCCGCAAAAAGCGAATTAGTGCACACGTACCGGCTGCTTGCCTGACGCGACGCGCGGCGCCGCGCGCGCGTTGCGAGGCACGTGATGCGCGGTCTGTCGTCCGCCAGCGACAGCGCAACTTGCTGAATGACCGGGCTCCTGGGTAGGGAGCGCCTGCGGCGCGTCGGGACATGGCGACAGCGCGGTGGGCGGCCGCGCGCGCGGACTTCTCGCAAGCCTTTGAGCAAAAAAGAAAACATGCTTCTGGCACGCACGTTGCGCTAGCGCTGACGTGGCGCGCCCGATGCGCGCTTGCTGAGGAGTCCGCAGTCATGGACGAGACCGAAACGAAACGGATCAATCCGTTCGTCGCCGGCGCCGCGGCAGTGGTGGTGATCGTGAGTCTGGTGGCCATCGGCGCCCTCGCGGGACGCACACCGCTCGTTCGCTCGCAGAACTCCCAGGAGGCGCAGCCGAGCGCCGAAATTCAGGTCGAGGCGGCGCGCTCGGTGCCGCGGTCCGAGCGAGCGGCCGCGACGCAGCTCTGCGGGACCTGCGGCACCGTCGAATCGGTGCGCATGCTGGAGATCAAGAGTGGGACGCCGAGAGCCGGCGAGGTCGCGAGCGGCGCGGTCCGCGGGGTCGTGGGCACCCAGACCGTCTACCGGGTGACCATCCGGATGGACGACGGCTCGTATCGAACGATCTCGCAGCCGATCGAACCCGGATATGCCGCCGGCGAGAAGGTGCGCATCATCGACGGGTCGGTCGTAGCGCGCGAATAGCGTGGAACGGTGTCGCGCGCGCCGTCGCCGCGACCGTTCTAAAGCACCCAGGAGAGCTCCTCCGAGCGAACGTAAGTTTCGAGCTCTCCGCTTAGGCCCGCTTCCCTCCCACGCGGGCTTTTTTTTGTCCGTCAATCGCGACGCGCGATCGCGTTCGCTCCGCCGATCCGGTGGAAATTCACACTCGACCGGGCTTGTCACAGAATTTAACAGTTGCTCGGTATCTCTCGCGGAGTGGGTGACATACACTCGCCGCGCCTAGCCTGATCGCATGCCAACGGCATCGATCGGGGGAAGCGTAAGCGGGGAGAGTGGGCGCAAAGCCCCTCTTTACACACGGCGGGACGCTGTCCCGCCGTTTTTTCTTCGTGCGCCGACCTTGGGTCGTCGGGAGTGGAGTGTGAGGATCAGAGGGACGATGCCTGTTGACCGCACCCGGATCTACGCCGGGCTCTTGCTGGTGGTGTTGGTCGCTGTCGCGCAGTCCGCGAATGCGGTCGTGACGTTCTACACCGAGCGCGCTGCCTGGGAATTGGCCGTCGCTTCCCCGACGCGCCTCGATTTCGAAGGCATCGTCGCCGATGGCGAGTGGGGAACCCCGGAGCGCGGCCCGTTCGTCTTCAATGGCGACACGATTGCCGTTGACGGATTGCCGTTCTCGGTATCGCTCGGGACCATAGGGATCTCCGGAAGCCGTGGACCCGTGGCGGGCGCGCCATACGGCTCGGCGCTCCTCTTCTCCAATAATGGCGCACCGATCACGGCGGACGTTTCCAGCCTCGGGTCGATCGTTGCCGTTGGCGCCTTCTTCGGCAATATCCTTCAGCGGGGCAGTACGACGTTGACGCTCGTCGGGTCGTCGGGCGTGCTCGATGAGCAAAACGTCCTGGCCGGCGGCATGGGCCTTGGCAGCGCCGAAACCTTCTACGGTTGGACCGTGACGGGCGATTCCATCGTCAGCGTGATTCATTCAGCCGGATCGTTTGCGGGGATCGATGACTTCGCCTATAGCGACAACCTGAATCGTGGCGGGAGCTTGGCCCGTGACACCACGCTACGCGCTCAGATCCCCGAGCCAGGCACCCTCGGCCTCCTTGCTGCCGGACTGATCGGATTCGGATTGCGCCGGCGCAAGCGCGCGGCCTGATCGCGCGCAACGAAAGCCCGCCTGGCGGCCGGCCTACACCGCGATCGGTGCCTTGATCGCCGGATGCGGATCGTAGCCTTCCAGCGTCAAGTCTTCGTACTGGAAGGAAAAAATGTCATGGACCGCGGGGTTCAGCCGCAGGCGCGGCAGCTCCCGGGGGCTGCGTGTGAGCTGCTCGCGTGCCTGCTCGAGGTGGTTCAGGTACACGTGCGCGTCGCCTAGCGTGTGAACGAATTCGCCGGGCCGCAGGCCGCACACCTGAGCCATCATCAGGGTGAGCAACGCGTAGGACGCGATGTTGAAGGGCACGCCCAGAAAAATGTCGGCGCTGCGCTGGTAGAGCTGGCAGGAGAGGTCGCCGTTCGCGACGTAGAACTGAAAGAACGCGTGGCACGGCGGCAGCTTCATTTTTGGCACGTCCGCCGGGTTCCATGCCGTCACGATGTGCCGGCGCGAATCCGGCTTCGCCTTGAGCGAGCGGACGACCTCGGCGATCTGGTCGACGGTGCCGCCCTCGCGCGTGGGCCAATTGCGCCACTGATAGCCGTACACCGGGCCGAGCTCGCCGTCCGCGTCGGCCCACTCGTCCCAGATCGACACGCCATGGCTCTGCAGCCAGCGCACGTTGGTCTCGCCACGCAGGAACCACAGCAGCTCGTAGACGATCGACTTGAGATGCAGCTTCTTGGTGGTCAGAAGCGGAAAGCGGTCGCGCAGATCGAAGCGCATCTGCCAGCCGAATACCGACAGCGTGCCGGTCCCGGTGCGATCCGATTTGCGCGCCCCGTGCTCGAGCACGTGGCGCATCAGGTCCAGGTACTGCCGGTCGGCCGGGTTTGTCATGTCACTGGGCGCCGATTAAGAATGAAGCGACTTGTCAGCTGGGGGATATGCAAGGAGCTTGCCCTTTGTTCGTTCGGGAATATACAAGGGGCGGGAAGGGGTGCGGGGGCCCCTTCCATTCCCCCGTGGCCCCCTTGTTCGTTCGCCCCGCCTTTGGATTGGACTGGCACCACGGCTGACTTCGAGATGACCTTCAATGGGCGATGTGCGCGAAGAGATCGCGCGCGGTCTGGAAGCGATCGTCGGGCTTTTTCGCCATCAGCCGGTCGATCAGCGGCTGGTAGCCCGTGAGCCCGGCGGGGAGGACCGGGGTCGGCGCGTGGACGTGCTGGTACGCGAGCGCCGATGGGTTGTCGCCCTGGTAGGGCGTCTCACCGGTGAGCATCTCGAAGAGGATGCACCCGACACTGTAGAGGTCACCGCGCGGGTCGTGCGGATGGCCGAGGCACTGCTCGGGGCTCATGTACAGCGGCGTCGCCATGACCATGCCGCGCTGGGTGAGCGTGGACGTGGCGTCGAGCTCGCGCGCCAGCCCGAAGTCGAGGATCGCAAGCCGGCCATTCGCCCGGAACATGATGTTCGCGGGCTTGAGGTCCCGATGCACGACGCCCGCCGAGTGCACCGCCTCGAGCGCCTTCGCGATCTGCACCAGGATCTTGAGCGATCCCATCGAGCCCAGCCCGGCACGGATGCGCATGTTGAGGTCGCCGCCCGGGAAATACTCCATCGCGAGATAGGGGTAGTCGTCGGTGAAGCCCTCGTCGAAGATCATCACGACGTGCTCGTTCTGGATACGCTGGATGATCTTGTACTCGAGCAGGAAGCGCTTGCGGAAGCTCTCGTCGCGGCGCAGCCGCGGGTCGAGCACCTTGAGCACGAGCTGCAGACCGTCGCTCGCGCGCTCGGCCAGATACACGCGCGACATGCCGCCCTCGCCGATCCTGCGCAGCACCCGGTATCCCGGAATGTTGACCGGCTGCGCGCCGAGCGGCTGACCGATCTCGCTCACCCGCAGCGGTTGCGTGAGGAGCAGCGAGTCGACGTCGCGCCGCGTCTCGCGCGCGTCTGCGATCGCGTCGCGGATCGCGGACGCGAGGCGCTCGGCGTCGAGATCCATCTTCCTGAGGTAGTCGGAGGCGCCGGCCTTGATGGCGCGCACGGCCATCTCCTCGCCGCCCTTCTCGGAAATGATCAGCGTCGGCGGCACGCGCCCTTCGAGCCGGAATTCGCGTAGCCAGTCGAGGCCGTCGGCGTTCTCGCCGGGCGAGTCGTCGAGCACGAGGCAGTCGAAGCGCCCCCAGTCGAATCCGGCGACCGGCCGACCCTGGACGGCCGGATCCCAGGCCAGCACGGCGGCCTCGGGCAGCGAATCGGACAGCATCCGGCGCGCGTGCTCGCGGAATTCGGCGGAGTCGTCGATGAGCAGAACGCGCATGGCGGAAAGTCGATCCTCTCAGGATGATAACGGGTTCCCGGACCGCCTTCTACGCGGCGGAATCCAGATCAGTGACGCAATGACCGCCACGGCGAAGAGGACGTACGCCACCGTGAAGATCCACTCGGGCAGGTCGTAGTAGAGGAGGTGGCGCACCCACCGACCGACGAAGCTCGGGCGGTCCGGACTTGCCTGGCGCAGGGCGTCTTCCCAGACCGTGAGCGGGCAAGCCATGCCGACGAGCGCCTCGAGCGCGACGAAAACGATCGCACCCAGGTGCGTGTACCGGAATGCGGGATTGCGGACCCACCGCCACCCGAGCCCGGCCCCCAGCAGGATCAGCGCGAAGCCGCCGACGACGTACAGGACGAACGCGAAGTGGACGACGAGGATGACGTCGGCGAGCAGGCTGCTGCTCACGCTTTCGAGCGCACTAGGGATTCGGTCCGGTGGCGACGGGTCGGGCCGGGTCCGCGCACCATTCGCTCCAGGAGCCCGCGTAAAGACGCGAGCCTGTGAGCCCCGCGATCTCCATCGCGAGGAGGTTGTGGCACGCGCTCACCCCGGAGCCGCAGCTGTGCACGACCTGCGCGGGCGCGACATCGCCGAGCGCGGGACGCCACAGCGCGCGCAGCGCGTCGGCCGACTTGAAGACGCCGCCCTCGCGGAGGTTCTCCTGGAATGGGCGATTGATCGCTCCGGGAATGTGGCCGGCCACCGGGTCGAGCGGCTCGGTCTCGCCGCGATAGCGCTCCGCCCCGCGCGCGTCGACGACCACGATGGAGGGATCGCGCAGGTGAGCGAGCACGTATGCGGCATCGACGGGGGGCTCGCGAACCGCCGGATCGAAGCGCGTCGGCGTGGGCGTCGGCACGACGCTCGACTCGGGGCGCTCCTCGCGCAGCCACTTGGCCCATCCGCCATCCAGCACGGCGACCGCGTCGTGGCCGATCCAGCGCGCCATCCACCAGAGGCGTGCCGCGAAGCTGCCGCCCTGCGCATCGTACGCGATCACCTGCTTCGCGCGATCGACGCCCGCCGCGCCGAGCTTGCGTGCGAACGCTTCCGGATCCGGCAGCGGATGGCGGCCGTTGCGGCCGTTTGGCGGTCCTGAGAGGTCGGTGTCGGAGTGCATGAAACGCGCGCCGGGCACGTGCGATTGCGCGTATTCCCGCGCGCCGAGATCCGGACGCGCGAGGTCGTGGCGGCAGTCGAACACGATCCAGTCCGGATCGTCGAGATGAGCGAAGAGCTCTGCGGTGGAGATGAGAGTCGTGTAGGGCATTGGCGAGTGTGGGTGAGAAGTGGCGGCGCGACCTCTCGGCAACGCTAGGCGCTCGGCCCGCCGTCACCGGCGAGGTGTGGCGCGAGCTGCCGGCGCACGAACTCGTGGAAGTGGACCATCCCGTCCTCGGTCGGCGACTGGTACGGTCCGCGATCGTCCGCGTCGCGCGCGTACAGCGCTTGGCGTCCGCGCTGCAGGCGCGCGCAAGCGCCCGCGTCCTCCGCAGCGGTTTCCAGGTAGGCGGCCTGGTGGGCGGCAACGATGTGCGGCTCGAAATGAAAGATGTCCTCCGGATAGAAAAAGTCCACGACGTTGGTGGTGTGGGTTGCCGACCGGGGAATCAGCGTGCTGACGACCAGCGCCTCCGGATACCACTCGAGCATCACGTTTGGATAGAGGATGAACCAGAGCGTCCCGTAGCGCGGCGGCTGGCCGCCGCGATGCGCGAGCAGCACCTCCTGGTACTTCGCGTAGGCGGGCGTGCCGGGTCGCGTGAGGTTCTCGTAGACGCCGAGCACTTGGTTGGACCAGCGGCTGCCGAACTCCCAGCTGAAGTTGCCCGGATCCACGAACTTCGACACGCCGGGATGGATGGATGCGACGTGATACAGCTCGAGATACACCTCGAGGAACGTCTTCCAGTTGAACGGGAGTTCGTCCACCGTGGTGCTGTGGTACGCAAATCCCGAGTAGTCGAACTCGTGCGCGAGCGAGAAATCGGCCAGGTCGCGCTTGACGTCGCGCGGTCCCGCGAAGAGCAGGCCGCGCCAGCTCTGCAGCGGCCAGCTCTCGAGATCGCGGGACGGGCGCTCGTCGAACTCCGGCGCCCCGATTAATCTCCCCTGCAGATCGTAGGTCCAGCGGTGCATCGGGCAGACGATGTTGCGCGCGTTGCCGCGGCCCTCGAGCAGCAATGCCTGGCGATGACGGCAGACGTTGCCGAGGAGCCGAATGCCGCCCTCGCTGCGCGCGAGCGTCTGACCGTGTCCAGTCCACGCGAGCGTGTGATAGTCCCCGACCTCGGGCACCATCGCCTCGTGGCCAACATAGCCGGGTACGTCCGCAAGGAGCGCCCGCCGCTCGAGCGCGAAAATCTCCGGATCGACATACCAGCTCACCGGCAGCTGCGGCCGACTGGCCGCGAGATCGGCGATGCGCTGCGGAAGGTCTGCCATCAAGCGGGTTCCAGGTTGCGCTCCGCTCGTATGATACCCAGATCGTCGGCAAGATTCCTTCCGCACGGTGCCCGGCCCGCGAGATTCGCCCGCGGCGTCCGCCGCAGCCGCCGCTCCGGGGGCGCCATTTGACCCTTCCGCCGCCGATGGGATACTTTTGCTACTTTCCCCGCGCACGACTCCCGAGATCCCCCGCGATGTCCAAGCCCGCAAAGACCGAGTCGGCGCCCACGTTCGAAGCGGCGCTCGCCGAGCTCGAGAAGCTCGTGGCGAGCATGGAATCCGGCAAGCTCACCCTCGAGCAGTCGCTCGCCGCACATCAGCGCGGTCTGGAGCTCGCGAAATTCTGCCAATCGACCCTCGCCCAGGCCCAGCAGCAGGTTCGCGTGCTCGAGGAAGAGACTCTCAAGGCCCTGCCTGGTGCCGAGTCGTCAAGCTGACTTCCAGTCCTGGATGACCGACGTTCAGGCGCGTGTCGAGGCGGCCCTCGAGCGCTGCCTGCCGTCGCGCGATCAGGCGCCGCAGCGCTTGCACGAGGCGATGCGATACGCGGTGCTGGGCGGCGGCAAGCGGGTCCGACCGTTGCTCGCTTTCGCGGCGGGCGCGGCGACCGGCGCCCCGGTCGAGCGGCTCGAGGTCGTCGCGTGCGCGGTCGAGCTCATTCACACGTACTCGCTCGTCCACGACGATATGCCATGCATGGACGACGATGTGCTGCGCCGCGGACGGCCCACGGTGCACGTCGAGTTCGACGAGGCGACCGCGCTGCTGGTGGGCGACGCGCTGCAGTCCACCGCGTTCGAGCTCATCGCCGACGCCCCGGCGGGCAGCGAACCCGGCGCGCAGCTCGAGCTCGTCCGGATGCTCGCGCGGGCCGCGGGCTCGCGCGGCATGGCCGGAGGGCAGGCGATCGATCTCGATAGCGTGGGGAAATCGCTGACGCTTCCGGAGCTCGAGTTCATGCACATCCTCAAGACCGGAGCGCTGATCAGGGCGTCGGTGACGCTGGGCGCGCGCTGCGGGTCGCCGCCGCCTGCGGCACTCGAGCGCCTCGACCATTACGCGAAGCTGATCGGGCTCGCGTTCCAGGTGGTCGACGACACGCTGGACGCGGCAGCGAGCACGGCGACGCTCGGCAAGACCGCGGGCAAGGACGCCGTCCAGGGCAAGCCGACCTATGTCACGGTGCTCGGCCTCGAGCGCGCGCGGGAGCTCGCGGAGGAGCTGCGCAGCGAGGCGCACGACGCCATCGCGGGCTTCGACGCGCGGGCCACGCATCTGCGCGAGCTCGCCGATTTCATCGTCTTGAGGCGATTCTGAGGGTGCACTCGCGGGGGAGCGGCGGCGCAGATAGAATGCGGACATGAACAGTCGGGACGAATTGACGCTCGGGGCCGGCATGACGGGTGCGCACGATGCGGGTTACGATCCCAGGGCGTTCTCGCTCCTGAAGACGATCGACGATCCGCGCGCGCTGCGCGCGCTCGAGCGTCGGCAGCTCGCGCAGGTGGCGGACGAGCTGCGCGCCTTCATCCTGGAGTCGGTGAGCCGGACGGGCGGACATCTGTCGTCCAACCTCGGCACGGTCGAGCTGGCGATCGCGCTCCACTACGTGTTCGACACGCCGGATGACCGGATCGTCTGGGACGTCGGGCATCAGAGCTACCCGCACAAGATCCTGACCGGGCGACGCGAGGCCATGGCGAGGCTGCGCATGTTCGGCGGCGTATCGGGTTTTCCGCAGCGCGCCGAGAGTCCCTACGACACGTTCGGAACCGCCCACTCGTCGACTTCGATCAGTGCCGCGCTCGGCATGGCGCAGGCCGCGCGCCTCAAGGGCGAGCGGCGTCACGCCATCGCGGTGATCGGCGATGGCGCGATGTCGGCAGGCATGGCGTACGAGGCGCTCAACAACGCCGGGGTCACCGACGTCGATCTGCTCGTGATCCTGAACGACAACGAGATGTCGATCTCGCCACCGGTGGGGGCGCTCAACCGCTATCTTGCGCGGCTCATCTCCGGCAGCGTGTTCCAGTCCGCCCGGCGTGCCGGGGAGAAGGTCTTGCGCGCCGTTCCGTCGCTGCTCGAGTTCGCCAAGCGGGTCGAGGAGCACGCGAAGGGCATGGTCGTCCCGTCGACGCTCTTCGAGGAATTCGGATTCAACTACTTCGGCCCGATCGACGGGCATGACCTCGATTCGCTGATTCCGACGCTCAGCAACCTCAAACATCTCGAGGGTCCGCGGTTTCTGCATGTCATCACGCGCAAGGGACAGGGCTACAAGCTCGCCGAGGCCGATCCGGTGCTCTATCACGGGGTATCGAAGTTCGCGCCGGAGGCCGGAATCGCGTCCGGGAAGGGCGGCGGGAAGCTCACATTCACGCAGGTGTTCGGCGACTGGCTGTGCGACATGGCGGCACGCGATTCCCGGCTCGTGGGAATCACGCCGGCAATGCGCGAGGGATCGGGTCTCGTGCGCTTCGCAGCCGAGTATCCCGATCGCTACTTCGACGTGGGCATCGCGGAGCAGCACTCGGTCACGTTTTCGGCCGGGCTCGCATGCGAGGGCATGAAGCCGGTGCTCGCCATCTACTCGACCTTCCTGCAGCGTGGCTACGATCAGCTGATTCACGACGTTTGCATCCAGAATCTGCCGATCCTCTTCGCGCTCGATCGCGCCGGGCTGGTGGGGGCGGACGGCGCGACCCACCATGGGGCGTTCGATCTGTCCTACCTACGCTGCCTCCCGAACATGGTCGTGATGACGCCTGCGGACGAGAACGAGTGCCGCCAGATGCTGTACACGGGGTTCCTGCTCGACCAGCCGGTCGCCGTTCGTTATCCGCGCGGCAGTGGCCCGGGCGCGCGCGTCGAGGAGGATATGCGCGCCCTACCGGTCGGCAAGGCCGAGGTTCGTCGCCGCGGAGGCAAGATCGCGATTCTCGCGTTCGGCACGCTCCTCAAGCCGGCCCTCGAGGCCGGGGAGGCGCTGGATGCGACAGTGGTCAACATGCGCTTCGTCAAGCCGATCGACGTGTCCCTGGTCGAGGAGATCGCGCGAGATCACGCGCTCCTGGTCACGATCGAGGAGAACGTCGTGGCGGGCGGCGCGGGCGCCGCAGTCGCCGAGACCCTCGCGGGACGCGGGATCATCGTCTCCCTGCTGCATCTCGGGCTACCCGACCGGTTCATCGACCACGGCGACCAGGCGCAGCTGGTGGCCAGCGCGGGCCTCGACGCGGCGGGCATCCTCGCCGCCGTACGGGCGCGGCTCGGTAGCTGAGGCGCGCGCGGGCGGGAGCGCCGGAGGCCATGTGCTAGGATTGCGTTATCGAGCGGCTTGACCGGCGGACCGGTCCGCCAGCACCGACGCCTCAACGCCGAGACCTTATCGCAACCACCTCATCGTCGACACCTCAACAGTGAACACCCGGCTTCCCACGACCGCCATTCCGGATGTCCAGAGCGCCGCGGACACGCGCCGGCTCGCCATCGACAAGGTCGGCATCAAGGCGATCCGCCATCCGGTGCGCGTGGCGGAGCGCGGCGGCGGCGTGCAGCACACCATCGCGACTTTCAACATGTACGTCGGGCTGCCGCATCACTTCAAGGGCACCCACATGTCGCGGTTCGTGGAGATCCTGAACGCGCACGAGCGCGAGATCTCGGTCGAGACGTTCAAGGTGATGCTCCTCGAGATGGTCGAGCGCCTCGAGGCGGAGTCGGGGCACGTCGAGATGAGCTTTCCGTACTTCATCAACAAGTCGGCGCCGGTTTCCGGGGTGCAGAGCCTGATGGACTACGATGTGACGTTCATCGGTGAGCTCGAGCGTGGGAAGCCCCATTTCGAGATGCGGGTGGTGGTGCCGGTGCAGAGCCTCTGCCCGTGCTCGAAGGAGATCTCTGAGCGCGGCGCGCACAACCAGCGCTCGCACATCACGATTGCCGCACGCACGCGCGGATTCGTGTGGATCGAGGAGATCGTCGATTACGCCGAGCAGGGCGCGTCATGCGAGCTCTTTGGCCTGCTGAAGCGGCCCGACGAGAAGCACGTCACCGAGCGCGCCTACGACAACCCGAAGTTTGTCGAGGACATGGTGCGCGACGTGGCCGCCGTGCTCAACAAGGACGACCGCATCGAGTGGTACCAGGTCGAGTCCGAGAACTTCGAGAGCATCCACAATCACTCGGCCTACGCCCTCATCGAGCGAGACAAGTCTCGCCGTGAGGGGTAAGAAGCGCCGAAGAGCGGCGAAGCCGCTGCTGGCAGCGCTGCTCGGTGCCGCGTTTCTCGCGGCTTCCGCTGCGGCACCGGCCGCGACCACCGTGCTGGTCATGTCGCTCGGACAGGATCGCGCGGACCTCGTGATCAATGGCACCGTGATCCGCTCGCTCCGCAGCGGTCAGACGTCTCCCGAGGGGGTGCGCCTGATATCCGCCGATCGCAACGAGGCGCTCATCGAGATCGAGGGCCGGCAGTTCGTCTTCACGCTCGGCGGGACCAATGCGCCCCGGACTTCGATCAAGGCCGACGGGTCGGGCCAGTTCTGGACGACCGCCCACATCAACGGGGCCGCCGTGCCCGTGCTGATCGACACCGGCGCGACTTTCGTCGCGATTCCGGCCGAGACGGCGGAGCGGATGGCGATCCAGTACTTCGCGGGACAGCGCATTCCCGTCAACACGGCAGGCGGCACGCGCGTGGGCTTTCGCGTCACGCTGGCGAGCGTTCGCATCGGCGACATCACGCTCTACAACGTCGACGGCGTCGTGATGGCGGGCGGCGCCGACGGCCTGGGGACGGTCGCCATCGGAATGAGCTTCCTGAACGGCGTGGAGATGCACCGCGCCGGGGACACGCTCACCCTCACGCAGCGCCGGTGAAAGGATCAGCGAGGTCGACAGCCTTTCGTCGGGCGGAGGGTTTCTCTTAGCGGGAAGGAGGGTAACGGGAGGAAACCAGCCGGTTTCCTCCTGTTCGTGACCTACCGGTTTTGTTCCTGGTTCCCCTCCGATACCTCCCTTCCCGGAGAGAGCAAACACCTCGGCGATTCGCGTTGTCTCTAGTAGCGCTTCTTCAGCACCATCAGCGCGCCGTCGTGCTGAATGTCCATCCGGCTCAGGAAGGTCATGCCGAGCAGGGGCACCGTGAGACCGCGCTCTATCACCACGGCGTCGATGTTGTTCAGGGTGACGCCGCCGACGCTGATCGTGTCGAGCTTCACCTGGTAGGCTTTGGTGACGCCGCCGGCGGTCTGCACGGTCCCGCTCGGCGCCTTCGAATACTTTATGCCCGCCTGGCTGGCGACCTGCGCAGGCAGCGCAACCATGGTCGCACCGGTGTCCACCAGGAAACGAACCGCGGATCCGTTCACCGATCCGTTCGCGATGTAGTGCCCGTTCGCATCGGCGCTCAAGCGCACGCTCGGCGCGTTCCCCGTCGTTTTCGAGACGTAGGGCTGGCCCATGCGCAGCGCCCGGCGCTGGCCCTCGATCTCGAAGATCGCCGACTCGCCCTCGATCGCAAGCAACTGCACCCCTGCCGCGGTGCGCTGACCGATCCGCATGCTGGAGGGGGCACCGCCGTCAATGCTGACGAGTGCCTTGCTGCCGAACAGTCCAACCACGCGCACGTCGACGGCGAGCGCAGCCCCCGGGGTCGTCAGGAGGAGCAGGGTTACAATGAACTTTGCGCGCGTGAGCTTGGGCATCGAAAAACGCTCCGAATGAAGCCGGTCGCCATCCTGAGATACCACCGGAACGAGGGTCCAGGCTATTTTGGCGCATACCTGGACCGTCGGGGGGTGCCCTGGACCCTGATTCGAGTCGACGAACGGGAAAAAGTGCCTGGGGATCCACGGGCTTTTTCGGGCATCGTCTGCATGGGTGGCCCGATGAGCGCAAACGACGACCTGATGTGGATTCCGGACGTGCTGGGACTGGTGCGCCACGCGATCGGTGCGGACGTGCCGGTGCTCGGGCATTGCCTGGGCAGCCAGCTGATGGCGCGCGCCCTGGGCGGTACCGTCTCGCCCAATTCGGTCAAGGAGATCGGCTGGGGACACGTCGGCGTGGCCGACAACGACGCCGCGCGGCATTGGTTCGGCGACCTGCGCGAATTCGAGAGCTTTCACTGGCACGGCGAGACGTTCACCATCCCGCCGGGCGCCACGCGGCTCGCCTCGAGCGCGCACTGCGCCAACCAGGCGTTCTCGCTCGGGCCGCACCTCGCCATGCAGTGTCACGTGGAGATGACGGCGGAGCTGATCCGTGCCTGGTGCCGCAGCGCCAAGCGGGATCTCGACGCTTCGCAATCGAGCCCCGGTGTGCAGTCGGCAGACGAAATGGAGGAGCGCATGGATGAGCGCCTCGCCGCGCTGCACGAGGTAGCCGACCGTCTGTACGATCGCTGGACCGAGCGACTCGCCTCCTGAGGGCGATCAATGGCTGCCAAGCGACGCGCTCGCCAGTTGTCCCGTACGGTTCTCTGCGCCGCTGCCGCGCTCCTCGCGCTCGCCGGGGGGGCCGGCCAGGCGGCAGTGAGCTGGCGCTATGTCGAAAGCGTCGATGGCGCGCGCTCGGCGAGCACCTATGCCCAGGGGCGCACGCCCGCGGGACAGGTGGCGATGCGACTCGAGGTGCGCTGCGAGCCCGGCGCCGATGCCACCGCCAGGATCGTCTACGTGATCAGGCGCGCCAACACGATTCCGGACTTCAGCTTTGCCGCGTTCGAGGGTCCGGATGCCCCCGCCCTGCAGCGCAAGCTTGCGACCATTCGCGTCGTCGCGTTGCGGCGCGACGTATCGGTGTCCACGTCGATGACCGGGCGCTATCTCGAGGACGGAAGCTTCGCATTCAGCCTGAGCGCGCCGCTCGTCGGTCGTAACGAGGTGAAGTGGCTCACCGACGCGATGATCCTCGGCGCGGTCCTGGTGGTCGTGACCGTCCAGGATCCCATCAATCGCGACAAGCGCGTTCACGCGCAGTTTCAGGCGACCCAGGCCGCCGGGCCCGTGACCAACGTCATGGACGGTTGCGCCGCGGCGCGCTAGAGCGACCAGGGGCCGCAGGCCCCGTCAATCGCGGAAGTTTCCGAACTGCAGCGGAATGTCGGTGACCGCCTTGCGGACGAGCTGAATTACCTCCTGCAGATCGTCTTTCTTCCCCCCCGTGATGCGCACGGCCGGGCCCTGGATCGACGCCTGGGCCTTGAGCTTTGATTCCTTGACGAGCTTGACGATGCGCTTGGACGTGTCCTGCTCGATTCCGTTGCGGACGTTGACGACCTGCCTGATCTTGTTGCCGCTCGCCTTCTCGACTTCCTTCGGATCGAAGGCGCGCACGTCGACATTGCGCTTGGCACACCGCGCCACGAGCAGGTCCATCACCTGCTTCAGCTTGAATTCGTCGTCGGCATTGAGCGTCAGCGCGAGCTCCGCGAGCTCGATGCGTGCATCGGAACCCTTGAAGTCGAAACGATTGGCAATCTCCTTGTTCGCCTGATCGACCGCGTTCTTGAGCTCCATCTTGTTGACTTCGGAAGTGATGTCGAATGACGGCATTGATCGGTTCCTCGAGAGGGTGAGGCGCGAACGCGACGCGCATCCTGCGTCGATTCTATCGCGTGCGTCCATGGCGCGGGTCTACGCAGGTGACGAGCGCCCCAGCAGCACGATCGCGCCGGCGCACGACCACAGCGCAATGAAGGCGTAGGCGATGCCGTAGGATGCGGCCTCGGCGACGGCGCCGAAGGCGAGCGGGCCGACGATCAGGCCGGCGTAAGCGGTGATGAGCATTCCGCCGGTGATGTGGCCGACTTCCTCGACCGGGGCGCCGCGCACGATCTCGGCGAAGAAGACACCGTTCCAGCCGCTCGAGGCGACGCCGAACAGGACGCATGCCGCCGCGAGGACGCCGAGCGGCATGGTGGGGCCGGCGAGGCCGACCAGCACCGCCGCCGCGGACATTGCGAACCCCATGCCCGCGAGGAGCGGGCGGGCCGGCAGGCGTCGGCCGGCGAGCGCGCCCGATCCCAGGCGTCCCAGGAATCCGCCGAACTGTGCTCCCGCGAGCAGGGCGCCGGCGGTCGCAAGCGATTTTCCGGCGTTAGCGACGAGAAAGCTGACGAGAAATCCGTTGAGTGCGATCTGCATGGCATGAAAGCCGAAGGATGCGATCGCGAGCTGCCGCAGGCCGCGCGTGCCGAAGACCCGCCTGACAAGCGCCATGAGCGCGGCGAGATGGGGCGCGCGCGGAGCGGCCGCAGGCGCGTCGTACGCACGCCGAACGGGCTCCAGCGCCAGCGCGTAGGCGAGGGTGAGGACCGCACCGGCCGCCAGTGCACCCCGCCACCCGAGCCAGGGTAGCAGCGCCGGTTGCGCGAGGCCGGTCAGCATGCCGCCGAGCTGGACCCCGGTCTGCTTGAGCGAAAATATGAACGGGCGCTGATCCGGTGGCGTCACGCGCGCCAGGAGCTGCGAGCTCGAAGGGGTTTCCACCCCGCAGCCGAATCCCACGAGGAGCGGCAGCGCCGCCAGCGCGGCGAGCGATCCGTGCGCACCCGCCGCGAGGCCCGCCGCGCACAGCACCAGGCTGGCCTGCGACGTGCGCAAGGCGCCGAGCCGTCCGATGATGCTGCCCGCGGCAAGCGAGCTCACGAGCCCGCCGGTCCAGAGAATCGCCGAGTAGGCGCCGAGGAGCGTGGTGGGAACGCCCAGATCGGCGGCGATCGCCGGCGCGAGCACGGGCACGGTGAGAAAGCTCAGCGCCGTGAACACCTGCACGAGGTTGAGCAGGAGCGCGGCGCGCAGCGCGACGTTCATTTCTCGCGCACGGGTCAGTGGGTGACGATCGAGCGGGCCTGCGGCGCTACGCGCCGCCGCGGAAGCAGGAGAAGCCCCAGGGCGTGACCTTCATCGGGAGGTGGTAATGCTGCGCGCTGTCCGCGATGCCGAACCGGTAGCAGACGACATCGAGGAACGGCACGGCCGGGAGCGGCACGCCGACCGCGCGGTAGTACGCGCCGACGTGGAATAGCGCCTCATACTGCCCCGGGGCAAGCTCCTTTGCGAGCGCCGGCTCTTCGACGAGCCCCTTGGCGCTCACGATGCCGCTGGCGATCAGCGTGTGCTCCGGCTCGAGCCGGAATACCTCAACGCGCATCCATGCGGCGACCACGCCGCGCGAGACATCCACGACATGAATCGAGACTCCGCCTGCCCCTGACAATTTGCGTGCTCCTTGTCCGCTTGGTGACTGCGATATGCTGCGCGGTCGGTCATCCCGGCACGAAATCCGACCCTTCGAAAGTCGTGGGCACCGCGATTCCGCCTACCGCGATCCGCTCGCGAAAGCGCTCGAGACGCGCCCGCGTTTCCGGCGGCACGTCGGCGCCGAGCGCAAGGCGCACCGCCTCGGGATAATGGACGCCGTAGCGCTTGATCAGGTCCCCCTTGAGCAGATTGTCGCGCAGATCGCGCATCGCCATGTGGATGGCATACCCCGGATCGGCCGTGGCGGCGGCCACGAACGCGTCGGGCATGGCGGCAACCCAGTCCTGCACGCTGCCGATCTGGCGCACCTTGCGCTCGCGGCATGCCGCGATCGCACCGCTGCGTCCCGTGCCGAGCATCGTGTAAACGACGTCCGCACCGGCATCGATCTCCCCGAGCGCGACCCGGCGTGCCAGCCGCGCGTCGTGCTCGGACTCGGTGAACGTCGAGAGCAGGCGTGCCTCGGGCCGGGCGGTCCGCAGTCCGGCGGCAAAGCCCGCACGGGACTGCTGGGCCACGACGGTGCGCTCACCGGCGATATGCCCGACGACGTTCGTGCGCGTGAGAAACCCGGCCAGGGCGCCGGCCAGCCAGGCAGACTGCTCCGCCAGCACCGCGTACACGGCGAGGTTCGGGCGCGTCAGCGTGCCCTGGATCGCGACGAAGCGCTGCTCAGGGAACTCCCAGGCCACGCGCTGGACGGCTTCGCTCGTCGCGGCACCGAAGGCGATGACCAGGGTCGCGTCGGAGGCGGCCAGGTCGCGAAGCGCCGCGAGCATGCGCTCGCGCTCGGGCGCCACGCCGGCGACGTGCCGCACTGGAATGCCGAGCTCGCCGCCCGCCCGCACCAGGCCCTGATACCCGGCCGCCAGGAAGCCGCCGTCGTCGATCGCACCGGGAAACATCGCGGCGACCGGTCCGGATTCGGGCGGGCGCTCCTGCCGGGTTGCGCAGCCGGTGAGCGCGAGCGCCCCGAGTGCGCCAAGGACGCGGCGGCGTGTGAACCTGGGGCAAGCGGAGCGAGCGGCCTTCACGGCCAACGAGCGTATCTCAGCGCAGCTGCTTTGTCAGCCCGGCGAAACGCTCGGCGAGAATCATAAGCACGAGCGTCGCGACCACGATGACGCCGGACGCGGCCGCGGTGCGCACGTCGAGATTGGTCTCGATGATCTCCCAGAGGTGGATCGGGAGCATCTGGGTGCGCGCGTCGCTCAGGAAGAGCGAGACGGGCACGTTGTCGAACGACGACATGAAGGCGATGAAAGCGCCCGCGCCCACGCCCGGGGCGATGAGCGGGAGCGTGACCCGGCGAAACGTATAGAAGCGACCGGCGCCCAGGCTCTCGGAGGCCTCCAACATGGCCGGGTTGAGCTGCGACAGCGCCGCGATGCTGTTGCGCAAGACGAACGGCACGCAGACCGCGATATGGCCGAGGATCAACCCGATCATCGACTGGGCAAGGCCGATCGAATTGAAGTAGATGAGCGCACCGAACCCGAAGGCGAGCGCCGGCAGCAGGAGCGGGGACATGAAGAGCGAATCGAGCGCCTTCGCCCACGGCGCTTGGCTGCGCCCGATTGCGAGCGCTGCCGCGACGCCGAGCACCACCGACGCGACGGTCGTCCATGCGGCGACTACCAGGCTGTTCCACGCGGCATCGAGGAGCTGACGCGCGTCGATCAGCGCGGCGTACCAGCGCAGCGAATAACCGCTCGGTGGGAACTTGAGGGACTCCGAGTCGGTGAGCGACGTGAGGAGCAGGATGAGCGTTGGCGCGATCAGGAAGACGAGCGCGACGACCGACAGGCTGCCGACGGCCAGTCCGAACGAGAGCGCATCCGCATCTCTGCTCCTAGCCATAGATCTGTCCCTTGCTCGTGCGGCCGACCAGGTTCAGCAGGTACACCACGAACAGCACCGCGACCATGAAGAGGACCGACATCGCGGCGGCGAACGGCCAGTCGTTGGCGCCGGTCGCCTGCTGGTAGATGTAGAGCGGCATGTAGATCAGCCGGGCGCCGCCGATCAGCGTCTGGGTCACGAAGGCCGTGACGCACGCGGCGTAGACCAGGATGCAGCCGGCGATGACGCCGGGAAGCGAAAGCGGCAGCGTGATCCGCCACAGCGTCCGCCAGGCGCCGGCGCCGAGCGAGGCCGAGGCGTCGAACAGGTTCCGGTCGACCCGCGTCAGGGTCGCCATGATCGGCAGCACCATGAGCGGCATCTGCACCTGCGCGAGCACCATGATGACGCCCGTTTCCGTGTAGAGGAGCCGCAGCGGCGTATCGATCAACCCGATCGCAATGAGCGTCTTGTTGATGACGCCCTGCGAGCCGAGCATGACGATCCAGGCGAAAGTGCGCACCACCACGCTGGTCAGGATCGGCAGGATGACGACGAAGAGCAGCGCCGCCTGCCAGCGCGGCGTGAGCCGGATCGCGAGCCACGCGAGCGGGTAGCCGAAAAGGAGGCAGACCAGCGTTGCCTGGAAGCCGAGCCAAAGCGTGTTCCAGAGGATGCCGAGCGTGAAGCGGTCGCCGAGGAACTTGGCGTATTGGGCGAGCGTCAGCGTGTGCGTTTCCGTCGCGGCGTAGAAGCTCCACACCGCGAGCACGGCGAGCGGCGCGACGAAGAACAGCACAAAGAACGCCCCGAGCGGCAGCGCAAGCTGCCACTCGCGGCGTCCGTCTACCGACCCGCCGGCCATCGCGCTTTGCCCTACAGCCGCTACGCCGGGTTGGGCGCTGCGCCTACTTCGAGATCTCGCGGTTGAACTGCTCGATCAGCGCGCCGCGCTGTGGATTGACCGCCTCCCAGTCGACATTGCGGATCTTGGCGAGATCAGCGTGCGTCTTGCCCAGCGAACGTGTGATCTCGCCGGTCAGCGCCACCTTGCTGTTGGTCGGAATCACGTTGTAGGGCGCCTGCTGGAGCGCGGTCTGCAGATCCGCGGCGAGGTGGGAGTCGATGTACTGCACCGCGAGGTCGGGATCCTTCGCCCCCTTCACGAGGTGCAGGCTGGTCCGCCACCCCACCGCGCCGGTCTCGGGTATGGCGAGCTCGACGGGCACCCCGCGCCCTTTCAACGTCTGCACGAAATTGAAGTTGTAGGGCGCGATGTCGATCTCCTCCTGCTGCCAGAGGGTCGCGTAGGCGCCGAGGTTTGCGCCGATCGCGCCGACGTTCGGCAGCAGAGCCTTGAGCGCCTTGAACGCCGGATCGAAGTTGGTGACGGTACCGCCCTTGACGCGGTTCAACTCAACAAGAAACGCGATGCCGAGCTGGCTGTTCAGCGCGGTCAGTCCGACGCGGCCCTTGTATTTCGGATCAAGGAGCTCGTCCCAGGACTTGGGCGGGGTCTTGACGCGCTTCGGGTTGTAGCCGATCCCGATCACTTGCATGGAGATCTTCGGTCCCCAGGCATCCTGGTACTCCGGCAGCAGGTCCTTGTAGTTCGGCGACTTGGCCTTCGGGTACTCGACGATCAGCCCCTGCTTGACGGCATCCAGCACCTGGGGGTCGTCGAAAATCGCCACGTCGAACGGCGGATTGCCGCCGGAGGCGGCGAGCTTCGCGACCTGGTCGTGCGCGAGCTGGATCGTCTGCGTGACGGATGCGCCGGTGCGCTTCTTGAAGTAGGGTGCGAGCACTTTCGAATGCGCCTCGTTCCAGGTACCTGGAAACGTCGCCACCACCAGGTTATCGGCGGCGAGCAGGCGGGTGGGCAGCGCGGCGGCGGCGCCGAGGCCGATTCCTGCGGCGAGCAGCGTTCGGCGGTTCATATCGGGCTTGTTCATGGTCTCCTCCTCGTCAGTTGATATGGGCAATGCGCTGGAAAAGCCGCGCGGCGTCGGGCGCCGCGGGCTCGATAAAAATCGCGTCGCCGGGATCGAACGGCCGCGCTTCGCCTTCGCGTGGCGCGCTGATCTTCACGGGTTCGCCGGCGCGGGTCTCCGCCTCGTACACGACGATCGGCCCGAGCGGTAGCACGACCTTCACCGTCGCGGGGATCGCGCCCTCGGTTGGTGCAGTGTGGACGCGCAGACGCTCCGGACGCACCGATACGAGCACTTCCGAGCCCACTGGATTCGCCATCGTTGAGACACACGCAAGCCGTGTGCCATCGGCCAGCGCAACGGCCGCGCGTTCGCCATCGACCGCCGCGATCTTGCCCGGCAGCAGGTTGGAGGTCCCCACGAACTGGCTGACGAAGAGCGTCGCCGGCCGGTCGTAGATCTCGATCGGCGGAGCGACCTGCTCGATCCGGCCCCGGTTCATCACCGCGATGCGGTCGGCCATGGAAAGCGCCTCTTCCTGGTCGTGCGTCACCATGATGGTGGTGACGCCGCTTGCGCGCTGCAGCCGTTTCACCTCGATCTGCATGTCGAGGCGCAGGTTCTTGTCGAGCGCGCCGAACGGCTCGTCGAGCAGCAGGATCTTCGGCCGGACTGCGAGGCAGCGCGCGAGCGCGATGCGCTGCTGCTGGCCGCCCGACAGCTGCCGGGGCAAGCGGTCGGCGAAGCTCGCCATGTGCACCAGCTCCAGCATCTCTGCGACCCGCTCGCGCGTCGTGGCGCGCGGCGTGCCGCGCGCCTGGAGTCCGTATGCGATGTTTTCGGCCACTGTCATGTGGGGAAAGAGGGCGTAGTTCTGGAACACGATGCCCACGCCGCGGCGGTTCGGCGGCAAGTGGTCGACCGGCTCGTTGTCGAACAGGACGCGGCCTTCGCTCTGGGTCAGGAAGCCGGACACGATTCTGAGCAGGGTGGACTTGCCGCAGCCGCTCGGGCCGAGGAGCGTGACGAGCTCTCCCGCGGCGATGTCCAGCGCGATGTCGCGCGCGGCGACGAACTCACCGAACCGATGCGTGATCGCCTCGAACTTCAGGCGATGGCCGATCTGACCGGACTCGTCGGACATGGGTCAGCTGCCCCGATACGTGGAGTAGCTCCACGGCGTGCAGAGCAGCGGCACGTGGTAGTGCGCGCTCGCGTCGGCGATGCCGAAGCGGATCGGCACGCGATCGAGAAACGCCGGTTCGGCGAGCGCGACTCCCTGGCCGCGGAAGTACTCGGCCACGTGGAACACGATCTTGAATTCGCCCGTGCGCATCGCGTCGCCGGCCATGAGCGGCTCGTCGGTGCGGCCGTCCGCGTTGGTCTGCAGCGATTTCAGCTGCCGCCAGCTGCCGTTCTCGAGCACCGAGAACTCGATGCGCATGCCCGCCGCGGGCGTGCCCGTGCGGGTGTCCAGGACGTGCGTCGAAAGCCTCCCCATCTGAATCCCCCCTCGCGCGCCGCCTCGGACGCGGATCTCTTAGGCCGCGACGAGCGCGTCCAGCCGCAGCCGCGTGATGATGTACACCTGCTCGAGGCACTCGAGCCGCTCGCTGTCGGCGTCGTTGCCGAGCCGGCGCTCGAACTCGGCGAAGATCGATTCTTTGGTGTGACGCCGCACGGCGATGATGAACGGAAAGCCGAACCGCTCCCGGTAGGCGCGGTTCAGGCGGCCGACCCGCTCCATCTCCGCGCGGGTCAGCGCATTCAGCCCGGCACTGCGCTGCTCGGACGTCGAATCCGCCGTCAGCGTGCCCGCCTGGGCTTCCCGGCCCGCGAGCTCCGGGTGCGCGCGCAGCAGAGTGAGCTGCTCCTCGCGCGTCGCACCGCGGACGACATCGACCATCGCCGCATGGAGCGCGGCGACGTCCGCGTAGGGCCGCTTGGCCAATGCCCGCTCGGCGACCCAGGGCGAGTGCTCGAACACGCCCCCGAGCGCCGTCATGAATTCCGCGGGGCGCATGGCGTTGATCGCTGTCATCGGGAGCGACATGGGCGTGCGGTGGAACGGGATGAGGTGGCGTGTAGTATACGATCCGACCCGGAAACCGGCGCGCCAGCGCCGGCTGAGCCGCACGCGAGGAGAAAGCAGGCATGACGTCGGACTACCCGCGAGACCTGGTCGGCTACGGCCGCAATCCGCCGCACGCCGGCTGGCCGGGCGGGGCGCGCATCGCGGTTCAGTTCGTGCTCAACTACGAGGAGGGCGGCGAGAACTCCGTGCTGCACGGCGACCCGGGCTCCGAGCAGTTCCTGTCGGAGATCATCGGCGCACAAACCTATCCCGCGCGCCATCTCAGCATGGAATCGATCTACGAATACGGCTCGCGGGTGGGCGGCTGGCGGATCCTGCGCGAGTTCGAGCGGCGGAAGCTGCCGCTCACCGTGTTCGGCATCTCCATGGCGCTCGAGCGGCATCCGGAGCTCACCGCGGCGTTCGTCGAGCTCGGGCACGAGATCGCCTGCCACGGCTGGCGCTGGATCCACTATCAGAGTGTCGACGAGGCGACCGAGCGCGAGCACATGCGCCGCGGAACCGAGATCATCCGCCGCATGACCGGCGGGCAATGGCCGGTGGGCTGGTACACCGGTCGCGACAGCCCGAACACGCGCCGGCTGGTGGTCGAGCATGGTGGGTACGAGTACGACTCGGACTACTACGGCGATGAGCTGCCGTTCTGGACGACCGTCACGACCGCGGATGGCCGACGCGCGCCCCACCTCATCGTGCCCTACACCCTGGACGCCAACGACATGCGCTTCGCGACACCACAGGGCTTCAACACGGCCGAGCACTTCCTGACCTATCTGCGCGACACGTTCGACGTGCTCTACGCGGAGGGCGCGGAGCGCCCGCGCATGATGTCGGTCGGCATGCACTGCCGGTTGCTGGGACGGCCGGGACGATTCGCCGCCCTGCAGCGGTTCCTGGACCACATCGAGCAGCACGACCGGGTGTGGGTCTGCCGCCGGATCGACATCGCCCGCCACTGGCAGCGTGCCCACCCGCGTGAGCACGCTGCCCCCCGAAGCTCTGGAGCTTGACCCGCATGCCCCTCTCGCTCGCCCTTCTACTCGCGCTCCTGGTCGGCGTGCTCGGCTTTCCCCACCATCCCCTGGGGTAGGCGCGGATCGCCGGCGCCACCTGATCGTCGCGGGCGCGGCGCTCGTGCAGTGGAATTGACGCCGGTCGCGCCGGCCTAGCGGCGCTCGGGCGCGGCGAAAACGGGCGGCGCGGTTCGCGAATGCACGCCGCCTGCGCCGAAGATCGCCGCGAGCGTCGGCGAGGCTTCGCTTGCGCGCAGCTCCAGATTCGCCTCGAGCGCCTCGAGGTGCTCGACCATCGCGCGCGCGGCGGCGCGCTCGTCCCCGGCGGCGATCTTCGCGACGATATCGGCGTGCTCGAAATGCGGATGCGCGGCGCGCGCCGGGGATTCGTACAGCGCCACGATGAGCGAGGTGCGCAGGACGAGCTCGCGCACATACTTCGCGAGAACCGGATTGCTTGCCATGTCGGCGAGGCGCGTGTGGAAGCCGACCGACAGCCGCGTTCCGGCGGCGCGGTCGCCGCGTGCGTAGGCTGCGTCCTCGGCCTGCACCATCGCGCGGAGCTCGGCAGCCAGGTCCTTGCCAACCGAGCGCATCACGATCGGCACGATCGCCGCCTCCACGGCGCGGCGCGCCTCGAACACGCTGCGCGTCTCCTCGATCGAGGGGCGCGCCACCACCGCGACGCGCTTGGGACGCAACGACACGATCCCCTCGTGGGCGAGCCGCAGCAGCGCCCGGTGGGCGACCGTGCGGCTCACCCCGAAGAACTCGCCGAGCTGGATCTCCTGGAGGCGGGTGCCCGGGGGCAGCCGCCGATCGAGGATGGCGTCGCAGATCGCCGCATAGATGCGCTCGTCCGCGGGCACTTTCCGTTCGGCGGAAGTCATCTTCCGGGCGGCTGCGCCGGCAACTTTCCGGGCGGGGCGGGCGGGCGTCTTGCGAGGCATGACGGGCAGGCGATGGAGGAAATGCAGGCACTCTAGCATGAGTTCATCGAGCACGCGAACGTGTATGCACGATTGGATGCACCAGAATGTGCTCCGCGAGCCGTCACCGGGGTTCTTAGCACGCTTTGCCGATGTGGGACTTTCAATTCTGCAGTGCATCACTCGATAAGTGCATGACTGAAAGATATTTATTGGGCGCCAGGCACCAGGATCATGCAACGCACCTAAATCATGCATGCAAGAAACAACTCATGCTGGTTGACAAAACGCTACCTTATTGCCAGCATTCAAGAAAGTTAGATCATCCCCACGCGGCACTCAGAGCGTTGCGCGACGCGACGACTCGAACGACCGCGTTTGCCACGGCAGCATTCGGCACGGGTCGAGGAGGCGGCACTCATGGCACAGCGGAGAGGCAGCGGCCGGGACGCGAATCGCGTGGTTCGCTTTGTGCTCGACGGCGAGATCCGGGCCGTGCGAGACGTCGCACCCACGCGCACGGTGCTGCAACACCTCCGTGAGGACCTCGGGCGCACCGGTACGAAAGAGGGCTGCGCGGAGGGCGACTGCGGCGCATGCACGGTGGTGCTGGCGGAGCTGGCCGGGCGCAAGGTGCGCTACCGCGCGATCAACTCCTGCATCCAGTTCCTGCCCACGCTCGACGGCAAGGCGCTGATCACCGTGGAGAGTTTGCGGCGCGGGCGCGGCGGCGCGCTGCATCCGGTCCAGCAGGCGCTCGCCGACGGCCACGGGTCCCAATGCGGCTTCTGCACCCCGGGTTTCGTCATGTCGCTCTTCGGGCTGTACAAGAGCGATCCGTCGCCTGATCGCGCCGCGGTAAACGACGCGCTCGCGGGAAACCTCTGCCGCTGCACCGGCTACCGGCCCATCGTGGACGCAGCGGGCGCGATGTACGCGCTCGGGCGCGCAATCCCGGCGGGCGAGCAGGGCTGGATCGAGGCGCCGGCCGGTTCGAAATCGCCGGCCGCCCGAGCCGCGGAGGCGGCGCTTGCGAAGCAGCTTTCCGGACTCCGCCGCCGCAAGGGGCTTGCGCTCGCGCATGCCAGCGGCGCGTTCTATGCGCCGCGCACGTCGGCCGAGCTGGCCGCGCTGCGCCTCCGGCTGCCCGACGCGCGCATGCTCGCCGGCGGCACGGACGTCGGATTG
>JBFJOO010000004.1:0-111370 GCA_041617635.1 Burkholderiales bacterium | reverse complement strand
TGGAAACAGCGAGGACCGGGCAAGCCATCTGGTAGAATCGCGCCTCCGCGGAGAGGTGGCAGAGTGGTCGAATGCGGCAGACTCGAAATCTGTTGTACGGTTTACCGTACCGTGGGTTCGAATCCCACCCTCTCCGCCAAACGGAAGCGCCCCGAGTGGGGCGTTTTTCGTTTGAGATGACTCAGGCCGCTCGGGGTACCTGCATGCCGCGCTGGACGAACAACTGCGCGAGCGGGCTTTGCGGGCGCAGCGCCGCGCGCTCGGCGGCGAGCGCCGCTACGAGCGCGGTGTTGCCCGCGCGGAAGCTTGCCTCTATCAACGTCAGGTCGAGCAGGTCGCGCTGCGCGTGGCTACCCCCGAAACGATGCGCGATGTTCCGGATCGGCCGCAACAGCCGCACCGCCTGCGCGTAGTCGCTTTCACCGAACGCCTGGATGGCGAGCGTCGCGCTGTACCCGACTTCACGGGTGAAGAACGCGTTGTCGCCGCCGCCTTCCATCGCACTGCGCTGCGCCTCGAGCAGCGCCCGCAACGACTTTGGTCGCCGGCTGCCGACGAAGGCCATCGCCGCGTGCATGTCGTTGAAGGCGTAGTTTCCGGCGTCGATATGCGGGGTCCAGTTGTCGGCCAGCGCTTCCCAGCGGTCGCCCAGATCGATGCCGCGCAGATGCAGGCGCCACAGCAGCGCGGCGGCGTCGATCATTTCGAGGATCACGGTCGAGCGATTGCCATAGATCGGCCCGTCGAACAACCGCAGTACTTCGTCGATCTGCTCGAACTCGAGGTGGTACAGCGCCAGGTGCCACCAGTTGTGGACTGCGAAGAAGCTCCCCGGCGACCATGCCTCGGCGTTGCCCCGCATCCACGCGATGCCGTCGCGCGGACGGTTCTTCATCTCCAGGACGTGGGCGACCGCGTGCTGGCCCCAGCCGTCGCGCGGCTCGAGCTCGACGCTCAGCCGACCCTGCTTCTCCGCTTGCGCATAGTCCCCGGTCTCTTCCAGACCGAACGCATGCATCCCGATCACGGCGTGGTATCCGGGCAGGCTCCGGCTCCACTGGGGCAGGGCGCGGGCAATCCGATCGCGTAGCATGCGTGAGTCGCCGATGTAGAAGTCGACCAGATGGCCGGCCTGCAGCGCAAGCGCGTCACGCGGGTACTCGACGCTCAGATCCTCGAGCGCGCGTCCGGCATCGCGCCACCGGCCGTCGGCGATGCAGCGGACCGCCTCGAGGTGACGCCGCTCGCGTTCGGTGGCCGGCAGCCCGACCGTGGCATCCTGGCACGCACGCGCCACGGGGAGGCCCGCCGGCTCGGTGCCGAGCAAATGCAAATAGGCCTTCAGCACGTGCGCCATCACCATCGTCGGGCTGGCGGCGAGCGCGGCGTCGACCGTCGCGACCGGGTCATCGATGTAGCAGCGCAGCTCGTGCTGGGCCTGCTCGAAGGTGCGCAGGCTTTCGGGGGTGGCACCGGATGCCGGATAGCCTGCGGCGTCGATCATCTCCATCATGGGGTCTACCTCGTCTCGATTCGATGCGACGCCGGGTAAGGTAGGCCGCGCCGGTATCCCGCGCATTTCAGCCGGGCAACGTTCTGTATCGGTCTTGTTTCAGCGCAACCTTGGTCCCATGCGGGTGGGACGCGCGGCCGGACGGCGTGGGACGGCGCTCCTGCGATTGAAAACCCGGCCGGATGTGATCACAATCGCCTTTTCATCAGGAGGAGTTGGCAGGCCATGACCCACAAGAACCTCGAGCAATTGCTGCAGGCGGTCGGCAATCCGGTGCAGATGCTCCGCAACTCGCAGATCGGCGCGTACGTCTATCCGGTGGTGCCGTCGGAGTTCTCGAACTGGCGCGACGAGCAGGCCGCCTGGCAGAAGACCGCAGTGCTCTTCGACCAGGCCCACCACATGGTGGAGCAGTACGTCGAAGGCCCGGACGCCCTCAAGCTGCTCTCGAGTCTCGCGATCAACAGCTTCGCGAACTTTCCGGTCAACCGGGCCAAGCATTACGTTCCGTGCAGCTATGACGGCCACGTGATCGGCGACGGGATCCTCTTTCACCTGGAGGAGGGGAAGCTCGTTTTCGTCGGTCGCGCGCCGGCCGCGAGCTGGATTCAGTTCCATGCCGAGACCGGCGGGTACAAGGTCAAGACGGAAAAGAACGACCGGTCGCCGTCCAACCCCAAGGGCAAGGCGGTCGTCCGCCGGAACTACCGCTTCCAGATCCAGGGACCCAGCGCGCCGCAGGTGCTCGAGAAGCTGAACGGCGGGCCGGTGCCGGAGATCAAGTTCTTTCACATGGGCGTCATCAACATTGCTGGCCGGAAGGTCCGCGCCCTGCGTCACGGCATGGCCGGCGCCCCCGGTCTGGAGGTTTGGGGACCCTACGAGGAGCGCGAGGAGATCCGGGCCGCCATCGTCGATGCCGGCAAGGATTTCGGGCTCAAGGAAGTCGGCTCGCGAGCCTACGCCACCAACACGCTCGAGTCGGGGTGGATCCCGTCGCCGCTGCCGGCGGTGTACACCGGCGCGAAGATGAAGGCTTACCGGGAGTGGCTGCCGGCCACGAGCTACGAGGGTTCGGGCTCGATCGGAGGGAGCTTCGTTTCCGACAAGATCGAGGACTATTACGTGAGCCCGTACGAGCTCGGCTATGGGCCGTTCATCAAGTTCGACCACGAGTTCATCGGCCGGGAGGCGCTGGAGAAGATGGCCGGCAAGCCGCATCGCAAGAGGGTGACGCTCGCCTGGAACGCGGATGATGTCCTCAAGGTGTTCAAGTCGATGCTCGAGTCCGGCGATCCCTACAAGTACATCGACATGCCGCTCTCGAACTACACGTCGGCCTCGTACGACAAGGTGCTGGGAGGCGGCAAGATCGTCGGCCTATCGATGTTCGCGGGCTACACCTACAACGAGCGGTCGTACCTCTCGCTCGCCGTGGTGGATCCGGGCATCGAGCTCGGCACGGAGGTCAAGCTCGTCTGGGGAGAAGAAGGCGGCGGGTCGCGGAAGACGACGGTCGAACGCCATCGGCAGATCGAGATCCGGGCGATCGTGAGTCCCGTGCCTTACTCCAAGATGGCACGCACGTCGTACGCGGAGGGTTGGCGCACCAAGGCGACCGCCTGAACCATCGAGCTGTCGCGGAGGCGGCCCGGCGGAACGCGAGCCTCAGGACCCGGCGGTAGCCTCGGCAGGTTCGAAGGCGTAAGCGTCCATTGCCAGCGCCCCGTCCTCGATCACGTCGTACGCCCGCACGGGGCTCGCCCGCTCGCCCGCCGCCCCGAGCGCGAAGAAGAGCGGCAGGAAGTGTTCGTCGGTCGGATGTGCGCGTGTGGCGTGCGGCGCGCGGCTGCGATACTCGACGAGCGCTTCGTGGTCGCCCGCCACGATGTGCGCGTGCACCCATGACTGGAACTCCCGCGCATACGCGATTGGCGATGCGTTGCCCGCGCCGCGCATCCAGTCACCCAGGTTGTGCGTCATGTGGCCCGAGCCGACGAGGAGCACGCCCTCGTCCGCGAGCGACGCCAGCGCGCGGCCGATCCGGTAATGGTGCTGCGGCCCGAGCTCCGACTGAAGCGAGAGCTGCACCACCGGAATGTCCGCCTGCGGATACATGTGCAGAAGCGGCGACCACGCGCCATGATCGAGGCCGCGGCACCCGTCGACCGCAGCTGTGAAACCCGCGTCGCCGAGGAGCGCGCGGGCGCGCTGTGCCAACTCAGGTGAGCCCGGCGCCGGGTAGCGCAGCCGGTAGAGACCCGCGGGAAACCCCGAGAAGTCGTGGATCGTCTCCGGCCGGGCGTGACCGGTCAGCATCGGCACGTTGGTTTCCCAGTGCGCCGAGGCGATGAGGATTGCATTCGGTCGCGGAAGCGACGTTGCGAGCCCTGCCCACGCCGTTCCGGCGGTTCCCGGCTCGAGCGCGTGCATCGGCGAGCCGTGCGAGATGAACAGCGTAGGCAGGGTGGTCATGATTGCTCCGCTCACGCGGCGCGCGGCGCGGGGTTGCCGCCCAACAGGTTCGACAGTGCGTACTTGCCGTCGCCGAGCAGCGCGTGCACCGCTGCGGCGAGCGCTAGGAACACGGGGTACTCCCAGCCGCCGTTCGGTGCCGAGAACACCCAGCCGTTCCCCGCGTGCGCCCAGGCAGCGCCGATGAGAATCGGGATGAGCGCGACCGACACCCAGCGCGCATAGACGCCGGCGAGAATCAGCGCACCGCCGATGAGCTCGGCCCAGAACGTCACGTAAGCGAGCGGCCCGGGCAGGCCAAGGGATTCGAAGAACTGGACGGTGCCTGGCAGGGTGTAGACGTAGTACTTGAGCAGCGCGTGCGCGATGAACATCACGCCTAGGCCAGCGCGCAGAGCGAGAGCGGCGTATGGAGCGGTGCGAGCGTCAATCATTTGTGCCTCCTAATGAGTAGTGAGTTGAACTTGCGAGGCACATTCTGAATGTTCCCCAAAACGGGATAAATATCAAAGAAAGTGAATAATTATCCCGTAATATAGGATAATAAACTCATGGATCGCTTCAGCGCTCTCAGAGTCTTCGCGCAAGTCGTTGAATCAGGAGGATTTTCACGCGCTGCTGCACGGTTGGATCTCTCGACCACGGCGGTCTCGCGTATCGTCGCAGACCTTGAGGCGCATCTACAGACCCGGCTACTGAATCGCACGACTCGGCGGATCAGCCTCACCGAAAGCGGGCAGGCGTTTTACGGCCGCGCAGTGCAGCTCCTGAACGACCTCGACGAGGCGGAGCGGGAAGCGTCGAAATCGGCCGTCGCCCCACGCGGCACGATCCGGCTCACCGCCCCGATCAATTTCGGCGCACGTCACGTCGCGTCGGCGATGGCCGGATTCATTGCGCGCCACCCGGACGTGCGGTTCGACGTCCAGCTTTCCGACCGCACCGTGGACCTGGTCGAGGAGGGCTTCGACCTGGCGATCCGCATCGGCGGGACGGGGTCCGAGAACCTCGTGGCCCGCAAGCTCGGCGAGACGCGACTCGTGCTCTGCGCGTCACCAGAGTATCTGCGCCGGTATGGCGCCCCGACGACTCCGCAGGATCTGACCCAGCACAACTGCCTCACTTATGAGTACGCGCCGTTGCGTGGCCAGTGGCGCTTCCGCAGCCCCGACGGCCGTGAGCATGCGGTGCGTGTCGCGGGGAAGATGCACTCCAACAGCGGAGATCTGAGCGCTGCGCTCGCGGTGCGCGGCGCAGGCATCGTGCTCGAGCCCGACTTCCTGGTCGGCGATCAGCTGCGCGCCGGGCGGCTCACCGCCTTGCTGCCGGGCTACGCTGCGCCGCCCGCGCCGATCTACGCTGTGTACCCGACCCGCAAGCACCTTTCCGCGAAGGTGCGGCTGTTCGTGGAGCACCTCGCCGAGAATTTTGCTCGCGCGGGTATTGCGACGGGTAGGTGATGCCCGCAAGGGCGGAAACCGGTTCGGCCACGGCGCGTGGATTCCAGCCGCGCCTCCGGCGCGCGGCGCCGACTAATGAGCCGATTGCGCCGGGAAGAATCGCACCGCGAGCGCCGCGATATCGTCGGACTGCGGCGCCGCCCCCGCGAATTGCTCCACGCCTTCGGTGGCGGCGCGCACGATCTCCGCCGGGGGCTTGCCGCAAGCCCCCGCGAGCAACGCCTCGAGCCGCGCCTCAGCGAATGCAGCGCCATCGGCATTCATCGCTTCGGTGATGCCATCGGTAAAGGCGAACAGCGACTCGCCCGGCGCCAGCTTGAGCGTCTCGGATGCATAGCGCGTACCCGGTCGCGCACCGAGCGGCAGGCCCTTGACGGCTGTGACCGGGCGCACGCCATTCTTGGCACCCAGGAGGTAAGGGTCGTTGTGGCCCGCGTTGGCGTAGCTCAGGAGACCTTGCGCAAGATCGATAACGCCGAGGAAAGTGGTGGCGAACATCGCGGCGTCGTTCCCGCGCAGCAGCTCCGCGTTCGCCTGGGCGAGAATCGCCGCCGGATCGGCGGATGCGCCCGGCGCGCCGGCCAGCATGCGCAACGCGTTCATCGCGCGCGCCATGAACAACGCCGCGGGAACGCCCTTGTCGGACACGTCGCCGATCACGAACATCGCGGTTCCGTCGCCACGCTGGAAGAAATCGTAGAAATCGCCGCCCAGCTCGCGTGCCGGCTTGAGCACGGCAGCCACTTCGAGCGGATTGCCCGGGCCGGGTGGCGGAAATCGGGTCGGCACCATCGAGCCCTGCAGCTCGCGCGCGGCGCGCAGCTCGGCCTCCATGCGCTCGAGCTGTGCGGTCGCGACGTCGCGCAAGCGCTTCTTCTCCAGGCACGCACCGATGCGCGCCTTCAGCAACACCGGGTTGAAAGGCTTCGGGAGATAGTCCTCCGCGCCGAGCTCGATACAGCGCACCACGCTGTCGATCTCCTGCAGGGCCGAGATCATGATCACGGGCATCCGGTGCAGCCGGCCGTCCGCCTTCAGCCGCTCGAGCACCTGGTATCCGTTCAGATTGGGCATCATCACGTCGAGCAGCACGATGTCGAACGCCTTATCGCGGAGGCGCTCGAGAGCTTCCGCGCCGTCGCAGGCGTGCTCGACCTGCGTGTACCCTTCCAGATCGAGCAGCATGCCGAGCGTGTAGCGATTGTCCTCGACGTCGTCGACGATCAGGATCCGTGCATCGTTCATCCGGTCCTCCGCTTGTCGCGAGGCGCCCCGGCCCGGCGCTCCCGGCATTGTGGCCGAACCAGGCGGGGCCGACCGGCGAATAGTTTGCACCGGGCCGGCTTCGCGCTAGACTCGGGTCGCGCCCGAGCCATGGAACGAGCGGAAATGCGGATCAGCAACGAGCTCGCCGAGCTCGAGCGCGTTCGGCAATGGATCGAGGAGTTCGGTGCCGACAACCGGCTCCCCACCCAGGCGCTGACCGGGTTGCTCGTCTCGTTCGACGAGGTATTGAGCAACGTCATCTCCTACGGGTACGCCGACGACGCGGTGCACGAAATCATATTGCGCCTGGCGTTTGCCGATGGCGCCGTTTTGGGAGAGATCGAGGACGACGGGGTACCATTTGACCCGCTCGCTGCCAGAAGCCCGAGCCTGACCGGCGGCATCGGGGATCGGCCGGTGGGTGGCCTCGGGATTCATTTTGTCAAGGAGCTGAACGACGAGGTAGCCTACGAGCGCGGCCGGGACCGGAACCGTCTGCGATTCAAGAAGAACGTGTTGTAGCGATCAATACGCGGAGGCGCGGGATGGAGATCCTGATCGGGGAGTCCCAGGGCGTATCGACGGTGGAGCCGAAGGGGCGGATCGACAGCGTCACCGCCAAGGAGTTCGGCGACCGGGTGTGCGAGCTCATCCGCTCGGGCGCGAGTCGCGTCGTCATCGATTTCGCCAACATCGCGTACATTTCGAGCGCCGGGTTTCGCGCGCTGCTGATCGCGGGCAAGCTGGTCGAGGAAACGAACGGCAGGCTCGCGCTGTGCGGCGTGGCGGGCGAGGTACAGCGCCTGTTCGACATCTCGGCGTTCACGAGCGCGTTCCAGATCTATTCCACGCGCGATGAGTGCATCGCGAAAGTGCAAGCCGGGTAGCGCCCGACGGCGGCGCACGATCCGTGAAGAAGCCCCCTGACCTCGCCTACGGGGTCGATGACGTCCCCCCGGCACAGGTCGTCTGGCTCACCGCGGTCCAGCACGTCGGGTTGCTCGCTATCGTCATGATCTTTCCGGTGCTGGTGAGCCGGGCCGCCGGTGCGCCGGCCGCTGTCGCGGCGCAGTTGCTGAGCGTCGGCATGCTCGCGATGGGCGTTGCGACAATGGCGCAGGCGCGCGTGCTCGGACCGCTCGGCAGCGGCTATCTCGCCCCCACCGGCTTTCAGGCGGTGTATCTCGGTCCGTCGATCGCCGCGGCGCAGACGGGCGGGTTGCCGCTCGTGTTCGGCATGACGATTCTCGCCGGCTTCGTGGAGGGTGTCGTGTCGCGCGTTTGGCGTCCCCTGCGGCCTTACCTCCCGCCCGAGCTGTCGGGGCTGGTGGTGCTGCTCACGGGCCTCGCCACCGCCGCCGTCGGCATCGATGCCTTGATGGCTGGCCGCGTCGGGCGACCAGCGCCCGGACTCGAGTGGTCGGTGGCGGGCCTCACGCTCGCGACGATGGTTGCGCTCAACGTGTGGACGCGGGGCAGGCTGCGCATGTTCTGCGCGCTGATCGGCACGATCGCCGGGTACATCCTCGCGGTGGCGATGGGTCTCGGATCTGCCGAGGAGTTCGCGGCGATCGGCGAGAAGCCGCTGGTCGCGCTCCCGAAATTCGATCACGTCGCCTGGGCTTTCGACCCTGCGATGGTGCTGCCGTTCGTCGTCGCGGGCGTGGCCGCGTCGCTGAACACGAGCGCCAACATCACGCTCTTCCAGCGCCTGAACGATGCCGAGTGGGTGCGCCCGGAGCTGCGCTCGATCACGCGCGGCACGCTGACCGACGGTCTCGCCGCCTCGACCGCGGGCGCCCTCGGCTCGTACGGGCTCTCGACCGTTTCGGCGAACGTTGGGATGATCCTCGCGACCGGCGTGGCGAGCCGGCGCATCGCCTACGCGATCGGTGCGATCGTCCTCGCCCTCGCGTTCATGCCGAAGCTCACCGCCGTCCTGGTCGCGATTCCCTCGGCGGTGGTGGCGGGTGCGTTGATCTTCGTGTCGTGCTTCATCGTCATCGGCGGGATGCAGATCATCACCTCGCGGATGCTCGATGCGCGCAAGACGCTCGTCATCGGGCTGTCGGTGGGCGCGGCGCTCGGGGTGCTCATGTTTCCAGCGTCGGTCGCCGCCGCGCCGCCCTGGCTGCGTTCGCTGCTCGCCTCGGCGCTCGTGGCCGGCACGGTGCTGGCGTTCGTCCTGAACCTGGTTTTCCGGCTGGGCGTGCGGCAGAAAGTGAGCCTCGCGCTCGATCCGACGGGCGACTATCCGCGCGCCATCGAGGATTTCTTCACCCAGCGTGGCGCGAACTGGGGCGCGCGGCCGGACGTCATCCGGCGCGCGATCTTCGGCGTGATGCAGCTGACCGAAGCGGTGGCCGAGAACTGCAACCCGCGCGGTCCGCTCGCCATCGACGCGTCGTTCGACGAGTTCAACCTCGAGGTGCACATCGGCTACGAAGGCGATCTGCTCGAGCTGCCGGATTCGCGCCCGACGGAGCGCGAGATCCGCGAGGATGATGACGGCGCGCGAAGATTGGCGGGATTCATGCTTCGCCGCAATGCCGACCGGGCCCAATCCGCGTTGAAAGACGGCCGGCCCGCGATCCACTTTCATTTCGACCACTGAAGCACGCCGGGTCCAGGAGGAGGGGAGCTATGGAACGCCGCAAGTTCTTGACCGGAGGAGCATTGGCAGCGGCCGGGAGCGCGGCCGCCGTGCACGCGCCCTTCGTGATCGCCCAGCCGAAGTTCAAGTGGCGCATGGTGACCACTTGGACCCCGGCGCTGAACGTGATGCAGGGCTCGGCGCAGCGGCTGGCCGCGCGGGTCAAGGAGATGACGGGCGGGCGCCTCCTGATCGAGGTTTTTCCGGCCGGCCAGCTGATGCCGCCGCTCGCGTGCTTCGACGAGACGTCGAAGGGCACGGTCGAGGCCTATATGGGCGCCGCCTACTACTGGGCGGCGAAGGAGCCGGCGACGCAGTGGTTTTGCGCGGTACCGTTCGGCATGAACCCGCAGGGCATGGCGAGCTGGTACTACCACGGCGACGGGTTGAAGCTGTGGGAAGAAACGTATGCCGGGTTCGGTCTCGTGCCGCGCCCGGGGGTGTCCACCGGCCCGCAGATGGCCGGCTGGTTCAGGCGGAAGATCAATGCGGTAAGCGATCTCAAGGGCCTCAGGATGCGCATCCCGGGCCTCGGCGGCCGGGTGATCGAGAAGGCGGGTGGCACGGTGGTCCTGACCCCCGGCGGCGAGATCTATCGCGCGCTCGAGCGCGGCGTGATCGACGCATCGGAGTGGGTGGGACCCCACGACGACCTGAAGCTCGGGCTGCCGAACACCGCACCGTACTACTACTACCCCGGCTGGCACGAGCCGGGCACGACGCTCGAGTTCGTCTTCAACAAGAAGGCATACGATGCGCTCCCGGCGGAGATTCGGCTGATCCTCGACGAGGCGGTGGCGGCGGTCTCGGTCACCGGGCTGAGCGAGTATGAGTCCGCGAACGCGGTCGCACTGGAGCGGCTGCGGAGCGACTACAAGGGCAAGGTCGAGATCCTGCAGCTGCCGACGCCGGTGCTGCGCGACCTGAGAACGCTCGCCGGCGAAGTGCTGAAGGAAGAATCGGAGAAGACGCCGATGGCGAGGAAGGTCTTCGCCTCCTTCACGAAGTTCCAGTCCCAGCTCGGCGGGTGGCGGCGCGTCTCCGAAGGCGCCTACCATGAGCTCGTCGCCGTGTGACGGCTGCGCGCCGCGCAGCGCTGCGTTCGCGCTGATCGCGGCGCTCGCATGCGCGCTCCCGGCGCATGCGCAGACCGATCCGCAACGCGGTCCGCATCGGATCGGCATCGTTACCGAGGCCTGGGCCGCGAACCACCCGACGGTCGTCGGCTTCAAAGCGGGGCTGCGTGAGCTGGGGCTCGCGGAGGGGCGCGACGTCACGTTCGACATTCGCTTCACCCAGGGAGATCCCAAGGCGACCCCGGCCGCGGCCAAGGCGCTCGTCGAGTCGGGCGTGGATCTGTTGCTCGCGTGCAGCGTCGCCGCCGCACTCGCAGCGAAGGAAGCCACGCCTACGCTCCCGATCGTCTTCGCGCAGGTCAGCGATCCGGTCGGTGCCGGTGTCGTGAGCGAGCTGACGCGACCCGGGCACAACGCGACCGGCGTGTCGAGTCTTGCGCCCGAGCTGATGCCGAAGCGGCTCGAAGTGCTGAAGACCCTGCATCCGCAGGTGCGGCGCGTCTGGTTCGTCCACGCCGTCGACGACCCCACGGCGGCGGCGGCGCTCACGAAGCTGCGGAGCGCCGCGCCCCAGCTCGGCGTCCAGATCGTCGCACGGGCGGTGTCGTCGAGCGCCGACGAGGATCTCGCGCATGTCCGCCGTGGGTTTCGCCCCGGCGATGCGTTGCTCGCGCCGGATGCCGACGCGCTCGATCTGCCGGCGGCGCTGCTCAAGCTCTCGCTCGCCGCGCGGGTGCCGGCGATCTTTCCGTCGTCGTTCTGGGTCGGTTACGGCGGCCTTGCCTCCTACGGTCCGGATTACTACGCGCAGGGCGAGCAGGCCGCGCGGCTCGCGGCGAAGATCCTGCGCGGGGCCACGCCCGGCCGCCTGCCGGTGGAAGGCGCCGACGTGATCGAGCTCGCGGTGAACCTCAGAACCGCCACGCTCATGGGAATCACGGTATCGCGCAAAGTCCTGCTGCGCGCCGACACGATCCGCCGATGAACGCTCTTCGACCGCGCGGCCGTCTCTTCTGGAAGTACGTCGTCTTCCTGCTGGTGCTCGTCGGCGGCGTGCTGATCGCGAGCAGCCTGGTGGAGCTCTATTTCTCCTACCAGGAGGCCCAGCGGGCGCTGGTGCAGGTCGCACAGGAAAAGGCAGAGGGCGCGGCCGCGCGCATCGAGCGGTTCGTGGTGGATATCGAGCGTCAGGTCCGCGCGACGACCCATGCCGACGCGGACGATCCGGCCGTCGCGCCCCCGGGCGGCGTCGGCGTGCCTTTCCGGGAGGCGCTCGCGGGCGCGCTCGCGGAGCAGCGCGAGCTCGCGTTCCTGAGGCTGCTGCGGACCGTGCGCGCAATCACCGAGATCCGGCATCTCGACATCGGCGGCAAGGAGCAGATCCGCGTCGCGCGCGTGGCGCTCGACGCGCGCGCGAGCGGCGAGGACTTCTCGCGCGCGCCGGCGTTCGTGGCGGCCAAGTCGGGCAAGACTTACTTCAGCCCGATGTACCTGCGCAACGACGCAGAGCCGTACATGACGATCGCCGTGCCCTCCGGCGAGTACGCGGTCGAGGCCACGGTCGCGGAGGTCAACCTGCGGGCGATCTGGGACGTCGTGTCGCGCATCCGGGTCGGTCGGGCCGGCTACGCGTACGTCGTCGATTCGGCCGGCCATCTCGTCGCTCATCCGGATGCGACGCTTGTGCTCCAGAGCCGCGACCTGTCCGCGCTGCCCCAGGTACGCGCCGCCCGCGACGGAGGCGTGCGGTCCGCAACCGAGCCGGGACCGGTGATCATGGCCTCTGGCCTCGCGGGCGGCGAGGTGCTGTCGGCGCATGCACCGATCGGCTCGCTCGGGTGGACCGTCTTCACCGAGCAGCCGCGCGCGGAGGCGCTCGCGCCGGTGCAGGCGACAATCGTTCGCAGCGCGATCATCCTCGCGCTCGGGCTGCTCGCATCGATTCTCGCGAGCATCCTGCTCGCCCGCACGATGGTGTCGCCGATCAGGGCGCTGCAGGCGGGCGCGGCCCGGATCGGTGCCGGCGACCTCGGCCACCGCATCGAGCTGCGCTCGGGTGACGAGCTGCAGGCGCTCGGCGAGGAGTTCAACCGGTCGGCGGCCCAGCTCCAGGAGTCCTACCTGGGTCTCGAGGAGAAAGTGACGGCGCGCACGCGCGAGCTCGCCGAGGCCAATCAGGATCTCACCGAGACGCTGGCGCAGCAGACCGCGGCGAGCGAGATCTTGCGCCTCCTTTCCAAGTCGCGCACCGATGCGCAGCCGGTGTTCGAGCTGATCGCGCGGCACGCGACCCGCCTGTGCGGGGCGACGTACTCGGTGGTGTATCGCTTCGACGGCAAGCTGATCCATATCGCCGCGCACGACAACTGGACCCCCAGTGCGCTCGCCGAGCTGCAGGCGAGCTATCCGCTGGCACCGAGCACCGAGAGCCTGGTGGCACGCGGAATCCTCCAGTGCGCGGCGGTCCACGTGAGCGATATCGAGGCCGAGTCCGATGTCCCGGAAGTGTCGCTGCGCCTCGCCCACGCGCTCGGTTACCGGGCGCTGCTGTCGGTACCGATGCTGCGCGAGGGGGCACCCGTGGGCGCGATCGGCGTGCTGCGTGCCGCGGCCGGGGCGTTCACGCCGAAGCAGGTCGAGCTGCTCGAAGTGTTCGCCGAGAAAGCCGCCATCGCGCTCGAGAATGCCCGCATGTTCCAGGAGCTCGAGGCGCGGACGGAGGAGCTCACCCGCACGGTGGGCGAGCTGCACGCGCTCGGCGAGATCGGCCGCGCCGTCAGCTCGACGCTCGACCTCCAGTCGGTGCTGTCGAGCATCGTCAAGCACGCGGTGCAGCTCTCGCACGCCGACGGGGGCACCATCTACGAATTCGACGACGAGCAGAAGGTGTTCGTGCCGCGCGCGAACTACGGCGTGGACCCGACCGTGGTCGAAGCGCTGCGCGAGGCGCGCGTCCAGGGAGTCGATACGGCGGTGGGCCGGGCGGCGGCGCAGCGCGGCGTCGTGCAGATTCCCGACATCCTGGCCGACCCCACTTACCGCCTGAGCGAGCTGATGCGGCGCGCGGGCTTCCGCGCGCTGCTCGCCGCGCCGCTGGTGCGGGAGGATCGGGTGATCGGCGGGCTGGTCGTGCGGCGTGCGGCGGCGGGCGAGTACCCGGAGGAAACGGTCGCGCTCCTGCAGACTTTCGCCGACCAGTCGGCAGTGGCGATCCACAACGCGCGGCTGTTCGACGAGGTCCAGCGGCAGAAGACCTACTCCGAGGCGCTGGTCGAAGCGTCCCCGGTGGCGATCGCGACGATCGACACCGCCGGGCGCGTGCGATCCTGGAACTCGGCCGCCGAGCGTCTGTTCGGCTGGGGCGCCGCCGAAGCGCTCGGGCGCGATCTCGACGATCTGGTCGCAGTCGGGTCGCCGGAGCTGCGCGCCGAGGCCGCGGACTACTCCCGACAGGTACTCGCGGGCGGCCGCAGCCGCTTCATCTCCCGCCGCAGCCGCAAGGATGGGACGCTCCTCGACGTCGAGGCCGCCGGGGTCCCGGTGATCGTGGAGGGCCGCGAGCTCGGGTACGTTGCCATCTATCACGACATCACGGAGCTCTTGCGCGCGCGGCGCGAGGCCGAGGCCGCGAGCCAGGCGAAGAGCGCGTTCCTCGCCACGATGAGCCATGAGCTGCGCACGCCGCTCAACGCGATCATCGGGCTGTCGGAAATGCTGAGCCAGCACGCCCAGCGCTTCGGCACCGAGAAGGCCGCCGAGCCGCTCACCCGGATCCTGCGCGCCGGTCGCCACCTGCTCAACCTGATCAACGATCTCCTCGATCTGTCCAAGATCGAGGCGGGCAAGATGGAGCTCGTTCCGGAGGATTTCGAGGTGCGGCCGCTGATCGACGAGCTGATGGAAACTGCCCGTCCGCTCGGCGAGAAGAACCGGAACCAGCTCGCGTCGACCTGTCCGCCCGATCTCGGTTCGCTGCGCGCCGACCGCAAGCGGCTTACCCAGATTCTGCTCAATCTGCTTTCCAACGCCTGCAAGTTCACGCAGGACGGCCGCGTGGCGCTCAGCGCGGCGGTGCGCCGTCGAGCCGACGGCGCCTGGATGGAGTTCACGGTCACCGACAGCGGGATCGGAATCAGCGCGGACCAGATCGGCCGGCTCTTCAAGGAGTTCACCCAGGCCGATGCGACGACGCAGCAGAAGTTCGGCGGCACCGGACTCGGTCTCGCGATCAGCCGCCGGCTATGCCGCATGATGGGCGGTGATCTCACGGTCGAGAGCGAGCCTGGCAAGGGCTCGGCCTTCACCGCGCGCCTGCCGATGGAGGTCCATGCACCGAGCGCAGCCGCAACTCCGGACCCGGCGGCCATCGCGGGTGCCCCCCATCCGGGCGAGAAAGGCGTCGTACTGGTGATCGATGACGACAGCACGGCGCGCGAGCTGATCGCCGATTGGCTTCAGGAGCACCACATCCCGGTCGCGATGGCGGTCGGCGGGATCGAGGGCTTGCGCCGAGCACGCGAGCTGCGTCCCGCCGCGATCACGCTCGATATTCTGATGTCCGACCTGAGCGGCTGGGACGTGCTCGCCGCGCTCAAGAGCGATCCGGACCTCGCCGCGGTGCCGGTGATCGTGACCACGATCGTCGACGAGCAGCACAAGGGCATCGCGCTCGGCGCAGCGGACTACCTCACGAAGCCGATCGATCGCGAGCGCCTGCTGCGCAGCCTGGCGCGCTACGTCACTGCGGACGGCAAGCGCGTCCTGCTCGTCGAGGACGATCCGGCACAGCGCGCGATCGTGCGCGCAGCGCTCGAGCCCGCGGGCTATGTCGTCGACGAGGCCGAGGATGGTCACGCAGGTCTCGCGCGGCTGCGCGCGACACCCCCGGACCTGATCGTGCTCGATCTGCTGATGCCCCGGATGGACGGGTTCGAGTTCGCCGCCACGCTGCAGGAGCATCCGGATTGGCGGCGGATCCCGGTGATCGTGGTGACGGCGAAGGATCTCACCGCCGAGGATCGCCGGCGCCTGCAGGCCGGCGTCGCGAAGATCCTGCTCAAGCACGAGTTCAATCCGGCGGAGCTCGTCGACCAGCTGCGAAGCTCGATTGCCGCCGCGCGCGCGGCCGCGTGAAGGGAAGCCCGATGCCGAGGATCCTGTACGTCGAGGACAACGACGACAACGTCTTCATGCTGAAGATGCGCCTCGAGCTGGAGGACGGCTTCGAGGTTCTGGTCGCGGCCGACGGCGAGGCCGGCGTGGCCACTGCCGCGGCGGAGCGCCCCGATCTCGTCCTCATGGACCTCAATCTGCCCGGGATCGACGGCTGGGAGGCTGCGCGCAGGCTCAAGGCCGACGCCACGACGCGCGACATTCCGGTGATCGCGCTCACGGCGCACGCGATGACGGGCGACCGGGAAAAGGCGCTCGCCGCGGGCTGCGACGAGTTCGACACCAAGCCGATCGATCTCGAGCGGCTGCTGCTCAAGATACGCGCGTTGCTGCGTTGATTGCCGACGGCGCGCGGGCCGCGCGCGTGGAGCGGGACCGGGGCGATTTCCGCATTCCGGAATTGTGCCTCGCGGCGTGACATAAAGGTCGCGCTGACCTATACCTACGCCACTTTCGGTCTCCGGAGGCATACGTCATGCAGGCTCCCCTCAAAATCCTGACGCTGGGCGCGTCATACGGATCGCTGCTGGCGAGCAAGCTGCTCATGGCGGGTCACACGGTGAGGCTCGTCTGCCTTCCCGCCGAGGCGGAGCTCTTCAACGCGGACGGGTTCCGCGTGCGGATGCCCGTGAAAGGGACCGAGGGGCTGGTCGAGATCGATTCGCGCAAGCTGCCGGGCACCATGTCGGCCGGCGGTACGGATGCCTTCGATCCGGCCGGCTTCGATCTCGTCGCATTGGCGATGCAGGAACCCCAATATCGTGCGCTGGGGGTGAGGGAGCTGATGGAGCGCGTCGCCAAGGCCCGGGTGCCCTGCATGTCCATCATGAACATGCCGCCGCTCACGTACCTGAGACGCATACCCGGGCTCGATGCCGATGCCCTGCGGATCTGTTACACCGACCCGACCGTGTGGAACGGCTTCGATCCGGCGTTGTTTACGCTCTGCAGCCCGGACCCGCAGGCGTTTCGTCCGCCGGAGGAGAAGGTCAACGTGCTGCAGGTCAGGTTGCCGACGAATTTCAAGGCGGCGCGGTTCGAGTCGGATGCCAACACCGCGGTGCTGCGTCGCCTGGAATCGGACGTCGATGCCGTCCGTTTCGACTCGGCGGGCAAGAAGGTCGAGCTGCCGGTGAAGCTCAGGGTCTACGACTCGATCTACGTTCCCCTTGCGAAATGGGCGATGCTGCTCGCGGGAAACTACCGCTGCGTGCAGAAGGAGGGGATGCGACCGATCAAGGAGGCGGTGCACAGCGATCTCGCGGCCTCGCGGGAGGTCTACGAATGGGTGATCAAGGTGTGCACGTCGCTCGGGGCGAACCCGAATGACCTCGTGCCGTTCGAGAAGTACGCGGCCGCCGCCCAATCGCTCGGAAGCCCGTCCTCGGCCGCGCGAGCGCTCGCCAACGGCGCAACCCATATCGAGCGCGCGGACCGCCTGGTGCAGGCCATCGCGGCGCAGAAAGGCATGCAGTCCGCCGAGGTCGACCGGACCGTGGCGCTGGTCGACGGCTGGGTGGAGACCAACCGGCGCAAGGCCGCCTGAGCGCCCGGTTTCCTCGCCAGCTTTTTCAACCTTTTACGTGGTTCGCGGCGCGCGCGTCAGCGCTGAGCGGTCGCTCACCGCCGTTTCGTGGGCCGCGCTTCCGAGCCTCCCGTCTCGCATTTCTCCACCCGCGCCGATCTCGAGCGCGTGCTGCCCCGCTTGACATGTCTGCGTTCTTGAATTAGGCTGTCTCACAAATGGAACGCTGTTTCACTAATGAAACATAATAAAACATAGTCCGCACGTCCGAGAAGCCAAACTCCCGCCCAGAGAACCCAATGTCCACGAACTGGCACATCGCAGGCACGCTCGCCGACATCTCCGATGATCAGCCGCTCTCCGCAAAGATCGAGGGCAAGGAAGTGGGCGTCTATGCCGTCGGTGGCAATTACTATGCGCTCGAGGATGTGTGTCCGCATGCGTTTGCGCTGCTCTCGCAAGGCTTCGTGGAGGGCGAGGAGATCGAGTGTCCCTTGCACGGCGCCAAGTTCCACATTCCGACCGGCCGGTGCACCAGGGAGCCGGGCGGGCGGGATCTCAAGTGCTATCCGGTTCGGCTCGAGGGCGACAATGTGCTCGTAGGGGTCGACTGATTCGACGGGCCGGGAAGTGGTCGAGAAGATCGCAATCGAGTAGTCCTGCATCGGGAACGGCGTCAAGGAGGAGGGGCCTGAGCAATGGCTGAATGCCGCATCGAGTTCAAGGACGTCAAGAAGGTGTTTCCGGCCAAGCGTCCGGGCGAGGCGGATGTGCTCGCGGTGCAAGGCGTGACGCTGGCGATCGCCGATGGCGAAGTCGCGTCTCTCATCGGTCCGAGCGGTTGCGGCAAGAGTACCCTCCTCAACATGGGCTCCGGCCTCTACCTGCCGAGCGAAGGAACAGTGGAAGTCGACGGCGTGCGGGTGGACGGCCCGAACAAGCAGGTTGCCTTCATGCTGCAGAAGGATCTGCTGCTGCCGTGGCGGACGATTCGCGAGAACGCCGAGCTCGGTCTGGAGATCCGGGGCACGGCGGCGAGCGAGCGGCGCGGGCGCGCGCTCGAGCTCCTCGTGAAATGCCACCTGGGCGGTTTCGAGAACCACTATCCCCACCAGCTCTCGGGCGGAATGCGCCAGCGCGCGGCGCTCGCGCGCACGCTCGCCGTCGACCCCGCGGTCCTGCTGATGGACGAGCCATTCTCGGCGCTCGACGCACAGACCAAGATGGTGCTGCAGCAGGATCTCGCCGAGACGCTCGCGGCGGAACGCAAGACCGCGCTGCTGATCACTCACGATCTCGTGGAGTCGATCGCGCTTTCCGACCGGGTCTACGTCATGAGCGAGCGGCCCGGAACGATCATCAAGGAGATCGTGATCGAGATTCCCGATCGCAACGATCCGATGCGCCGCAGGCGCGATCCGCGGGTGGGCGCCTATGTCGCCGAGCTCATGTCGCTGCTGCACGTGGGCGAGCGCGCGGCGGCCGGAGCGGCCTGACCCATGGCCGGCATGGAGCAGACGATGGGCGCATCACCGAGCGGCACCGCCAAGACCGGCGAGATTCTTCTCACGATCTTCCTGAAGCATGACCAGTCCCAGAACATCGACGCGATCCAGGGCACGCTCGCCGAACGGCAGTGGTGGGATCGCTTCCCGCCCGCGGGTGTGACGATCGACTCCTGGTATGTCGCCATGGGCCTCGGCCAGATCGTCACCTTGCGGCTGCCGGTCGAGAAGCTGCAGGCGGTCAACATCGAGCTCGAGCGCTCCGCGTGGGGCGTGTTCACGACGGAATGCTACGTCGCGTACGACTTCGAGCCCGTGCGCGATCGGATCACCGCGCGCTACCGGGCGGGCGAATGGAGCGGCAAAATATGAGCATGCCGCCGAATCCCTTCCCGGATGAATCGCGGTTGCCCGCGCCGTACGTGAATCCGCATCAGGCCCGGACGCGCCCGCCGACCGTCTACGAGAACGAGCTCGGCGACGCGCTCGAGGCGGCTTTCGCTGCCGGGGCCTGGGACCTGGATGCCCTGATTGCACGCCTGAACGAGTACGGATTGCGCACGCCGGAGGGACGCGAGTGGACGCTCGATCGCTTCCAGGCTGTCATCGCGCGCCTGGGGGCATAGGGACCTCAACATGACGACCGGAACGACCCGCGCGTTGTCGAAGCCCGCCGTCTCCGAGCACGAAATCGAGCTGCTGCTCCGCATCGGCCTGCGCAATCGCTGGCATCCGCTCTGTCCGGCCGAGTTCGTCAGGGACCGGCCGATCTCGCTCCACCGTCTGGGCCTGAAGCTCGTGCTGTGGCGTGAGCCTGACGGCGCGCTGCACGTGCAGGAAGATCATTGCCCCCACCGCGGCGCGCCGCTGTCCCTCGCCCGGCATCTGGGTGACCGGCTGGCCTGCATTTACCACGGAGTGGAGATCGGGCGCGACGGCACGGTCCTCAGGGTTCCGGGGAATCCGGGATGCAAGCTCGAGGGGGTCAAGGCCGTGAAGACCTATCCGTCAATGGAGCTTGCCGGCGCCATCTTCATCTACGTCGGTGATGCGCTGCATCCGGAACCCGTGGCGTTCGATCCGCCGCCGCAGCTCGTGTCCGACGAGTACGACCGCTTCCTATGCTACACGGAATGGCGTACCCCGTATCGGTACATGATCGACAACAACCTCGATCCGATGCACGGCACGTTCCTGCATCGGCAGTCCCATTCGATGGCGATCGGCGACACGGAGGCCCGGTTCCGCGCGCGCAAGACCGAAACCGGGTTCATATTCGAGAAGGTCACGCAGCGGGACGTCAACTTTGACTGGAGCGAGTGGTGCGACACGGGCGCCCTGTACGCGCGGCTCGAGATTCCGTACGGGAAGTCGGTGGGGCCGGGTGGCAACTTCGGCATCATTTTCATGACGACGCCGATCACCGATCGGCTGAACGCCAATTTCTTCTGGCGCAATCGCAAAGTGCAGCGGTGGCAGCGCGATGTCTGGCGATTCCTGTACCGGAATCGACTCGAAGCGCGGCACTGGCACGTCCTCGAGCAGGATCGCGCTCTTGCCGAGGGCATCGAGCCGGACGCCAATCAGCGCGAGTTCCTGTACGAGCATGACGTGGGCGTCGCACGCGTGCGCCGCTGGATGCGCGACGCGGCCGCCGCCCAGCTCGAGACCCTTGCCGCCGCGGGGCAACCGATGCCATGGGAAAGACCGCAGGCGGCGGCGTAGCTGGAGAGATATCCGATGGGTATTCGCAAAGTGATCACACCAGCAGTGCCCGAACCTGCCGGCGGCATCTTCTCCAATTGCCTGGTGGTTGGCGACCAGGTCTTTCTCTCCGGAATGACCGCGAGCGGTCCCGACGGCAAGGCGATCGGAGGCAACAGCATGGAAGCGCAGGCGCGGGCGGTTTTCGCCAAGATCGGCCATCTGGTCGAGGCGGCGGGAGCGAGCATCGCGGATATCGTCAAGCTGACGATCTACGTCACCGACGTCGCGCGCCGCGCAGAGATCGGCAGGGCTCGGGCGGATGCGTTTCCCGGGGAGAAGCCGTGTTCGACGTTGATCGAAGTCAAGGGGCTGGTCGCCCCGGATCTCCTGATCGAAGTCGACGCGGTTGCAATCGTCGGCGCTGCCCGGCGCTAGAGGTGATCTGATGTTCAACAAGAGGAGGAAAGACATGCTAAGCAAGCGAACGTTACTCAAAGCCGCCTTGGTGGTGACCGCATGCCTCGCGGCGCCTGTCCACGCACAGCAGAAGCTCGAAGAAGTGAATTACCTGCTTCCTGCTCCGGCATTCCTTCCGGCCTTCATTCCCTGGGTGCTTGCCCAGCAGCGCGGCTATTACGCGCAGGAAGGGCTCAAGGTCAGCTTCGTCGTCGCCAAGGGCGGTGTCGACGTCGCCAAGCAGGTCGGAGCGGGCAACGCGCCGATCGGCGGCGGAATCGGCGACACGCCGATCATCGTGCGCGCCCAGGGCATTCCCGTGAAGGCGGTGGCAGTGCTCGGCGGCGGCTCGCTCACCAACCTGGTGGTGCACGACGGGCAAGGTCTCAACGGCCCGGCGGACCTGAAGGGCAAGACCGTCACGGTGCTCGCCTACCAGGACACCACGTTCTTCTCGCTGCTCGGCATGCTCGCCTCGGCAAGCCTGACCAAGGCCGACCTCGACATCCAGGCGGCCGGTCCGACCGGCATCTGGCAGCAGTTCGCGGCCGGCAGGGCGAGCGCTTTCGCCGGGCCCGTCGACTGGGCGCTCAATGCGCGCGGCGCGGGCGCGAAGATCAAGATCTACCGTGGCGACAGCTATTTCCCGAGCATGGCGCAGGCGATCCTTGCCTCCGACGAGATGATTCAGAAGAACCCCGCGCTGATCGGCAAGCTCGTCAAGGCCACGCTGCGCGGCTTGGACGACGTGATGAAGCAGGGCAAGGCGGTCGTTCCCGACTACGTCGCGGGCGCGCCGAACTTCAAGGGCAAGGAAGATTTCGTGGGGGAAGTGGTGGAGCTCTACACCGAGTACACGTACAAGGGTCAGAAGGTCCTCGGAGAGATGGATCCCAAGCGCCTTGAGGCGGTGCAGGCGTTCTACGTCAAGGAAGGCATCGTGCCCAAGGCAACGCCGGTCGGAGAGCTCTACACCAACCAGTTCGTCAAGTAGCGGGAGTCCAGCGGGGGGGCGAAAGACATGGGCAAGAGTTGGGGTGGCAGCACGACGATGGCCAGCATTGCGGTGCTCGTAGTGTTCCTCGCAGCATGGGAGTGGCTGCCTGGGCTAGCGAAGATTCCGCAGTTCGTCCTGCCGCCCCCGTCTCGGGTCTGGCACGAGTTCCTGCGCATGAGCGAGAACGATCGCCTCTGGTATCACGCGGGCATCACCTCGCTCGAGGTGGTGGTCGGCTTCGTGCTGGGCTCGCTGCTCGGGATCGTGATCGGGTTCATGCTCGGCATAGCACCGCGCGTCGAGCTCGTTCTCACGCCCTATATCCTGGCGCTCCAGATCGCGCCCAAGGTCGCATTCGCTCCGCTCTTCGTGATGTGGCTCGGCTACACGGTCTATCCGAAGATTCTCGTCGCGATCCTCATCGTTTTCTTTCCGGTGATGGTCAACGTTCTCACGGCCGTGCGCACCGTGGACCCCGACATGGTGAATCTGGCGCGATCGTTCTCGGCGACGCGCTGGCAGATCTTCCGCATGATCGAGTATCCGGCGTCGCTCGCTCCGCTGTTCTCGGGCTTGCGAATCGGCGCGACGCTCGCGGTGATCGGCGTGGTGGTCGGGGAGCTCGTGGGCGGAAATCTCGGGCTGGGCTTTCTGCTCACCTATGGCGAGGGTCAGGGCAACACGGCAATGGTCTTCGTCACGATCATCCTGCTCACGGTGATCGGCATCGCCGCGTACGGGTGTGTGGTCTTCTTCGAGCGCCGGGTGCTTCACTACATGCCGAAGGCGCAGCACGTCACGGTCTGACCGAAGGATCAAGGAGGCAAGATGTCAGAGACGGGAATGATACGCACGCACGTCCCGACCGCGAATTCCGCGGACGTCGTTGCAGACTTCAATCGGTACATCGAGTCGTACCGCAACCCGCAGCCCAACCAGAGCGCGGGCGCCGGGCAGATCTTCGAGAGCGGCGCCCGCGAGCTGATCGTCTGGCAGACGCGCCCCGCCGTGCCGAGCGAATACGAGGAGATGCTCGCCTCGGCGCTCGAGCAGATTTTCTCGCAGCGGACCTACGAGCTTCCGGATATCGTCGCAGCGCTCAACCGGGACGGGATCCGTACCCCGGGCGGCGACGCGTGGACCGAGGCGAATTTCCAGTCGACATTCCGCGAGCTCGGCAAGCTCGCGTTCGGTTAGAGGAGCGCGCCATGAGCAATGCGCAATCAGTCGAGCGACTGTTGAACCGCGGGCTGTTGAACCAATGGTATCCCGTGCTCCCAAGCTGGTCGCTGGCGGGCGCGCCGATCGGGATCACGCGCCTTTCCGAGAATCTCGTGCTCTGGCGCGACGGCGACGGGACCGCGCATGCGATCGAGGACCGGTGTCCCCACCGTGGGGCGCGATTGTCGCTCGGCTGGAACCTGGGGGACCGCCTGGCCTGCTGGTATCACGGCGTCGAGGTGGACGGAACGGGCACGGTGCGGAGAGTTCCGGCCGTGCCCAACTGCCCGCTCGAGGGCGAGCAGGCCGTGAAGCGCTATCCGGTGCAGGAGATACGGGGCGCCATCTTCGTCTATTTCGGCGACGAGCTGCATCCGCAGCCTTGCCCGCTGGAGCTCCCCGAGGAGCTCGCGAGCCCCGAATTCGGCGCGATCGTGTGCTTCGCCAAGTGGAAGTGCAATTACCGCTACGCGATCGACAATGTCATGGATCCGATGCACGGCGCGTACCTGCATGCCGCGTCCCACTCGATGGCATCCGGGGACAAGACCGCGAACATGCAGCTCCGCAAGACGCCCACCGGGTTCTCGTTCGAGAAGACGACGCAGCGCGACGTCAACTTCGACTGGGTCGAGTTCGGATCGAGCGGCACGACCTGGCTGCGGCTGTCGATCCCCTATCGCCCGAGCGCCGGACCGGGTGGCAGCTTCTACATCGTCGGCTTTGCCACGCCGGTCGACGAGGATAACTGCCTGGTGTTCTTCTGGCGGGCGCGGAAATGCTCGGGCTGGGTGCGTGACGTGTGGCAGTTCATGTACCGCACGAAGCTCGAAGGCCTCCATTGGGCGGTGCTGGAGCAGGATCGTGCGGTGCTCGAGCACATGGCTCCCGACGCGCGTTCGCGCGAATTCCTCTACCAGCACGACACCGGGCTCGCGCGCACGCGGCGCGTCATGCAGCAGCGCGCTGAGGAGCAGGTCAAGGCGCTCGAGGCGCATCGGGCGGCGCAGGCGTCCACCGCAGGGTCCGGAAAAGTTGCCGCCTGAGGCAGACGACGCTCATCTCATGCTTCGCGACCGACGTATCCTGATAACCGGCGGCGCACGCGGTCTGGGACGCGCATTCGCGGAGCGCGCGATCGCTGCCGGAGCCCGCGTCGCGATCGCCGACATCCTCGAGGACCTCGGGCGGGTGACCGCGAAGGAGATCGGCGCGGCCTTCGTGCCACTGGATCTCGCGCGGCCGGCTTCGATCGAGGCGGGCGTCGCAGCGGCGGCTGCCGCGCTCGGCGGCCTGGACGGTCTGGTGAACAACGGCGCGATCACGAGCTCGGGCGGCAAGCGGCTCGAGGAACTGGAGATCGACACCTGGGATCAGGTGATGGCGGTGAACGTGCGCGGCACCTGGCTCGCCACGCGCGCCGCGTTGACGCACCTCGCTGCATCGGGGAAGGGCCGGGTGGTCAATGTCGGCTCCGACACCGCGCTGTGGGGCGCGCCGAAGCTGCTGGCCTACGTGGCCAGCAAAGGTGCCGTCATGGCGATGACGCGCGTCATGGCGCGCGAGCTCGGCGTGCACGGCATCACGGTGAACACGGTGGCGCCGGGCCTGACAGTCGTCGAGGCGACGCAGTACGTGCCGGCCGAGCGGCACGAGCTGTACATGGAAGGCCGTGCGATTCACCGCGCACAGGTTCCGGAGGACGTGTGCGGGGCGATGACGTTTCTCCTGTCGGAGGAGGCGGGCTTCATCACCGGGCAGCTGCTCGCCGTGAACGGCGGATTCGCGATGCATTGAAATGGATCGAGATGATTCGATACGGAGGCAAGAGATGAGCAATCAGGCAGTCAAGGAAAAGCAGGCCGCGGAGCAAGCCGCGCGGTCGTGGGACCGGCCGGCGGGCGCGAGCTTCGTGGATTGGATGGAGTCGCGCGTTGCGCGGCTCGCCACGCGCAAGTACGACTGGAATGCATTGAAGTTCCAGGCGGACTATGACCCGAAGTACCGGCGCGCGCAGATGCGCTACGTCGGGACCGGTGGAACGGGCGTGAGCGCCGACGTGAACGTCGTTCCCGCCGAGCACTTCACGTTCTCGACGATGCTCCTGCCGGCTGGTGCCGAGGGGCCCATGCACATTCACACCGACGTCGAGGAGATCTTCTTCGTGATCCGCGGCAAGGTGAAGGTGATGTGCGAGAAGGACGGGGAGCGCTGGGAAGCGGTCATCATGGACCGCGATCTGATCTCCATCCCGCCCGGGGTGTACCGGGGCGAGATCAATGTCGGCGAAGAGGATGCGCTGATGTGCGTGATGCTCGGCTCGCCGAAGCCGATCACGCCGACCTACCCGCCCGACCACCCGCTGGCGAAGATCAAGCGCCCGTGAATCAAGCGCCCGTGACCGCCCCGGACCTCGCCACAGTGGACGCGCTCCTTGCGCGGTATCCGCTCGCGAGCGTTCAAACCGCGCGCGGCAGGGTGTCCTACCGGCAGGCGGGGGAGGGCACGCTGGGCCTACTGCTTCTGCACGGCATCGGCAGCCAATCCGGGTCCTGGGTGCAGCAGCTCGAGGGGCTCGCGCAGGGATTCCGGGTCATCGCCTGGGATGCGCCGGGCTACGGCGAATCGGATCCGCTCGCGCCGGAAGCTCCCAGGGCCGCCGACTATGCCGGGACGCTGGAATCGTTCCTCGAGGCGCTCGAAATCGAGCGAGCGATCTTCGTCGCGAGCTCGCTCGGTGCGCTGATGGCCGCCAGCTTTGCCGCGCAGCGGGCCAGCAGTGTCGCGGGACTCGTCCTCCTGAACCCGGCAGGCGGCTATGGACTCGCGGAGCCCAAGGTGCGCGAAGAGAGACTCGCGGCGCGCCTCGAGCGTCTCGCGCGACTGGGTCCCCAGGGCATGGCAGAGAATCTGCCCGACGGAATGCTCTCGCGCGATGCGTCGCGCAAGGCACGCGACATCGCAACGTGGAGCCAGGCCAGGATCGATCCGCGGGGCTACGCGCAGGCTGCCCGCATGCTTGCCGACGGGACGCTGGTGACGGACGCCGCCCGCTACACCGGCCCGGTACTGGTGGTTGCCGCGAGCGCCGACACGATCACGCCGGCGCAGGACTGCGAACGGATCGCCGGCGCGTTCCCGCACGCCACGTTCCGCCTGCTCGACGGACCGGGGCATCTCTCGTACATCGAATCGCCGCAAGTCGTTAACGCGCTGATTGCGGAATTCACCGCAGCGCGCGTCCAGGGGGCTCAGACATGAACGCGCCCAGATACAACGTGCCGGGCCTCGAGCGCGGCTTGCGCCTACTGCAGCTCTTCGACCGCTCGCGCAAAGTCCTGAGCGCCGCCGACATGGCGCGCTTGCTCGAGATTCCGCGGTCCACGGCATTTCGCCTCGCGCAGACGCTCGAGCATCTCGGGTTCCTGGTGCGTGACAAGGACGCTTACCGGATCGGCCCGGCGGTGCTGCGGCTCGGATTCGAGATTATCGCGTCGCTCGAGTTCACGGAGCTCGCGCGGCCCATGATCGAGCGGTTGCGCGACGAAACCGGATTCTCCGCGCAACTCGTGATCCGCGACGGGCGCGAGGTGGTCGTCGTCCTGAAGGCCGCCGCGCAATCCACTTTCGCAAGCAACGTCAACGTCGGCACGCGCCTGCCGGCCCATGCCACGATCCTCGGCCGCGTGCTGCTTTCGGACACGGACGACCGGACGCTCGCCGCGCTCTACCCGACGGCCTCGGCTTTGCCGAAGATCTCCTCCAAGTCGCCGCGCACCCTCGCGGAGCTCAAGCGCCTCGTTCACGAAGACCGCGTTCGCGGCTATGCGGTGAGCGAATCGTTCTTCGAACAGGGTATCTCGGCGATCGCCGCTCCGGTTCGCGACGAGCGCGGGCGCATCGTCGCTGCGATGAGCATCACCGCGCAGCGCCCGAACCTGGAGCCGGCCGCGCTTCGCGAGCGCCTCGTCAAGCAGGTGCTCCGCGCTGCGGCGGACCTCTCCTTTCAACTCAACTATCGACCCGCCGAGGCGGCCGCATAAGGCTACCGATATGTCCGAGCGCAGCGAACGTGCAACTGTGGGCGAAATCGTCGCCCGATTCCTCGAGCAGAGTGGCGTGCGGGCGGCGTTCGGCGTCATTTCCATTCATAACATGCCGATCCTGGATGCGTTCGGCCGGCGGGCGGGCGCCGCCACGGCACAGGGACGCGCCGCGCCGATCCGGTTCGTCCCCGCCCGGAGCGAACCCGGGGCCGTGAACATGGCCGACGCCTACGCCCGGGTCTCGGGAGGCCTCGGCGTGGCGATCACGAGCACCGGTACGGCAGCCGGCAACGCCTGCGGCGCGATGGTCGAGGCCCTCACCGCTGGAACGCCCGTGCTGCACCTCACCGGGCAGATCGAAGTGCCGTACCTCGATCGCGATCTCGCTTACATCCACGAGGCGACCGAGCAGCTCGACATGCTGAGTGCGGTATCGAAGGCGGCGTTCCGCGTGCGCAGCCCCGAGACGGCCCTCGGAACGCTCCGCGAGGCGGTGCGCATTGCACTCACTGCGCCGACCGGTCCAGTGAGCGTCGAGATCCCGATCGACATCCAGGCGACCGAGATCACGGTCCCGCAATCCCTCACGCCCGCCGACGTCGGCGTGGCTCAACCGCGCGCGGAGGAACTCGACGCGCTCGCGGAGCGATTGGCGCGCGCAAAGCGACCGATCCTGTGGCTCGGTGGCGGCGCGCGTCATGCCGGGGCGGCCGTGCGCCGGCTGCTCGATCTCGGCTTCGGCGTCGTGACGAGCGTGCAGGGACGCGGCATCGTCCCCGAGGACGATGCGCGCTCGCTCGGAGCGTACAATCTCCATGAGCCCGTCGAGCGCTTCTACGCGACGTGCGACGCGATGCTGGTGGTCGGTTCGCGCCTGCGCAGCAACGAAACGCTGACGTACCGGTTGAAGCTTCCCCAGCCGCTCTACCGTATCGACGTCGATCCGCAGGTGCAGGGTCGCTGCTACCACGACGACTATTTCGTCTCAGGAGACAGCGCGGCGGCGCTTGCGGGTCTCGCCGATCGTCTCGCGGGCAAGACGAAATCCGATCCCACGTTTGCGAAGGACCTTGCCGCCGCGCGCGAGGCGGCGGAGAAGCTCGTCGTGGATGGGCTGGGCCCCTACGCAAAACTCGTTTCGGAACTGCAGAAAGCGGTCGGCAACGACTTCGTCTGGGTACGCGATGTGACCGTATCGAACAGCACATGGGGCAATCGCAGCCTGCGCATCGCCGGGCCGCGCGACGGGGTGCACGCGCTCGGCGGCGGCATCGGCCAGGGCGTGCAGATGGCCGTTGGTGCCGCGCTCGCAGCGGGCGGCCGCAAGACCGTCTGCCTCGTAGGGGACGGCGGCTTGCAGGTCAACATCGGCGAGCTCGCGACGCTGGTGCAGGAGAAGGCGAACGTCGTCGTGCTTCTCATGAACGACCGGGGCTATGGGGTGATCCGGAACATCCAGGATGCGCACTACGGCGGGCGGCGCTACTACGTCGACCTGCACACGCCCGATTTCGCGCAGCTCGCGAAGTCGGTCGGGCTGCCGCACCATCGCCTGCAGGATCTGGCGGCGCTCGGCGGCACGCTGCGCGAAGCGCTGGCGCAAAGCGGTCCGGCGCTGATCGAGGTGGACATGGTCGCGATCGGGCCGTTCGCGCGCGCCTTCTCGGGTCCGCCGGTGCGCAAGGTGCCGGCCTGAGCGTCCGTAATCATGAAGCGCGCGCTGCTCATCGGTTTCGGTGCCATCGGCCGGCTCGTTCTCGACCAGGTGGCGAGCGACGCGACGCTGCGGGTCACGCATCTGCTCGAGCGCCCGGATCGACGGGACGAATTGTCCCATGCCCTGGGTGCGGGAATCACCGTGATCGGCGAACTGGCCGAGTTGACCGAGCCTCCGGACTGCGCGATCGAGTGTGCAGGGCACGCCGCGGTCCTCGAGTACGTGGTGCCGCTGCTCGAGCGCGGGGTGAACGTGGCGCTCGTCTCGGTCGGTGCCCTCGCCAGGCCGGAAGTGCCCGAGCTGCTCGAAACTGCGGCCCGGCAAGGACGCAGTCAGCTCACTCTGGTGTCCGGGGCGATCGGCGGTCTGGACGCGCTCTCGGCGGCGAAGGTCGGCGGCCTCGACGAGGTGATCTACACCGGCCGCAAGCCGCCGCTCGGCTGGCTTGGCACCCCCGCCGAGCGTGCAGTGGATCTCAACGCGCTCACCCAACCTGCCGTGATCTACACCGGCTCCGCGCGCGACGCAGCGCGCCTCTATCCCAAGAACGCAAATGTCGCGGCCACCGTTTCCCTGGCGGGGCTCGGCCTCGATCGTACTCAAGTAACGCTCGTCGCCGATCCCGCGGTCGCTCGCAACGTTCACCATGTGGTTGCGCGCGGCGCATTCGGCGAGCTGGAAATCACCCTGTCGGGCAAGCCGCTCCCGGAGAACCCCAAGACTTCCTCGCTCGCCGCCTATGCCGCGGTCCGGGCGCTGCGCGACTTTGCCGCGCCGGTTCGTTTCTGAAGGACGCTCATCATGGTGATGCCAATATGTGTCGGTGGCGAGTGGCGCCAGGGTCGGGGAGGCGTGTATGCCTCCCGCTATCCGGCGGACGACAGTGTCAACGCGGAGCTTGCTGCGGCGAGCGTGGAGGATGTCGCCGAGGCGATCCAGGTTGCCGACGCGGCGTGGCGCCGGCCGGAATGGCGTGATCTGCAGCCGCACGCCCGGGCGAGCATCCTCTATCGCATCAGCACGTTCATCCGCGAGCGCGCCGAAGAGCTTGCCCAGCTGCAGCGGCGCGACAACGGCAAGCCGATCAGCGAAACGCGGGCGCTGGTCGCGAGCGCCGCGGGAACCTTCCAGTTCTTCGCCGCGGCGTGCGAGACGCTCGAGGAGACACTGACACCGCCGCGCGGCGACTACCTCACGATGAGCCTTCATGAGCCCCTGGGTGTCGTGGCCGCGATCACGCCCTGGAACTCGCCGATCGCGAGCGAGGCGCAGAAGCTTGCGCCGGCGCTCGCAGCCGGCAACGCAGTCATCGTCAAGCCGGCCGAGGTGACGCCGCTCGCGGCGCTGGAGCTGGCACGAATCTGCGAGCAGGCGGGCGTGCCAAAGGGCGTCGTCAGCGTGGTGCCCGGCAAGGGATCCATCGTCGGCGACGCGATCGTCCGCCACCCCCTGGTCAAGAAAGTGTCGTTCACCGGCGGCACGACGACGGGCCGGATGCTCGCCGGCATCGCGGCCGAGAAGCTGATGCCGGTCACGCTCGAGCTCGGCGGCAAGTCGCCGACGATCGTCTGCGAGGATGCCGACATCGACCATGCCGTGAACGGCGTGCTGTTCGGCATCTTCAGCTCGTCCGGCGAATCGTGCATCGCCGGTTCCCGGCTCTTCGTGCACGACTCCATCCACGATGCGTTTCTCGAGCGGCTGGTGGCAAAGGCCGCCGCGCTGCGCGTCGGCGATCCGGCCGACCCCGGCACCCAGATGGGCCCTTTGATCACGAGCAGCCACCGTGCGTCGATCGAACGCTACGTCCAGCTCGGCCGCGACGAAGGCGGCGCGGTGCTGACCGGCGGCGAGCGGCCGCGCGGCCCGGTCTACGACGCGGGGTGGTTCTACAAGCCGACCATTCTTTCGGGACTGACCAACAGCGCACGTATCTGCCAGGAAGAGATCTTCGGGCCGGTGCTGGTGGCGATCCCGTTCCGCGACGAGGCCGGGCTGCTCGAGCAGGCGAACGACAGTGTTTACGGCCTTGCCGCCGGGATCTGGACCCGCGATTACAAGCGCGCGTGGCGCATCGCGCGCCGGCTCGAGACGGGCACCGTGTGGATCAACACCTACAAGCAGTTCTCGATCTCCACCCCCTTCACCGGCATCAAGGAGAGCGGCGTAGGGATCGAGAAGGGGCGGCTCGGGATCCTGCAGTACAAGCATCAGAAGAGCCTCTACTGGGGGCTGAACGAGCAGCCGCTTCCGTGGGCGAACTGAAGGGCAGAAGAGGGCAGTCATGAGCATTCTTGGCATCGATCGCATCACCTACGGCGTCGCGGACGTTGCCGCGTGCCAGCGATTCTTCCTCGACTGGGGTTTGAAGCTCGTGGGGCAATCCGAGTCCGCGCTCGGCTTCGAGACCCTGAACGGCTGCGAAGTCCGCGTGCGGCACATGGCGGATGCAACCCTCCCGCCCGCGTTCGAGCCGGGCCCGACGCTGCGCGAAGTGGTCTGGGGCGTCGCAGGAATCGCCGACCTTCAGCGATTGCGCGGCGCGCTCGGCGCAGCCGCGACATGGTCCGAGCGGGATTCGACGCTCCACACGACCGATCCGAACGGGCTCGCGATCGCGTTTCGCGTCACCTGCAAGCGTCCAATCGACGTGGCCGGCGTGCCGATCAATGCCTGGGGCGTGCCGGGCCGCGGCGTCAACCGGCGCAGCACGGTCTACGAGCGTGCCGAGCCGATCGAGGTCGGGCACGTGGTGCTGTTCACCGACCGGATCGCCGAGGTCGAGCGCTTCTACGTGGAGCGGCTCGGATTCCAGGTCTCCGATCGCTATCCGGGCCGGGGGGTGTTCCTGCGGTGCGCCAAGGAAGGCGGTCACCACGACCTGTTCCTGCTCCAGCCGCCGGCGGCGAAGCGCGGCCTCAATCACGTGGCGTTCACGGTGCGCGACATTCACGAGGTGTTCGGCGGTGGCATGCACATCAGCCGGTGTGGCTGGGAAACCGAGATCGGTCCGGGCCGGCATCCGATTTCCTCAGCTTACTTCTGGTACGTGAAGAGTCCCGCCGGCGCCCTCGTGGAGTACTACTCGGACGAGGATCAGCTCGACGGCGCGTGGCAGCCGCGCGAATTCCAGCAGGCGCCGGAAGTCTTCGCGGAGTGGGCCGTCATCGGCGGCATCGACGGCAAGTCACGGCGGGCGAAGTCCGCACCCCAATGAACGAAGGAGCGTTCGTGATCGTCGGCGCCGGGCAGGCCGGCGGGTGGATTGCAAAGACACTACGCGCCGAGGGCTACACTGGACGCATCGTGCTCGTCGGCGATGAGCCGCATCCGCCGCACGAGCGGCCGCCCTTGTCGAAAGCAGTACTCGCCGGTGAGTCCGAGCCCGACGTCTGCCACCTCTTCAAGCCCGACGCACTCGCGGCGCTTTCGCTTGAACATGCGCCGGGCGAGCGGGCCACGGCCATCGATCGGGAAGCGCATGAGGTGGTCACCGATGGCGGCCGGCGTGTGCGCTACGAACGGCTGATCCTGGCCACCGGCAGCCGGGTGCGGACGCTCGCAATACCGGGTGCCGACCTTCCCGGCGTCTTTTATCTCCGCACGATCGCGGATGCCCTGGCGCTGCGGGAGCGGCTCACGACCGGCGCGCGCTTTCTCGTCGTCGGTGGCGGCTGGATCGGTTTGGAAGCTGCCGCGACAGCGCGCAAGCGCGGTGCGGAGGTGACGGTGCTGGAGGCGGCGGATCGCTTGTGCGCGCGTGCCGCCTCACCGGAGCTCTCGGCGTTTCTCGCTCGCCTGCATGCCGAGCGCGGCGTGGACGTGCGTCTCCGGGCGGGTATCGCGTCCCTCCAGTCCGCACCGGGCGGCGGGATCAATGCACTGCTCGCGGATGGCACGACGCTCGCCGCGGACGTCGTGCTGATCGGTGTCGGCATCGTGCCGAACGTCGAGCTGGCGCGCGAGGCGGGACTCGACGTCAAGAATGGCATCGTCGTCGACGAGCAGGGGCGCACGTCAGACCCAACCATCTTCGCGGCAGGCGACGTGACGGATCAGCCGGTCGCGCGTCTGGGGCGACGCGTTCGCCTCGAATCCTGGCAGAACGCTCAGGACCAGGCGATCGTCGCCGCCAAGGCCGTGCTCGGCAGCGATGCGCGCCACGACCCCTTGCCGTGGTTTTGGTCGGATCAGTACGAAGCGAACATCCAGATGCTCGGCGTGCCCGAGCGCTGGCCGGAAGCGGTCACGCGCGGCGACACCGCGAGTGTGAGCTTCAGCCTTTTCTACTTGCGCGGCGCGGCGATCGAGGCGGTCGTGTCGATCAACGCGCCGCGCGACCTGCGTGCGGCGCGACGCCTGATCGAGCAGCGCAAGCCCGTGCGCACGGCCGACCTGGCCGACCCGACCGTCAACCTGCAAAAGCTTTGAACCCCGGGGGCGGTGGCACCTTCAGTGCGCGCCCCCGGTCGGGTCCAGCCGCGCCTCGAGCCCCGCGGAGGCGAGGCTCTGCACGATAGTTTCCGCCAGCGCCTGCGCCCGTGCGCCATGATGCTCTGCCGCCTCGCGCCGCCCCTGCGCCTTCGATAGGCGAAACAGCGCGGCTTGCGAATCCATGGCGAGCCGCACGTGCCCGAGTTGCTCAGCCAGGGCCGCGGCGCGGGACAGCTCTGCCTCCGCGTTCGGGTAGGCGTGCTCCGCGAGCAAGGCCGCGCCGCGCCAGCGCCGCGCGCTTGCCTCGCGCTCACGCAACCCGTTCGACTCGGCGAGCGCGAGCAGTTCGTCCGCGTACGCACGGCAGCGGCCTGGGTCGCCCTCGCGCAGCGCGATCTCGGCCAAAGCTTCGAGACCCCTTCCCATGAGGTAGCGCTCGCAGGCGCGGCGCGAGCGCTCGAGCGTCGCCTGCAGCGCCGGGGCGAGGTCCGGCTGCCCAAGCCGCGTTCGCGCGATCGCGAGATGCGACTCGATGGCGGCGCGCCAGAAATTGATTCCGGATTCGCGACTCAGCGCAAGACCGCGCTCCATGTGCTCGAGCGCTTGCTCGGTCAGGCCGAGGTCGAGCAGCAGATAACCGATGAAATCATAAGCGATGAGCTGGTAGCGCACCTGCTTCAGGCTCTCGAGCCAGCGCAAGGTCTTCGTCATTCCAGTCCACGCCTCGCCATAGTGCCCGGTGTTGGCGCGCGCGTGATCGAGACCCAGAAGAGTGGGCCCCATGTGCCACTGCAGGTCTGCCGCGCGCGCTATCCCCAGTGCGGCCTCGAAATGGGCCATCGCGCGCGGGTAGTCGCCGATCCCCTTGGTGCCGATCCACGCGTGCCCGATCATCATGAGGTTCTCGGACTCGTAGCTCTTGTCGCCTATGCCGCGGGCGAGCTCGAGCGACCGGGTGTAGCACTTGATCGCCGCCGCTGGCTCGGCGTTCGCGAAGTGCGCTTCGCCGCGGCCGTGGTAGGCCTGCACCGCGACGAGGTCGGTCAAGGACGTGCGCTCGCAGATCTCGACCGCCGCCTGGTGGAACTCGATGGCCTGGTCGTTCAGTCCGGTGCTCCAGGCCACTGTGCCGAGGTGATAGAGCGTGTCGGCCGCCTGGTGCTCGTTCCCCATCGCGCGGGAATCCACCAGCGCGTCGGTCAGGCATGCCGTTGCCTGTTCGTATGCGTCCGCGCGTCGATAGGCCATGCCGAGCTGGATCAGTGCGTCGCGCGCCGCGCCGCGCTTGCCGGCCGCTCGCGCTGCATCGATGACGCGCCGAATGTCGGCCACCGCGCCCTCGGTCTGCCCGGCCTGTGCACGCGCCGCGCCGCGGCGCTCGTAGAGCGCGATCCGCTCAGGTTCCTTGAGCGCGTCGGCATGCATCTCGGAAAGCGCGACGGCGCGATCGAACCAGTGCAGCGCGTCGCGCATCGCGAAGAGCGCCTGGGAGCGCTCGCCCGCGAGGACGAGGTATTCGAGCGCTTTCGACCAGACGTGGGCGCGCTCGTAATGGTCTGCCAGCCGGGCCGCTTGCTCGTGCGCTTCGCCTTCGTCCCGTCCTTCGATGGCTTCGGCCACCGATCGATGTAACAGCCTGCGCCGAGTGCCGCCGATGTCCCGGTAGACCACCTCGCGAACCTTGTCGTGGCTGAAATCGTACACGCCACCTTCGGGCTCCTCGCGCAGCAAACGGCGCCTCACCAGCGCTTCCACCGCGTCGAGGAGCTCGCTTTCGGGCTGGCGCATCGCGTGCAGCAGCGTGTCGAAGTCGAATCGCCGGCCGAGGACGGCAGCGGTTTCGAGCGCCGGGCGAAACTCCGGCGGCACGCGCGCGATACGCCCGCGCACGGCACTGCGCAATGCATCCGGTAGCAATGCGGCCTCACCGCCAGGGCGGGCGCCCGACAGGCTCTCGCCTTCGCTCAGGGATTGCAGGATCGACATGAGGAAGAACGGGTTGCCCTCGGTCTCGCGGTGAAGGCGCTCGACCAGCCCGGGTGCAACGAGCCTTGCGTCGCCGAGCGCCGCCACCAGGCTCTCGGTATCCGTCGGGCCCAGGCGGGCAAGCGGCACGCGGCGCGCGTGTGTCTCGCGACGCAGGCTCTCCACGAGGCGTGCGAGCCGTTCGTCGCTGTCGAGCTCCTCGTCGCGGAACGCGTAGATCACCAGCGCCGGTCGCTCGGCGACGCGTCGGGCGAGGTAGTGGAGCACCTGCGCGCTCGCGTCGTCCGCCCACTGGATGTCGTCCACCGTCAGAACGAGCGGCCGGCCTTCCCGCGACGCCTCGAGGAGCTGGCCGACCGCGCGCGAAAGCCGCGCCTGGCGCGCCTCGGGAAAGTCGCGCGAAAGCTGCGGCAAATCCGGAAAGCGCTCGGCCACCGCAGGCACCAGGGCGGCGAGCTCGGCGAGCGACACGGGTGCGAGCTTGTCGAGGGCAGCCGGTGACGCGCGGTCGAGCGCGCGCGTGACGAGGTCGATCACCGGCTGATAGGGGATCGCCCGCTCGATCTCGTAGCAGTTGGTCGCGAGCGTCGGCAGAGCCTGCGCTTCGGCGTAGCGCACGACCTCGCGCATCAAGCGGCTCTTGCCGATGCCCGGCTCGCCCTCGATCAGCACCGTGTGTCCAGCGCCGGTGGTGAGTCGCGCGATGAGCCCGATGAGCAGACCGTACTCGTTATTCCGGCCAACGAATGGCGTGGCATCGGCGCCGGCGCCGGTTGACGAGGCGAGCCGGGCGTCGATCGAAGAGGGGGGCGCCGCGCTTGCGCCGGTGGCGACGGGCGTGGCATCCAGTTGCAAACGATTCGCGGCGCGCACCGCTCGGGCCGCGGCGAGAAAGTCGCGCCGCTCCTCCTCCGGTACGGCGAGCGACGCTGCCAGCCGCTCGGCGAGCGGCCGGGATGGGCGACGCTCGTCGGCCTCGATCTTTCTGATCGCGAAGCTCGAGCAGCTGACCCGCTGGGCGAGCGCTTCCTGGGTTAGATCCAGCGCTTTGCGGCGACGCCGTAGCCAGTAGCCAAAGGAATGCGCCCGGTCTTGCACCTCGCCTGACCCCCGATTAGCGTCGATGTGCCTGATTCTAGCGGGATTGTCCCCGCTTCTGTCCCGCCCTTTGTCCCGCTTTGCGGGACCCTGTGCCCTTTGCCCTGGCGTCAAATTACTGCACGTCGATCGGCTGCTCCAATTCCGGATCCGACGCACCCATTCCACGTCACCAGGAGAACAACCATGTCCGCAGTCATATCCGCCACCCCGCCCACCGTCGATCTCGCCGCCGTAAAAAGCAAGCAACAAGCAGCCTGGTCCGCGGGCGACTACGCCGTCGTCGGAATCACGCTGCAGATCGTCGGTGAGTCGCTGTGCGAAACGCTCGATCTGCGCCCTGGCGAGCGCGTGCTCGACGTTGCCGCCGGTAACGGCAACGCGACGCTCGCCGCAGCGCGGCGCTGGGCCGATGTCACCTCGACCGATTACGTTCCAACCTTGCTCGAGCGTGGGCGCGCCCGGGCGAGCGCCGAAGGCCTGCCCGTCACCTTCGAGCAGGCGGATGCGGAGAAATTGCAATATGCCGACGCGAGTTTCGATGTCGTGTTGTCCACATTCGGCGTGATGTTCACGCCCGACCAGGAGAAGGCCGCGGCCGAAATGGCGCGCGTCTGCAAGCCGGGCGGCCGGATCGGTCTGGCCAACTGGACTCCGACCAGCTTCATCGGCGAGCTCTTCAAGCTGATGGGTCGGTATGTGCCGCCGCCGGCCGGCGTGAAGTCGCCCGCGCTATGGGGCACGGAGGAGCGCCTGCGCGAGCTGTTCGGCAATCGGCTCAACTCGATCGCGACAGAGAGGAAGAATTTTGTCTTTCGCTACCGCAGCGCGGCACACTGGCTCGAGGTCTTCCGCACCTTCTATGGCCCGATGCAGAAGGCGTTCGCCGCGCAAGATCCCGCCAAGCAGGAATCGCTCGCCGCGGACCTGATCGCATTGGCCGAACGGTTCAATCGCGCGACCGACGGTTCGCTGGTGGCTCCGGGCGAGTACCTCGAGGTGGTCATCAAGCGCAGATAGTGCGACGATACGGCCATGAACATCGCAGAGAGCGCGCTGGGACTCGTCGGAAATACGCCACTCGTGCGGCTGAATCGAGTTTCGGCGGGCTCGCCTGCGCAGATCGTGGCCAAGCTCGAGTTCTACGCCCCGGGCGCGAGCGTGAAGGACCGGATCGGGGTGTCGATGATCGAAGCCGCGGAGCGCTCCGGCGCGCTGCGGCCCGACATGGTCGTCGTCGAGCCCACCAGCGGGAACACGGGCATCGCGCTCGCCTGGGTCTGCGCCGTGAAGGGTTATCCTTGTCTGCTCTTCATGCCGGAGTCCATGAGCCGCGAGCGCCGAGCGGTGATCCGTGCGTTCGGCGCCGAGCTCGTGCTCACGCCGGCCGCCGAGGGGGCGATCGGTGCGGTCACCCGGGCCGAGGAGCGCGCCGCATCGGATCCGAAGCGGTACTTCATGCCGCAGCAGTTCAAGAATCCGGCCAACCCGGAAATCCATCGCCGCACGACCGCCGAAGAGATCTGGCGCGACACGGATGGTGCAGCCGACATTCTCATTTCGGGAATCGGCACCGGTGGCACGATCACCGGCGTCGGCGAAGTCATCAAGGCGCGGAAGCCAACGTTCAAATGCATCGCGGTCGAGCCCGACGCATCGCCCGTCCTGTCAGGCGGCGCGAAGGGGCCGCATGCCATCCAGGGCCTCGGCGCCGGGTTCGTCCCGGAGATCCTGAATCGCGACGTCTACGACGAGGTCATTCGCGTGACGAACGACGACGCGATCGTGACTGCGCGCCGCATGGCGAAAGAAGAGGGCCTCTTCGTCGGCATCTCCTCGGGCGCCGCGGTGTGGGCGGCGCTGCAGGTCGGACGGCGGCCCGAGCACGCAGGCAAGATGATCGTCGCCGTGCTGCCCTCGTATGGCGAGCGCTACCTGACATCGCCGTTGTTCGCGGATCTCATGGACTGACCCCGCCGACCCCAAGGCCGCAACCCGCGCCACCAGATAGCGCGCATCGAGGCCCTGGGGGCAATAACGGTCGCCTCGCGACGAGGCTAAGCCGCTGCAGACGTGAGCTCTAGTTGGCCTTTTCCCGGCAGTCGCGATGCTCGGGGTACTTCTTGCAGTCGACCTTGGGTGCGTCGGCATTGGTGGTGTCGCCTGCGGCGATTGCGGTGCCGCCGAAACCGCCGATACACACGGCCACAATGATCGGGACCAGCTTGAGAAGCGCTTGTTTCGATGCCATCGAGAGAAACTCCTTTTGGTTGCAATTGATTCGAGCCTCACGGGCTCGACACCGTAAAGGCAGCAACCATGCCAGACCTCGATGCGCATAGAGTTCAAGGAGTTAGCGGCCTCGGTGCCATTGGCCGCGCGAAGAAACTGTCGGGGCGGCGCAGCAGATGAATCCGCGCTATTGCGCAAGCGGCTGATTTCGAATGATTCGCCATGTCGCCGCCGCGCGACGCCGGCGGATACGTGCTGATCGACGTGGGCGTGGTGAAATCGGAACGCCGGTCGCGGGATCGGGGCACCAGCGCACCTATCTCCGGGCTCTTCCTGCTTCAGAGCAAGGAGCCCAGAGTCTCTAGCCAGGCAGCGGGACCTCTTAGACCTTGCCTTCCTCGCGCTCCCGCTTCGCCTGTGCTTCCTGCTCGCGCCACAACTCGCAGCACTCAAGCCCGCAGAAATACAGCACGTACTCGACTGCCTCTGCGCAGTTCGCTTCGGAAAGCGGGACCTCCTTGAGGCAGATCTCGCATGCCACAAGCTGCTCGCTGGTTGGCTTCCTGGGTTCGATCATCATGTGCCTTCCTTCATTGCGCCTTCTGCGCAATAGAACCCTCTTTCATTTTAGCCATTGTCGCGACGATCCCCAAGCAAAGCCGCGCACAGCGCATTGCGTCCCATTCTCAGGCGCGATGGGGAAGAGCGAGCCGGCTGCTGTCGGCTGCTCCAATTGCGTACTTGTCAGTGCCGCATTGCGGCGTCGTAGAAGCTCGGCTCGTAGTACTTCGCCGGGTCGGTCAGGCTCTTCTTGGGCATGCCGTACTTGGAGCGGAGCTTGAGCACGGTGCGCACGCCTTCGATATCGATTTTCGCCTTCTTCTGAAAACCTTCCTCGGGGCTCAACAAGATGCGGTACGCCGCCTGCGCGATCTCCGGCTGGCTCCCCGGGACGTTCTGCGTGAATATCGCCAGCGCCTCGTCCATGTTCGCCGGGTCGTAGAGCCAGTCCACGGCGTCGGACCAGGCGCGGATGTAGGCGATTACGGAATCCCGATTCGCGTCGGCCCAGCGCTTGCGCGCCCCGCCCACGAGCCCCTGATAGCGCCCCAGCACCTGTACCGCGCTTGCGAGCCGGTTGAATCCCTTGGCTTCCGCGCGCACCTCGAAGGGCGTCATCAGCAGCGTTCCAGCGTGTTTCTTCTCCAGTAACGACTCGAAGCGCTGGAGCACACCCCCGGCTTTCTCGATCGTGTAGTCGGACTCTTTCAGCCCGCCGCGCTCCAGGATCTCGAGGAGCACGAATGCGAAGCCGGTGGTGCGCGCATCGACCGACAGCACCTTGCCGCGCAGGTCGGCGATCGTTTTCACCTCGGGCACGGTCACCAGCCGCAGGAACGCGGTGTCGCTGCCCATGAATGCGAAGAGATCGGGGCCGACCACGTCCACCTCGCCCTGGCCCTCGCGGTAGGCGATTAGGTTGTCGATTCCGGTCATCGCAATGTCGAACTTGCCCTCGATGAGTCCCGTGAGCTGGAAGACCGAGTTGGGCGTCAGCGTGAGCGCGACCTCGATGCCATTTCGCGCGAACAGCCGCTTTTCCTGTGCGACCCAGATCGGCCAGTTGAAGCCTCCGGGAAAGACGATGACGCTCACGGATTGCATGGTGCCTCCTGCGTTGTTTGGCGTGAGCGAACGACAGCGCGTGACGATCTTCGGCGCGCTCAGTCGGTCGTCCAGCCGGCGCGGTAGTCGGGGAAGGTGGGCTGCCAGCCGAGCACGCGGCGCGCGCGAGCATTGCTGACGCGGAAATTTGGCAGGAGCGGCGGTCCGTCGGCCGCGGGTGCCGGCGCGGCGTTCGCGCCTGCCACGAACGCGTACAGCTCGCGGTATGTGACCGGATAGTCGTCGACGATGTTAAAAACCTGCGCCGAGAGTTTCGACTCGACGCCGTGCACCACTGCGCCGGCCATGTCCTCCACGTGAACGAGCGAGATGTAATCTCCCCCGTCTCCGGGCATCGCGAGGCGCCCCTCGCGCGCGAGCCGGTTCAGGTACTCCATCCGGTCGCTGCCGGGTCCGTAGAAGGCGCCGCCCCGCAGGATCATCCAGGGCAGATCGGACGCGCGCACGGCGCGCTCCATCTCGCGTGCGGATTCGAGATGGGGACTGGGCCTCAGCGGTGCGTCCTCGTCGGCGATTTCGTCGCGCGGCCCGGCGAGCAGCATCGCGACGCTTTGCTGAAGGTAACGAGGCCGACCGTTGCGGTGCGCCGCGGCGAGGAGATTGCGCGTCCCTTCGCCGCGCACCCGGTCGTTCGGCGTCCAGTCCGGCTGCGTCCCGGTGCGCGGAATGGCCGTCGCGAGGTGCAGCACCGCGTCGCACCCCGCGAGCGGTGCGATGAGACTGGCGGGATCGAGAATGTCGCCGCGCACCGCGTGCATGCGCGGGTGCGTGGCAAGCCGCGCGGGATCACGTACGATTGCGACCACCTCGTGGCCGCGCTCGAGCAACCGCGTGACCACTGGCCGCCCGAGAACTCCGGTGGCGCCGAGTATGGCAATACGCATGGTTCGACCTTATACGAGGCCTGGCTCGACGCGTCGGAACGATTCGCCACCCGCCAGACCTCGATTGTACTGATCGGGAGAATGCACGTGCCTAGATATCGAACCGTCGCCTGCGCATCGGCGCTGCTTCTGCTCTGCGCCGCGTCCGTCGCGCAACCCGTGGCGCCCTATGGCGTTCTCGGCCCGCCGGCGTATTTCGGGTGCGGCGGAATCTATCTGGAGCTCGCCCGGCAAAACGACGATCTCGCAAGGATCCGGACGGCGCTGCGCCGGCTCGAGCTCGAGACCGACGAATCTGTCCGCGCCCGGCAATGGATCAATGCGCTGGATGCGGAGAACCGCAATTTGCGGCAGCAGAACGTCCTCTTCCAGCAGCGGGTCATTGCTTTGGAGAAGGCGCTCGCGGCCGCCCCGCGTGACGAGCCGCTCACGCCCGGCGTACAAGGGCGAGGGGCAAAGGGTGGGTCGCTCGAGCGCAAGCCCTGAGCGTCGTCGGGGACGGCAAACGCTCCTGCGGCTCGGCGCTGCTAGTACTTCGCGTTCCCCGGCGTCCGGGGGAAAGGGATCGCGTCGCGGACGTTCGAGAGCCCGGTGACATAAGCGACCGTTCGCTCCAGCCCGAGGCCAAACCCGGCGTGCGGCACCGTACCGTACCGGCGCAGGTCGCGATACCAGCCGTAATGCTCCGCGTCGAGACCGGATGCGGCGATCCGGGCATCGAGCACGTCGAGCCGCTCCTCGCGCTGGCTCCCGCCGATGATCTCGCCGATCCCCGGCGCAAGCACGTCCATCGCCGCGACGGTCTTTTCGTCGTCATTGACGCGCATGTAGAAGGCCTTGATGCCCTTCGGATAGTTCAGGACGATCACAGGCTTCTTGGCGTGCTTTTCGGTCAGGTAGCGCTCGTGCTCGGACTGCAGGTCGATACCCCACTTCACGGGAAACTCGAACTTCTCCTTGGCGCGCTCGAGGATTCCGATCGCTTCGGTGTACTCCATGCGCAGGAATTCCGAGTCGACGATCGCCTGCAGCTTCTCGATCACGCCTTTCTCGACGCGTTGCTCGATGAACGCCATGTCGTCGGACCGCTCGTTGAGCGCCGCATTGAAGATGTGCTTGAGCAGCGCCTCCGCGAGGTCGGCATTGTCAGAAAGATCCGCGAAGGCGATTTCCGGCTCGATCATCCAGAACTCCGCGAGATGCCGGCTGGTGTTCGAATTCTCGGCTCGGAACGTCGGCCCGAATGTATAGACTTTCGAGAGCGCCAGGCAGAAGCTCTCCACGTTGAGCTGGCCCGACACCGTGAGGAACGTCTCGCGGCCGAAAAAATCCTGTGCGAAGTCGATCTTCCCGTCGGGCGTGCGCGGGAGATTCGCGAGATCGAGCGTGGAAACGCGAAACAGCTCGCCGGCGCCCTCCGCGTCCGCGCTGGTGATGATGGGAGTGTTCACCCAGAAAAAGCCGTTCTCGTGGAAAAATCGGTGGATCGACTGGGCGATCGTGTGCCGGATCCGGGTCACCGCGGAGATCACGTTCGTCCGCGGCCGAAGATGGGCCACCTCGCGCAGGAATTCCAGCGTGTGCGCCTTGGGCTGAATCGGATACGCGTCGGGGTCATCCACCCATCCGACGACGCGGATCGCGCTCGCTTGCATCTCGAACGGCTGCCCCTTCGCGGGAGAGGGGACGACTTTGCCGGTGGCTTCGACGGAGCAGCCTGCGGTGAGGTGCAGGATCTCGGAAGCGTAGTTGGGAAGCGTGTTCGGGGCCACGACCTGGACCGGGTGGAACGACGAGCCGTCGGAGACGTTCACGAACGAAATGCCGGCCTTCGAGTCGCGGCGCGTGCGCACCCAGCCCCGGATGGTGACCGGCGTATCCTGGCGTGCCTGCCCGGCGAGGACGCGGGCGCAGGAAAGGGTGCTCATGTAGGAATGCTGGCCGATTGCCACGCGACGAACTTCCAGCCGCTCTGGGCCTTGGTCCAGGCGGCGAGGTAGCACAGATTCAGCGTCCGAGGGACGCCGTCAACGTCGATGTCGATCGAAGCCTGGCCGCTCACCAGCGCGGTATCGCCGTAGAGACGGACATGTTCCTTCGTGTGCTCGATCCGCTTGTAGTCGAACTTGCCGCTCGTGAGGGCTTCGATGAAGCTCGACTTGGTGTCGGCGAGGCCCGACGAGTGCGTGTAGATCATGTCGTCGTGAAGCAAGCGGCGCAGCGTCGGCTCGTCGCCCGCGAGGATCGCGGCGCAGCGCTCCGCTTCGAGCGCCAGGATTTCCTTCTCAGTGCTTGTGGCCATGATTCTCCTCGGCCGGCCGGTGAATCGGAGCGCAATGGCGCTCCGGCTTTGTCGGGATGATAGCGGGATCGTGCGCCCCGCGGCCGATCAGCCCTTCGCCAACCGCTCGGGCCAGGTGACCACGGAAAAGAAATCCAGCTCGCCGTCGCCGCTCGCCTGGTACGCCGTGTTGAACTGATGGACCAGGCTGGTGAGCGGCACCGGCGCGCCGCGCAGACGCGCCCACTCGAGCGCGAGATCCAGATCCTTCGCGACCAGATCGATGGTGGCCATCGGCGTCCAGTCGCGCCGCTTCATCATGTCGGCCTTGTAGCCGATCACCGGCGACGCGGCCACGCTCTGACCGATCGCGTCGATCATCTGCGTCCAGTCGAGGCCGCTCTTGGCGCCGAGCGACAGCGCTTCCCCGACGATGGCCGGCGTCATGCAGACGATCATGTTGATCACCAGCTTCAGCACGCGCGCTTCTTCGCCCGAGCCGCAGTAGGTCAGCTTGGTCCCCATGCACGCGAGCGCCGGGCGCACCGTCTCGAAAGCTTCCTTGGGTCCCGAGCAATAGAGCGCGAGCGTGCCGGCGGTTGCGTTCGCGGTGCTGCCCGACACCGGTGAGCGAAGGTATTGCGCACCGGTCGGGGTCAAGAGCTCCGCGACCCGCTCCGAGCGTGCCGGCGAGACCGTGCTCAGGTCGACGTAGATCTGCCCGCTGCCAATCGCCTCCGCGAGGCCGCGCGGGCCGGAGACGATCGACAGGAGAACGTCGTCGTTCGGCACCATCGAGAAAATGACGTCCGTGCTCCGCGCGAGCGTGGCCGCGTCCGGATAGCTCTTTGCCCCCTTTGCGGCCACCTCTGCCACGCGTGCCGGGTCCGGATCGACAACGCTCAGATCGAATCCGGCCTTGAGGAGATTGGCGCACAACGGGGCCCCCATCTTGCCGACCCCGATCCAGCCCAGGCGCAACCGCTGCATTGCTACCTCCCGCTTCCCTTCCGCCGCGCCGGCGAGACGCCGCGCCATCGCAGCGTCCACACTGCCACACGGGTACCGGCGATTCAACCGGAGGATTCGACTTGCCCCTTTGCGAGCGGCCGGCCCGGCGCGTGACCAAGTTCACGCGTCGGCAGGGATCGGGCGGCGAAATGTGCATTCGCCACAAATTCCGTGTGGGAGCCGGCATCGAGCCCGGGAGCGCAATCTCCTAGAGTGGTCGCGTGTCGAGCCGACACCGACCAAAGGAGAATCGACGATGCCAGGCAAACCGGACGACTTGAAGGTGCTGACCATCGCGGCGCTGATCGCCGTATCCCTATTGGCCACGGCGGCGTATGCGAGATCGCCGGGGATGGGGGTCTACGTCAACGGTGTGGAGCTGTCGAGGCAGGAGGTCGTGGCGCTCTACCGGATGACGGGACAAGTGCCCGCGCGCGGACACTACCTCGTCGGGAACGGCTGCATCAAGCACCTCGAAAGCGGGCAGGTAGCTTGCTCCCAGCAAGCCGGGCGGGGCTACGAGTATGGCGGCCGCTCGTCCGGCGGGCTGAGCGGTGGATACGGCTACAACGGCGGCCAGGGTGGCCAGTGGTTCCACCGCGGCAGCGACGCGGCCGGTGGTTACTCGGTTGGCGGCGACGGGTCGGGGTGCATCTACACTCCCAACTGGTCGAACTGCTAGCAAAGCGAAGCGTTGCGCGTGCGAGCGTGCGCAACGCCCCGTCAGGCGCCGACCGCGCGCGGCCCGGTCGGCGTCGACGATTGCGGCGGATCGGCGAGGGCGCCGGCAAGGTCCTTCGCAGTCATGTTCTCGAGCGCCGCGTCGGTGGCGCGATCGATTCGCCGCAACATCTCCTCCACCGGCTCGGGGGCAGGCAGGCCCCGGACGCTCAAGTATCGGTCCTCGCCGGCGGCGCGAACCAGATCGAGCAGCTGCTTCGCGGTCACCGCTTCGAGATCGCGTCCCGGAACGTATCCGCGCGGATCGTTGCCGGTCTGCACGACCACTCCGCCCGTCTGCAGGCCGCCGAGCACCATCTCCACGGCCCGCATCGGCACTCGGAGGGACTGCGCGAGCGCCTCCGCGGTCCAGGGACTCGCCCCATCGAGGTGGTTGCGGGCGATCCGGCTCATCACGATCAGCGCGAGGCGCTCGCGCATCCGGTTGCTGAGCCGCGGCTCCCCGGCCTCCTGGACGCAGTACTCGGGGTGCTGGACGTAAAACGCCACGCTTGCGCCGAAAAGCAGGATGAGCCAGCTCAGGTAGAGCCACAGCATGAATAGGATGAGGATGGCGAAGCTCGAGTAGATCGCGGCGTACTTCGTCGACCCTGCGGCGAAGAGCGCGAATCCCCAGCCCGCGGACTGCCACAAGATTCCACCCACGATGCCGCCGGCCAATGCCGGCCCGAATCGCACCTTCGTGTTGGGGATGAAGATATAGACGAAGGTGAAGGCCCCGATCACGAGCGCATAGGGCATCAGGCGCCCACCTTGGATGAGCAGCCACTCGACCGGCTGAATATCGAGAAGGTCGCGAACGAACGCCATGCTCGTCACTGCGGCGGTCATGCCGAGCGCCGCGAACAGCAGGATCGGCCCGACGAACATCGCGCTCAGGTAGTGGCTGAATCGCTCACCGACACCGCGTGAGCGGCGCACGTGCCAGATGAAATTGAATGACGCCTCGATCTTCTCGACGAGCGATACCGCGGTATAGAGCAGCAACGCCAAGCCCACCGATCCCAGCACGCCGACGTTCATGTTCTGGATGAACTGGATGATACGGTTGGTGATCTCGACCCCTTTCTCTCCCAGGGGCTCGAGAAAGGTGAGCAACATCGGCTGGATCTGGTTGTACACGCCGAACGCCTTCAGCACGGAGAAGCTCAGCGCGAGCAACGGTACGATCGAAAGGAGCGTCGTGTAGACGAGGCTCATCGCGCGCAGCGTGAGCTCGCCCTGCGCCAGGTCGCGCGCCAGCACCAGCACGAGCCGGGTGAGGCGGACGGCGGACGCCCGGCCTTTCGGCAGCGAGTCGGAGTGACTTCCCCAGATCGCGTCGTCGAATGCGGTTAGCAGCGCCGCGAGACGCAGCTTCACGATTTTCGTCCTCCTCGGAAGGGGTCGGGTGGAGAGAACCCGCCCGCTGCGAAGTATGCCACGCGTAGCGCGCCGCGCCGTGTGGCGCGGTTTCTGCGCGACCGGACCACGTCGGGATCCACGGACATCTCGAGTGCAACTCGATCAATTGTGAACTTTGGTCACACGGGTTGAATTCGTCCACGTGGTCAGTATCCATGCCCTGCAGAATACGGGTTCCCTTCCACGCGCGCAGTCGCCGGTGCCAACCTGGTTCCCCGCGGTTGCAGCACACACGGCGCACAACAACAAGCCCGAAGCGGCGAACTACGTTGAGAGCGAGAGCGCGGCCTAGGCCGCGCTCTTTTTTCTGCGCGTGAATTCAGATTCAGGTCGATACCGGTGTTCGCTCGACTCGCCTCGCGCGGCGCGGTGCGGGAAATGTAAATTTCTGTGAATCGCACGACGCACGCGGTGGAATTGGCTATGCTGATGTCGACAGCGAGCGAAACAAGCTCGCGTCGCGTGGAGGATGGATGCGCGCACGGCCGTCGAGCGCAGTATGTCGCAGGGCGCGGTACTGGCCGCGTGCACTCCTGCGCGAGGCACCCGAGATATTCGAGATTCCGCCCTGGCCATTGGGGTGGATTCTGGTGGGCGCGCTGATGCTGCTGGCAGGAAAATCGCTCGTCACCGCGGGGCTCGCACACCTCGACCCGGTGGTTGCGGTCCAAGGGCGCGTGCTGGCGCCCGCAAGCGCCGTGGTGGTCCAGCCCCGCGAAACAGGCGTGATCAAGGCGGTGCATGCACGGGATGGTGAAGCAGTCCGGCAGAACGATGTGCTGCTGCGGATCGCCTCGCCGGCGACTTCCGCGAGCATCGATCGCTTGCATCGCGAGCGGCGTGAAGCGTCGCTCGCCATGCTGCGGCTGGCAGCGCAACTGACGGGCGACCCGCGCGCGCTGAGTGCGCCTGCCGACGCCGAGCCGGAGCTCGTGGAGCGCGCGCGCTGGCTGCTCGCAACCCGGCTACAGGCCGAACAAGCGCGAACCGTTTCCCTTCGCCACGGCATCGCGCGGGATCGCGCGCGGCGCGCAGGCATTGCCGCGGAATTCGCCCGTGGTGAGGCGCTCGTGTCGCAGATCGGGCGCCACATCGTCGTGGAGCAGGAGCTCGTCAAGCGGGGACTCGTCTCGGATGCGCGGCTGGACAAGGTCCGAACGGGATTCGCCAGCGCGATCCGGCGTCAGGCGGAGCTTGCGGGGCGAATCGCGGAACTCGATCAGCGCATCGCGACGTGGACGGAAAAGCTGGGCGGCGCGGCGTTCGAGTTCGACGCTCGGACGCGAGCGGAGCACGCCGCTGCCGCAGAACGATTCGAATCCGCCACCCGGGCGCTCGCGCAGAAGAATCGCGAGCTGCGAGATCTGCGTGCGCCGACGGACGGTATCGTTCAGGGGGTTGCCGCGCTCGGCACAGGCAACGTGGTTGCCGCGGCCCAGCCCCTCTTGAGGATCCTGCCGGTCGACGCCGACATCGAGGTCGAGGCCCGCGTGCCGCGGCGCGACATCCGGTGGTTCGTCGAAGGTCAGCGGGTTACGCTGCGCCTAGCCACGCTCGAGACCCAGGGGCACGTCGCCGGCGAAGTCGCGTCGATCGCGCGTGATTCGGTCGACGACTCCCGCGACGGCCCGGTCTACGCCGTTCGCATCCGGCTTGCCCGACGATCGCTCTCGAACGAGGACTTTGCATCCACGCTCGCCGCGCGCGGAGAGGCCTCCGTCGTCGCGGACATCCAGTTCGGCGCGCGCGGTATCTTCGATCTCGTGTTGCACGCGCTCTTGCGCCAGCGCTTCGGCGGCGAGGTGCCCGCCGCCGGATAGGAGGCGTCCGGCCGCGCGCGTCAGAGGTGTGCGTGGAGCAATCGCTCCGAGGCCTCCCAGAGCGATTCGGCGAGCTTTGCGTCGCGCGCCGTGCGCGAAGGCGTTGCTTCGCGGCAGTCATCGAAATACTTGCCGCTCGCGTTCGCGACCTCCGGCGAGGAAGCCAGATAGACGGACGTGCGGGCGCCCCGCTCCACGGGCGCCCCGCCCATGCCAAACCGGCCGTGCAGCAGCTTGGTCGAAATGACGCCGGGGTGGCAGCAGTTCGCCGTCGCGCGCGAGCCCGCGAGTCGCCGCGCCAGGGCGACGGTGAAGAGGATGTTGGCGAGCTTCGACGTTGAGTAGGCGCCGTAACCGTCGAAACGCTTGGTGAGCGCCAGGTCGCTCAGGTCGATTCGGCCGCTCGAATGAGTCATCGAGGATACCGTGACGACACGACCGGCGGGCGCGGCCCGCACCGCATCGAGGAGGTGGCGCGTCAGCAGATAGTGGGCGAAGTGATTGACCGCCATGGTCAGCTCGAAGCCGTCCTCGGTTACAGTGCGCTCGCCGACGCTCACGCCCGCGTTGTTGACGAGCGCGTCCAAGGCGGGCGCGAGCGCATGGATCTGCTTTGCCAGCGCCACGACCTCGCGCATGCGCGAGAGATCGCCCCATGCGGACTCGTAGGCGCCGCCCGCCGCGGCGCTGGCGAGCCTCCTTGCCGCGTCGCGCGCCTTGCTTTCATTGCGGCCATGGACGATCACGCGCCAGCCGAGCGCGCCCAGCTGGCGTGCGGTCTCATGACCGATGCCGTCGGTCGCGCCGGTGACGAGCGCGGTTTTCACTTGGCAACGACGTCTTCTGACGAGAGGTTTTCCGGATCGCGCTCGGGTTGCCACGCGGGCGGGGACAGGCGCCGTTTGCCGTCTCGCGACTTGCGAATGCCCGGCTCATTCAGCTGCTTGCGGTCCCAGAGCTGGCAGGTCACCTGGTGGTGCTTCTGGTCGAGTGCCTCGCAGTAGTTCGTGTATTCGCAGACCATGACTGCGTCGCCGTTCCCCGACCGTACTTTGCGAAACCAGTCGGGATCGGCGAGACTCTGCCGCGCAAGCCCGACGACGTCCGCGCGCTCCTCGCGCAGCAGCGCTTCGGCCTGCTCGAAGCCGTGGATGCCGCCGGTGACGATCACCGGAGTGGTGAACCCCGCTGCGCGGACAGCGCCGCGAATCGCGGCCGTCGGCTCGATGTTCCGGCCGAACGGGCCGCGCTCGTCGGAGACGTACTGCGGCATGCACTCGTAGCCGCTAGGCCCGGTGTACGGGTACGCGGACCAGCCGACCGCCGGCTGCTTCGCGTCGTCGAACTTGCCGCCACGCGAGAGGGACAGGAAGTCCATCCCCGCACGGGCGAACTCCACGCCGAAGAACGTGGTGTCCTCGACGGTGTTCCCGCCCGCGATGCATTCCTCGGCGAGGAAACGGCAGCCGACGGTGTAATCGTCGCCGACGACCTCCCGCACACGGCGGAAAACTTCCAGCGGCGCGCGCACGCGATGCTCTTGCGAACCGCCGTAGCCGTCCGACCGGTCGTTCAGCCGTGAGAGGAAGGACGCCATCGTATAGGCGTGCGCGTAGTGCAGCTCCACGCCGTCGAAACCGGCGTCGCGCGCGCGGCGACCGGCCTGCGCGAAGAGCTCGGGCAGCGTCTGCGGCAGGGCGCGAATATGGGGGAGATCCATGTCGGTGACGCGCTCCCGGTAGCCGTACCGCAGCGCCTCGAGCTCGCGGGTCTCGAGAACGCGCGCGAGCTCCTCGTCGGGCAGCTGCGCGAGCTCTCGGCGGATTCGCTCCTCCGACCATTTCTCGGCGCCGAGACGCTCACGGTGCCACGGCATGATCTCGAGGTAGCGGGCGAAGAATTTCTCCGGCTCGGGACGGCGACGGACCGCCAGAAAGTCGATGATCTGGATGAGCAGGCGCGTGCGCCCGCCGCTCGCATCCCGGACAGTCTGGACGAGTTCGCGCAGGCCCGGCAGAAATCGATCGTGGCCGATGCGCAGCAGCGGGCCCGACGGAATGTCGCGGATGCCGGTCGCTTCCACGACGATCGCACCGGGGCGGCCCTGCGCGAAGCGCTCGTACCATTCCAGGTTCTCGTCCGTGACGAACCCGTCCTCGGTCGCGCGCCAGGGCACCATCGCGGGGACCCACGTCCGGCTTTCGAGCTCGAGTCGGCCGACCGCGACCGGACTGAACAGCGCCGAGCGCTCGGCCTCCGCGCGCGTCGGCCAGCGGCCGGGCGCGGGTTTCCACTTGATGCGTTGGGGGGGGCGCCACATGGGGGTAAGGTCGTCGGTCGTTCGGGTTCGTGCCGAAACCGGTGCACGCAACGATTAATCGGGCCGCAGAGCGGGTTTCGCACAAGAGTTTACCCCGGCAGGTCGCCGTCCAGGGCTGTTTCGGGCAAAATGCCAGCTGAATCAACAAGAACTCACCGCCTGTGGCGTTCATCAACCTGTACCGGCACAACTTCATCCGCGCGGCGGTCTGCACGCCCGAGGTACGGGTGGCCGATCCGGCGTTCAACGCGGCGCAGACCATTGCCCTGATGAAGCGGGCCGCGGAGCAGCGCGCGGTACTCGCGGTGTTTCCCGAACTCGGGCTCTCCGCCTATTCATGCGAGGACCTCTTCCATCAGCAGGCGCTGCTCGACGGCGCGAAAAAAGCGCTTGCCGAAGTGGTGGCCGCCTCGCGCGATCTGCCGCTCGTCGCGGCGGTGGGCGTGCCGCTGCAGGTGGGCAGCCTGCTCTACAACTGCGCGGTGGTGCTCGCCGGCGGGCGAATCCTCGGTATCACGCCGAAGACCTACCTGCCGAACTATCGCGAGTTCTACGAGCTGCGCCAGTTCACTCCGGGCGACACCGCACCGGTCGAGGCCATCGATCTGCTCGGTCAGCGGGACGTGCCTTTCGGTGCGCATCTCGTGTATCAGGCCGAAGCGCAGCCGCTGTTCACCTTGCATTGCGAGATCTGCGAGGATCTGTGGACGCCGATTCCGCCTTCGTCCTATGCGGCGTTGGCCGGCGCCACGGTGCTGGCGAATCTCTCCGCCTCCAACGTCACCGTGGGCAAGGACGACTACCGCCGGCAGCTGGCCGCGAATCAGTCGGCGCGCTGCCTCGCGGCGTACCTCTATAGCGCCGCCGGATTCGGCGAATCCACCACCGACCTGGCGTGGGACGGGCATGGGTTCATCTACGAGAACGGCACCCAGCTCGCGGAAAGCGAGCGCTTCGAGTATGCCGCCCAGATCATCACCGCCGACATCGATCTGGATCGACTCGCGCAGGACCGCATGCGGCAGACGACTTTCGGCGAGTCGCTGGCGATGCATCGCAGGGAAGTCGCCCGCTTCCGCACCGTTCGCTTCCAGCTCGATCTGCCGCTCAAGGCCGAGATCCCGCTCGAGCGTGTCTACGAGCGCTTTCCCTACGTGCCGTCTGATCCGGCGACCCGCGACTTGCGTTGCCATGAGATCTACGAAATCCAGGTGCACGGCCTGGTGAAGCGGCTGCGCGCGATGAACGCCGACAAGGTCGTGATCGGCGTCTCCGGTGGCCTCGACTCCACGCAGGCGCTGATCGTTTGCGCGCGCGCGATGGATGTGATGGCGCTCCCGCGCGCGAACATCCTCGCCTACACGATGCCGGGTTTCGCCACGAGCGATCGGACCCTCGACCAGGCGCGCCGCCTGATGAGCGCGATCGGCTGCACGGCGGCCGAGATCGACATACGGCCGAGCTGCCTGCAAATGCTCGCCGACATCGGGCATCCCTACTCGCTCGGCGAGCAGGTCTACGACGTGACGTTCGAGAACGTGCAGGCCGGGGAGCGCACCAGCCACCTGTTCCGGCTCGCGAACCTGCGCGGTGCCCCGGTCATCGGCACCAGCGACCTCTCGGAGATCGCGCTCGGTTGGTGCACCTATGGCGTCGGCGACCACATGGCGCATTACCACGTCAATGCGAGCGTGCCCAAGACGCTCATTCAGTATCTCGTGCGCTATGTCGCGCGCACCGGCCAGCTCGGCCCCGATGCCGGCCGCGTGCTCGAGGACGTGCTCGATACGGCCATCAGCCCGGAGCTCGTTCCGGGGCAGGCGAACGGCCAGCCGACCCACAGCACCGAAAGCATCGTAGGTCCCTACGAACTGCAGGATTTCCACCTGTACTACGTGCTCCGTTTCGGCTTTTCGCCGTCCAAGGTCGCGTTCCTGGCGTGGAGCGCATGGCACGACCGATCGGAAGGCGCCTGGCCGGAGATCGCGGAAGCCAAGCGCAATCAGTACTCGATCGCCCAGATCAAGAAGTGGCTCGGCGTGTTCCTCACGCGTTTTTTCCAGCTGAGCCAGTACAAGCGCAGCGCGCTGCCGAACGCGCCGAAGGTCGGCTCGGGCGGCTCGCTCTCGCCGCGCAGCGACTGGCGCGCCCCGAGCGACGGCGAGGCCGCCGCGTGGCTGGCCGAGCTCAAGGAGATACCCGAGCGCTAGGAGTCCGAGCTTCCCCAAGAGAACGCCGTGCCCGTTTAGGGCGCGGATTCGGGCGGAAAGGCCACGACGTGATCGACGTCGAGGCGGATGCCGATGTGCTCCCCGAGCGCATGGTTGTGGTGGCTCGGCACGAGCGCGAGCACCTTGCGGCCGCTTTCGAGCCGTAGCGTGTAGAGAATCTCCGCCCCGCGGAACGCCTTGTGCAGCACCTCCGCGCGCATGCGGCTGGCATCGTCGTGGACGATGTCGTCGGGTCGCAGCAGCACGTCGACCTGGCATCCCTTGCCGCAGGCGTCGCAGCCGATCTCGCAGATCTCCGGGATCTCGCCCCGCAGCGCCCCGAGCTCGATGTCGACTTCGCGCGCGCTGCGCACGTTTCCCGGCAGGAACACGCCCTGGCCCACGAAGTCGGCGATAAACCGGCTCACGGGGCGGTGGTAGAGGTTGTATGCCGTGTCCCACTGCTTGATCTCGCCCTCGTGCATGATGCCGATCTCGTCGGCAATCGCGAAGGCCTCCTGCTGATCGTGCGTGACCAGCACCGCCGTCGTGTTGCTGCGCTTGATGATGTCGCGCACTTCCTGACCCAGCCGCTCGCGGAGATCCACATCCAGATTGGAGAACGGCTCGTCGAGCAGGAGGAGATCCGGGCGGGGGGCGAGCGCGCGGGCAAGGGCGACGCGCTGCTGCTGCCCGCCCGATAGCTCGTGCGGATACTTGTCGCGCGCCTCGCTCAGCCCCACGGCCGCGAGATACTCGCCGGCGCGCCGATTGCGCTCCCCGCGTGCCATGCCGTGCAGTCCGAACACGATGTTCTCATGCACCGAAAGGTGCGGAAAAAGCGCGTAGTCCTGGAACACCATGCCGATCCGCCGTTTCTCGGGCGGCACCATGCTGCCCGGCGCGGAAACGATCTGGCCGTTCAGCACGATCTCACCCGCGGTCACTGGCTCGAAACCGGCGATGCAGCGCAGGACCGTTGTCTTGCCGCAGCCGCTCGGACCGAGCAGGCAGGCGATCCCGCCGCGCGCGAGCGAGAAGGACAATCCTTTGACGACCTGCTGGTCGCCGTAGGACTGCCGCAGCCCCCTGAGCTCGAGGAGGGTGGTCGGCGTCGCCCCTGCTGTCATAATGCGGTGATTATAAACAGATCGCCTAGAATGGAAACAAGAATCATTATTGAGAGCATGAGCGAGGAATCGAGCAAGAAAACGCGCGAAACCCCTTCCTTACGGGCGCGATCGGCGCGACCCGAGACGCGAGGCAAGGCATGAGCGACACGATCGCTGCGGGGTTTTCCCACACCGTACGTCGATGGACCCGGCTTGGAACCCTCGGGTGGGCGTCCCTCGCGGTGGCGACGCTCGTATTGGCCCCGCTGCTCGCGGTGGTCGGAAACGTCTTTCGCGCCGGCGAGAGCGCATGGGCGCATCTCGCCGCCACCGTTCTGCCCGGATACATCGCGAACACCCTGCTCCTCGTGCTCATGGTCGCGGCCGGCGTGATCTCGATCGGCGTGCTCTCCGCCTGGCTGGTGACCGCTTACCGCTTCACCGGACAGCGGGTGCTCGAATGGGCGCTGATCCTGCCGCTCGCCATGCCCGCTTACGTCATGGCGTATGCCTACACGGACTGGCTGCAATTCACGGGCCCCGTGCAGACTGCGCTGCGCGACTTCACCGGCTGGAAGTCCGGTGATTACTGGTTTCCCGAAATCCGGTCGCTGTACGGAGCGGCAGCGATGTTCGCATTCGCGCTTTACCCCTATGTGTACCTGCTCGCCCGCAGCGCATTCCTCGAGCAGTCGCGTACCGCGATCGAGGCGGGGCGGCTGCTGGGCTTCAGTCCCTGGGGAAGCTTCTGGCGCGTCGCGCTGCCGCTGGCGCGTCCCGCCCTGGCAGCCGGCACCGCGCTCGCGCTGATGGAGACGCTGGCCGATTTCGGGGTGGTTTCCTACTTCGCGGTGCAAACCTTCACCACGGGCATCTATCGGGCGTGGCTGTCGCTCGGTGACGTTGTGGCGGCCGCGCAGCTCTCGACCTGCCTGCTGGGGTTCGTGCTGATCGTGCTCGTGCTGGAGCGCATGCAACGTGGCGGCGCGCGCTACGCCGGGCCGCGCAAGCCGACACCACCGTACGAGTTGCGCGGCTGGTACGCGGTGTTGGCCTTCGTCCTGTGCGCCGCGCCGATCCTGTTTGGCTTCCTGCTCCCGGGCGGCGTGCTCTTGCACCTCGCGGTCACCGATCCGGACGCGCGAATCGGCGCGCGCCTCTACGCGCTGATTGCCAACAGCGCCACGCTCTCAGGGATCACGGCCGGCACGGCCGTCCTGGTGGCCGTCTTGCTCGCCTATGCCGGTCGTCTGTCGAAGGGTGTCGTGGTGCGCGGGGCGAACCGCCTGGCGGCACTCGGTTACGCCATGCCGGGCGCGGTGCTCGCGGTGGGAATTCTGGTGCCGCTCGGCAGGTTGGACAACATCATCGCGGACTGGGCCTTTCAGCAGTTCGGCGTGAAGACCGGGCTGCTCCTGACCGGGACCGGATTCGCGCTGGTCTATGCCTGCCTGGTGCGTTTCCTGGCGGTCGCATTCCAGACCGCGGAAGCGGGGCTCGCGCGGGTCACGCCCACGATGGACGACGCGGCCCGCAGCCTCGGGCTGTCGCCCGGGAAAACGCTGGCCCGCGTGCACGTCCCGATGGTCTGGGGCAGCCTGCTTACCGCGGCGCTGCTGGTCTTCGTGGACGTCATGAAGGAACTGCCGATGACGTTTGCCATGCGGCCTTTCAACTTCGACACGCTTGCCGTCGAGGCCTATAACCTGACCAAGGACGAGCGCCTGGCGGAGGCAGCCGTTCCGTCGCTGGTCATCGTGGCGATCGGCCTCGTTCCGCTGATCGTGCTGTCCCGCCAGATCGCCCGCTCCCGGCTGCGTCGCGAGGGTTGAAAGAGCCGTGAAGAACTCCGCACACGCGCATTTGGGGATATACAAGGGGGCTTTCCCCCTTGTTCGTACAACCGGGTTTTTTCTCTGCACCGAGAGCTCATCACCCGAAGCCGCAACGGTCGTCTTTCGGCAGCCTGCCCGATCACCTATTTCCAGCCGGCCTGGTCGGCGAGCTTCTGCGCGGTCGCTTGCGCCTCACCGAGCTTCGCCACGTTGATCTCGTCGGTCTTGAAATCGCCGAGCGACTCGAGCGCGCTGTTGTCTAGCTTCACCTTCGGCACGGTCGGCCATTCGTTGTTGCCGTTGGCAAAATACGTCTGGGCCTGATCGCTCGCGAGATACTCGAGGAATTTGACTGCCGCCTCGGGATGCGGTGCGTGCTTGAGGGCGCCGCCGCCCGAGATGTTCACGTGCGTGCCGCGATCGGCCTGGTTCGGCAGCACGATCGCGACCTTCTCGATGACCTGGCGATCCGCCGCCTTGGTGGAGCGCATCAGGCGCACATAGTAGTACTGGTTCGCGATCGCGATCGCGCATTCCCCGGCGGCGACCGAGCGCAGCTGGTCGGTGTCGCCGCCCTTCGGGTCGCGCGCGAGGTTCGCCTTCACGCCCGCGACCCATTCCTTGGCCTTCGCCTCCCCCAGGTGGCTCACCATGCTGGCCGTCAACGAGAGGTTGTAGGGGTGCGCGCTGGAGCGCGTGCAGAGCTTCCCTCTCCATTTCGGGTCGGCGAGATCCTCGTAGCGGGTGATCTCTCCCGGTTTCACCACGTCCTTGTTGTAGGCGATCACCCGAGCGCGCGCGGAGAATCCGAACCACTTGTTCTGCGGATCGCGATAGGCGGCCGGGATGCGCTTCTCGAGCACGGCCGAGCGGGTGAGCGCGAAGATTCCCGCTTGGTCGGCGCGCCAGATGCGGCCGATGTCGACGGTGATGAACACGTCCGCCGGACTGTTGGCGCCTTCGGCTTTGATCCGCTCGAAAAGCGCGTCTTCGCCGCCTTCGATGCGGTTGACCTTGATGCCGGTCTGTTTGGTGAAGCCGCTATAGAGCGCCTCGTCGGTCTGATAGTGGCGCGCGGTATAGAGGTTCAGGACCTTTTCTTGTGCCAGCGCGCCGTGGGAGAGCGCGAGTAGCGCGGCGGTCAGTCCCATGACCAGCATGCGGTTGCGGAACATCGAAACTTCCTCCATTTAATCAACGGTTGTCGATGCCGCGGACTATAACAATAATCATTCTCATTAGCAATACATGCGAGAATTGCTCTCATTTGACCCTGGCGAGACCGACGCGCATCACGCGCGGGATGGCCTACTGCCTGGCTGCCTGGAGTTGCGCGAGCGCCCTAGAGCGCCATCCGGCGCGCGCCGTCGAAGCGGCGGTGCCAGTATCCGTGCCGCATGTCCTCGATCCGGACTTCCCCGCCGGAACTCGGCGCGTGGATGAATCGCTGCTCGCCGACATAGATGCCGACATGGGAGTAGGCGCGCCGCTGAGTGTTGAAGAAGACGAGATCCCCCGGCCGCAGGTCGCGCAGATCGACGTGCACGCCCGCGCGGCTCAGATCGAAGGTCGTGCGCGGCAGCTCATGCTGCGAGACGCGCGAATAGGCGTACGCGACCAGCCCCGAGCAATCGAATCCCGACTCGGGCGAGGCGCCGCCCGGCGCGTAGCGCGTGCCCAGCACACCCATCGCTTGCAGGACGACCTCGCCTCCCACCTCGCCAGAGATGGGGGCCGCATACGCGCGTTGCGGGTCTGCATCCGCGCTTTCTGGCGGCGGGGAGAGGCTCGCGCACGCTCCCAGAGTTGCACAGAAAAAACATATAGTAAACATTGAATTGTGCTTCATACCTAAAGTAATCTAGGACACCATGGGCGGAAAATCAAGCGCGCAATCGGTGGGACAGGGGACATTTGTGGCTCGCGGTGCGCCGGGGAAGGTAGGCTTGCGTTACTCCCGCTACGCGCCAAGCGGCTGGCGTCGGGCGTTCGGAGAGAAAAGCTGATGAATCTGCGCAAGCTCCTCGCGATCCTCACTTTCGCCCTGGCGGGCGCGGCCCTCGCGGACGAGGTCGAAGTGATTTCGCTGCACCATCGCACGGCCGAGCAGCTGATCCCGACGGTGCGACCTCTGGTTGCGCCCGGCGGAGCCGTCACGGGGATGCAGAGCTCGCTCATCATCCGATCGTCGCGAGCGAACATCGAGGAAATCAAGCGGGTCGTGGCTGCGCTGGACAAGGCGCCGCGCCGGCTCCTCATCTCGGTGCGCCAGGACGCGGGTGGTGTTGCGGACCGTCGATCGATCGCGGCCGGCGGGACCGTATCGGGGAGCCAGGGCGGCGTCAGCGTCGGTCAGGGCGCACCCGCCGGAAGCGGCGTGAACGCGCGCATCCTCGATTCATCGCGCACTTCGGACGATCGCGTCGTGCAGCAGGTGCAGGCGCTCGAAGGAAGCCCGGCTTACATCAGCGTCGGCTCGAGCCGGCCGGTGCCGATACGCAGCACGACCGTCGGACCTGGTGGTGTCGTGATCTCCGAGGGCGTGACCTACCAGGATACGTCCACCGGTTTCACGGTCGTCCCACGACTCGCGGGGGACCGCGTGACCCTCGATATCAACCCGCGCCGCGATTCACCCAATCGCGGTCCGCCGGGCAGTGTGAGCACTCATCAGATCGTCACGACCGCAAGCGGAAGGCTGGGCGAGTGGATCGAGCTCGGCGGCATGAACCAGAGCACCACGCGCGATGAGCGCGGCATCCTCTCGCGCGACAGCGCCGCGCGCCAGTCCTCGAGCAGCGTCTGGGTGAAGGTCGACGAGATCAAGTGAGCGCTGTGGCCCCGGACGCGCTGGCGTCCGCATTCGCACCGGATGGCGCGCTCGCGCGGTTGGTGCCCGAGTACCGGGTAAGGCCGCAGCAACTGGAGCTCGCGCGGCGTATCGATGCGAGCATCCGGGGCGGCGCGGTCCTCATCGCCGAGGCGGGCACCGGCACCGGCAAGACTTTCGCTTACCTCGTTCCGGCACTCCTCTCCGGGGGCAAGGTCATCATTTCCACCGGCACCAAGACCCTGCAGGACCAGCTTTTTCATCGCGACTTGCCGGCCGTGGGCAAGGCACTCGGCGTCCCGATCACGACGGCCTTGCTCAAGGGGCGCGCCAACTACGTGTGCCACCACCATCTCGAGCGCAACCTCGCCGACGGCACGCTCCCGTCGCGCGAGGCGGTGCACGACCTCCAGGCGATCGCCGGATTCGCCCGACGCAGCGCGAGCGGCGATCGCGCCGAGCTCGCCGACGTCGCGGAAGACTCGCCAGCCTGGGCGCTCGCCACGTCGACGCGCGACAATTGTCTGGGCCAGGGCTGCGCGCGGTTTCGCGATTGCTTCGTCATGCGCGCGCGTCGCGAAGCGCTGGCTGCCGAAGTGGTCGTCGTCAATCATCATCTGTTCTTCGCCGACGTGATGCTGCGCGACGAAGGAATGGCCGAGCTGCTTCCGGCCTGCAACACCGTCATACTCGACGAGGCCCATCAGCTTCCGGGTACAGCGACGCTTTTTTTCGGGCGGAGCGTCACGACCGGCCAGGTGCTCGAGTTGTGCCGCGATGCGCTGGCCGAGGGTCTTGCGGAGGCCCCCGATGTGGCCGACTTGCGTGAGCTGATCCGCGCTGCGGACAAGTCGGCGCGCGATTTGCGCCTCGCCGTTCACCTGAAAGAGGGTCGGCTGCCGGCGGCGCTGCTCGTGCGCGACGCAGGGTTTCGGGGCGCGCTCGAAGGCATGAGCGCGGCCCTCGGCGCTCTGGCCGCCGGACTGGGTCGGGTTGCCGAGCGGGGCGAAGGTCTCGCGAACTGCGCCGCGCGCGCCGGGGAACTCGCCGAGCGGGTGAAGGCTTGGCGCGGGGAAGCTGCCGACGAGCTCGTGCGCTGGGCCGAGGTGCACACCCGCTCGCTGACGCTCCATGCGACGCCGCTGTCGGTTGCCGGGATTTTCAGGCGCGAGGTGGACGGGTCGGTGCGCGAATCCGCCGCCGATGGTGCGAACCAGGAAGGCCACTCGCGCGCGTGGGTCCTGACCAGCGCGACGCTCGCCGTGGATGGCGATTTTTCCCATTTCCAGCGCTTGATGGGGCTCGAGGACGCCGAGAGCGCAAGCTGGGGCAGTCCATTCGACTACCCGACGCAGGGGCTGCTCTACGTGCCGCGCGCGCTGCCGGAGCCCAACAGCACCGCGCATACCGATGCCGTGGTGGATGCGGCGCTGCCGGTGATCCGGGCGAGCGGCGGGCGCGCGTTCCTGCTCTTCACCACGTTGCGAGCGATGCGGCACGCGCACGCGAGGTTGCGCGACGCGTTCGAGTCCGCGGCGTGGGCCTATCCGCTGCTCGTCCAGGGGCAGGGATCGCGCAGCGAGCTGCTCGATCGATTTCGCCGGCTGGGCAACGCCGTGCTGGTCGGCAGCGCGAGCTTCTGGGAGGGGGTGGACGTTCGCGGCGAGGCGCTCTCGGTGGTGGTGATCGACAAGCTGCCCTTCGCGCCGCCGGACGATCCCGTGCTCGCGGCGCGGCTCGCCGCCCTGAAGCGCGCCGGGCGCAACGCATTCACCGAGCTTCAGCTGCCCGAGGCGGCGCTGCTCCTCAAGCAGGGCGCGGGCCGCCTGATTCGCGACGAGCATGACCGCGGCGCGCTGGTGATATGCGATCCGCGGCTGGTCTCGCGACCCTACGGCGCGCGGCTGCTGGCCGCGCTTCCGCCGATGCGGCGGACGCGCGACCTCGAGGAGGTGGAGCGCTTTTTCGGGATGGCCGAGCCTCAGCTTGCCGGCGCAGCACTCACAGGTTGATTAGAATGAGTTGTGCCTGCGCCGCGCTCCGCGGCGAATGGCGCCATTAGGGAGGAACGATGAAGGTCTTCATCACCGGCGGCGGCGGGTTTCTCGGTCATCGCCTGGCCCGCACGCTGCTCGAGCGCGGCACGCTGACCGGTCACGACGGGAAGGCCGCGCCGATCACCCAGATCAAGCTTCTCGACACCGCGTTTCCGCCCGAGGTCGATGCGCGCCTGCAATGCGTGCAAGGCGATCTGAGCGCTCCGGGAACGATTGCCGCGGCGCTCGAGTCCGATACCGCCTCGGTGTTCCACCTCGCGGCGGTCGTGAGCGCCGGCGCGGAGGCTGATTTCGAGCTCGGCATGCGTGTCAATCTCGATGGGACCCGGGCGCTCCTCGAGGCGTGCCGCGCGCTGGCTCGTCCGCCCCGGCTGATATTCGCAAGCTCGGTCGCCGCGTTCGGCGGCGAGCTTCCCCCGATACTCGGCGATGCGACGACGCCGGCTCCACAGACCTCCTACGGCACCCAGAAAGTCATCGGCGAGTACCTGATCACCGAGTACTCGCGGCGCGGTTTTCTCGACGGGCGCTGCCTGCGGCTGCCAACCATCGTGGTACGCCCGGGAAAGCCGAACCTGGCGGCGTCTTCGTTCGCGAGCGCGATCCTGCGCGAGCCGCTCGGCGGCCAGACCTACGATTGCCCGCTGCCTGAAACGACCGGCATTTGGCTGCTTTCGCCGCGCAAGGTGACCGAGGCGTTCGTGCATGCGCACGAGCTGCCGGAGTCTGCGTGGGGCAGCAATCGGGTCCTCAATCTTCCCGGCATCACGGTGACGATCCGGCAGGCCATCGACGAACTTCGCCGGATCGCCGGCCCGGAGGTTGCTGGGCGGGTGCGCTTCAAGGTGGACGCGCGCATCAAGGCGATTGTCGACACCTGGCCAGTCCGGTTCGACACGCCGCGCGCGGTCGCGCTGGGCTTCGGCGCGGATCCGGATATCAAGTCCGTGATCAACGACCACATCCGGGAACAGGGGATCGCGGTCTAGAACCTATCTCAAAGAAGCGCTGCAGTGATTTCGAGATAGCTTCTAGTAATTCCGGGGCGCCCAGAATTTCCACCAGGGCGCGGTGGGCCCGAGAGTTCCGCCCTTGAGCGCCGGGCTGTTCGGAAAATTCGTGCGCAGCACACGCTCCGCGTCTGCCTGGAGATCCTTCATCCCGAGCCTCTCGTACGCACGCGCAGTGATGTAGAGCGCTTCCTCGACGGCGGGCGTCTCCGGGTAGGTCTTGACCGCGTACTGGGCCCGGTTCGCGGCCGCGACGAAGGCGCCGCGCTCCATGTAGAACCGGGCGACGTGCACTTCGTGCGCGGCGAGCCCGTTCACCAGGTAGTTCATCCGTGCCGTGGCGTCGGCCACGTACTTGCTTTTCGGAAAGCGGTTCACCAGCTCCTTGAACGCCGCGAACGAGTCGCGCGCCGAACGCGGGTCACGTTCCGTCGGGTCTTGGCCGGACCATCGGGCAAGCGCGCTCTGGTCCTCGTAGAAGTTGACCACCCCCTTCAGGTAGTACGCGTAATCGACGGTCGGGTGGTTGGGATGCAGCTTGATGAAGCGGTCGCAGGCGGCGATTGCCGAGCCTGGATCGTTGTTGCGATAGTAGGCGTAGGCGATCTCGAGCTGCGACTGCTGCGCATAGCGCCCGTACGGATAGCGCGACTCGAGCTTCTCGAAGTAGCTGATCGCCCGATCGTAGCTGCCGTTGCTCATCTCGCTCTTGGCCTCTTCGTAGAGGCGCTGCGCCGTCCAGCCTGTGGTCGGATCGTCCTCGCCGAACTTCAGGATGCCGCAGCCGGCGAGCATCGCGGCGCACAGAAGAAACGCTAAACTACGCCGCATGTTGGCGATTGATCGCGGGTTGAATATGAGGCGCAAGACGAGGCCCTTTTGGTCCGGCGGAGCACGGTGACGATCGCGCAACATTATAGCGCCGAGATCGAGCGATTGGTGCCGAAAGACCTGGCCGGACTGCGCTTCGATCAGGCGCTGGCCCGCATGTTTCCCGAGCACTCGCGCAGCCGATTGCAGGCCTGGGTGCGCGCAGGTCGGATCACGCTCGATTCCGCAGGCGTGGACGTCAAGCGCAAGGTCTGGGGCGGGGAGCGCGTGCGGATCGATCCGGGCGCGGATTGGGAGCCCGGGGAGGGGGGCGCCTTTCGCGCCGAACCCATCGCGCTCAGCGTGGTCTACGAGGACGACACGCTGCTGGTGGTCGACAAGCCGGCCGGCCTCGTCGTGCACCCGGGCAGCGGAAACTGGGAGGGCACGCTGCTCAACGCGATCCTGCACCATGCGCCGCAATGCGGGGCGCTGCCGCGGGCCGGAATCGTGCACCGCCTCGACAAGGACACGAGCGGATTGCTGGTGATCGCCAAGACCGCCGAGGCGCAGACCGATCTGGTACGGCAGCTGCAGGCGCGCACGATCGGGCGGGAGTATCTGGCGCTGGTTCACGGGGTGGTTCGCGCGGACGGGGTGGTCGATGCTCCCATCGGACGGCATCCCGTCGAGCGGACGCGCATGGCGGTCGTGGTGCGCGGCAAGCCCGCCCTCACGCGCTATGCCGTGCTCCGCAGGTTTGCTCGGGCAACGCTGGTGAAATGCCGTCTCGAGACCGGGCGGACGCATCAGATACGCGTGCACATGCGCTCGATTGGGCATCCGATCGTCGGGGACCCCGTCTATGGGCAGCGTCCCGCGCGTCGCGAAGGGCTGCCGCCGTTCCGACGCCAGGCGCTGCACGCCGCGCGGCTCGCGCTCGTGCATCCGGGGACCGGCGCGCCCGCCGCCTGGGAGTCGCCTCTGCCCGCCGACATGCGCGCGCTGCTGGACGCGCTCGACTGATGGTGCCCCACCCGCAGGACTGGATCGTGCCCGATTGGCCGGTGATCGCCACTGTGCGCGCGCTCACCACGACGCGCGCGGGCGGCGTGAGCCGCGGCCGTTACGCTGGAATGAATCTCGGTGCGCGAGTGGGCGATGATCCCGGCGCGGTCGCGCGGAACCGGGAAGCGCTGCGCATGCATCTACCCGTCGACCCGAGCTGGCTCGAGCAGGTGCATGGCACCGATGTCGTGGAGCTGGAGCACGCCCCGCCTCTCGCGCGCGCCGACGGCGCCGTGGCGCGCACCCGCCACCGAGTTTGCGCGGTCTTGACCGCGGACTGCTTGCCGGTCCTGCTGGCGGCGCGTACGGGACGCGTCGTGGGTGTCGCGCACGCGGGCTGGCGCGGACTGGCGAGCGGAGTCATCGAGGCGACGCTCGCCCGGATGGGTGTTCCCGGCGGCGAAGTGGTCGCGTGGCTCGGTCCGGGGATCAGCCAGGCGGCGTACGAGGTCGGGCAGGACGTCTACGAGTCGTTCGCCGCGCGGGATCCGGGAGCCCGCGCCGCGTTTCGCCCCGGCGCGCCGGGCAAATACCACGCGGATCTGTATGCGCTTGCCCGGCGGCGCTTGAGCGCGGCGGGCGTCACCGCGGTGCATGGCGGTGCGTTCTGCACCTACGGTGAGCCAAACCGGTTCTACTCGTATCGCCGCGACGGCACGACCGGACGCATGGCAACGCTCGTCTGGATGGACTGAATGGGAACGCTGGGCTACATCACGGCGGCGTGTGTCGCCGGAGGGATTCTTTCGGTCGTCTGTGCGGCGCTTTTCTCGCTCACGACGCCACAGCGCTGGGTCAGCGCCCTGGTGAGCTTCGCGATCGGCGCGCTGCTCGGCGCGGCATTCCTGGAGATCCTGCCCCACGCGCTCGAAAGCACGAACGACTACCGCGGCGTCGCCGCTGCGGTGCTCATCGGCATTCTCGGATTCTTTTTGCTCGAGAAGCTCGTGTTGTGGCGGCACTATCACATCGGCGATGACGAGTCGCGCAACCAGGATCTGCAGGAGCGCGGCGGGCACGACCACGGTCGATCAGGCCTGCTCATACTGGTGGGCGATGGCTTCCACAATTTCGTCGACGGCGTGCTGGTCGCCGCGGCATTCATGCAGGACACGTCGCTCGGCATCGTCACCGCGACGGCGGTGATCGCGCACGAGATCCCGCAGGAGATCGGAGACTTCCTGATCCTGCTGAATTCCGGATACAGCCGTGCTCGGGCGTTCATGCTCAACCTGCTCTCGAGCCTCGCGATGGTCATCGGCGGACTCGCCGGCTACTTCGCACTCAAGCAGATGCAGGAATGGTCGAACATCCTTCTCGCGGTGGCTGCAGCGAGCATGATCTACGTCGCCGTCGCCGATCTCATCCCCGGCTTGCACAAGCGCACCGAGCTGCGCGCCACCGCGCAGCAGATGCTATTGATCGCGGCGGGGGTGCTGCTGATCTGGCTCGTCGGGGCGCTGCTCCATTCGCACTGAGGCGCCGCGGGCGGCCTTTCGGGCACGCCGTTTCGGGGTCGCGACCAGCCACCAGAAGAGCATGAGCGGCGCGAGCCCGTAGAAAAGGAACGTGAGCAATCCTGCGGTGACGCTGCGTTCGGTCACCGCCATCAGGATGGTTACGAAGAGCCAGGCGATCGCGACGATATACACGGGCATGCGCCCCCGGGCGCGTGACGGGAAAGCGACATTCTAGTGATTGTTTCCGCAGTGAATACCGGCAGCGCCGGAGCTTTCTTGACACTCTGATTGTGCGGTGCAATACTGGGTTGTTATCTCTCGGTCAACGCGTTGTTGCGGCACCGCGAAGTGTTTCTACCCTATACCCCGCCGTCCAACTTTCCCTCGTCGCCCGACCCCGTGCTCCAGCCCGGCGCGGCCGTCGTGACCGGTCTGCTGCAGTGGCTTGCCCGCGGGCCGGACGCGGACGTCTCCCGGCAGTTCGCGGATTGGTCGACACACTCGACGCGTGCGATGGAACTCTATTCGGCGCACTATCAGCGCACGGCGGTCCTGTGGCAAGCGATGTTCGCGCGTCGCCTCGGTGCAGACCAGGACCCCGTGGCACGGCCGGAGGCCGGCGATCGGCGGTTCGCGGCCCCCGAGTGGCGCGACGACGCGTACTTCGACTTCATCAAGCAGAACTACCTGCTCAACGCGCGGTTCCTGAGCGAGCTGGTCGACGCCGCCGAGATCGAGCCGCGCGCCAAGGGACAGTTGCGCTTCTTCACGCGGCAGTTCATCGACGCCTCGAGCCCGGCGAACTTTGCTGCAACCAATCCGGAGGTGATGCGGCTCGCGCGCGAGACGAACGGCGAGACTATCACCCGCGGCACGCAGAACCTGTTCGGCGACGTCGCCAAGGGGCGCATATCGACCACCGCCGAGGCGCCGTTCGGCGTGGGCAAGAATCTCGCGGCGTCGCCCGGCGCCGTGGTCTTCGAGAACGAGCTGATCCAGCTCATCCAGTACAAGCCGGCGACGGAGAAGGTGCGCGCGCGGCCGCTGGTGATCGTTCCGCCGTGCATAAACAAGTTCTACGTGCTCGACCTGACTCGAGAGAATTCATTCGTACGCTACGCGGTCGAGCAGGGCAATACGGTGTTCCTCGTCTCGTGGCGGAACGTCACGGCCGAGCTCGGGAGCCTCACCTGGGACGACTACATACGCGATGGCGTGATTCGCGCGCTCGAGGTGTCGCGCGCGATCGCGAAGACCGACAAGGTGAATGCCCTCGGATTCTGCGTCGGCGGGACGTTGCTAGCCACGGCGCTCGCCGTGCTCGCCGCGCGCGGCGAGGAGCCGGCCGAAAGCCTCACGCTCCTCGCCACGCTGCTCGACTATTCCGACCCCGGCGAGATCGGTCTCTTCGTCGACGAGGCGAGCGTGGCCGCGAAGGAGGCCGAGCTCGGGGCGGGCGGCATCATGGACGGGCGCAATCTCGCGTTTGTCTTCTCCATGCTGCGCGCGAACGACCTCGTCTGGGCGTACGTCGTCAACAATTACTTGAAGGGCCGGTCCCCGGAGGCGTTCGACATCCTCTACTGGAACGCCGATTCGACCAATCTGCCCGGGCCGATGTATTGCTGGTACGTGCGCAACATGTATCTCGAGAACCGGTTGCGGGAGCCGGGCGCCCTCACGGTTTGCGGCGAGCGGGTCGACCTTGGCAGGCTGCGGATGCCGGCGTACCTGCTCGGCACGCGCGAGGACCACATCGTGCCGTGGCAGGCCGCCTATGCATCGACCCGCCTGCTGCGCGGCCGCGTGCGGTTCGTCCTCGGGGCGAGCGGTCATATTGCGGGAGTGGTGAACCCGGCGGCCAAGAACCGTCGTAGCTATTGGACGAGCGAGCTGCTCACCGAGTCGCCCGAGCCGTGGCTCGCGGCCGCGAGAGAGGTGAAGGGTAGCTGGTGGAGCGACTGGAACACCTGGCTCGCGCAGCACGCGGGCAGCGAGAAGCCGGCGCCCAAGCGATTGGGCGGCGGCAAGTACAAGCGCATCGAGAATGCGCCGGGACGCTACGTGCAGTTCCGGGTGGTGTGAAGAATGGACCCTCTGGTCCGGAGTTCTGCAAAGGAGGCACAGCATGACTGACGTCGTCATAGTCGCCGCGGCCCGTACCGCGGTAGGAAGCTTCAACGGGGCGATCTCGAAAATTCCCGCGTCGGATCTGGGCGCGCACTTGATCAAGACGCTGCTGGCGAAATCGGGCGTGAAGCCCGAGCAGGTGTCCGAGGTCATCCTCGGTCAGGTGCTGACCGCGGGAGTGGGTCAGAACCCCGCGCGCCAGGCGTCCATTCGTGCAGGCCTGCCCGACATGGTTCCTGCGATGACCATCAACAAGGTGTGCGGCTCGGGACTGAAAGCGACCCACCTCGCGGCGCAGGCGATCAAGGCGGGTGACGCCGAGATCGTGGTGGCGGGCGGCCAGGAGAGCATGAGCCTCGCGCCCCACGTCATGATGGGATCGCGCGGCGGGTTTCGCATGGGGGACGCGAAGCTGCAGGACTCGATGATCGTCGACGGCCTGTGGGACGTGTACAACCAGTACCACATGGGCGTCACCGCCGAGAACGTCGCCAAGAAGTACGGCATCACCCGCGAGGACCAGGACCGCTTCGCGTTCGAGTCGCAACGCAAAGCCGAGGAAGCGCAGAAAGCCGGCAAGTTCAAGGACGAGATCGTGCCAGTCGAGATCCCGCAGCGGAAGGGCGCCCCGCTCGCGTTCGACACCGACGAGTATCCGAAGCACGGCACGACGATCGAAGCGCTCGCCGCGCTGCGGGCTGCCTTCGACAAGCAGGGTACGGTGACGGCCGGCAACGCCTCGGGCCTGAACGACGGCGCTGCAGCAGTGATCATGATGTCGGCCAAGAAGGCCGCGGAACTGGGTCTCAAGCCGCTCGTGCGCGTGAAGGCCTACTCGTCAGCGGGCGTCGATCCGCAGATCATGGGGATGGGTCCGGTGCCGGCTTCCAAGCTCTGTCTTTCCAAGGCGGGCTGGAAGCCGCAGGACCTCGATCTGATGGAGATCAACGAGGCGTTCGCGGCGCAGGCCTGTGCGGTGAACAAGGAAATGGGCTGGGACACCTCGAAGATCAACGTAAACGGCGGGGCAATCGCGATCGGCCATCCGATCGGGGCATCGGGTTGCCGCATCCTGGTGACGCTGATCCACGAGATGATTCGCCGGGATGCCCACAAGGGGCTCGCGTCGCTTTGCATCGGCGGCGGGATGGGCGTCGCCCTGGCGGTCGAGCGCTAGGCAATGCAGGCGCAGCCGGCGGCGGGACATGAATCGCCACCGGTGCGCGGATGCTGCAGCAGGGAGCCATCTAGGAAATGAAGCGTCTTGATGAAGTGGGGATGTACAAGGGGCGCGCCCCTTGTTCCTTCGGGGATAGACAAGGGGGAGTCCCCCCTCGTTCGTGTCCCTCGCTCTTGGGCTGCAGCATCACGGGCGATGGCGTCGAGAAAGCTTCCAAAATGGAAGGAAGCTCGGAATGACTCAACGCGTCGCGTTCGTGACCGGTGGCATGGGGGGCATCGGCACGGCGATCTGCAAGCGGCTCGCCAGGGACGGCAACAAGGTTGTCGCCAACTGCCTGCCGGGATACGAGAAGAAGGACGAGTGGCTGCAGACGATGCGCAGCGAGGGGTACGATGTCTACTCGGCCGAGGGCAACGTCGAGGAGTACGAGTCCTGCGCGGAGATGTTCTACAAGCTCCGATCGCGGGTCGGCCCGGTCGAGGTGCTGGTGAACAACGCCGGGATCACCCGCGACGGCGTTTTCCGGCGCATGACGCCCGGTGACTGGTACGCGGTGATCAACACCAATCTCAACTCGGTGTTCAACGTCACGCGCCAGGTGATCGACGGCATGATGGAGCGCGGGTGGGGGCGGGTCGTCAACATCTCCTCGGTGAATGCGCTCAAGGGCCAGTTCGGCCAGACCAATTACTCGGCGGCCAAGGCCGGCATGCACGGGTTCTCCAAGGCCCTCGCACAGGAGGTCGTGAGAAAAGGCGTCACCGTGAACACCCTCTCGCCGGGCTATGTCAACACCGACATGGTGCGCGCGATGAAACCCGAGATTCTCGAGAACATCGTCGGCTCGATTCCGATGGGGCGGCTCGCCGAGCCCGAAGAGATCGCCGGGCTGATCGCGTACCTTTGCTCCGAGGAGGCTGGTTACATCACCGGCGCGAACATCTCGATCAACGGCGGCCTGCACATGGACTGACGCGGTTGGACCCGCGGGCGCCGGTCCGCGGGCATGCCATAATCCAACCAGCGTCGCGAACGGGGGCCAGGAACCAAGGAGGACGACGATGGCAAATCGAGTGGCTTTGATTACGGGAGGCATGGGTGGCCTGGGCGAATCGATCAGCGCGAAGATGCATGACGCGGGGTTTCGGGTGGTCGTGACCCACTCGCCGGGGAACAAGAAGGTCGAAGCGTGGAACGCGGAAATGAAAGCGAACGGCTATGACTTCCACCCGGTTCCGGTAGACGTCGCCGACTTCGAGTCTTGCCAGCAGTGCGTGAAGCGGGTCGAATCGGAGGTCGGGCCGGTCGACATCCTGGTGAACAACGCCGGCATCACCCGCGACATGACCTTCAAGAAGATGGGCAAGCTCGACTGGGACGCCGTGATGAAGACCAATCTCGACAGCGTCTTCAACATGACCAAGCCGGTCTGCGACGGCATGGTCGAACGCGGGTGGGGCCGCGTCATCAACGTCTCGTCAGTGAACGGCCAGAAGGGTGCGTTCGGTCAGACGAACTATTCGGCGGCCAAGGCGGGGATGCACGGATTCACCAAGGCGCTTGCCCTGGAGGTCGCCCGCAAGGGCGTGACGGTCAACACGATCTCCCCGGGCTACATCGGCACCAAGATGGTGATGGCCATCCCGAAGGAGATCCTCGACACCAAGATCGTCCCGCAAATTCCGGTCGGCCGCCTCGGCAAGCCGGACGAGGTGGCGGGTCTCATCATCTACCTCTGCTCGGAGGAGGCCGCGTTCGTGACCGGCGCGAACATCGCGATCAATGGTGGCCAGCACATGTACTGAACGCTCGAGCGCGCCCGCGTTGGCGTCCGGTGCGCCGACGCGGGCGGCGCGAGCGCAATGCCCCGCGCGGACGCGCGGGGCGGGAAGGCGGGAGCAATAGTGGGGCTATTTCTTCGTCGCGCCACGCACCATCTGCGCCGCCGCCGCTTTCATGGCGGCCTCGGAGAGCGTCGCGAATTGGCGCGTGGCCTGGTTGAGGCTTTCCATCATCGCGGAGGTGGCGGCCAGCGTCGTCTTGAGAGCGGCAGCCTGCATCTCGCCGCCGGGCGCGTTCTTGCCCAACTTGTCGGCGGACGCGGCCACGTCCTTGGAAAAGGTCGCGACGCCGTCCTCGAACATCTTGGCGAGGGTGGACTGCGTTTCCGAGACGAGCTCGTACACGCTGTTCGCGTATGCCGCCGCATGCTGCATGTTGGTTTCCGCAAGCCGGCTGCGGAGCGCCATGAGATCCTGGGGATCGTTCGCCGTAAGGAGCTCGCGCGTCGCTTTGCTGTTCTGCTCCAGCGTCGCACGCGCGGCGTCGAGATTGAGCCGCAGCAACTGTTCCGCGGTGGTGAGTCCGGTGCGGGCGTAGCTCATTGCGGCCTCGACCGCAGCCTGGTTCCAGTCGGCCATCTGTTTGGTGGGATCGGTCATGAGGGGCCTCGTGCTATCGGGTTGACGAAGGGTCTCGCGAACGCGTACGGGGAGGACCTAGAGTGGAGACCCGGAATTGCTGCAACGCAGCAAATTACCCTTTCTGAAGGAATCTTGCAAGCGGTGCCGTCGGTCCGTCGGTGGCATCATTGCAGTCCCGCGAGCGCGCCATGAAATCAGCGAGAATCGAAAGCACGATGCCCGAATCCGTCCGATTGATCAAGAAGTACCCCAACCGCCGGCTCTACGACACGCAGACGTCGAGCTACATCACGCTCGCCGACGTCAAGGAGCTGGTGCTCAAGCACGAGAAGTTCCAAGTGCTGGACGCGAAGTCCAATGAGGATCTCACCCGCCAGATCCTGCTGCAGATCATCCTGGAGGAGGAGTCCGCCGGCTCGCCGATGTTCTCGCACGATGCGCTGACCCATCTCATCCGCTTCTACGGCAATGCCATGCAGGGAATCATGGGCAACTACCTGGAGCGCAACATCCAGGCGTTCATGGAGATCCAGAAGAACCTGCAGGAGCAGTCGCGCTCGCTCTACGGCGACTCGGCGAAAGGCAACCAGGAGGTCTGGTCCCAGTTCCTGACGTTCCAGGGGCCGGCCATGCAGAGCCTGATGCAGACGTATCTCGAGCAGAGCAAGAACATGTTTGCGCAGATGCAGGATCAGCTGCAGGCGCAGACCCGCAACATGTTCAACGCCTTCGGCGGGTTTCCCCAGCCGCCGGCACAGGAAGAATCCAAGCCGCCGGTCGACGAGCCCGACGACAAGGCGTAAGCGCGACCGGGTCATGGCGTCGACGCCAAAGATCGGGTTCGTTTCGCTCGGCTGCCCCAAGGCGATCGTCGACTCGGAGCGCATCCTCACGCAGCTGCGCGCGGAGGGCTACGGAACGTCGCCCACCTACGACGACGCGGATCTCGTCATCGTCAACACCTGCGGGTTCATCGATCCTGCGGTGGCGGAGTCGCTCGACGCGATCGGCGAGGCGCTCGAGCGGAACGGGCGCGTCATCGTCACCGGCTGCCTCGGGGCAAAGGGCGACGTCATCCGGCGTGCGCACCCCGGCGTGCTGGCGGTCACCGGTCCGCACGATGTCGGCGCGGTCATGGCCGCCGTGCACGCCGCGCAGCCGCGGCCGCACGATCCGTTCGTCGATCTGGTGCCGCCGCAAGGAGTCCGGCTGACGCCAAGGCACTACGCCTATCTCAAGCTCTCCGAAGGCTGCAATCATCGGTGCACGTTCTGCATCATCCCGTCGATGCGGGGCGATCTCGTGAGCCGCCCGATCGGCGACGTCATGGGCGAGGCCGAGCGGCTGGTCGCCGCGGGCGTGAAGGAGCTGCTGGTGATCTCGCAGGACACGAGCGCCTACGGCGTGGACGTACGCTATCGCACTGGGTTCTGGGGAGGTCGTCCGGTGAGAACGCACCTGACCGATCTCGCGCGCTCGCTCGGCACGCTCGGCGTCTGGGTCCGTCTGCACTATGTCTATCCGTACCCGCACGTCGACGACGTCATACCGCTGATGAGCGAGGGAAAGGTGCTGCCGTATCTCGACGTCCCGTTTCAGCACGCGAGCCCGCGCATCCTCAAGCTCATGAAGCGCCCTGCGAGCGGTGAGCGAAATCTAGAGCGGATCCGCGCCTGGCGCGAAGTTTGCCCGGAGCTCACGATACGGAGCACTTTCATCGTCGGATTTCCGGGCGAGACGGAGGCGGAATTCGCGGAGCTGCTCGGGTTTCTCGAGGAAGCGGAGCTCGATCGGGTCGGCTGCTTTGTCTACTCTCCGGTGGACGGCGCGGCGGCCAACGCGCTGCCCGGATCGGTGCCCGAAGCGCTCAAGGAAGAGCGCCGGGCGCGGTTCATGGCCGTGCAGGAGCGTGTCAGCGCGCGGCGCCTCGCGCGCAAAGTGGGCAAGACGGTGCGGGTGCTCATCGATGCGGTCGAGGCGGAGCGCGCGATCGGACGTTCGTCGGCCGATGCACCGGAGATCGACGGGGTCGTCTACGTCGAGCCGCCGCGCAAGGTTCAGCCCGGCGACTGGCTGGACGTACGCGTCGCGCGTGCCGATGCGCATGATCTCTACGGGGCGGCGGCCGGTTCGGCCGCGCGCCGACGGGAGCGGGCGCCGATGAATTGACGTGAACCGCGGCCCGGCGTGAGCGGGTCGCATCGACTCATCCTTTCCGCACCCCGGGAAGGGCACAACCGCCGCGCCGGAATCGCGCGCGGCGCACACGCAGGAGGGAATCATGGCACGTGAAGTCGTAGTGCTTTCGGGAGCGCGCACCGCGATCGGCGATTACGGTGGCGCGCTGAAGGACGTCCCGCCCACCCAGCTCGGGGCCACCGCAATCCGCGAGGCGGTAGCGCGCGCGAAGATCGATCCCGCGTCGGTCGGGCACGCCGTGATCGGCAACGTAATCCACGGCGAGGCGCGCGATATGTACATCTCCCGCGTTGCGGCGGTGGACGCGGGACTGCCGGTCGGCACGCCGTGTCTGACGGTGAATCGCCTGTGCGGCAGTGGCTTGCAGGCGATCGTCTCGGCTGCACAGCACATCATGCTCGGCGACTGCGACGTGGCGGTGGGCGGCGGAGCGGAGAGCATGAGCCGCGCCGCCTACTTCCTGCCGGCGGCCCGCTGGGGGCAGCGCATGGGCGACGCAGCCGCGCTCGACGCCATGACCGCCGCGCTGCACGATCCGTTCGGCCATGGGCACATGGGCGTCACCGCCGAGAACATCGCCGCAAAGTACGGCATCACCCGCGATGAGCAAGATGCATTCGCGCTGGAAAGCCACCGACGCGCGGAGGCGGCGATCGAGGCGGGCCGGTTCAAGAGCCAGATCGTTCCGGTGGAGATCAAGGGCCGGAAAGGGACCGTGATCTTCGACACCGACGAGCACGTGCGCAAGGGCGCGAAGCTGGAGGACATGGCAAAGCTCAAACCGGCCTTTAAGAAGGATGGTTCGGTCACCGCGGGCAATGCGTCCGGCATTAACGACGGTGCGGCGGCGATCGTGCTGATGGAGCGTGCGGCGGCCGAAAAGCAGGGGCTCAAGCCGCTCGCGCGGCTGGTGGCCTACGCCCATGCGGGTGTCGAGCCGCAGGTGATGGGGCTTGGCCCGATTCCGGCGGTGAAGCGCGTGTTTGAGAAGTCCGGCATGAAGCCGTCCGACATGCACGTCATCGAGTCGAACGAGGCGTTTGCGGTGCAGGCGATGGCCGTGACGCGTGATCTCGGTCTCGACCCCGCCCGCGTGAATCCCAATGGCGGCGCGGTTGCGCTGGGCCATCCGGTCGGCGCGACGGGGGCGATCCTCACGGTGAAGGCGCTGTACGAGCTCGCCCGCATCGACAAGCGGTATGCGCTCGTGACGATGTGCATCGGCGGCGGGCAGGGCATCGCCGCGATCTTCGAGCGCATGTGATGGGTGAGTGAGAAATGAGGGACGAGGAGCGAGGAGTGGGGAGTAGGGAGTGACTCGTGACGCCGATCGGGTGCGCGCCGATGCGCGCGCCCCCGACCTGGTGCCCAGACGTGCGTTCTTGAAGCAATCGGCGGGCATCGCGCTCGCTTCCGCGGTGATGCCGGCTGCCTTGGCCGAAGCTCCGGCGGACGACTCGCGGATCGTCCTCGAAGCGATCGCCGCGATGCAGCCGCTCTTGCCCGCGACGTATCCCCGGACGGCGATCTGGGGCTACAACGGCGTGACACCGGGGCCGGTGCTTCGGCTGAAGCAGGGGGAGCGGCTGAGAGTGCGCCTCGCCAACCGGCTGCCCGGTCAGGACACGACGATCCACTGGCACGGAGTGCGCCTGCCGAATCGCATGGACGGCGTGCCGCATGTCACGCAACTACCCGTCGGCCCCGGCCAGGTCTTCGATTACGAGTTCGTCGCCCAGGATGCGGGAACGTACTGGTATCACTCCCAGCTCGCAGCGTACGAACAGGTTGCGCGCGGCCTGCACGGCGCGCTCATCGTGGACGAACGTGGCCCCGTCGAAGTCGATCGCGATCTCCTCTGGGTGATTGCCGACTGGCGGCTCGACCGCGGGGCGGTGATTCAGGACGACTTTCGGGATTTGCATGACCTGTCGCACGCGGGACGGCTGGGAAGCGCAATCACGATTAACGGACGTCACGCGCGCGAAGCGCCGCTCGATGTCCGCTCGGGCGAGCGTGTTCGACTGCGCCTGGTGAATGCCTGCGTCGCGCGCATCCTCGGCTTGCGATTCGCAGATCACGATCCGACGGTCATTGCCCTCGATGGCCAGCCGGTGGAGCCACACGCGCTCGGCGGGGGCGCCCTGATTCTCGGACCGGGCATGCGCGCGGACCTGGTCCTGGATTGCACCGGCCGGCCCGGCGGGCGGCATCTCATCGAGGATGCGTACCACACGGGCGCACGCGCTGAGCTCTCGGAAATCTCCTACCGTGACGAAGCGCCCCTGCGCAGGGCCTTCGAGCCGCCTCCCAGGCTGCCCCCGAATCCGGTGCCCGAGCCCGATTTGGCGCGCGCGGAGCGCCGCGAGCTCGTGCTGCAGGGTGGCGCAATGGGCTCGCTGCGCGAAGCCCAAGTGCGCGGCGAGGTGCTGACAATCGGACAGATGCTGCGCGAGCACCACCTCGCATGGGCAATCGATGGCGTGTCCGGCAAGGGCCAGGGGGATCCGCCTTTGTTGAGCCTGAAGCGCGGCGGTCATTACATCATTGCGATCCGGAACGATACCGGCTGGGATCATCCGATCCATCTCCACGGGCACGTCTTCCGGCTGATCACGCGCAACGGGCGACCCGCACCGCACCGCCCGATGGGCGACACGGTCCTCGTCGGACGCCGTCAATCGATTGAGATTGCGCTGGTCGCGGACAACCCCGGCATCTGGATGCTTCAGTGCCAGACCCTGCTGCACATGGCGGGCGGATTGACGGGATTCGTGCTCGTGTCATGAACGCCTTCCGTCCGTGACGCGCGGCTAACGTGCGGTCATCGCAAAGTTGCGACGAACGCCGCAATTCCCCGCAGCACCATCTCGATCGCGAATGCGGTGAGGATCAGGCCGAACAACCGCTCGACCGCGGCAAGCGCCCGCTTGTCGACGTATCGCGCCAGCCGCTCGGCGAATACCAGCACCACGAGGCTCGCGAGCATCGCGACTGCGATCGCGACGGTCCACTCCAGGGCCCGTTCAGGCGCGCGAGAGGCGAGGACGATGACAGTGGCCATCGTTCCCGGTCCGGCGATTGCGGGAACCGCGAGCGGCACGATGAGCGGCTCGCCTTCGGGATGGCTCCCGAAAGCGCCCACGCCCGGACGAAAGATCATGCCGAGTGCAATCAGGAACAGGATTGTCCCGCCGGCGATGTTGAGCGATGGATCGGTAAGGCCGAAGAGCCGCAGCACGCCTTCTCCGGCGAAGACAAATCCGAGCAACAGGGCGAGGGCGATGAGCCATTCGCGCAAGACGACCCAGGTGCGCCGCTCGGGCGCCACGTTGCGCAGCACCGATACGAACAGCGGGATGTTTCCGAACGGGTCGATGACCAGGAACAGGATGACGATGGCGGATGTAAGCGATAGATCCATCGCGCGTCGCTCCGTTTCCCCTAGCGCCGCGCGCGGAGCGCGATGAACACGCCGGCCGCGACGATGATCGCCATTCCGGCGAGCGATCCGCCGTCCGGAAACTCGCCGAACACGACGTATCCGAGGAGCAGCACCGCGACGAGCTGGGTGTACACGAACGGCGCGAGCACCGATGCCGGGGCGTGATGAAACGCCCGGATCAGCACAAAGTGGCTCACTGCGCCGAGCACCCCCAGCGCCACGAAGAGAAAGCCGTGCAGCAAGGTCTCGGGCGGATGCCAGTAGAACGGCACGACGAGGCTCGTCAACACGGTGCCCACCAACGCCGCATAGAAGAGCGTCGTGAAGCTCGAGTCGACGCCCGCCAGCTGGCGGGTCATGATCTGGTACCCGGCGAAGCAGCATGCCGTGGCGAGCGGCAGCAAGGCGGCGGGGCTGAATACGGCGCCGCCGGGGCGGATGATGATGAGCACGCCGATAAAGCCCGCCGCGACCGCGAACCAGGCGCCGGGGGGCACGCGTTCCCGCAACAGGACGACCGACAGCGCGGTGAGGAGCAGCGGAGAGACGAAGGTGATCGCCGCGGCCTCGGCGATGGGCATGAGCGACAGCGCCGAGAAAAAGAGGAGCGTCGCGAGCGCCAGCGTGACGCCCCGCACCAGCTGCAGACCCGGGCGCTGGGTCCGGAGCAGATCGAGCTTGAGCCGCGGGCCCAGCACGACGAGCATGAATAGCGCCTGGGCGAAGTAGCGCGCCCACACGATCGCGGGCACTGGATACGTCTGCGACAGATATTTCGCCGTGGTGTCCATCACGGCGAACATGGACACCGCCCCGATGATGAGCAGAATGCCTCGCAGGGGATGCTGCGAGCCGGAGATGGGAGCGGACATCGACGACGGGTGCGGGCGCGCCGCGACGGCATAAGGTGCGCGCGGAACGGCGGTGGATTATATCGGACCCCTCAAACCGGCCGCATGATCGCGCGCGGGTTCGCTCTTAGCGGGAAAGGGGGTAACGGGGGAAAATGAGCCGATTTTCCCCTGTTCGTAACCTTACCGGTTTTGTCTTCTAATGCACCAAGCGCGCTGCCGTTTGGGCGTGCGCGAACGCGTAGCTCGGACGGAGACCGGCTTCGACCCGCAGGAGCTCGTTCCAGCGCGCGACGCTTCCCGGGTCTGCGATCGAGCCGAGCTTGAGCAGGCTGGCGTTCCAGCCTACTGCCAGATGCACCGCCGCGGCGTCGTCGCCGCCCTCGCCATCGGCAGCCAGCGCAGTGTCCCATCCCGCCGCGCGCGCGGCTTCGAAGGCTGCGAACAGCTCGGTCATCGTTCCGACTTCCTCCGGCGCGGCAATGATGGCGCCGCAGAGGCTTTCAGCAGCCGCGTCGGCGACGCGCGCGGCGTCGCAGGCGAGGAGTTCATGCCCGCCCACCCGCACCAGGCTGCCGAGTGCGCGCACGAACCGTTGCTGCCCGGCGCGGTCGGCGGCTGCGAAGGGGTCCTCGAGAATGGCGATCGGAAAGCGCGCGACCCACCCTGCGAGGAGCTCGCACCACGCATCGCTGTCGCGCGGCTCGCCATGTGGCCCGCGGTAGTGGCCGTTGCGGTACAACCGCGCGGCCTGCAGCTCGCCGGAAATCGCAATCTCCTCGCCCGGCACGAATCCCGCGCGCTCGATGGCGGTAACGAGCAGCTCGAGTCCGCGCTCGTCGTCGGCGAACGCCGGTGTTCCCGCGCGGAGCGCCGGCGCGAGCTCCACGGCGGCAGCGTGGATGGCCGCGCAGGCATCCAGGGCCTCCTCGGCGCCGCTCGCGCACGCTGGAATGACCGCGAGCCGGCGAAAGACGGCAGCGGGATCGGATGAGAGCAGTGTGGCCACCACAGGCAGCGGAACGCGTGACGCTTCCGGCTGGAGGTACCTGTAGAGCGGTTGGCTGGCCGCGTCAGCGGCGGCGCGCAGCGCCGCGATCGAGCAGGCTGCCAGCACGTCCGTTCCGACACGCATGGGCGAATAGGTGTTGAGCCTGACCAGGCTGCTGTCGATATCCTCCCGGCGGCGTGCATCGAGTCCATGCAACGCCGGATCGACGAGCGTCGCGATCTCCCGAATGCCCGTGGTCGCCGATCGCCCGGATGCAGAGGGGATGGCAGGCACCACGGCACGACCGGACGCACCGCAATGCAGGTGCACTTCGGCCTCGAGGGCACGAAAGCCTCCGGCGGCCAGCGCGCGGCGACCGGTGACTCGGGTCACCGTCGTATCTCTCACGACCACGTCAGTCCCCCGACGCTGGCCGAAGCGCCGGAGCCGACGCTCGACTGGCCGCGGTGTAACTATCTTCGTGGTGGCGCATGTTCGAACCAGCTGCTTGAGTTCATGGTTCGACATGCAGCGAGAAACGGGCCAGTACCCGTGTCAACGCGTGAACTGCCGCACATTGCAGGGCGGCTAGCCACCCCCTGTCCGGGGACGGCCGCAATTAGTCACGCCGTGGCGCGATTCCTTCTACCGCGTGACGGTGCGCAGCATCCCGTAGCCGCCCCGTGTCATGACCAGGGCATAGTCCGAAGCGCCCAAGATGGTGTTGTCCGTGGTGCGCACGAGCTTCAGGCTCACGAACACGACGCCGTTGGCCCCCCGGGTGTCGCTCGCATACGTGCCTACGGCGACCGCTTGTGCGCCGTGCTTGGCGGAAATCTCGCGCACTTCGCGCGAGAGCATGAGCTCGCCTTCCGGCGTGCGCATGTAGACCGGATCGCGCATCTTGAGCTCGGTGACGGTATAGCCCTTCTGCGCGAGCCGCGAGGCGACGTGCTCGGAGATCAGACGGCCGAGCGTGGATGAACGATCGAGTTGATCGATATCCACCACCGTTGCCACCAGCACCGGGCCGCCGGCCGAGGACACTTTCCCGCCCGCGACCAGAACGTCGGTCGCGGCATAGTTGCCTCGGATCAGGTTGCTTTCCCCGGCGTCGAAATAGTACGCGCCCGCAGCGCAGGCGCCGAGCGCCAGCGACAGCCCGACGATTCCCGCCACGCGGGCGGTTCGTACGCTCAATCCTCGCATCGTCCCTCCCTTTCCGCTCCGGACCAGCCGCCCGCGGCGGCCGCGTCGCTACGTCAACATGGTATCGCAGTCCGGCGCCGGATCGTCAGGTCTCTGGCCGCATATGCGGGAACAGGATCACATCCCGAATGCTCGGGCTGTTGGTAAACAGCATCACCAGACGGTCGATGCCGATGCCCTCGCCGGCGGTCGGGGGCAGGCCGTACTCGAGCGCGCGCACGTAGTCCGCGTCCTTGTGCATGGCTTCCGCGTCGCCTGCCACGCGCGCGCGCGCCTGCTCGTCGAAACGCGCCGCCTGATCCTCGGGGTCGTTCAGCTCGGAGAATCCGTTCGCCACCTCGCGGCCAGCCACGTAGAGCTCGAACCGGTCCGTGACCTCGGGATTGGAGTCGCTGCGTCGGGCGAGCGGCGACACCTCGGCCGGATACTCCACGATAAAAGTGGGCTGGATCAGCATCTGCTCGGTGGTCGCCTCGAACAGCTGCAGCTGAAGCGTCCCGAGCCCCGACACCGCGGTCGGTTCGGCGCCCGCTTTGCGGATCTCGCGCTCGAGGACGGAACGATCCTGCAATTGGGCGTCCGAAAAGTGCGGATGGAACTTGCGGATCGCCGCGCCGATGGTAAGCCGCTCGAACGGTTTGCCGAGGTCGACGACATGCTCACCGTACGGAAGCTGGAGCGTGCCGAGGACGTTCTGCGCGACGGTCCGCAGGAGCTCCTCGGTGAACTCCATGAGGTATCGGTAATCGCGGTATGCCTCGTAGAACTCCAGCATGGTGAATTCGGGATTGTGCTTGGTCGAGATACCTTCGTTGCGAAAGTTTCGATTGATCTCGAAAACCTTCTCGAAACCGCCGACCACCAGCCGCTTGAGATAGAGCTCCGGCGCGATGCGCAGGTAGAGCCGCATGTCCAGCGCGTTGTGATGCGTCACGAAAGGCCGGGCTGCGGCGCCGCCGGGGATCGGCTGCATCATCGGCGTCTCGACCTCCAGGTAGCCTTTCCCGATCATGAACGTGCGGATCTCCTGGATGATCTGGCTGCGCTGGATGAAGGCGCTGCGCGTCTCCTCGGCCGTGATCAGGTCCACATAGCGCTGACGGTAGCGGCTCTCCTGGTCGGTGAGGCCGTAGAACTTCTCCGGCAGCGGCCGCAGCGCCTTCGTGAGGAGGCGAACCGATGCGGCATTTACCGTCAGCTCGCCCGTGCGAGTCTTGAAAAGCGTCCCCTCGACTCCCAGGATGTCGCCGAGGTCCCAGTGCTTGAATGCTGCGTGGGCTTCGGCGCCCGTGTGATCGTTCGACACGTACAGCTGCAGGCGTCCGCTCATGTCCTGCAGCGTGGCGAAGCTTGCCTTGCCCATGACGCGCTTCAGCATCATCCGCCCGGCAACCGCCACCTGGATGGCATGGCCCTCCAGCTCCTCCTTGGCCATTCCGCCGTACGCCCGGTGCAGGTCGCCCGCGAGGTGCCGGCGCTGGAAATCGTTGGGAAACGCATTTCCTCGGCCGCGCAGGGCGGCAAGCTTGCTGCGCCGCTCGGCGATGATCTGGTTCTCGTCCTGGGGCGGCTTCGGATCCTCGGGCATCGGCTACTCCCGCACCGCCGCCACGGTCAAGCCCACGCCCTTCTTCAGGCTGGCGGCGATGAAGCCGTCGAGGTCGCCATCCAGGACGGACTGGGTATTGCCGACCTCGACCCCGGTACGCAGATCCTTGATGCGTGATTGGTCGAGCACGTACGAGCGAATCTGGTGGCCCCAGCCGATGTCGGTCTTCGCGTCCTCCAGCGCCTGCTTGGCCTCCATCCGCTTGCGAAGCTCCAGCTCATACAGCTTGGACTTGAGCATGGCCATCGCCTCGGCGCGATTGCGATGTTGCGACCGGTCGTTCTGGCACTGGACCACCGTGTTGGTGGGGACGTGGGTGATCCGTACCGCGGAGTCGGTCCGGTTGACGTGCTGGCCGCCGGCACCCGAGGCGCGATAGGTGTCGATGCGAAGGTCGGCCGGATTCACGTCGATCTCGATGGATTCGTCCACCTCGGGATAGACGAAGACGCTGGCGAATGAAGTGTGTCGGCGCGCATTGGAATCGAATGGGGACTTGCGCACGAGTCGATGGACGCCGGTCTCGGTGCGCAGATGTCCGAACGCGTATTCGCCGGCGACCTTGATGGAGGCGCTCTTGATCCCCGCGACCTCGCCCTCCGACTCCTCGAGCACATCTACGCGATATCCCTTGCGCTCGCAGTACCGGACGTACATGCGCAGGAGCATGCTCGCCCAGTCCTGCGCCTCGGTGCCACCGGAGCCCGCTTGGATGTCGACGAAACAGTTGTTGGGATCCATGGGGTCCGCGAACATGCGCTGGAACTCCATGTCCTCGACCGTGGTGCCGATCTGTGCGACGTCCCGCTCGATCGACGCAAGCATTTCGTCGTCGCTTTCGCTGCGCGCAAGCTCGAAGAGCTCGCGCGCATCGCGCAATGCGTTGCCGAGGTCGGTGAGGCGCTCGACGACTGCGTCGACCGCCTTTTTCTCCCTGCCGAGTTCCTGGGCCCGCTTGGCGTCGGCCCATACGTTAGGGTCTTCCAGCGCTTTGGTGACGGCTACGAGACGCGCCTGCTTCGCGTCGAAGTCAAAGATACCTCCGCAGCTCACCCTCGCGCGCGGCGAGGTCCGCGAGGGTGTGCGTGAGGGTGTTCAGGCGTTCGGCGTCCATGCTTGCAGCCCCGCTGGAAAACGCGAAGTATACCGGAGCGACCGCACGCACCAGCGAGATTCCAGGCCATGGCCGCCGTGGATGTGAGACCCGGCGATCGGCATTATCATCGGGCGAGTTCTCAGCGCAGGCGCTCATGCTCGAGCCTCGAACCATCGCGGACCGCTCCAGCCGGATCTTCACGCTCACTTTCCTCGCGTGTGTGGCGATCCTCGGCTTCGCTCTGTACCTGCAGCACGTCGAGGATCTCGATCCCTGCCCGTGGTGCGTCGTCCAGCGGCTGATCTTCGTCGCCGTGGGACTGATCAGTCTCGTCGCAGCCCTCCACCGGCCGGGACCCGTGATGGCGGTGTTCTACGCGATACTCGGATCGGCCACCGCACTCGGCGGCGCGGTGGCCGCGGGCTACCATGTCTACCTGCAGGCCGACGATGCGCGTGCCAGTGCGTGCGTGGGCTCCACGGTCGAGAGATTTCTCGATCAGACCGATGTCGGCAGCTGGATTCCGCCGCTCCTGCAATACGACGGTCCTTGCACGCTCAAGCCCTGGTCCTTCCTCTGGCTCTCCATCCCGGAGTGGTCGCTCATCTGTTTCGTCGTGCTCGGCGTCGTGCTCGCCTTCACGCCCAGCCTCGCCAGCCGATAGCCTGCTCCGCGCGCGGAGCGCCGCGCCGCGAATCGTAAAAATTTGTGAATCGCGCAGGAGTTCACACGCTCGCGCCGCGGCGGGGACGCGCGTGTAAACAATTGTCACAGCGCGCGCTTTTTTGCTTGCAGGGGGGTTCGTCGTTCGCAAGAATGCGGGCAACTCGTTTCACGAACCGATTACGTTCCCGCCCCCCGGGAACAAAGCCGCCTTAGGGCGGCTTTTCTTTTGGTGGATCGAGAAACGGTATGGGAGCGTGGTGGTGAGATCGTGCGCGCCACGACTTGAACGAAGCCGCCGGCAGGTCACGAACAGGAGGGAACCCGCAGGCTCCCTCCCGTTACCCTCCTTCCTGCTAAGAGCAAACCTCTCCGTCGGGAGGTGTCGTCCTTCGAGGAGAGTGTCGGTGGAAACCCGACGGGACTGAGTTGCCGCGTAGAGCGATCGGACGACGCTGCCCGGGAGAGTGTTTTACTGCTACCGGGAAGGAGGGTAACGGGGGGAAACCAGGCGGTTTCGCCCTGTTCGTGACCTATGGGTTTCCCCGCAGGGAACCAGCCGGTTCCCTCCTGTTCGTGATCTTCCGGGTTTCCTCGATTTCACGCTGCTTGTCACCCCGATTACGCTTTCAAGACTGTTTTCTCGTACAAGTTCTTGAAGGCCCCTTTCGGGTCGTACTTGGCCTTGAGGGCGTCGTAGGCGGTCTTGTCGTAGATGGCCCAGAACTCGTTCTCCGGGAAATAGGAGTCGGAGTAGAGCGATTTGATTCCGCCCAGCTCCTGCACCTTGCGCTCGATCAGACGGTTGAAATGTCCCGCCGGATGCGGCTCATCGGGCCGGACCACATCCCAGAAGCCGAAGTTGACGTAGAGCGTCTGCGCATCGGCGGGAAAGAGCGGCCAGCGCACGTGCTTGTCGGGGGAGCGGAACGGGCAGATCCAGACGGGAAGTATGCCGATCTCGCGTAGAAAGAACTCGAGGAACTCGGGGGCGCGCGCTATCGGAATGTCGACGTCCTGGATCACGGACTCCGGATGCTTGCCGAGCAGCCGGTCCAGGCGGCGCGTAAGTCCGAGCCGGGAGTTCCAGCGCATGACCCGCGTGTAGAAAACCGAGTTGAGTCGCGCGCGGCCGAGGAGGCGGCGCACGATCGGGTTCTGGGCACAGAGGTTCTTCGAGCACCAGAACCAGTCCGTGTCCCAGCGCCAGATGTAATCGTGCGTGGTGAGGTAGTCTTCCTCACGCTCGCGGAGCGAGCGGTAGTAGATGCGCTCGTACGTGTAGTCGCTCGTATATGGCGCCGAGTCGACGAAGCGCCCGACCGTGATCACCTGCTCGGTCGGGCCGAACACGACGGCGTCGATGAAGTCGGCGTCTGACTCGCAACGCCGCGCCAAATCGGAGAAGAAACCGCGCGCCTCCGTATGCCGCAAGTGCTGGAGCTGGACGTAGCCCTTCACCGGAGGGGTCTGCACCCGGGCGCGCAGCACGTATCCGAGGGTGCCGTACGAATTGGGGAATCCGTAGAAGAGATCGCTCTGCGCATTGTCAGGGCGGGCGATCACCACCGAGCCATCGCCGAGCAGTACCTCGAGTTCGGCGACGCCTTCGTGCACCAGACCGCGCCGGAACGACGACGACTCGATGCCCACGCCGGCGATCGCGCCGCCGATCGTTATCGACTTCAACTGCGGGACCACGCTCGGCATGATGCCGTGGGGGAGCGTCGCGCGGACGAATGCCTCATAAGTCGTCATCCCCTCGACATCCACCCACTGCTCCGCGGCGTTGACCGCGAGCACGTGATGGAACTCGCGCACGTTCAGCTGCCGGCGCGGACCCTGGATCCGATCCCGGAAAAGATTGGACGTGTCCTTGGCAAGGCGAAACGATGCTCCGGCCGGACCCGTGGCGCCACCGAGGTCCCGGGCGAGGCGGGCCTTCCGGTCGTCGAACGTGTCCATCGTGGCCTTAGGCCGCGCGCGAGACCGGCGTCACGGCCCTTTGGCCGCCTGAATCGCCGTACAGGAAGGCACGGCTCATCGGGTAGTTCTTGCGGTTGATGTTGCCCTTGCTGAAAACGATCTGGTAGAGATTCGTGTCGCAATGCGCGGAACGGAACATCTCCGCGCAGCCGTAGAGATAGGTACGCCATACGCGGCGGAATCGCTCGTCGAACTTGCGTGGATCGAGCGCGCGTATCTTCTCCCAGTTGCGGTCGAACCGCTCTGACCAGGCGTCAAGCGTCAGCGCGTAGTGGCGGCGCAGATTCTCGATGTCCACCACCTCGAGTCCGCACGCCTCCATCGCGGTGATCGTCTCGGCGAGGCTGGGGATCCAACCGCCCGGGAAGACGTGCTTGCGGATGTAGAATTCCGTGGGCCGCATCCCAAGGTGTCCGATGAAGTGCAGCATCCCGAGCCCACCCGGCTTAAGAAAGTCCGCGTGCGCCTTCACGACCTCGTGAACCTGGTCGCGGCCCGCATGCTCGAGCACACCGATCGACACGACCTTGTCGTACTGGCGATCGACTTCCCGAAAATCGGCCTCGCGGACACGGATGCGGTCGGTGAGGTTGCGGCGCGCGACCTCCTCGCGCAGCCAGTCCACCTGCTCGGTCGTGATGTTGAGCGCGGTACCATGCACGCCGTGGCGCTCGACCGCGTGGAACATGAAGCCGCCGAAGCCGGTACCGATGTCGATCACGTCCTCGCCGGGCTGCAGGAGGATCTTGCGGCACACGTGCTCGACCTTGTTCGCCTGCGCCTCCTCGACCGTGCGCGTCCCCTCTTTCCAGTATGCGCACGTGTACATCCTGAGCGGTAGGTCGAGCCACTGGCTGTAGAAATCCGCCCCCAAGCCATAGTGGAAGCGTGCGTTGACCTTCGCCTGGTCGATCGTGCGGTTCGAGAAGCGGAACTCGTGCCAGCGGTTGCGAAGAGCGACCGAAAGCGTCTGCCGATGCGAGAAGCGCCCCTCGTAGGCCACCCTGAACGCCGCAGCGAAATCGCCCTCTATGTCGATCGACTGGTCGAAGTACGACTCGAGGAGACCGATGTGCCCGTTCACCACGGTGTTCCATTGCGCACCGGGCGTCTTGAACCGGCAGCTGAATGCGGGATCGCCGGGAACGTTCTGATAGCTCGAACCGTCGGCGAACTCGACCCGGAAGGGCAGCGTCGTCCGCGAGCCGAGCATCGAGAGGACTTTGCGAATTAGCGGCATCTTGTCAGTCTTGTCATTGTTTGGCGGCAGCGCGCGAGTGTAGCCAAACCGCGCCGCGGAATCATGACGCACCGCACGCAGGCGCCCGGCCGCCGTGCGGCGCCCGGATGGGCTTGCCGTCGGCCCCTGGTCAAGCTCTCCGGGGTGAAAAATCCTCTTCGATCTTGTCCTCGAAGAAGCTGTTTGGGGACGGGGCGGCCATGAACTGGCGGTGAATCTCCGGCGACACGCCCGCATAGGCGATGACCCGCCCGTCGCTGAACTCCACTTCGAGCACGCGTTCCTGCGGGTCGTAGCCCACCGCGCGGATCCGGCTCGAATTGACGCGCTTGCGCTCCATGCCAGCCTCCAGTCGCATGCTTCCGGCTATGCGTCACGTAAGGGGCCCAAGGATACCGCGTGTCTCTGCTCGAGTGAGGAAACATCGAGGCTCAGGTCCGAATGTCCTCCCAGTGCTCCACGGTGAGTTGCAGGGATTGCACGCCGTTGAACTCGTCGACCGTGAGCCGGTATGCGCCCCGCATGCTTGCTGGGACCGGGGTGTCGTGCCGAAAGAGCATGGCGTTGAAGCGCTGCCCGGCACGCGCGAGGCGCAGTTTCAAGTGCTTCTCCCCGACGAGCCGCTGGCTCTCCACGCTGAAATCGTCCAGGAACAGCGGAGGCGGAAATCCCTGACCCCAGACCTCCCCACTCAGCATCCGCGCGACGTCGAGGCTCGCGTACGCGACTTCGAGTGAGCCATCGGTCTCGACCGTCCGGGAGAGTGCGGCCGGATCCACCATCTCGCGCACCGACGCCTCGATGGCCGCACGAAACTCCTCCAGCCCATCCGCGCGCAGCGTCAGGCCGGCCGCGGCGGCGTGGCCGCCGAACCGCACCAGCAACCCTGGCGCGCGCTTCGAGACGAGGTCGAGGGCGTCGCGCAGGTGCAATCCGGGCACGGACCGCCCCGAGCCGCGCAACTCGCCCGATCCGGACGGCGCAAACGCGAACACCGGTCTATGCACCCGATCCTTCACCCGCGACGCGAGCAGGCCGACGACGCCCTGGTGCCAGGTCGCGTCGAACAGGCATACCGCGGCGGCCTGGCCGGCATCGATGTCCGCCAGCAGCGTTTCGGCGTCGCGCTGCATGCTCGCCTCGAGCTCGCGCCGCTCGCGGTTGAGCGCGTCGAGCTCCTGCGCGATGTTGAGCGCTTTCGCCGTATCGTCGGTGATGAGGCACTCGATCCCGAGCCCCATGTCCGCAAGGCGCCCCGCCGCGTTGAGGCGCGGCCCGACTGCGAACCCGAGATCGAACGTTCCGGCGCGCCGCGGATCGCGTCCCGCGACGGCGAATAGCGCGCCGATGCCCGGCTGCATGCGTCCCGCGCGAATTCGCGCGAGTCCCTGGCTGACGAGGACCCGGTTGTTGTGATCGAGCTTTACGACGTCGGCCACCGTGCCAAGCGCGACCAGATCGAGCACGCTGGCGAGATTCGGCTCGTCGCGTGCGGCGAAGGCGCCACGCCGCCGCAGCGCCGCGCGTGTGGCGAGCATGACGTAGAACATGACGCCCACGCCGGCGATCGACTTGCTCGGGAAACCGTCGCCCGCCTGATTGGGATCGACGATGCAGGCGGCATCGGGAAGCGTGTCTCCGGGCAGGTGATGGTCGGTCACCAGTGTGGCGATGCCCCGCCGCCGGGCCGCCGCCACACCTGCCACGCTGGCGATCCCGTTGTCCACGGTGATGAGCAGATCCGGCACGCGCGGTGCCGCGAGATCGACGACCTCCGGCGACAATCCGTAGCCGGTCTCGAAGCGATTCGGTACGAGGTAATCGACTCGGGCGCCCATGGCGCGCAGGGCGCGCACGCCGACCGCGCAGGCGGTCGCGCCATCGCAATCGTAATCGGCGACGATCAGCAGCCGCTTGCCCGCCGCAATGTGATCGGCGAGCAGCTCGCCGGCCTGCTCGGCATTCTTCATCTCGCCGGGTGGAATCAGCGATCCGAGGCCGTATTCGATTTCGGCCGCGCTGCGCACGCCGCGCGCCACCAGGATGCGCGACAGCAGGGGATGAACGCCGCGCTGAATGAGCATGTGGAGCGCGCGCTGCGGAACGGCGCGGGTCGTGATCGCGCTCACGACGAATGGGCCGCGTAGACGGCGAGCCGCCTGCGCCGGCGCCAGAAGTAGCGCAGATCCTGCCGCGACGTTTCCGTCTCGTGGGTGCGCGCGGCGCCGGGCGCGTAGAGCGTGATCATTCCGATCCCTCCGGCGCGAAGCGCGGCCAGCAGCGGCGCGAACCACTGGCGCTCGAGTGTCTCGAGCCCCGCGCGCCACGCGGCCATGTCGCCGCAGGCCGCCGGCGCGCGCAGCGCCTCCAGGACGAGGGCCTCTACGCCCGTCCGGCCGGCACCGCCGAGCCACTCGCGCGCGGAGGCGGGCAGCGGAGCATGGCGCTTGCCTGCGGCGAGGGCGAGTCCTTTCGCGACCGGAAGATCGGCGACCACGCGCTGGTACACGGCGTGGGGCGTGCCGGCAATGCGGCCCGCGCCCCAGAGCCAGAGGCCGTTCACGGGCGGTGCACCACGCGCCTCGCGGGCCAGATTGACCGGATGCTCGTGCAGGAGCATCTGGATTTCGTTCAGGACCGAGCGCCAGCGCGCGCCGTCCGGCCCGCCCGGCATGTGCTCGAGCATGGATTGTCCGCGAATGTCGGCAAGCGGCGGCACGGTCATCGCCGGCTCGCCTTCGACGCGCGCGTACCATCGATCGGGCCGCAGAGGATGAATGCTGATGCCGGCGGTCGCGAAATGCGCGTTCAGGATCGCGGCGAGCGAGGTCGTCTCTTCGGGCGCGAGGTCCGAGAACGTCGTGTCTGAAACGCGGACGGTATCCCGGTCGGCGCTGAGATTGACCGGGTCGGCGCGCAGCCACCAGGCGCCGTTCGGCTGGCCGCCATCCGCAACGAGCGAATAGGGTGCGGCCGGCCAGTCCGACTGTCTTGCAACGGAGAAGGTGTCCAGCAGCCAGGCCTCCAGGCTGGCACCCGCGCCGGACCTGCGCCGGCCCCGGGCGAACAGCGTCTCGAGCGCGTCGACACGCGTCTCCGAAAGCTGCGTGTCACCGCGCTCCGGATCAGGAAACAGCTCGGGAACGACCAGGTGCACGTTCATTGCGACGCACGAGTCTAACAGGGTGGCGAATGCGACGGACCGCCCCGGCGTATGGCACACTTCAGCGGCCATGCGTATTGATCGGCAGATTCGCCTCGAGCATGCGCTGCGCGCGGGCGCGCCGGCGACCCGGTCGCGCGCGCCAGGGCGAGTGCGCGGCGAACGCTGCTGATGCACATGCGCTACGAGCTCTTGGTGGGCCTGCGTTATACGCGAGCCAAGCGGCGCAACCACTTCATCTCGTTCATCTCGGCTGCTTCGATGCTCGGCATCGCGCTCGGCGTGGCCGCGCTGATCGTCGTGCTGTCGGTGATGAACGGCTTCCAGAAGGAAGTGCGCTCGCGCATCCTCAGCGTCGCGTCACACGTCCAGATCACAGGGCCCAACAACGAACTGGCCGATTGGCGCGGTGTGGCGGAGCGCAGCGCCCGGTTGCCGCACGTGCTCGCAGCGGCGCCGTTCGTGAACGGTCAGGGGCTCCTCGCCAACGGCGAGGCGGTGCGTGGCGCGCTCGTGCGCGGCATCGTTCCCGATCTGGAGAGTCGCGTCGCCGAGCTCGCGTCCAAGACGTTTGCCGGCGCGCTCTCGGCGCTCAAGCCGGGCGAGTTCGGCATCGTGCTCGGCACCGATCTTGCGCGCGCGCTGCGCGTGTTCCCCGGCGACCAGGTCACGCTCATCGCGCCGCAGGGCCTGGTCACGCCGGCGGGCGTGATCCCCCGGTTGAAGCAATTCAGGGTGGTGGGCGTGTTCGAAGTCGGCTTCTTCGAGTACGACAATGGCCTCGCGCTCGTCCACTTGCAGGACGCGCAGCGCCTGTATCGGCTGGGCGAGGACGTCTCGGGCGTGCGACTGAAGCTGGACGACCTGTTCCAGGCACGCTCAGTGGGACGCGACATCATGCAAAGCCTCGGGCCCGACGTCTACGTGAGCGACTGGACGCGCAGCCACGCCAATTTCTTCCGCGCCGTGCAGATCGAGAAGACGATGATGTTCATCATCCTGACCCTGATCGTTGCGGTGGCGGCATTCAACATGGTCTCGACCCTCGTGATGGCGGTGACGGACAAACAGGCCGACATCGCCATCTTGCGGACGCTGGGCGCGACGCCCGGGAGCATCATGCAGATCTTCGTTGTCCAGGGGGCGGTGATCGGCGTGCTCGGCACGGCGCTCGGTGTGGCGGGCGGGGTCGCGCTCGCGCTCAACATCGATGTCGTGGTGCCGGCGCTCGAGCAGCTGCTCAGCATACAGTTCCTGTCGAAGGAGGTGTACCTGATCAACGAGCTCCCCTCCGACCTGCAGCGCGGCGACGTGATCGCGATTTCCGCCGTCTCGCTCACGCTCGGCTTTCTCGCCACGCTCTATCCGAGCTGGCGCGCGGCGCGCGTCAGACCCGCCGAAGCGCTGCGCTATGAGTGAGGCGGCGCGCGGCGAAACACCGGTGTTGGCGTGCCGGGGATTGAAGAAGACCTATACCGAGGGTCGCCTCCCGTTGCCGGTGCTGCTGGGGGTGGACATGCAGATCGCGACCGGCGAGGTCGTCGCCATCGTCGGTGCGTCGGGATCGGGAAAAAGCACGCTCCTGCACCTGCTCGGGGGGCTCGACAGCGCGACCGGCGGCGAGGTGGAGATTCTCGGCAAGTCGATGACTTCACTGTCCGACGTCGAGCGCGGTCGGCTGCGTAACGCGGCGCTGGGTTTCGTCTAACAGTTCCACCACCTCCTGATGGAGTTCAGCGCACTGGAGAACGTCGCCATGCCGCTGCGCATCCGACGGATGCCGCCCGAGGAGGCGCGGGACCGCGCCGCGTCCGTGCTGCGCGACGTGGGGCTCGGCGAAAGGCTCCACCACACGCCCGGCCAGCTCTCCGGAGGCGAGCGGCAGCGCGCGGCGGTCGCGCGCGCGCTCGTCACCCGTCCCGCTTGCGTGCTGGCCGACGAGCCGACCGGCAATCTCGACCGCCGCACGGCCACCACGGTTTTCGAGCTCATGCTCGCGCTGAACCGGACCTACCGGACGAGTTACGTCATCGTCACCCACGAGCCGGCGCTTGCGGCACGCGCCGACCGCATATTGCGCCTGCAGGACGGATGCCTGGCTCCGGACCGGGCGTGAGCGGGGGCGTCAGCCGGGCGGGCGCCGCGACCGGCGCCGGCGCCACTGCGTGATCACCCATGCGCGCCAGGCGACCTGGACGAGCAGCCAGCCGATCGCGGCGAGCGACAGGGCAAGCGCCACGAGCCCGATCGCGAGGGGCGGGCCGAGCGACAGCGACCATTCCGCGAGCGTCTTGATGGACGCGCCGATCGCCGACCAGTCGAACTCAGGCGGCCTGACCACCCCACCGGCCGAGACGCCGGTGAGCAGGCTGCCCAGGTAGTAGGCGACGACGTACAGCGGGACGATGGTGAACGGATTCGTGTAGAGGGTCGTGATCAGCGCGACCGGCAGATTCACGCGCAGCAGAATGGAGAGGAGCGCCGCGGTCAGCATCTGCAACGGCCCTGGGATCAGGCCGGCGAACATGCCGATTGCGACCCCTCCCGAGACCGACGCGCGGTTCAAGTGCCAGAGATTGGGGTGCTGGAGGAACCTTCCGAACCAGCCGATATACCGGTTCTCGCGGACCTGCTCGTGGCTGGGGAGGTATTTGCGGAAGTACTTGCGTGGCATCAGCGCGACATGTGATGTGGCGTTCTCGGCCAGCCGCACGCGCCCGCCCTCGAACGCGATCCGGGGCGAGCGATTCTACAGCTTCGGGCCGCACGCCAGCGTGCCCGCCGCCGCAATCGTCACCCGGCATGCCCGTGTAAGCGGGCGCTCGAATCGCGCGCGTTCAACCAAGCGCGGGGTTGGAGCGTTGCTGGATCGTCCAAGTGACGAGTCGGCCGATGCGCTTCGGAGTCCTGGCGTTTGCGGCCGGCGTCTGGCTGCTTCAGCGGATGCCGGCGTTGCCTTCCGTCGTTTGGGTGGGGGCAGTCGCAATCGCCGCAGCGCTTGCCTGGCTGGTCGCGCTGCGGCGGAATCCGCGCGGCTGGCGCGCGCGCGCGCTCGGCGGATTGGCGGCATTCGCGATCGGAATCGCGTGGGCCGCCGGCACGGCAGCGTGGCGGTTGGCGGACTGGCTGGATCGTCGATCGGAAGGGCAGGACATCGCTCTCACCGGTGTCGTCGCCAGTCTTCCGCAGTCCTTCGAGCATGGTGTGCGCTTCGAATTCGACGTGGAGCGCGCGGAACCCGCGGCCGCGCGGGTGCCCAAGCGGGTTTTGCTCACCTGGTACAACGGGCTGACGACTGACGAATTCGAGGTCGTCGCGCCCCTCCGGGCGGGCGAGCGCTGGCAATTCACGACGCGTCTGCGCCGGCCGCATGGGCTGATCAATCCGCACGGGTTCGACTACGAGGCGTGGCTGCTCGAACGGAACATCGGTGCGACCGGTTACGTTTCCCCGCGCGGAGTGGCGCTCCGGACGGCCGATTTCGTCCCGCGGCCCGCTTACGCGATCGAGCGCCTGCGGGAGCGCCTGCGCGAGAAGTTCCGGCGCGATCTCCCCGATCATCGTTATGCCGGCGTCCTCATCGCCCTTGCGATCGGCGATCAGCGTGCCATCGGGGCGGAGGACTGGCGACTGTTCACGCGGACCGGGGTCAATCACCTGATGAGCATCTCCGGGCTGCACGTCACGATGGTGTCGGGGCTTGTTGCGCTCGCCGCTTTCTGGTCGTGGCGCCGCTCGGCGACGCTTGCCCTGCGGCTTCCGGCGCGCAAGGCCGCCGCCGTCGCGGGATTCGCCGGCGCGCTCGCCTACTGTCTGCTTGCGGGCTTCGCTATCCCTGCCCAGCGAACGCTCTACATGGTTGGCGTCGCCGCGGCCGCGCTGTGGCTCGACCGGATGCAGTCGGCGTCCAAGGTGTTGAGCCTCGCGCTGCTCGCGGTCCTGATCGCCGACCCGTGGGCGGTGATCTCGCCGGGATTCTGGCTTTCGTTCGGTGCCGTCGCCGCGATCTTCTACTCGGGTGCCGACGCGTATCGCAGCGTGGATTGGCTGCGGGCCTGGGCGCGCATGCAGTGGGCGGTGACGCTCGGTCTCGCGCCGCTCCTGCTGGTGCTCTTCAAGCAGGTCTCGCTGGTCTCGCCGATCGCGAACGCCGTGGCGATTCCCGTGGTGAGCTTCGTCGTGACGCCTGTTGCGCTCGCGAGCGCGCTCTGGCCGGGCGACGCGCTTGCGCGGCTCGCGCATTGGGTGTTTGAAGGGCTCATGGTGATCATCGGCTGGCTCGCCGGACTGCCGGGCGCGGTGTGGCAACAGCACGCCCCGGTGGGGTGGACGGTGCCCCTCGCGCTCATCGGCATCGCATGGATCCTCCTGCCACGCGGCGCGCCCGCGCGCTACGCGGGGGCGCTTCTCCTCCTGCCGCTCTTCGGCGTCGCGCCCGCGCCGCTCGCGCCGGGCGTGGCCCGGGTCACGTTTCTGGACGTCGGGCAGGGACTCGCCGCTGTGGTGCGCACCACCCACCATGCGCTCCTCTACGATTCCGGCCCGGCGTACGGGCCCCGGGCCGATGCCGGCGAGCGGGTCGTCGTGCCCTTCCTGCGCGGCGTAGGGATCACCGCGCTGGATGCGATCGTCGTCACCCACGAGGACGCCGACCACTCGGGAGGTGCCGCGAGCGTGGTGCGATCGATCCCGGCCCGCCTCCTCCTGTCCTCGGTGAGTCATGGTCACCCGGTTCGCGATCTCGTGCCGTATCGGCTGCCGTGCTACGCGGGCCAGCGCTGGACCTGGGATGGGGTGGAGTTCGCGATCCTGCATCCGCCCGCCGAGCGCCATGCCGAATCGCGGGCGAAGCCGAACACGCGGAGCTGCGTACTGCGGGTCCAGACGGCGCAAGGCGCCATCCTGCTCACGAGCGACATCGAGGCGCGCGATGAGGCGGCGCTGCTCGCGAGCGGGCAGGCGCTCAAGGCGCGCGTTGCGCTGGTACCGCACCACGGCAGCCGCACCTCGTCCACGCCGCGGTTCGTCGCCGCGATCGGTGCCGAGCACGCGGTGTTCGCGGTGGGTTACGGCAACCGGTTCGGCCATCCGAAAGCAGACGTCTTCGCGCGCTACGCCGGCGCCCGGCGCTGGCGCACCGATCTCGACGGGGCCATCTCGCTCGAGCTCGGTCCGCGAGGTCTGACCATCGGGAGCGAGCGCGCGAGCGAGCGCAGATACTGGCGGGAAGTCTGGCCGGCGCGCTAGTCGCGATCGCGCAGCGCTTGTTCGATCGTAGAGGCGTAGCACGGTAAGCGCGTGCGAACCTCGTATAATTCGCTCTCGATTCGGCGCAGGACGATAGATGAAGCGAATCCGCGACTACACCGTTCGGGAGCTGGCGATCGTGGTGCTGCCCGTGGCGCTGGCGGTTGCGGTGGCGTTCTGGATCACCTTCAAGTTCGTCGAGCCCGCTCCACCCCGCGTCGTCGTGATGTCGACCGGCGGGGAGGGCGGTGCATACCAGGCTTTCGGGCTGCGCTACCAGGCGCTCCTCGCCAAGGACGGGATAAAGGTCGAGCTGCGCCCTTCGACCGGCGCAGTGGAGAACGTGGCGCGGCTGCGCGACGAAAGCTCGGACGTCGCGGTCGCGTTCGTGCAGGGCGGCATCGGCAAGGCCGCGGATCCGCCAGTCTTGCAGACGCTGGGCCGCTTGTACGATGAGCCCCTCTGGGTGTTCTACCGCGGCGCTGCGCAGCTCGACCGGATCAACGAGCTCCGTGGCAAGCGAATTGCAGTCGGCCCGGAAGGCAGCGGCACGCGCGATCTGGCACTGGCGATCCTCGACGCCAGCGGTCTGCAGACGAACGTGACGCTGCTCGACCTTGGCGGCCCGGCCGCGGCCGATGCGCTGATCGAAGGAACCGCGGACGCCGCGTTCATCGTGGCAGGGCTGGACGCCGCCATCGTGCGCAGGCTCATCCGGACCGACGGCATCAGGCTGATGAGCTTTTCGCGCGCCCGCGCTTACGAGGCGCGCCTGCCCTACCTGCACCGGCTCGTGCTGCCGCGGGGGTCACTGGACCTCGTGCGCGACTTGCCCGGCGAGGACGTGGCGCTCGTCGCGCCGACCGCGAACCTCGTCGCCAAGGAAAGCCTGCATCCGGCGCTCGCCTACCTGGTGCTCCAGGCCGCACGGGAGATTCACGGCGGACCGGGCCCTTTCCATCGGATCGGCGAGTTTCCCTCGCCCGGAAACGTCGACTTTCCGATGTCAAGCGAGGCCGAGCGGTTCTACCGGTCCGGGCCGCCGTTCCTCCAGCGGTTCCTTCCGTTCTGGGCCGCCACGCTGATCGATCGCCTGGTCGTGCTGCTCCTGCCGCTCTTCGCGGTGGCGTTGCCGCTGTTCCGCATCATTCCGAAGCTCTACGCGTGGCGGGTGCGGCGCAAGGTCTATCGCTGGTATGGCGAGCTCAAGTTTCTCGAGGAGGAAGTGCGCAGCCGGCCGCGCGGCAACGACGCTTCCAACGAGATCGAGCGGCTCACGGAAATAGAGGACGAGGTCAGCGACCTGCGCGTGCCGCTCGGCTTTGCGCACGAGGTCTATACGCTCCGCATGCACATCAAGCTGGTGCGCGACCTGCTCGACGGCGCCGCGCCGCATCCCAGGCCCACATGACAGAGCGAATCACCGCGCGCATCATCGTCACCGGCGACGGCGCATTCCTGCCGGCGTACCGCGAAAGCGTCAACGAGCTGCTGGACGAGGATTACGCCGGCACTTACCGCGAGCTGCACACGGCCGATCGCCTCGAGTACGAGGTGCGCAGCCGCGGCGGCGTGCCGTTTCCACCGTTCGTCAAGGCATCCGAGGAGTTTCCCGGGCTGGAGATCACGGTGCGCTGGGAGAACGCGGCGCTCGGCGAGCGCGGTTCCGCGGACATCCAGGCGGGCCGTCTCAAGGAGCAAGCGACGAGCGAGACGACCGTCCAGGGCGATTTCGAGGTCGATATTCGCGCCGGGGGGGACAGCACCATCGTGCTCGCGGTCGCGTGTCGGGAGCGCAGCGACGGCGAGTGGATCGGCTATGCCCTGACCGCGTCGCAGCACGGCTATTTCCGCATTCGCTCGGAGGTCGGTGCCGTGGTGCTATTCGCGAGCGACGGCGTCGCCGCCGAGTGGGCCGAGCGCTGGCGGGTCGCCGAGGAGGACGTCGCATACCAGGAGCTCGATCCGCGCGAGCCAATCGACGCGCGGCTGCTGGGCGACCTCGACCGGCTGGCCGCGGATTTCGCGGCCGGGTGGATATGGTTCTCCGCGGCTGGGCCCGACGAAACGGCGATCGAGCGCCACCGGTACGAGCTGTACGGTCTCAAGGTGAACGACGCGAACGTGCGGGCCGATCGGCTGCGCCGGATGATGCAGCCCGACTTGGGCGGCTACGGGTTCAGCTCCGTGGGGGACGCCGGCGCGCGGGTCGTGGCGCTGGTGGCGCGTCACTGGCTAGGCGAAAGCCGGGAATGACCGACCAGCCACCCTTTCGCCGCCGCAGCGTGCAATGCGCATCTCCCAGCGGATTGCATCGCCTCTCGTACCTGGAATGGGGTGCGCCACGCGTGGCCCGCGAAGTGGTGGTTTGCGTGCACGGCCTGACGCGCTGCGCGCGTGATTTCGATTCGCTCGCGCAGGCGCTCTCCGACCAATACCGGGTCGTTTGCCCCGACATGCCGGGTCGCGGCTACTCCGATTGGCTGAGGGACCCTCTCGAGTACGCCCTACCCACCTACCTGAATGATCTCGTGACGCTCATCGGGCGCTTGGACGTCGAGCATGTGGACTGGGTCGGCACGTCGATGGGCGGGTTGATCGGCATGGCGCTCGCGGCGCAGCCCGGCACGCCGATCCGCCGGATGGTCCTGAACGAGGCGGGCCCGTTGGTCAAATCCGCGGCCCTCGAGCGAATCGGCCGCTACGTCGGACAGGCGCCGGAATTCGCCTCGTTCGACGACGCGGAGCGCTACGTGCGCGCCGTGAGTGCGCCGTTTGGGCCGCATAGCGACGCGGAGTGGCGCTTCCTCACTGAGCACGTGATGCGGCAGCGGGCCGATGGTGCATATACCGTGCACTACGATCCGCAAATTGCGGTGCCGTTCAATTCGAGCCAGCCGCACCAGGACATCGATCTCTGGGGCTTGTGGGACAATATTTCCTGCCCGACGCTCGTGATCCGGGGCGAGCTTTCCGATCTTCTCGACCGCGCGACGGTTGCGGCCATGCAAGCCCGCGGGCCACGTGCGCAGGCGGTGGAGGTGGCGGGCGTCGGCCACGCGCCCACGTTGATGCAACCCGACCAAATCGCCATCGTGCGCGATTTCCTGATGCGGGACTGAGTCGCGCGAGCGGACTCTCACTCGGCGCTGCCCGCTCCTTTCCCGTCCAGTCTGACCGCGGGGTCCTGGCGGTAGAAGAGCGCAAGCTGGAGATAAAGCTCCGGGTACTCGTCGCGCAGGGTCCGCGGGTCGGTGAAGAACTCCTCGCTCATGACGGCGAAGAACTCCGCGGGGTGCTCCGCCGCGTAGGGGTCGAATGGCAGCTCCCGCCCGTCTTCGGCCAACGCGACGAGCGCGTCCTCTCGTCCTCCCGCATGCCGCGCGCCTCGCTCCACTGCCGCACGGAAGCGCTCGTAGCTCGTGTCGAGCACCGCGTGCCACGCCCGCGCGTTCATGCCCCGGTGCGGGAGCGGAAAACCGTCGGCGTCGCCGCCGAGCATGTCGAGCTTGTGCGCGAACTCGTGGACGACGACGTTGTATCCGGCCTCGCCGCGCCGCACGTCGGCCCAGGAAAGCACTACCGGACCGCCGGGCCAGGACTCGCCCGCGAGCTCGTCGTCCCACTCGTGCACCACCCCCGTCTCATCGGTCTGCTCGCGGTGCACCTTGAACTCGCCCGGATGGACGATGATGCCGATCCAGCCTTCGTAGACCTCCAGCCCGAGGTTCAGCGCCGGCAAGCAGGCCTGCAGCGCGATGGCCAGCCGGACATCATCGGCGAGTGCGAGGCCGTGCGCGCCATGCATCTCCTTCTCGTCGAGAAAGATCAGCGCCATGTCCCGCAGCCGAGTGAGCTCGGTCTGATCGAGGTACTCGAGGAACGGCAGTCCCGCGACCACCGAGCGCCATAGCGCTTCATCGATGCAGGTGCGCTGCAGCAGGCGCCGGCGGCGCCATGATCTCAGGATGCCCATGCGGCGGTTTCGGGTTGCGGCGAGCTCGCGGGTAGACGGGCGCAATTATCGCCGAGGTCGGAGCGCGCGCCGGACGATGGCATAATGAGCATCGGCGAACGCACTCACGAGCGCGCCTGAAGTATCTATTCCCAAAACGTCATGGTCTCGGTCAGCAAGCTAGCCGAAGGCGACGTCTCGTCCGATGCGATCGAAGCCATACTTGCGGGCCTCGAGCCGGAGGAGGCCAGCCAGGTGCGCGACGCGCATGCGTTCGCAGCCGAGCACTACGGCGATCATGTGCTCGGCACCGGCGAGCCTGCCCTCGAGCACGCGCAGGGACTCGCCGCGATCCTCGCGACGCTCAGACTCGACGGCGAGGTGCGCGCCGCGGGGCTGCTGTTCGCCGCGCCGGAATATCTGCCGGAGCCGCACGAAGCGCTCGTCGCGCGATTCGGCGACCGCGTGGCCGCGCTCGTGACCGGAGTCCGGAAGCTGAACCGGCTGCGCGTCGTGACGCGCGGTATCTCCGCGCAGGAGGCCGGCGCCGCGAAAGGCTCCCAGGCCGAAGCGCTCCGCAAGATGTTTCTCGCCATGGTCGAGGACGTCCGCGCGGTGCTGATCCGGCTCGCCAGCCGCACCCAGACCATGCGCGCGATCGCCAAGGCGCCCGACGCGGTGCGCCGCCCGGTGGCGCGCGAGACCCTCGACATCTATGCTCCGCTCGCGAACCGGCTCGGCGTCTGGCAGCTCAAGTGGGAGCTCGAGGACTACGCCTTTCGCTTTCTCGAGCCGGATCTCTACAAGCGTATCGCGGGAATGCTCGAGGAGCGGCGCGCCGAGCGGGAGGCGTTCATCGCGTCCGCGATCGCCACGCTCCGCCGCAAGATCGAGGCGACCGGCGTGCGGGCCGACGTGTCCGGGCGGCCGAAGCACATCTACAGCATCTACACCAAGATGCGCGGCAAGGATCTCGACTTTGCGCAGCTCTACGACGTGCGCGCACTCCGCGTGCTGGTCGACTCCATCAAGGATTGCTACACGGCGCTCGGGGTCGTCCACGATCTCTGGCGGCCGGTACCGAACGAGCTCGACGACTATATCGCCCGTCCCAAGGGCAACTCCTACCAGTCGCTGCACACTGCCGTGCTGGCGCCCGATGGCCGCCCGCTGGAGGTCCAGATTCGCACGCACGAGATGCATCGCCACGCGGAGCTGGGCGTTGCAGCGCACTGGCGCTACAAGGAAGGCCGGGCCGCATCCCGCGCGGGGACCGGGAAGTCCGACGCGATCGACGCCGAGCAGATCGCGATCTTGCGCCAGATGCTGGCCTGGCGCGACGAGGTGATCGACGCATCCGACTGGGTCGGCGAGACGAAGCGTGCCGCGCTCGATCAGACGATCTACGTCCTGACGCCGCAGGGCAGGGTGATCGACCTGCCTGGCGGCGCCACCCCGGTCGATTTCGCTTATGCGGTGCACACCGACCTCGGGCACCGCTGCCGCGGCGCCAAGGTCGACGGCGCGATGGTTCCGCTCAACACGAAGCTCGCGAACGGCGAGCGTGTCGAGATCGTCGCGGCGAAGACCGGTGGGCCGTCGCGCGACTGGCTCAACGCCGACCTGGGTTACATCGCGAGCCCGCGCGCAAGGAACAAGGTGCGCCAATGGTTCAACGCGCTGGAGCAGGAGCAGATCGTCGCTGCCGGGCGGGCCGGTGTGGAGCGCGAGCTGCACCGGGAGGGCGTCACCGGCGCGAAGCTCGAGACCCTGGCGCAGCAGCTGGGCTACGCGAAGGCGGACGAGTTCTTCGCGGCGTTCGGACGGGAGGAGATCGGCGTCCAAGCGTTGCGCGTGGCGTTGCGCGGGCCGGAGGGGCCGGCCGAGCCGCCCGACGAGGTGGTTGCGCGCAAGAGTCGCGCGGCCGGTGCCGCCGGAGGCGTGCTGATCGTCGGCGTGGGCCAGCTGATGACGCAGCTCGCGCGCTGCTGCAAGCCAGCCCCGCCCGACAAGATCGTCGGGTTCGTCACCCGTGGCCGGGGCGTATCGGTGCATCGGCGGAGCTGCAAGAGTCTCGCGCAGCTGCTGGCGCGACAGCCGGAACGAGCGATCGAGACGGAGTGGGGCGCGCGCGTCGACGCGGTGTTCTCGGTCGACGTGGTGGTCCACGCGCACGACCGGCAGGGTCTGCTGCGGGATATCTCGGAGGTGTTCTCGCGCGAGAGCATCAACGTCACTGCCGTCAACACCCAGAGTCGGCATGCGTCGGCCGTCATGCACTTCACGGTCGAGATCGGCGACGTCGCGCACCTCGGGCGGGCGCTCGGCCAGATCGCGGAAGTGCGTGGCGTCACCGCCGTGCACCGGCGGGCATGACACGGCGTGGAGATCGAGCTCAAGCTCCTGCTCGCGCCTGAAGACCTCCGCCGGGCCGATCGCCACCCGTCGGTCGCGGCGTTGCGTGCGGGGCGCGGCCGCACCGATCGGGTGAAGAGTGTCTACTACGATACGGCTGATGCGGCGCTTGCGCGTGCCGGCGTCGCGTTGCGGGTCAGGGAAATTCGGGGCCGCTGGGTGCAGACGGTGAAGGGCGGCGGCACGAGCGCTGCCGGGCTGCACGAGCGCGCGGAACGCGAGTGGCGACTTGCGGGGCGGAAACCCGATCTCGAGCTACTGTCGGGCACCCCGCTCGAGACGCTCTTCTCCAGTCCGGCCGTAGCGGGACGTCTTGCACCGGTATTTCGCACCGATTTCCAACGTCTGGTCCGCCCGCTTGAATGGCCGGAGGGCACCCGCGCCGAGCTGGCGCTGGATCATGGTTCGGTAGAGGGCGGTGGACGCAGCGCGCCGATCAGCGAAATGGAGCTCGAGCTGCAATCCGGCGATGCCACCCGGCTCTTCGAGCTTGCGCAAGCGCTGGCGACCGATCTGCCGCTGCGATTGGGGCACGCATCGAAGGCCGAGCGCGGCTATGCGCTTGCCCGCCTCGTGCGACGCGCTCCGCAGAAACAGCGGCGCATGGACCTGGACCCGGCCATGGCGGCAGCCGCGGCGATCCGGCGCATCGCGCTCGCGTGCATCGCGCAGATGCAGGCGAACGAGGCGGGATTTCTCGCCGGCCGCGATCCCGAGTACCTGCATCAGCTGCGCGTCGGACTGCGCCGCTTGCGATCCTGCGTGGCGCTGCTGCGCAAGCACGTGCCGCCGGAACGCGTTGCGCCCCTGGTCGAGGAACTGCGCTGGCTGGGCCGCGCGCTGAACCCCGCGCGCGACTGGGACGTCTTCATGACCGAGACGCTGCCACCCCTGCTGCGCGCCTTTCCGGAGGATTCTGGCCTCGCAGAATTGCATGCGCGAGGCACCCGTCTGCGGCGCGCGAGCAATGCCGCCGCGCGCGAAGTGGTCCGCTCAACCCGCTACACGAGTCTCCTGCTCGCCGCGGGTGGTGCGCTCGCGCGCGAGGACCTCGCCGCCCTCACCGCAGGCGCGGGAGAGCTTGCCGGACCGGTCGGCGCCTTGGCTGCGCGACTCATCGAGCGGCGCGACGCGAAGCTGCGCAAGCGCGGCGCCGCGCTGCGCGAGTCCACACCCGAGGCCCGTCATGCGGTGCGCATCGCGGCGAAGCGCCTGCGCTACGCCGCGGAGTTCTTCGCGACCCTCTATCCGCCAAAGCGCGTAAAGCGGTACATCGTTGCGCTGGAAGACATCCAGGACACACTCGGGGAGCTGAACGACCTCGCCACGGCCGAGCGGCTGCTCGCCGACGCCGCAGGCGGGACCGAGCAATCCCTCGACCCGCGCGCGGCCGGCATCGTGACGGGATGGTGCGCGGCGGCTGCGAGTCAGGCGCTCGCGCGGTTAGCGGGCGACTGGAAGCGAATCAAGGCGGCGAAGACGTTCTGGGAATGAATTGCGATCCCCCTCAGTCGACCTTGGTGGCCGCCGCGAGCAGCTCGAGCAGTTTCTGCTGCGCGTCGTTTGCCTCGCGTTTTCCGGGAACCCGGCGCGTGTACGTGACGTCCGCCTTCATCTCCCAGGACTGCAGGTTGTCGGCCAGGTAGACGTTCAACCCCTCCCTGATGACACGCTGGCGCAGCTTGCGGTCGAGGATCGGAAACGCGATCTCGATGCGGCGGAAGAAATTGCGGTCCATCCAGTCGGCACTCGAGAGATAGACATCGTGCCGGTCGTCGTTGCGGAAGTAGAACACCCGGTGGTGCTCCAGGAAACGCCCGACGATCGAGCGCACCCGGATGTTCTCCGACAGCTCCGGGACGCCCGGCTTCAGGGCGCACACTCCGCGCACGATCAGGTCGATCTTGACGCCGGACTGGGACGCCGCGTAGAGCGCCTCGATGGTCTCGGGCTCCAGTAGCGCGTTCATTTTCGCGATGATGCGCGCGGGTTTTCCCTCCTTCGCGAGGCGCGCCTCGTTGCGGATCGCGTCGATCACGTTCGTGTGCAACGTGAAGGGCGACTGCCACAGATGATGGAGCTTGCCGGGGCGGCCGAGGCTCGTTACCTGGGTGAAGAGGCTGTTCACATCCGAGCACATCTGCTCGTCGGCCGTCAGGAGACCGAAGTCGGTATACAGGCGTGCGGTGCGCGGATGGTAGTTGCCCGTGCCCAGGTGGGCGTAGCGACGCAGGCGCGCTTCCTCGCGGCGCACGACCAGCAGCGCTTTCGCGTGCGTCTTGTGCCCTACGACTCCGTAGACGACGTGCGCACCCACCTCCTCAAGTCGCGCCGCCCAATTGATGTTGGCCTCCTCGTCGAAGCGCGCCTTGAGCTCAACCACGGCGGTCACTTCCTTGCCGTTGCGCGCAGCCTTGATGAGCGCTTCCATGAGGACCGAGTCGGTGCCCGTGCGGTAGACGGTCTGCTTGATCGCGACGACGTTCGGATCCACCGCGGCTTGCTCGAGGAAGCTGACGACCGGCGCGAAGGACTGGAAGGGATGATGAAGCAGCACGTCGCCGCTGCGAATGACCTCGAACATGTCCACCGGACGCTTGGCGAGCTCGGGCGGGAATCCGGGATGAAACGGGGGGTGACGCAGATCCGGGCGGTCGACCGAATCCGGCACGGGCATGAGGCGGACCAGGTTGACCGGACCGTTGACGCGATAGACATCCTCGTTGCCGAGACCGAACTGCTGGAGCAGGAACTCGGACATGTCCGGCGAGCAGTCGTCGGCCACCTCCAGTCGGACCGCGTCGCCGAAGTGGCGGTGCGTAAGCTCGCCCTGCAGAGCGAGGCGCAGATTCGTGATCTCCTCCTCCTCGACGAACAGGTCGCTATTCCGCGTGACGCGAAACTGGTAACAGCCGCGCACTTTCATGCCCGCGAAGAGCTCGTCGACGTGCGTGTGGAGGATCGACGTCAGGAAGACGAACTGGACCTCGCCCGCGGGGACCAGCTCGGTGGGCAGCGGAATCACGCGCGGCAGGATGCGCGGCGCCTGGACGATCGCGGCGCGCGCGTCGCGGCCGAAGGCGTCGCGGCCCTCGAGCTCGACCGCGAAGTTGAGGCTCTTGTTGAAGACGCGCGGAAACGGATGGGCGGGGTCGAGCCCGATCGGGGTCAGCACCGGGAGCATCTCGCGAAAGAAATAGTCGCGCACCCAAGCCCGCTGCGTGTCGTTGAATTCCGTCCTGCGCAAGAACCGGATGCGCTCGCGCTCGAGCGCCGGCAAGATCGAGTCGTTGAGCAACTGGTACTGCCGCGCGACGAGCTCATGCGCCACCTTGCTGACCTGAGCGAACGTTTCGCTGGGGCTCATCCCATCCGCGTCCGCGCTGGGCAGATCCATCTTGATCTGCTCCTTGAGCCCCGCGACGCGGATCTCGAAGAACTCGTCGAGGTTCGAGGAAACGATGCACAGAAAACGCAGGCGCTCGAGGACCGGAACGGACTCGTCCTCGGCTTGCGCGAGCACGCGACGCTGGAATTCGAGGATGCCGAGCTCGCGATTGAGGAAGTGGGCTCGGACGTGCTTCGGCGGGGCAGCCGTCTTCGCTAGCATAACGAGAGCCTACCGGAACGGTGCTCCGCGAGCTACATGGAGCCGATCGGCACGTGTCGCGTGCGACGATTAAGTGTAATCGGCTGGCAATATTCACGTCCTTGCGGAACGCACGGCCCCGACCCGCGGCAGTGGTCCGCATTGCGGGCCGTGCGGCCGGGTGCTATGTTCGCCGCGACAAATTGGCCCCCGCGACGCTCGTGCTCAACAACACCCTTGCCGCAGTCGATCTCGGCTCGAACAGCTTCCACCTCCAGGTCGGGCGGGTGGTGGAAGGCCAGGTCTACATGCTGGACGGGCTCCGCGAGCCGGTGCGATTGGGCGCGGGGCTGACGCGCGACCGGAAGATCGATCGCGTCACCCAGCTGCGAGCGCTCGAGGCGCTGGCCCGTTTCGGCGAGCGATTGCGCGGATTCGAGGCCGAATCCGTTCGCGCGGTGGGCACCAATACGTTGCGGGTCGCGAAGAACGCGCCGCAGTTCCTCGCCGAGGCGCGCGAGGCGCTCGGCTTTCCGATCGAGGTCATCTTCGGCCGCGAGGAGGCGCGTCTCATCTATCTGGGCGTCTCTCACACGCTCCCGGCGTCCGAGCATCGCCGGCTGGTCGTGGATATCGGTGGTGGATCCACGGAAGTGATCATCGGCACGGGCTACGAACCCGAGCTGATGGAAAGCCTGCCGATGGGTTGCGTGAGCTATAGCCTCCGGTATTTTCCCGACGCACGCGTCGACAAGTCGGCGATGAAAAAGGCCGAGCTGGCGGCCTCGAACGAGGTGGAGAGCATCGTGAAGGCGTATCGCCGGGCGGGATGGCGCCGAGCGGTGGGGTCGTCGGGCACCGCGAAATCCATCGCGAGCGTGCTGGTGGCCAGCGGCTGGAGCGAGCAGGGCATCAGTGCGCAGGGTCTCGAGAAACTGCGCGATCGGCTGATCAAGGCGGGGAACGTCGATCGCTTGACCTTGCCCGGGCTGCGCGAGGATCGCAAGCCGATCCTGGCGGGCGGGGTCGCGATCCTCGGCGCAGTGCTCTCGGTGCTCGGCATCGACGCGATGGACGTCTCCGAGGGTGCGTTGAGACAGGGGGTGCTCCATGATCTGATGGGGCGCGTGCAGCATCACGACATGCGCGAGCTCACCGTGAAGAGCTTCATGCGGCGCTACCACGTGGATGAAGCGCAGGCGCACCGCATTGGCGAGCTCGCGCGCGCGCTGTACGCGAACCTCGCGCCGCGCGCCCGCGAGGTGGATCGGTACATGCTTTCCTGGGCAGCGGCCCTGCACGAGATCGGCCTCACGATCGCGCACGCCGGATATCACAAGCACTCCGCGTACATCCTCTCGAACGCCGACATGCCGGGGTTCTCGCGCGATGAGCAGGCGCGCCTGGCGCGCCTCGTGCTGGCGCATCGCGGCAGGCTGGCGAAGCTGGAGGCGCTCCCGGTCAAGAGCGCCGACTGGCTGGTGCTGTTCTGCCTGCGCCTCGCCGCGCTTTTCTTCCGTCATCGCGCGGACGTGCTGATGCCCCCGATCGGTTGCCGCGCGACGGGAAGCGGATTCGAGATCGAGGTGCCCGCCGCTTGGCTGGACGCGCATCCACTCACCGCCGCCGCGCTGGAGGCGGAGGCGGAAGAGTGGAAAGCATTCGGCCTCAAGCTCGTGATCGAATCGATCGCCGCGGCACGCACGAAGGCCGCCGGGTAGTTCGCTCGGCTCAGATCAGGTCCGGATCGATCGCCGATCGCAGGATCGCCTGGTCGCGCCCCTCTCGCGTGCGGCTTTCGAACCACCACACCGCTGCCTTCTTGATCGACCACGCAGCGTCCGTGCCGGCGAGCAGCTGCGCCGCGACCTGGCCGAGCGTCGGTTGGTGCCCGACGACGAGCACGGTCCCATCGCGGCGGGGCCAGCCGGTCGCGGCCAACACCTGACTCGGCGACGCGCCGACGTCCAGTGCCAGAGCCGTCTCATACGCGAGGTGCAGCGCCTCTGCGGTCTGGCGGGCGCGCGTTGCCGGACTCACCAGGATCACGCAATCCGCCGGCAGTCGCTTCCTGAGCCATTTGGCGACGGTTTTCGCCTGCTTGCGTCCCTTGTCCGTGAGTGCTCGCGCCGCGTCCGGCATGCCGTCTTCGGCATCGGCATGGCGCCACAGGATTAAATTCATCTGCGCCAACGTTTGCTCCGTATGAGTTGCAATCCACCTCCTTTCGTCGCATCGTGTGCGCCATCCGCTGGAGGCACTCCATGAAGCTCGTTCCGACCCTGATTTTCGCACTGACCCTGACCGGGTGCGCCGCGTTTCCCGGGCCCCAGTCGGTCCAGAACGGCGCAAGGCAAAGCGACGTACGGGCCAAGCTCGGAGCTCCGGCAGTCGAGCGCAAGCTCGGCTCCGGCGACGCAGCCTGGTATTACGTGACCGGGCCCTCGAGCTTTTTCACCTATCGCGTGGTCTTCGGCGCCGGGGGGGCGGTCACGGACTATTCCCAGGTGCTCACCAGGATGAATTTTAATTCCGTGCCGAAGGGCGCGACCGAGGCTGCCGTCCTCGATCAGCTCGGCCCGCCGATCGAGCGCATGTCGTTCCAGCGCACGGCGACGCAAGCCTGGACCTATCGCTGGATGGATGGCACGTTCGAGATGCTCGCGGACGCCGTGTTCGACACCAAGAACGGCACCCTCACGCACATCGTGGTCTATCGCGACTCGGCGTTCTCGGAAGCCATCTCGCCCTGATCGGGCGTCGGTCAGGCCGACTACGCGTCGTCGAGCGCGTCGCCCGCCGGGCGATGCGGGCAGCCTTGCCGGGTGCAGGCCGCATAGATGTAAAGCGAGTGCTCGCGGATGGCGAAACCCCGTTCCTTGGCCACCCGCAGCTGGCGCTTTTCGATCTCGGCATCGTAGAACTCCTCGACCCTGCCGCAATCCAGGCATACCAGATGGTCGTGATGGCTCGAGTCATTGAGCTCGAACACCGCCTTGCCCGACTCGAAGTGATGCCGCTGCAGGAGACCGGCCTGCTCGAATTGCGTCAGCACGCGGTACACGGTGGCCAGTCCGACATCGTGACCGTCGGCGGACAGCATCCGGTACACGTCCTCGGCCGTCAGGTGGCGCACCTCGCTGCGCTCGAAGAGCTCGAGGATCCTCAGCCGCGGCAATGTCGCCTTGAGGCCGATGTTCTTCAGGTCGGCGGCGTTGGTCATTAGGGGAATCCGCTCGGGACTCCGGTATCATAGCGGCTTTGCCGGCCTCCGAGAACGCGCCTCGATCGAGCCATGTGCCGCCTCCTTGCCAGCCCGCTCGTCGACCAGGTGCAGAGCGTCTGCGGGATCCTCGCGTGCGCGATCATGCTGAGCGCGTGCGGCCCCCTCGTGTATCGGATCGAGGTGCAGCAGGGCAATCTCGTGTCCCAGGAGAGCGTTTCCCAGCTCAAGCCCGGCATGACCAAGGATCAGGCGCGATTCGTGCTCGGCACGCCGCTCGTCACCGACATCTTTCATGCGGACCGCTGGGATTACGTCTATACCCTGCAACCCGCGCGCACGTCCTCGATCAAGGAGGAACGGCGGTTGACGCTGTTTTTCGACAAGGAGGGCCGGCTCGAGCGGGTGGAGGGCGACGTCGTCCCACGCGGGAGAGGTCCCGGCCGCACGGCGGAGAACAAGTAGGAGTTTGAGCTTGCGCGTCGCCATTGCCGGAGCGAGCGGGCGGATGGGTCGCTCGCTGATCGAAGCGACCCTGGGCGCGCAGGACCTAACGCTTGCGGCGGCGCTGGAGATCTCCGGCTCTCCCGCGCTCGGCGCTGACGCCGGAGACTCGCTTGGAATCAAGACCGGCGTTTCCGTCACCGCGGACATCGGCGCGGCCGTTGCGGCAGTCGACTGCCTGATCGATTTCACCCGCCCTGACGGGGCGATCGCCCACGCGGAAGCCTGCGCGACAGCGGGCAAGGCGGTCGTGATCGGCACCACCGGTTTCAGCGACCGGCAGCGGGAGCGAATCGCGGATGCAGCAAAGCGAATTCCGATCGCTATGGCCCCCAATTTTGCGGTCGGAGTGAACGTCCTCTTCAAGCTGGTCGATGTTGCGGCGCGCGCGCTTGGCGAAGAGTTCGATGTCGAGATCATCGAGGCGCATCACCGGCACAAGGTGGACGCGCCTTCGGGCACTGCGCTGCGCATCGGCGAGATCGCGGCGCAGGCTCTCGGCCGCGACCTCGGGTCGAACGCCGTCCATGGTCGCGCGGGCGAGACCGGGGAGCGACCCCGCGCCGCGATCGGTTTTCACGCCGTGCGCGGCGGCGACATCGTCGGCGAGCACACCGTGATGTTCGCCGGCACCGGGGAGCGGATCGAGCTCGTGGTCCGCTCGGCAAGCCGCGCGACCTATGCGCTGGGCGCGCTGCGCGCCGCGCGCTATCTGCAGGGCAGATCGCCCGGCCTCTACGACATGCAGGATGTCCTGGGATTGCGTTAGCCGCAAGTCGCCCTCGAGGGATAGCGGGTCAGCAGCCATGCCCGTCCGTCGCCTAGGGCCGCAAGCGTGCCCTCCTATGGGTCCCGGTTTGCGGCGGGCAGTCAACCCACGACTACCCGCGCACAAACCACCCATGACGGAGGGCGCGGCCCAAAGGCGCCGGCCAGGCATCGGACGCTGACCCGAGGCACGCCTGCGCTTTGCGTGGGCCCTAGAGAACCGCCGCCTTTTTTCGGCGCTGACCACGGCACTGCGCCTCTACGGGCCGCCTCGCCCCACAATTGACCCGACTCGCGCACGTGTTTGGTGCATTCGGCGAGCACACCGAACTGCGCGCCGCGTAAGCGACAAACTGCTCCGGCAATTACACGATCAAGCTATAATGCGCGCCACGAACGGGATGGGCAGAGGCCTGTCCCGTTTTCACATCAACCGCACGCTGCATCGTGAACGATCCGTCCTCGCCAGCCGTTCTCGCGCTCGCCGACGGAACGGTTTTTCGAGGGAGATCGATCGGCGCGCCGGGCGCCGCGGTGGGCGAGGTGGTGTTCAACACCGCCATGACGGGCTACCAGGAGATCCTCACCGACCCGTCGTATTGCGGCCAGATCGTCACGCTGACAACACCGCACGTCGGCAACACTGGAGCCAATCACGAGGACGAGGAGTCGACGCGGATCTACGCGGCCGGACTCGTGATCCGTGATCTTCCGGTTCGGGTCTCGAGCTGGCGCGCGCAGTGGGATCTGCCGGATTACCTCAAGCGTGGAAACATCGTGGCGATCGCGGGGCTGGACACGCGCCGACTGACGCGCCTGCTACGTGAGAAGGGGGCGCAGAACGGCTGCATCCTGAGCGGAGCGGACGCCGCCGAGGCAGTGGCGCGTGCCCGCGCGTGCCCGAGCATGGCCGGTCTCGATCTCGCGAAGGTGGTGTCCACGACCGAACGCTACGCCTGGACCGAGGGGAGCTGGCGGCGCGGCGAAACGTATCGTCAGGCGGGCGCGGCCGGATTCAAAGTTGCCGCCTACGACTTCGGCGTGAAGCGCAACATCCTGCGGATGCTCGCGGACCGCGGATGCCGGATCACGGTGTTCCCGGCGCAGACTCCCGCAGCGGAAGTGCTGGCAAGCACGCCGGACGGTGTGTTTCTCTCCAATGGTCCGGGCGATCCGGAGCCGTGCGCCTACGCCATCGCGGCGATCCGGGAGATCCTCGAGTCGACCCGCATCCCGGTGTTCGGAATCTGCCTGGGCCATCAGTTGATGGGTCTCGCGTCCGGCGCACGGACCCTGAAGATGAAGTTCGGCCACCATGGGGCGAACCACCCGGTGAAGGATCTCGACAGCGGTCGGGTCGCCATCACCAACCAGAACCACGGCTTTGCTGTGGACCAAGCCACGCTTCCCGCGACCTTGCGCCCGACGCACGTGTCGCTGTTCGACGGCAGCCTCCAGGGCCTGGCGCGCACCGATCGCCCGGCATTCTGTTTCCAAGGCCACCCCGAGGCGAGCCCCGGCCCACAAGACATCGGCTACCTCTTCGATCGGTTCGTGGAAATGATGAAAGCAGCGGGGAAATGCCGAAGCGCACCGACCTCCACAGCATCCTGATCATCGGCGCCGGCCCGATCGTGATCGGACAAGCATGCGAGTTCGACTATTCGGGCGCGCAGGCATGCAAGGCGCTCCGGGAGGAGGGCTATCGCGTCGTCCTCGTGAACTCCAATCCGGCCACTATCATGACCGATCCGGACATGGCGGATGTGACCTACATCGAGCCGATCCAGTGGCAAATGGTCGAGGCGATCATCGCCAAAGAGCGGCCGGATGCGTTGCTTCCGACGATGGGTGGGCAGACCGGCCTCAACTGCGCGCTCGATCTCGCCAAGCATGGCGTCCTGGAAAAGTACGGCGTCCAGATGATCGGCGCGACGCGCGAAGCGATCGACAAGGCCGAGGACCGGGAGAAGTTCAAGCAAGCGATGAAGCGGATCGGCCTCGAGTGCCCACGCTCCGCGCTCGCGCACTCCGTGGAGGAAGCGCAGCAGATCCAGGCGGCAATCGGTTTTCCGGTGGTGATCCGGCCCTCGTTCACGCTCGGCGGCTCGGGCGGTGGCATCGCCTACAACCGGGAGGAGTTTCTCGAGATCTGCGAGCGCGGGCTCGACGCGTCGCCGACCCACGAGCTCCTGATCGAGGAGTCGGTGACAGGCTGGAAGGAATTCGAGATGGAGGTCGTGCGCGACAGCCGCGACAATTGCATCATCATCTGTTCGATCGAGAATCTCGACCCCATGGGCGTGCACACCGGCGACTCGATTACCGTCGCGCCGGCGCAGACGCTCACCGACAAGGAATACCAGATCCTGCGGAACGCCTCGATTGCGGTGCTACGGGAGA
>JBFJOO010000003.1:0-114876 GCA_041617635.1 Burkholderiales bacterium | reverse complement strand
TCGGGGCCTCGCTGTCGGTCCAGAGCCGCAGCGAACGTAGCAGGGCGCTCTTCACTGCCATCGCTGCGGCACCTTGCGCACGCGCGCAACGTCATAGCCCTGCGCGGCGAGAAAATCGAGTATGCGGCGGTATTCCGCCTCATCGATACGCGGCGCGCGCGCCATGATCCAGACGTAGTCGCGCTTTTCGCGCGCGATCACCACCCGCGCGTAGTCCGGAGTCAGCCAGGCGACGCGATAATCCGCCCGGAAGGGCCAGATGAACTGCATTTCCCAGACCGCATTCGCGGTCCCGTCGCGCACGAAGCCGCGCGCAGTGTAGCGCTTCAGCTCGCCGTCGAAGCCGTCGGCACGGAACGTGAAGGTGGTCTCGATGGTGCCGTCGGCGGCGAGCCGGTAGGTCTCGACGGCGTTGTGCGCCCCCTCCTCCAGAAAACTCGGGATGTTGGCGATGACGTACCAGTCCCCCATGAAACGCTCAAGGTCCACGCTTGGCGCGAGCGCAAGCGGCGGGTGCTGCGTGCTCTGGCAGCCGGCGAGGAGCGCGACACAGGCGAGGACGCGGACGATGGCGCGCATCGGAGTCATAGCAGTTCGTAGCGCAGGCGCCGGCCACCCTCGACGGCCGACTCGAGCCCCACCCATTGATCGCCGGCGAGCCACAGGTCGATCTGCAGTTGCGCCCCGTCCAGCCGATAGCGCTTGGCGCGCATCGCACGGCCGCGCACCGCGATGGTGTCCTCACCCTTCGCGGTCACGTTGACGGCCACTAACTTCCCGGTCTGCGTGTTGAGCAGACGCTCTGCCTGCAGGATCCTCGGGTTCCAGTAGGCGAAACTCATGGCGCAGTCTTCACCCCGCGCGCGCCAGTCGACTGCCTCGCGCTCGCCGTTGTCGTCGGTGCGCGAGACGAGCGAACGTAGGCAGCCGTCGCGCCAGCGCTCGGTCGCCTCGTGCTCGTAGCGGTACACGGTGAAGGCCAGCAGCTTCACCTCGAAGCGCGCCTCGCTGCGCAGCTCGCGCTCGCCGCCGCGCTCGTTCAGCGTGAAGCGGTGCTGCCCGATTTCGCGATCGTCGAGGTATACGCGGAAGTGCCAGGCACGCGTCTCCGCGTGCGCGGCGAGCGCGACGAACAGCAAGACGACAAGGGCGATCAGGCGACTCATGTGCGGCGCGGCGGACCGGGGAAAAAGGCGTTGGTGCGGGCGATGTATTCGCGGTAAGCGGGACGACGTTCGCCGATGTCCCGCTCGAGGAGTGTCACGCCCGAGACCTTGAGCAGCAGGACGCTCATCATGAGCGGCGCGAACAGCGTCCACCAGGCGCCCGCGCCGAGGGCGAGCAGCCAGAAGCCCCACCACACGCAGAACTCGCCGAAGTAGTTCGGATGCCGCGTATAGCGCCACAGGCCACGGTCCATCACGCGCGAATCGTTGCTGGCGTCGGCCTTGAATCGCGCAAGCTGCCAGTCGCCAATCGATTCGAAAACGATGCCGAACAGCGCCAGCGCGGCGCCGAGCGCGTCGAGTCCCCCGAGCGGCGCGGCGGCCACGATCGCCCAGGCGAGCGGCGCCGAGATGAGCCACGCGAGCAGGGCCTGCAGGCCGAATACGAGGTACAGGCTCTTCCATGCAAAACCGGGCTCGTTGCGCTTGCGGATCTCGCGGTAGCGGCGATCCTCGGGCGCGTTCCAATTGCGCAGGGCAAGATGGGCGGCGAGGCGCAGCCCCCAAAGCGCGACGAGCGCCAGAGCAAGCGCGGCGCGTGCGCCCACCCCGGGTGCAACGGCCGCGTAGACGAGCGCGGCCAGCAGAAAGAACAGCGGCCAGACGATATCGACCAGCCCGACGTTGCGGCGCGCAGTGGCGATCATCCAGCCGAGCACGGCAAGCACGAGCAGCGCGGGCAGCGCCCCCAGCCAGGGCATAAGCGCATTCACGCGGCCACCTCGCGCGCGCCGTAGCCATCCAGGCCCAAGGCCGCGCGGAACAATAGCGGCGTGAGGACTGCCCAGCCCGCGCCGATCGCGACAAGCGCCGCGCCAGCTGCGGCAAACTCGAGCGCACCGAGCCGCGCGCCTGCGAAATACGCCAGCGGCCCGCCGACGGCGCCGAGCACGGCCGCCAGCCAGGGCTGGCCGCGCAAGCCGCGCAGCGATACATTCAACGTGGTGGCGAACAGCGCCCAGAGCGCGATCATCCAGTAAGGTGCGCCGCCTTCGATGAGCACGCCCGCGCTGTAGCGCACCAGATCGGTTTGCACGAGCGCGCTCTCGAACACGGCGCCCAGCAGAGCGGCGCCGGCGACGAGCGCGAGCTCGCGCTGCGGCGTGCTCGCGCGTGCGACATGCCAAGCCACGATCAGCATCGCGATCAGTGCGCCCGCCCAAGGCAGGCCGTGCGCAGCACCGAGGACGCAGGCGAACCAGCCAAGCTGGAACAGCGCGATGTTGGACACGATGGCCATGCGACGTCCCATGTCAGCCTGCCGGACGCTCAAACAGGTAGTGCGCGACCCACCACTCCTGCCCGCGCCGGTAGCCGAACAGTTCGGCGCACGCCATGAAGAAGATGCGCCAGCGCTGCAGCCACTGGTCCGCCGCGTCGGGCCCGTAGGCCGAAGCGAGCACCGGCAGCGCCGCCTCGCGCCGCGCGTCGAGGTTCGCGAGCCAGGCGTTCGCGGTCCTCTCGTAATGGGTGCCGTCCCAGCGCCAGCGCGCGAGGAAGCGCAGCGAATCCTGGAATCGCAGCGCGAGCTCATCGCTCGGCATCATGCCGCCCGAGAAGAAGTGGCGGCTCATCCAGTCCGAGGGCCCGCCGTCGACGAAGGCGTAGGGCGTCGAGCGGTGGCAGAACACGTGCATGAAGAACCGCCCGCCGGGCCGCAGCCAACCGTGGACGCGAGCAAACAGCCGCCGCCAGTTGCGCATGTGCTCGAACATCTCGACCGAGACCACGCGGTCGAAGCGTACTTCGGTGTCGAAGGCGTTCATGTCGGCGGTGAGGACGCGCACATTGCGCAGTCCGCGGCGCTCGGCCTCCGCCTCGATGTAGCGGCGCTGCGAGCCGGAGTTGGAGACCGCAGTGATGCGGCTCGACGGATATCGCTCGGCCATCCACAGCGTGAGCGAACCCCAGCCGCATCCGAGCTCGAGCACCTCCTGCCCCGCGCCGATTCCCGCACGCTCGCAGGTCGCCGCGAGCGCCGCCGCCTCCGCCTCATCGAGCCGCGCAATCCCTTCGGGCCACCAGCACGCGCTGTACTTGCGGTGCCTGCCCAGGACCAGCGCGAAGAACTCGGCCGGCACCTCGTAGTGCTGCTCGTTGGCGAGGTCTGGCAGCGGCGCGGTATCGGCGGCGTCCATGGCGCGTACGAACCGCTCGCTCAGGCGTGCCGCCGCTTCGGCGTCGCTCGCATGGATCTCACGCAGGCGCCGCTCGCTCAACCGGCGGATTCCGTTGCGAATGACCCGATCGGGCACCAGGCCCTGCTCTACCCAGCCGATGGCCAGTCGCGCGGCGCCGTTCACTTGCGCCTCCTTTTCGTGGCGAGTGCTGCCTTGATCGCGCGAAGCCCGGCTTCGATGTCCGTGCCGAGCGCCACCGCGCCCGCGGCGACGATCGCGGACCGATGCCGGTCGGCGGACAACCCGCCCACGAACACCGGCACTTTTGCTCCGCGCACCAGCGCGGGCAGGTCGCGCGCGAGCATTTCGTCCCTCAGATCCATCGACGACGAAATCACCACCGCGCGGCAAGTCGTGCGCTTCGCCGCGACCGCGATTTCGGCGAGCGGTGTGTCGGCGCCGAGCGCAATCACGCGGAAGCCGGCGTCATGCGCGGAAAGAACGAAGACCAGCAGGCCGATTTCGTGATGCTCCCCAGGGGCGCATGCGGCCAGCAGCCGCGCACCCGTCTCGAGGCGGTGCCGATGATGGAAACGGGCGCCCAGCTTATTGCGCAGGAACACGGCGAAAAAATGTTCCTCGGCCACGCCGCCGGCCACCTTCTGCCAGCGTTCGCCGAGGCTCGCCAGCAGTGGCATCAGCAAGAACCGTGTCGTCTGCTCGATCGGGTGCAGCGCAAGCGCCTCGTCGTACACCCCGTCGAGTGTCGGTTCGTCGAAGCGCGCGACGGCAGCGGCCATGCGATCACGCCAGCCGCGCCACGGAGCCGCATCAGCACGGCCACCACGCTCCGCTTGCGCCGTTTCGTCCGCGAGGGCCTGCCGCATCTGGCCGATCGGCACGCCGCTTTCCGCGAGGGCGAGTACGCGTTGGATCAGCGCCACCTGCTGATGCGAATAGAGCCGATGCCCCTTCGGGGTGCGCACCGGCCGGATCAGGCCGTAGCGCCGTTCCCAGGCGCGCAGCGTCACTGAGTTCACGCCGGTGAGCGAAGCCACGGTGCGGATCGGAAGCCATGCCTGGTCAGCGGTCGCTGCAGAATTTGCCATGTCGCCTCTTCAAAGTTGTACATATATTATACAACCTAGCGGTATATGGCAATAATATCTGTACATATATTGTACATCATTGACTCGGCGTTGTTTTTTTCCGCGGCCATTCGCAAGCCTGGTACCGTTGCAGCGCGCGCGTACGATCGCCCCGGCGCCGCGATCAATGGAAGCTCTAGGGGAACGGCTGACGCCAGAAAACGGATGCCTGATCGCTCTGCTGTCGTGGCGGCAGGAAAGCCCTGCGCGTCCCGCTGGCGCGGGACCTATGCAAGTGTCCGTGACCGGCCCAGCATGCTAGGCGATATCATCCGCCAGTGAGCGGCGTCCACGTCAACCCGACTTTTGGCGCGCTCGAGTGAGCAAGGAAGAGCCGCACCGCGGCGGAGGTACTGCCCTGACGCCTAGCGGTTCCGGTGCGGTGTGGCGGGTCAAAGTCGGCGCCGAGGCACTCACCTTCGCGATTTTCGAACCGGCCTTGACTTCCCCGGCGCGCACACTCTTCGTGTGCGCCCACGGCGCCGGCGGCCACATGGCCGATCGCGGGATGCTCGCCGTGAGCGAACAATTACGCCGGCGCGGGTTCCACGTCGTTCGCTTCAACTTCCTCTATCGTGAGGAAGGACGCAGCCGTCCCGATCCGATGTCGCGTCTCACGGAATGCATCGCGGCGGTTGCAACGCACGCCCGTGCCCAGATCCCGGACGCGCCCTTGATCCTCGGCGGACGCTCGATGGGCGGACGGGCGGCGTCAATGCTCGTTGCCGAGCGCTTTCGGTGCAACGGCCTCCTGCTCCTCGCCTATCCGCTCCATCCGGCGGGGCAACCGGAGAAGCTCCGCGATACGCATCTCGGGAGAATCGAGGGGCCGGTCCTCTGCCTGAACGGCACGCGCGACGCGCTGTGCCGTCGCGACCTGATGGAGCGGGTGGTCGATCGTCTCGCGGGTCTATGGACGATGCATTGGCTCGCGGGCGCCGATCACAGCTTTCGCGTCCTCAAGAGCTCGGGAAGAACGGACGGCGACGTCCTGCAAGAGGTGGCCGACGCCGGCAGCGCCTGGGCATCCCGCCTGCGATCATGAGTAGCGCCGCTCTCACGCCCGACCGTTGCCAAGGGCCCGAATCGGGGCGCAAGCGCCGCCTCCGAACCCCGTCAGGCTGCGTCCATGCTCAGATGTATGCGCGGTTCGAGCGGCAGGATGTCCACGAAATCGTCGATGCGCCAGTACTCGACCTCGGCCAGGATCTCCTCGAGGTCTTCGTCTCGCTTCGCGGCAGGTGAATCTTGCTTCGGCTGCGCTTGATGCATGACCGGGTCTCCTGAAGCACCATGCTTCGTGTCGGTCGTGAATCTAGCGCGCCGTGTGCCGGCGGTGAACTCGTGCGACTACTTACGCTCCATCGGGTTCTACGTGCCCCCTTCCCCTTGAGGGCTGCGCGCCGCATCGGCGCAGCACGGTCGGCGCCCTGCGTATCGCGTCGCGCGTGCTCGAGTACGTATAAGCCGCCTGGCCACTAGGCAGTTCTCCCGATTCTCCGCGGCGGGCGGTCAGCGTAGATTGCGCTGCACCGACACCCAAGGAGAACACCCATGAATCACCTGAAGAGCGTGGTCCTCACCGTACTCATGTCGGCGGCGCTGGCTGCCGCCGCACAGTCGCCGGCGGCACAGACGAATGCCCTGACGCTCGCGGATGCGAAGAAAGTGATCGCCGCGGCGGTCGCCGAGGCGCGGCGCGTGAACGCACCGGGCGGCGCGATCGCCGTGGTTGACGAGGGCGGCCATCTCCTCGCCGTCGAATGCCTCGACGACACCTTTGCCGCCGGCGCGAACATTTCCATCGGCAAAGCAAGGACGGCTGCGCTCTTCAAGAAGCCGACCAAGGTATTCGAGGACCTCATCAACAAGGGCCGCACGACCATGGTGACGCTGCCCGACTTCACCCCGTTGCAGGGCGGCGTACCGATCGCCAAGAACGGCCGGGTCGTCGGCGGCATTGGCGTGAGCGTCGCGGCGAGCGCCCCGCAGGACGAGCAGCTGGCTATCGCCGGGGCGGCGGCTCTCAATGGCGACGGCGGCCCAGCAAGCGCTTCGGTCACCTATTTCGATCGTACCCGCACGGCCTCCACGTTCGCCAAGGGCGCACCGCTGCTCGAGGTGGACGGCTACAAGGTGCATGCCAGCCGCCGCGAGAAACCGGGCGAGGGAGAGGTGCACCTCTACGAGACCGACGTGATCTACGTGCTCGAAGGCACGGCGACCTTCGTCACCGGCGGCGCGCTGGTGGACCCGAGAACCACGGCGGAGGGCGAGATCCGCGGCCCGTCGATCAAGGGCGGGGAAAGCCGTCGCTTGGCGAAGGGCGACGTGATCGTCGTCCCGCCGAACACGCCGCACCAGTTCACGGAGGTCACCAACCCGTTTCTCTACTTCGTTGTCAAGCCGATCTCGCACTGAGGAGACAGTCGCATGAAGACGCTGCTCGCATCGCTCAGCCTGATCGCGTTGCCCTTGACGAACGCGCTCGCCTACGTCGAGCCGCCGGCGGGAAAGCCCGAGGCCGTTATCGATCTGGCCACCGCCGGCGGCGTGCGCATGGTGCAGGGCGAATGGCGTTACAGCGACACGCGCATCATCGAGGTGGACTTCAAGGCCGCCGGTCCCGATGGTCAGCCGACCGGTGCGCCCGTCAGGACCTATGACTACGCGCCGCACGCGGGGCCGGCCGATTTCGACGACTCCCGCTGGGAAACGCTCGATCCCACTACGCTGACGGCGCGCCGCGGCAACGGCCGCATCAGCTTCAACTGGTATCGCATCAAGCTGACGATCCCCGGACGGGTCGGCGACTTCGACCCTACCGGCGCGACGGTCGTGTTCGAGACCGCAATCGACGACTACGCCGAGATCTGGGTCGACGGCGAGCTGCCGCGGACCCTCGGTCAGCGGGGCGGGTCGGTCGTGGGCGGCTGGAATGCCCCGAATCGCCTGGTCATCGGGCGCGGCGTCAAGCCCGGCCAGCAGATCCAGCTCGCGGTCTTCGGCATCAACGGCCCGATCTCCACGCCGCCGACCAACTTCATCTGGATGCGCCATGCGAAGCTGGAGTTCCACAAAGGTGGTCGGGGGCCGATCGCGCTCGCGCCGCACGAAGTCAATCTGGACGTCGTCCGGCTCGATCCGGCCGTCGATCGCATCGTGCCGCCGAATCCGAAGCTCTTCAAGCTCGCCGACGGCTTCACCTTCACCGAGGGCCCGGTGTGGGTGCGGAACGGGCGTCAGCTGCTCTTCAGCGATCCGAACGAGAACGCCATCTATCGCTACACGGCGGACGGTCACCTCTCGGTGTTCCGCGAGAAGAGCGGCTACGCGGGGGCGGACATCGCCGCGTACGGCCAGCCAGGATCGAACGGGCTGGCGATCGACCCGAGTGGACGGCTCACGATCAACCAGCATGGCAACCGGCGGGTCGTGCGGATCGAGCAGGACGGGCATCTCACGGTGCTCGCGGATCGCTATCAGGGGAAACGCCTCAACAGCCCGAACGATCTCGTCTACCGCTCCGACGGGACGCTGTTCTTCACCGATCCGCCTTTTGGCCTGCCGAAGGTCTTCGATGATCCGCGCAAGGAGCTGGCGCACAGCGGCGTCTATGCACTGCACCGTGGCGAGCTCAAGCTGCTCGCGAGCGAGCTCACCGGACCCAACGGCATCGCCCTGTCGCCGGACGAGAAGTATCTCTACGTCGGCAACTGGGACGCAAAGCGCAAGGTGGTGATGCGCTACGAGCTGCGCGCCGATGCCACGCTCGCGAACGCGCAGGTGCTGATCGACATGACCGACGCCCGTGGCGAAGACGCGATCGACGGCGTCAAGGTGGACCAGGCGGGCAATGTCTATGTGTCGGGCCCCGGCGGGCTCTGGATCGTGTCGCCCGCGGGCAAGCACCTGGGCACCATCAAGACGCCGAAGCACGCTCACAATTTCGCGTGGGGCGATGAGGATGGACGCACGCTCTACCTGACGGCACGCAGCGGGCTGTACCGGATGCGACTCGACATTCCGGGTGCGGGTCGCCACTGATCGGGCCACGATGAGAAAGCTCCTTATCCGGCTGCTGGGCTCACTCGCGTTGGTCGGCTTGCTCTGGGTGGGTGGCGCGTCGGGTGCCGACACGAGGATCGTGCGCCTCGATCCGCGCCTCCAGCAGCTCGTCCCGCCGAAGGCCGTGCTCGAGAAGGTCGCCGAAGGTTTCGCGTGGGTCGAGGGACCGGTGTGGGACGGCCGCCGCGGGCACCTGCTCTTCTCGGACATCCCCAACAACGCGATTCTGGCGTGGACGCACGACCGCGGCGCGACGGTGTACTTGCAACCGAGCGGCTACAGCGGTGCGGCACCGTTCGCCGGCAGGGAGCCGGGCTCGAACGGGCTCGCGTTCGACGCCGAAGGACGCTTGCTGATCGCCGAGCACGGGGATCGCCGGATCTCCCGGCTGGAAAAGGACGAGCGGCGCACGACGCTGGCCGATCGCTTCCAGGGCAGGCGCCTGAACAGCCCGAACGATCTCGCGGTGAAGTCCAACGGAGACATCTACTTCACCGACCCTCCCTTCGGGCTGGCACGGACCTTCGCCGATCCCGCGCGGGAACTCGACTTCTGCGGTGTCTACCGGCTCTCGCGCAGTGGCGAGCTCACCCTACTGACGCGCGAGATAAAGGCGCCCAACGGCATCGCTTTCTCGCCGGACGAGAAGATCCTGTACGTGACGGACGTCGACCCAGCGCGGCCCGCGTGGCTCGCCTACGACGTGCGGGCCGACGGCACGATCGGGCGTGGCCGTGTGTTGGTCGACGCGGCCGCATTCACGCGTACTCGCGACGGCGGGCCCGACGGCCTCAAGGTGGATCGGCACGGCAATCTGTTCGCCGCCGGACCGGGCGGCGTATACGTGTTCGCCCCCGATGGCGCTCACCTCGGAACGCTCGAGACCGGTGTGCCCACCTCGAACGTCGCCTGGGGCGAGGATGGCTCGGTTCTGTACGTCACCGCATCGACGAGCGTCTACCGCATCAGGCTCCTGACCGGCGCGCCCGGCCACTAGGCCGCGCGCGCACCGGTCGGTCGCTTGACGTCGTCACCGCCGCCAGCCAGAAAGCGGAGCGCCGTCAGGCTCGGCATGAAGAAGTAGACCCCTGCCTTCACCGTCACGAATCGCGGGAGTGCCGACGTTCGAATCGGCGGCCGCCCGGGAATCGCCATGCGGCTCGGCGGCTCGCCGGCGCGCGCGGCGTCGCCGGCAATCGGGTCCTTGTTGTCGCGCAAGCCGCTGAAATGCGGATTGTTGCACCAGGTCTGCTGCACGAACTCGAACTGGCTCTTGATGCTGGCGTTGACGCAGAAGAAATGGGTGCCCCGCGCACGGCCGTCATCGCGGATCTCACCCAGCGCGTCGCGCGCCGGGGCACCTCCGGGATCCTGCAGCAGGAGCGGGTCGAACAGCGGCGGGCCGAAGGCCCGTCCGCGCCGGAGCAGCCGGTGCGCCTCCGACATGCTGAGCGATTGCTGCGGACCATTCGGCTTGATCACATCGCGCGGGTTGGCGCGCCGCACGTGCGCCCCAACCGGGCAGGCGAACCCATCGGGATCGTGGCCGTACAGGAAATCGTCGCGACCGCCGTGGCGCGGATCGTCTGTGTCCGGAAATCGAGCGAGCGGCGCCCCGCTCGGCCAGCGGCCGACGAACCTGGTCGCGAGCCAGACCATGAACGCCGAGTCGACGTTCCCCCGTATCCGGAGCGATTCCTCCCGCATGAACCGCCAGAACCCGGCAACGTCCTGTGCGAGCTTGCGGTAGACGATGTACGAGCCGTTCCGGCCCAAATCCCGCGGCGCGCGTGCAGCGTGATACGGGTTGTCGAGCGGGCGCAGGATCCCGCGGGGATCCAGCTCGGACGGCACGACGGGTGTCGGCGGGATCGAACGATAGTGGTTCTTGTAGCCGAGGATGAATTCGCCGGTCGGCACGCCGCTGCCGGCGATCCCCGCGATCGCGGGCTGCGCGATGCCGTCGCGAAAGCCGAACGGCTCACGATCATGCGCGGGTCGATACCCGCGCTGCATGCTGCCGGCTAGCTCGGAGACGCCATCGCCCGACTCTTCGAGCAGCCTCCGTTGAGCCTCACAACAGGCATCGAGCTCGGCGTCGGTCCTGGCGTGGATGATGATGATCGCGTGCACCGGCGGATTCGCCGGTCCGCCGAGCTCCCACGCCTCGGGAGCGCTTTCCTCGGTGTCGCCCAGGATGCGTGAGCGATGCGGGACGGCGGCACCCTCGCGAAACTCCGACGGGAACGTGCAATGCACCGCCGGCGGCAAACCGCACGCGTGCAGACCAGGCGCCGTGAAGGCCACGTTGACGGCGGCGGGCGGCTTGATTCTGTGTCCATCGGCGTCGACCGGCCAGGGTGCCGCGGTGGAGATCGATGTCGCAAGCCTCCCGATCCAGCGCCGCCCCGCGGCCGCATCGTTCACGCGAACGAAGAGGTACGCCGCCGCCGCGAGGTGGCCGTAGCCGCTCGCGATGAACCCCTGAAGATCGCGTAGGGCCGCCTCCGGCAGCCGGGTGGTTTCTTCAGCCACGCGTCGTCCTACACGCCCTGCATCGCGCGCGGTCGATCGGAACCAACGTCCAGCGTGCGCGCCGCAGTAGCATCCAAGATGTTCAGCACCGTCACCTCGGGGTAGGCGCTGTAGAACGCCTCGGCGCGCACCTGGTGGGCGCGGAGGAAACCTTTGAGTGCCGGCACATCCCGTGCGCCGTCCGGCGGGTAGCCGAACGAGGTTTCCCAGATAGCATCCAGTCCCGACAGGATCAGCTCCGCGAACTCGTCGATGTAGCTCTCCCACGAATTGTCGTAGTCGCTCAGCAGAAGCAGGCGACGGTCGTCGTCGATCAGCATCCAGCGCACGAAATGGATGCTGCTCACCCCGAGCAGCGAGCCGGGCGGTGCGAGCCGCTTGGCGTACGAATCTATCGCGGCCAGGACGGCACGAACGCGATTGGCGCGGCCCGGCTGCACGACCGTGACGAGCGTCAGCTCGTTCTGTGTGACCAGGTCTTCCCGCAGGAACGGCGGCGCCGCTGTGGCAGCGAACGGGAGCTCGTCGGCCGACTCCAGAGGCACGAGTGGTGCGCAGTTGTCGAGCGCCACGCTCGAATGAGCGGTGTGGCGCGGCGCCATACGATTGCCCGTGAGCCGGTTGAAGACGTTGATCACGGTGATCCGGTCAAGGGAGGCCACGATCTTGCTGGTGCTGCGATAGACCTCTGCGAAGCCGAAGCGAGCGATGGCCTGCGCGAGATCGGCTGCGATCGGCAGCGCGCGGATGACACGTCGCCATGCGCGCATGACGTGACCCGCGCGCGTGGGTGCGCACGGCGGCGGCAACGCGACCGCGCGCCGAATCGACGTGACCGTCTCGTCGCGGAACGCGACGTAGAACGCGTCGGGCTCGCGTGCGTACCGCCGCACGAAGGCACCGAAGCCTGCGGCGTCGACGTAGCCCTCGCAACCGCCCCAGATCGCGTTCATGTCCAAGGTCGCCGCGATCAGCTCGGCAAGATGACCCTCGAGATCGCCGTCGTAGACAGACGCAAAAAGCAGGCGCGTGCAACCGGCGCCCCGGTCCGCGTCGGTGAGGATCGCGAACCGCGCGAAGTGAGTGCGTGGGCAGCGCAGGAAATCGATGTGCGGACGCTCGCCAGCCGACAGCCGCTTTCCATTGATGTCGTCGCCGATGGCGCGAAGGATGCCGCCGAGCGCCGACTCGGCGCCACGCCGGATCGGTGCGAGGACCGTCAGACACCTGCGTGCCATGTCTCCCTCGAGCGGCGTGAGCCGCGCCTGAATCGTTCTTCAACTGGCAGGCGGTCGGGCGTGACTATCGCGTCCCGCTGCCGCCATTGTCTAGGTTAAGCTACTGGGACCCAACTCACAATCCCGCGCGGCCGCGACCGCGCGAACGTGCGCGGCATGCAAAATCGGCAAGCATCGGACGACGCGGCGTGACGCACGAAGCGAAGCGCGACGAGAACGCCACGCCCTCGGGCGAACGTTCCGGCCCGGCCGCAAAGGACGAGACGCCTGACGCGCAAGTGGTCGCGATGCCTGCCCCGGCGCCTGCCGGGGACGGATCGCCCTCGCCGTGGGATTGCGCGCCTTACCGCCTCCTCCTCGGCACGTGGCTCGGCGCCAACGTCTGCATGACGATGCACGAGGCCACCTCGGCCTGGCTGATGGCGTCGCTCGGGGCGAGCGCCGTCCTGGTTGCGCTCTTGCAGTCCGCCGCTTCGCTGCCGAGCGTTCTGCTCGCGCTTCCGAGCGGCGCGCTGACCGATCTCGCGGACCGGCGGCGCATTCTCGTCGTGGTGCACGCGATGATGAGTGTGGTCGGTCTCGCGCTTGGCGTCGCGCTTCTCGCGGGACTCGCCTCGCCGGGGATCCTGCTCGCCGGGGCGTTCGCGATGGGGATGACCTTTGCACTCCGGCTGCCCGCCCATGCCGCGCTCGCCCAGGAAGTCCTGCCGCGCGCGGCGCTGCCGCGCGCGGTCGTCTGGAACGGTGCCTCTATGAACGCCGCGCGGACCGTGGGCCCGCCGCTCGCCGGCGGAATCATCGCGCTCGCCGGGCCGCCCTTCGCGTTTCTCGCCATGGGTATAGCGATGCTCGTCTTCACGGTCGTGCTTGCCCGGTGGCCGCGGCCGCGGACGCCGCCAAGCACGCTCCCGTCCGAGCGTTTCATCGGCGCGATGCGCGTCGGCCTCCAGTTCGCGCGCGAGACGCCGGCGGTGCGTGCCGCCCTCATCCGCGGCAGCTTTTACTTCCTGTCGGCGGTGGCGCTCGTCGCGCTCCTGCCGGTCGTCGTCCGCGACCGATTGGAAGACGCGGGGCCTAACACCTATACGCTGCTGTTCGGGCTATTCGGCCTCGGCGCGGTGGCACTCGCGTTCACTATCGGCGTGCTGCGTCGGCGCCTGTCGCGCGACGGCATGATCGTGACGGGAATCGTCCTGCAAATCGGGGCATCGCTCGCATTCGCTTTGAGCACGAGCGTCGTCGTTCTAGGGGTCGCGATGGTGGCGAGCGGGTTCGCGTGGATCTCGGTCGCGTCCTCGCTCGGCGTCACTGCGCAGCTCGCGCTTCCGGCGTGGGTGCGCGGACGCGGGCTCGCGACTGTGCAGATGGCGTACATGGGCGGCGGCACCTTCGGAGCACTGTTGTGGGGTCAGATCGCAACCACCTGGAGCCTCGAGGTCGCGTTCGCAGTTTCCGCGGTCGGCACCGCGGCGAGCCTCCTGCTGGCGCACCGCTATCCGGTGTCGACGCTGCGGGAAGAGAACCTCGCGCCTTCGCGGCACTGGCGCGAGCCCGACGTGCCGCTGTCGGTCGAGCACGACGAGGGGCCGGTGCAGGTGATGGTCGAGTACCTGATCGATCCGAAGAACTCACACGCCTTCTTCGAGCTCATGAAACAGAGCCGCCAGTCGCGGATGCGCGCCGGGGCGAGCGCGTGGGCGCTGTTCCGCGATCCGGCGAACCCGGGTCGCTACGTCGAGCAATGGATCGAGGAGTCGTGGCTCGAGCTGCTCCGCCACCGCGATCGGCTCACCGTGTCCGAGCGCGAGCTGCGCGACGCGAAGTGGGCGTTCCACATCGGCGCGGAGCCACCGGTAAGGATCGTCCTGGTCGCGGAGGATGTTGCCCGCCGCCGGCCCGATCAGGGATCGACGACGCTCTAGTCGCGCGCGTAGCGCGCCGTGCCTGCCCGATGCAAAGGCACCGCAACGCTACCACGCCGGTGAATATACAAGGGCCCTCCCCTTGTTCGTGAACCCTTGGGGATTACCCCATGGCTCGCTGCGAAGCAGCGGGCGAAATGGGGTGGCGGATGGGACTCGAACCCACAACAACCGGAATCACAATCCGGGACTCTACCTTTGAGCTACCGCCACCATCGTGCAGGGAAAGTATCCTGGCGTGCCCGGAGGGACTCGAACCCCCAACCGTCAGCTTAGAAGGCTGATGCTCTATCCGGTTGAGCTACGGGCACATCCGTGCGCGTTCGCAACCCACCGCACCACGCGGGCTGCGTCGAACTGGTCGGGGTGAGAGGATTCGAACCTCCGACATCCTGGTCCCAAACCAGACGCGCTACCAGGCTGCGCCACACCCCGAGGGCGACGTAGTTTACGCGGCGCCCAAGACGTGGTCAAACTCGCTGAACTTAGGGCACTTTTTCGCTTGCTCCGCCCCCCTATTTCTGGTATCAAACCGCCTTCTTCATGGAGGAACGCAGCGCAACATGCCGTACGAAACACTGCGAAAACCCGTCACACCGTACGTGCCGCAAAAGGGCGAGCAGTACATGAGTGCCCGCCAGCTGGCCCATTTCCGGGGAATGCTCGAAGACGTGAAAGAGGAGCTTTCGGCGGACATCGAGCGGACCGTCCACACGATGCAGGATGAGGCGACGATCTTCGCCGATCCTAACGATCGCGCAACCCAGGAGTCGGACATGACGCTCGAGCTGCGCAACCGCGACCGCGAGCGCAAGCTCATCAAGAAGATCAACGAGACGATCGCCAAGATCGATGTCGGCGAGTACGGCTACTGCGACAGCTGTGGCGCCGAGATCGGTCTGGGCCGCCTCACCGCGCGGCCCACCGCATCGCTCTGCATCGATTGCAAGACCCTCGACGAGATCCGCGAGCGCCAGACCGCAAAGTGACCGTCGCGTCAGCGACGGTCATCCCCGCGCAAGTGGGGATCCAGACCAACCGGACGCGTGAGCGTCGATCTTCCCCGAGAGCACCAGCGGTGCGAATCGGGTATCCAGAAAACCCTTGAACCGATCCACGCTGGATTCACCGCTTGCGCGGGGATGACTTGATCCAGTGCGAAAACGATCCGCGCGAACAAAAAGGAGCGCATACGCGCCCCTTTTCGCCACGGCCCGGTCTGGCTACTGCGCGTTCGCCGTCGCCTCGGCTTCGGTGATCGCCTTCATCGAGAGCCGCAGGCGGCCCTTCTCGTCGGCCTCGAGCACTTTTACTTTGACCGCCTGGCCTTCCTTCAGGAAGTCCGAGACGCTGTTGACGCGCTGCTGGCTGATCTGGGAGATGTGCAGCAGCCCGTCCTTGCCCGGCAGAACCTGCACGATCGCGCCGAAGTCCAGCAGCTTGAGCACCGTGCCGTCGTAGATTCGACCCACCTCGACTTCCTGGGTGATCTCCTCGATTCTGCGCTTGGCGGCTTCGCCACCCTCGGCGCTGATGCACGCGATGCTGATCATGCCGTCGTCGCCGATCTCGATCGTCGTGCCCGTCTCCTCCTGCAACGCGCGGACAACGACGCCGCCCTTGCCGATGACGTCGCGAATCTTCTCCGGATTGATCTTGATCTTGATGATGCGCGGCGCGTAGCTCGAGATCTCGGAGCGGGAGGTCTCGAGGGCTTCGCGCATCTGGCGGAGGATTTGCATGCGCGCCTCGCCTGCCTGCGCGAGCGCCACCTGCATGATCTCCTTGGTGATGCCCTCGATCTTGATGTCCATCTGCAGGGCAGTCAGGCCCTGCTCGGTTCCGGCAACCTTGAAGTCCATGTCGCCGAGATGATCCTCGTCGCCGAGGATATCGGTGAGCACCGCGAACCGGTTGCCTTCCTTGATCAGGCCCATGGCAATGCCGGCGACGTGCGCCTTCAACGGAACACCCGCATCCATCAGCGCGAGACTGCCGCCGCAAACGGACGCCATCGAGCTGGAGCCGTTCGATTCGGTCACTTCCGAAACCACGCGGATCGAATAGGAGAACTCTTCCGCGGACGGCAGCACTGCGATCAGCGCCCGCTTCGCGAGCCGCCCATGACCGACCTCGCGGCGCTTGGGCGTGCCCATGCGCCCGGTCTCTCCGGTGGCGTAGGGGGGCATGTTGTACTGAAGCATGAACCGCTCGCGATACTCGCCTGCCACCGCGTCGATGATCTGCTCGTCGCGGCCGGTGCCGAGCGTCGTCGTCACGAGCGCCTGTGTCTCGCCGCGCGTGAAGAGCGCCGACCCGTGCGTCCTCGGCAGCACACCGGCGCGTATCGAGATGGGACGCACGGTGCGGGTGTCGCGCCCGTCGATGCGCGGCTCCCCGTCCAGGATTTGCGAGCGGACGATCTTGGCCTCGAGATCGAACAGGATATCCTTGACCGCATTCGCATCGGGCGGGTTCTCGCCCTGGCTAACGGCCTCGAGGACTCGTGCCTGGATCTCGGCGAGCCGCTGCGAGCGCGCCTGCTTCTGCTTCAGTGCGAACGCCTCGCGAAGATCAGCTTGGGCGAGCGTGGTGACCCGCTCGCGGAGCGTTTCATCCTTGGCTGGTGCCTGCCATTCCCACGCCGGCTTGGCGGCCGCGTCGGCAAGCTCGTTGATTGCCTGGATGGCCGCCTGCATCTGCTGATGACCGAACACCACTGCGCCGAGCATTACGTCTTCGGGAAGCTCGAGCGCCTCGGACTCAACCATCAGCACCGCGTGCTCGGTGCCGGCGACCACGAGGTTCAGCTTGCTCTCCTGGAGCTGGGTCGCGGTCGGGTTCAGGACATACTGGCCGTCGAGGTATCCGACGCGCGCCGCGCCGATCGGCCCATTGAACGGCAGTCCAGAGAGCGTCACGGCGGCGGATACCCCGATCATGGCGGGAACGTCGGAGTCGACTTCCGGGTTGAGCGAGAGCACGGTGGCAACGACCTGCACCTCGTGATAGAAGCCGTCCGGAAAGAGTGGTCGGATGGGACGGTCGATCAGGCGCGAAGTCAGGATTTCCTTCTCCGTCGGTCGGCCCTCGCGCTTGAAGAATCCGCCGGGGATTCTCCCGGCAGCATAGAATTTCTCGGCATAGTCCACCGTCAGCGGTAGAAAGTCGGCGCCAGGACGCGGTGACTTGGACCCGACCACGGTGCAGAGGACGATCGTGTCGTCCACGGTAACCAGAACGGCCCCCGGGGCCTGCCGTGCAATCTCGCCCGTCTCCAGCGTGACCTGGTGGGCGCCGTAGGTGAATGTCTTGCGGATGGGGTTCAACGCCATCTCCTTTGCTCAATAGCCGCCGCCGCGACGTCCGACCGAAGCCGGCGTCGGGACTCTAGCGGAGAATGCGGGAAAGGTGGACTGCAAAGCAAAACGCCCACCGGCGGAACCAGGTGGGCGTTTCTCGGAAACTCACTTGCGCAGTCCAAGCTCCCCGATCAGCTTGCGATAATTGTCGAGGTCGGTGCGCTTCAGGTAGTCCAGCATCCTGCGACGCTGGCTCACCATTTTGAGCAGCCCGCGCCGCGAGTGGTGATCCTTGACATGTGCCTTGAAGTGATCGGCCAGCCCGTTGATCCGGGCGGTGAGCAGCGCGATCTGGACTTCCGGCGAGCCGGTGTCACCCGGCTTGCGCTGATGTGTATCGATGATCTTCGCCTTTTCGGCGGTCATGGTGGGCATTCCCTGGCTCTCTTCCCTGGCTCCGGGTTCGCGGTTGGAAAACAGTAGATTTTACACTGTGTTCAAGGAGTTCCACAAGACGCATCAGGTTCCTGGCGGCTGGTGATCGCCGCCACCAGCCGATCCGGATGCAACCAGCCATCCACCGCGCGACCGCGCCCGAAAAACGTCCCATCGGCGCCGTAGACGCGCGCATCGCCGCGAATCTCCCCAGAGTTTCCGCGTGGGGGCAGCTCGACCGCCTGGCCGTGTGTGAACCGCAGCGACGCCGTCGCGTCGAGGTTGATCCGCGGCAAACCTTGGAGTAGCTCGTCCACCGGGCGCAGCGACTCCGTCAATGCTTCGGGCCCCATGGCCTCGAGATCTGCCAGCCTGAAGGCATCGGCCAGTCGAAACGGGCCGACCTGCGTGCGTCGCAACGCCGCGAGATGCCCGCCGCAACCGAGGCGCGCGCCGATGTCCTCGGCCAACGCACGCAGATAGGTTCCCGTTCCCACGTGCGCCTCCAGTGCGATGCTCCGGCCGTCGAACGATCGAACCGTAAGCGCGTGGACGACGACCTTGCGCGCGCTCCGCGCGACCTGCTGGCCCGCCCGCGCATATGCATAGTAGGGCTTGCCATCCTTCTTGAGCGCCGAGTAGAGGGGCGGCACCTGGTCGATCTCGCCGACGAACGACGCGACCGCCCGACCCAGCGCGGCGGGCGATACGTCCGGATCGCGGACCGATAGCACCTCGCCTTCCCCGTCTCCGGTGCTGGTCGTCACGCCCAGCTGAACCGTGGCGTCATAGGCCTTGTCCGCACCGAGCAGCGCGCCTGCGAACTTGGTCGCCTCGCCCAGTACCACGACGAGCAGTCCGGTCGCACGCGGGTCGAGGGTTCCGGTATGGCCGGCCTTCGCAGCCCCATAGAGGCGGCGAACAGCCTGCAAAGCCCGGTTGGACGACAGGTCGATGGGCTTGTCGAGGAGTAGCACACCGTCCACGGCGCGCTTCGCGTTCCGGGGCGTCATGACATCAGGGCGCCCGACCCGCTTTACTATTCGGGATCAGCGCCGCCGCTCTTCTCTGCAACGGCCTGGTCGATGAGGCGTGACAGGCGCACGCCCTCTTCGACCGATGCATCGTGCACGAACTGCAGCTCCGGGATATTGTGGATGCGCATGCGCCGCCCGAGGGCGGTGCGCAGGAACCCGGCGGCGCGGCCCAGACCCGCCGCAATTTCCTGCCGTTCCACCTCCCCGACCAGCGACGTGAAGTAGATCTTCGCGTGCGCCAGATCAGCCGACACGTCGACGCCCGTGACGGTGACCAGCCGCACACGCGGGTCCTTCAGCTCCTCGCGCAGGATCTCGGCCAGCTCGCGCTGGATCTGGTCGGCGACCCGCCGGGCACGGGGGCTCGTTCTCACTCGGGTTCCGCGAACCGGAAGGCGCCCGCGTCAGAGCGTGCGGGCGACCTCCTGGACTTCGTAGACCTCGAGCTGGTCCCCGACCTTGATATCGTCGACACCCTTGATCGAGAGCCCGCACTCGAAGCCGGATTTCACTTCGCGCACATCGTCCTTGAAGCGCTTCAGCGAGTCGAGCTCGCCGTCGTGGATCACGACGTTGTCGCGGAGCAGACGGATGCGGGCATTGCGCCGCACGAGCCCTTCCTGGACGTAACATCCGGCGACAGTACCGACCTTCGAGATCCGGAAGACCTGGCGGATCTCGACGAGGCCGAGAACGCTTTCCCGCTTCTCGGGCGCGAGCATTCCCGAGAGCGCCGCCTTCACCTCGTCGACCGCTTCATAGATGATGTTGTAATAGCGAACATCCACGCCGCTGCTCTCCGCGAGCTTGCGGGCCGCGGCATCAGCGCGCGTATTGAAGCCGATGATTACCGCGTTGGATGCGAGCGCAAGGTTCACGTCGGATTCCGTGATGCCCCCCACAGCGGCGTGGATGACGCTCACCTTCACCTCGTCCGTGGACAGGCGCGTCAGTGCGTGCGATAGCGCTTCCTGCGACCCCTGCACGTCCGCCTTGATGAGGAGCGGAAGCATCTTGACTTCCCCCTCGCCCATGTTCTCGAACACGTTCTCGAGCTTTGCCGCCTGCTGCTTCGCGAGCTTGACGTCGCGGAACTTGCCCTGGCGGAATAGCGCGATCTCGCGCGCCTTGCGCTCGTCGGTCAGTGCCGCGAGCTCTTCGCCGGCATTCGGCACCTCCGAGAGGCCCTGGATCTCGACCGGAATCGAGGCCCCCGCCGACTGAACGGCGCGACCGGTCTCGTCCAGCATGGCACGCACGCGTCCGAACGACGCGCCGCAAAGCACGACGTCGCCGCGCTTCAGCGTGCCCGATTGCACGAGGACCGTCGCCACCGGACCGCGGCCCTTGTCCAGCCGCGCTTCGACCACAATGCCTTTGGCGGGTGCATCCTCCGGGGCCTTGAGCTCCAGCACCTCCGCCTGGAGGAGAACCTGCTCGAGCAGGTTATCGATCCCGGCGCCGGTCTTCGCCGAGACCTGCACGAACGGGGAGTCGCCGCCGTACTCCTCGGGAACCACGCCTTGTGCGACGAGGCCCTGCTTGACGCGTTCGGGATTCGCCTCCGGCTTGTCGATCTTGTTGATCGCAACCACCAGCGGCACGTTCCCCGCCTTGGCGTGATGGATGGCCTCGATCGTCTGCGGCATGACGCCGTCGTCCGCAGCCACCACCAGGATGACGAGATCCGTCACCTTGGCGCCACGCGCACGCATTGCAGTGAACGCCTCGTGGCCGGGCGTGTCGAGGAAAGTGATGACTCCCCGTGGGGTCTCCACGTGGTAGGCACCAATATGCTGCGTGATGCCACCCGCCTCGCCCGATGCAACTTTGGCACGGCGAATGTGGTCGAGAAGCGATGTCTTGCCGTGATCGACGTGCCCCATCACGGTCACCACGGGCGCACGCGGCTTCAGCTCCGCCTCTGCGTGCTCCGTGGATTCGGTCAGGTAGGCTTCCGGATGGTCGATCTTGGCGGCGATCGCCTTTTGCCCCATCTCCTCGACGACGATCATCGCCGTCTCCTGGTCGAGGACCTGGTTGATCGTCACCATCTGCCCGAGCTTGATCAGAACCTTGATGACCTCTGCCGCCTTGACGGACATCTTGTGCGCCAGCTCGCCGACGGTGATCGTCTCGGGAATGGGAATGTCGCGCACGACCGGCTCCGCCGGCGGAACGAAGGTCGGTTGCTGCTCGGCTGCTGCGGGTCGGTGCCGCGCAACTTTCGGCTGATGCCAGCCTCCGCCACCGCCTGCCGTGTCGCCGCGCGTCTTGATGGTCCGGCGCTTGGTGCCCTCGTCGCGCCACACGGTGACCTGCTTGACCGGCTTCTTGACTTTCCGCTCCGCCCCGGCGCCGGGAGTCTTCGCCTTGTGCAACGTCGTATCGGGGCTCGCGGCGGGCGGTGCGCCAGCCGCAGCGGCTTTCGCCGCCTCGGCAGCGCGTTGCTCGGCCTCACGTTGCTCCGCGAGCTTCCGCTCACGCTCCTGCTTCTCCGCTAGCTCCGCGGCCTGCCGCGCAGTTAGCTCTTCCTGGCGCCGCTTCTCGGCCTCGCGCAGCTCGGTCTCGCGCTCGTCGATCAGCGCCGCGGGCACGGGAGGGGTCTCGGGAATCTCGGGTGCGGACGGGGCTGCCGTCTCGGCGGCGTCCCGCTTCACGAACACCCGCTTCTTGCGCACTTCCACCTGGATCGTGCGCGACTTCCCGCTCGAGTCCGCCTTGCGAATCGCGCTGGTTTCCTTGCGGGTGAGCGTGATCTTGGTCTTCGCCTCGGAGGCGCCATGCGACTTTCGCAGGTACTCGAGAAGCTTGGTCTTGTCCTGCTCGCTCAGCAGATCGTCCGCTACCTTCTTGTTCACGCCGGCAGCGCGCAGCTGCTCAAGCAGCACCTGCGGCTTGACCTTCAGCTCGCCTGCAAATTGCGTGACGCTCGTATGGGCCATGCGTGCTACCTCATTCCTCTGCGAACCAGTGCGCGCGAGCCTTCATGATGAGCTCCTTCGCGCGCTCCGCGTCCATTTCGAACATTTCCAGCAGATCGTCGACCGCCAGGTCGGCGAGATCGTCGCGCGTGCGAATTCCCTTCTGCGCAAGCTTGGCCGCCAGCTCGCTGTCCATGCCCTCCAGCTGCAGCAGATCGGGGTCGACGCCCTCGATGCTCTCCTCGCTCTGAATGGCCTGCACGAGCAGCGTGTCGCGCGCCCGCGACCGCAGCTCGTTCACGATGGTCTCGTCGAATCCTTCGATTTCCAGCAGCTCGTTCGTCGGCACGTACGCCACCTCTTCCAGGGTGGAGAAACCCTCCTGGATCAGCGTGTCGGCCACGTCCTGGTCAACGTCGAGCTTGTCGATGAACAGCTGCCGGATCGCGGTCGACTCCTCCTCGGTCTTGCGCTGGCTTTCTTCCTCGGTCATGAGGTTGATGTGCCACCCCGTGAGCTCGGAGGCGAGCCGCACGTTCTGCCCGGCCCGGCCGATCGCGATGGCGAGATTCTCCTCGTCGACCACCACGTCCATCGCGTGCTTCTCCTCATCGACGACGATCGAAAGCACCTCGGCCGGAGCGAGCGCGCCGATGACGAACTGCGCCGGGTCGGCGGACCAGAGCACGATGTCGACTCGCTCGCCGGCCAGCTCCTGGGTCACGGCCTGCACACGCGAGCCGCGCATTCCCACGCAAGTGCCGATCGGATCGATGCGGCGGTCGTTCGTGTGGACGCCGATCTTCGCGCGGACACCGGGGTCGCGCGCGGCCGACTTGATCTCGAGCAACCCTTCCTCGAGCTCCGGAACCTCCAGCCGGAAGAGCTCGATGATGAACTCGGGCGCCGTCCGCGAAAGCACGAGCTGCGGCCCGCGCAGAGTCCGGTCGATCTTGAGCAGATAGGCACGGCACCGGTCGCCGATTCGCAGGTTCTCCTTCGGGATCATCTGGTCGCGCGGCAGGATCGCCTCGACGCGTCCCGATTCGATCACGGCGTTGCCGCGCTCCATGCGCTTGATCGTGCCGGTCACCAGCTTGTCGTTGCGCGCGAGGAAGTCCTGCAGGATCTGCTCGCGCTCGGCGTCCCGGATCTTCTGCAGGATGACCTGCTTGGCCGCCTGGGCACCGATTCGTCCGAACTCGACCGGCTCGAGCGCCTCCTCGATGAAATCCTCGATCTGGACATCGTTGTACTGCTTGAGCGCATCCGAGATCGCGATCTGGTGACCTGGGAATTCCACCGCCTCATCCGCCACGACCTGCCAGCGGCGGAAGGCCTCGTAGTCGCCGGTCTCGCGGTCGACCGCAACCCGCACCTCGACCTCCTCGTTGAAGCGCTTCTTGGTCGCCGAGCCGAGCGCCATCTCGAGCGCGCCGAACACGACGTCCTTGGGAACGTTCTTCTCGCGCGCCAGCGCATCGACCAGCAGCAGCAACTCGCGACTCATTCTTCCAGTCTCCTCACAGCACCTAGCGCATCGGGAGCTTCGGCACCAGCCGCGCGCGCTCGAGATTCGCGAACGGGAAAGACAGCACGCTGCCGTCTACCTCGAGTTCGACCTCGCGCGCGGTCGCGCCCCGCACTACACCGGTGAAGCGCCGTCGATTTCCCACCGGAATGCGCAGCCGCAGCGCGACCTGCTCTCCCGTGAAACGCCGGAAATGGTCGGGCGTCTTCAACACCCGGTCGAGACCGGGCGACGACACCTCCAGCCGATCGTAGTCGATCCCTTCGACCGGCAGGACGCGCTCGAGCTGACGGCTCACCCGCTCGCAGTCCTCGACCGAGATGCCGCTCTGCGCGGGCCCGGACGATGCCGGCGCGACGCTCCCCGCCGGGCGATCGATGAACACGCGCAACAGACGCCCGCCAAGGGCGATCTGGGCTTCAACCAGCTCGTATCCGAGACCCGAGACGGTCCGCTCAACCACGGCTTCAGTGCCTTCCATGTTCGCGCTACGAATAAACGCTACAGATTACGAATCAGCGCTACGAACCCGAGCTCTCTCATCGAGCTACGATCAAACGCCACAAACAAAAAATGGGCACACGGCCCATCCCCTCATCGGAGGCGGATTTTAACAGGGAAGTTCCAGCGAGACAACGGGATAGGCGCGCCTCGCGCCCGCGCGAACCCCGCGGTCGCTCGGGCGTCAGGCGCCCCGGTTCGCGATTCGGGGGAATCGGGGGCCCGTGGGGGCCTCGAGGGGCGCCAGCGCCAGCGCGATCTCACTTGCGTCGAGCTCGCGCCATTGCCCCCGTTTCAGGCTCGGCGGCAGGCGAAACGGGCCGAAGCGCACCCGCATGAGCCGGCTCACCTGGATGCCGATTCCCTCGAACATCCGCCGCACCTCGCGATTGCGCCCCTCGCGGAGGGTCACGTTGTACCAGTGGTTGGTGCCCTCCCCGCCGACGTCGACGAGCGTCTCGAAGCGGGCCGGACCGTCTTCGAGGAGGACGCCCTCACGCAGGCGCTCCGATTGCGACTCGTCGAGTCTGCCCAGCACCCGGACAGCGTATTCCCGCTCGATTTCGTAGCGGGGGTGCATCAGCCGGTCGGCGAGCTCCCCCGAAGTGGTGAACAGAAGCAGTCCGCTGGTGTTGAAATCGAGCCGACCGATCGCGACCCAGCGCGCGCCCTTCACCCGCGGCAGGCGCTCGAAGACGGTTGGTCTGCCTTCCGGATCCCGGGCCGACACGATCTCGCCGGCCGGCTTGTGATACACGAGCAGCCGGGGCTCGACCGCCGCGGGCCGCAGTTCCACCGGCCGACCGTCCACGCGCACCCGGTCGCGGGGACCCACCCGCTGCCCGATGTGCGCGGTCTGACCGTTCACTTCTATCCGGCCTGCCGCGATCCACTCCTCGATGGAGCGGCGCGAGGCAACCCCGGCCCGCGCAAGCGCTTTCTGCAGCTTCTCGGATTCCGGCGAATCCGGAACCGCGGCGGATCGCGGCGCAGCGGGGGCGCGCCGGGCGAAGCGCGGCGCACTCACCGGGCGAGGCCGATCCCCCAACGGCGCGGCCTCAAGCTTGTTGCGACGCGGCCTCGGCTGCTGGACCCTCGTTCGCGCCGACCGGCGATCCGTCGTCTGCCGGCTCGGCGGGCGTGGGGGCCGGCTCGGCGAGCGTGGCCTGGGTGCCTTCGAGGCTCTTGCTGATTTCTTCAAGGGGCGGAAGCTCCTGCAGCGATCTCAGTCCGAGGTCGTCGAGAAAGGTCTTGGTGGTTGCATACAGCGCCGGACGGCCGGGCGCATCCCGATGTCCGACCACGTCGATCCAGTTGCGCGACTCGAGGGTCTTGATGATGTTCGGCGAAACGGTGACCCCCCGAACCTCCTCGATATCTCCGCGCGTGGCCGGTTGCCGATAGGCAATGATCGCGAGCGTTTCGAGCACCGCACGCGAATAGCGCGGCGCTCGCTCGGGGTTCATCCGGTCCAGATGGCGCTGGAACTCCGGGCGCGTCTGGAAGCGCCAGCCGGAGGCGAGGTTGACGAGCTGGACGCCGCGCGCCGACCAGTCGTTGCGCAGCTCGTCGAGCAGCCGGCGCACCGTGTCCGCGCCCACTTCGTCGTCGAAGAGCTTGCGCAGCTGCGCGATGGGCACCGGCTCCTGCGCCGCGAGCAGCGCCGTCTCCAGGAGGACCTTCACTTCATTCGGATTCAGCATGTTGTGCCAGCTTCACATAGATCGGGGCATACGGCTCGGCCTGGGTCACCTCGACCAGGCGTTCGCGCGCGAGCTCGAGCAACGCGAGAAAGCTTACGACCAGCACGGCAATGCCGCGCCACGGCTCGAAGAGCTCGCTGAACTCGCGAAAGCCGCCCTCGGCGAGATTGCGCAGGATGCCGGTCATGTGCTCGCGCACCGACAGCTCTTCGCGACTGACCTTGTGGTGCTGCCTCACCCGGGCGAGCGACAGGAGATTGCGCCAAGCGTTCTCGAGGTCTTGGACGCTCACGTCCGGCAGGCGCTCGACCATGGTCTCCTCGATCCAGACGCCGATCGCGGCGAAGTCGCGCCCGCGCTGCGGCAGGGCATCGAGCTTCTGGGCAGCGAGCTTCATCCGCTCGTACTCGAGCAGCCGCCGCACCAGCTCCGCACGCGGATCCTCCTCCTCCGTGGCGTGCCTGGGGCGCGGCAGCAGCAGCCGGGACTTGATCTCCATCAGCATTGCGGCCATCACCAGATACTCGGCGGCCAGCTCGAGGTTCCGGTGGCGCATCGCCTCGACGTAGGTGAGGTATTGCTCGGTCACCCGCGCCATCGGTATCTCGAGAATGTCGATGTTCGCCTTGCGGATCATGTAGAGCAGCAGGTCGAGCGGCCCCTCGAACGTTTCCAGGAAGACTTCGAGGGCGTCCGGCGGGATGTACAGATCGGCCGGGATCTCCAGCACCGGTTCGCCGCGCACGAGCGCTATGCGCGGTGCGCCCTCGGGGTGCAGCGTGACGATGTCTCCTCTCACGAGTAGTCCAGCCCCATCACTTCGCGGACCTCCCGCATGGTTTCCCGGGCAAGCTCGCGCGCCTTGTCGCAACCGTCCGCCACGATGTTCTTCACCAGCGTCGGGTCGTCCAGGTACTTCTGGGCCCGATTGCGCATCGGGGTCTGCTCGGCGAGCACCGCGTCGATAACCGGCTGCTTGCATTCCAGGCAGCCGATCCCGGCACTGCGACAGCCGGTCTGCACCCACTCCTTGGTTTCCCGGTCCGAGTATCCCAGATGGAATTGCCACACGGGGCACTTGGCCGGGTCGCCGGGGTCCGTGCGCTTCACCCGCGCGGGGTCGGTCGGCATGGTGCGGATCTTCCGGGTCACGGACTCCGCGTCCTCTCGCAGCCCGATCGTGTTGCCGTAGGACTTGGACATCTTCTGCCCGTCGAGACCAGGCAGTCGGGACGCCTCGGTGAGGAGCACGTCGGGCTCCACGAGAATCACCCGCCCGCCACCTTCCAAATAGCCGAACAGCCGCTCGCGATCCCCCGCGGCCAGGTTCTGCGCCTCGTCGAGCAGCGCGCGGGCCGATTCGATCGCGCCATCGTCGCCCTGCTCCTGATAACGCGTGCGCAGCTGATTGTAGAGCTTCGCCTTGCGGCTGCCGAGCTTCTTGACCGCCTCCTTCGCCTTCTCCTCGAATCCGGGTTCGCGACCGTAGATGTGGTTGAACCGGCGCGCGATCTCGCGCATGAACTCCACATGCGGCACCTGGTCCTCGCCCACCGGCACAAAACGTGCGCGATAGATCAGCACATCGGCGCTCTGGAGCAACGGGTAGCCGAGAAAGCCGTAGGTGGACAAATCGCGGTCCGAAAGCTTTTCCTGCTGATCCTTGTAGGTCGGTACCCGCTCGAGCCATCCGAGCGGCGTGATCATCGAGAGTAGGGTATGCAGCTCCGCGTGCTCGACGATCCGCGACTGCAGGAACAGTGTGGCCTGCGCCGGATCGACTCCCGCGGCGAGCCAGTCGATCACCATCTCCCATGCATTCGACTCGACCACCTCCGGCTCGTCGTAGTGGGTCGTCAGCGCGTGCCAGTCCGCGACGAAGAAGAAGCAGGGAAATTCGCTCTGGAGCTTCACCCAGTTCTTGAGCGCACCGTGATAATGACCGAGATGCAGCGCTCCTGTCGGACGCATTCCGGAGACGACCCGTTCGGGAAACATCGTCACTCCTAGAACCGGAACACGGTTTCGATGATCCGTTCCGACGCGAAAATCATCGGCACCAGGATCAAGTCGAGCACCCGCGTGAACAGCAGCACGAGGAGGATCGGAAAACCGAACGGCTCGAGGCGCATGTAGGACACCGCCGCTGGCTCCGGAAGCAGACTCGCGAGGATGCGCCCACCGTCGAGCGGCAGAATCGGGAGGAGGTTGAGGAGCATGAGCACGACGTTGATTCGGATCCCGGCCAGTGCCATGAAGGCCAGCGGCTGCGCGAAGTAGTTCGCCGGCAGCAACGTCGCGGCCTTGAGCAACAACGCCCACCCACACGCCATCAACAGATTCGCGCCCGGACCCGCAGCGGCCACCCAGAGCATGTCGCGTTTGGGGCGTCGTAGCGCATGGAAATTCACTGGGACCGGCTTAGCCCAGCCGAACAGGATCCCTCCACCGCCCATCAGCTTGCTCATCACGAGGATCACGAGCGGAACGACGATCGTTCCGACTAGGTCGATGTGGCGGAGTGGATTGAGACTAATCCGGCCCAGCCGGTAGGCGGTCATGTCGCCGAAATGGCGGGCGACATAGCCGTGCGCAGCCTCGTGCAGGGTGATCGCAAAGATGACCGGAAGCGCATAAATGGCGATGGTCTGGACGAGGTTGAATTCCATGTATTGCAGGGGCCGGGCGACTGCGTATTCTATCAGAGCGCCAATGCCGCCCCTTCAGCCGCGCACCGGCTCGATTGCGCCCTTGCCGATTCGCACCACCTCCGGAACCGGCCCGGTCAGGTCCACGACGGTGCTCGGAACGATGCCGCACGCGCCCGCGTCGAGCACCAGCTCGATTTGTCGTTCCAGCCGGGTGCGTATCTCCTCCGGGTCGTTCAGCGGATGCTCGTCGCCGGGCAGGATCAGTGTCGCGGAGAGCAGCGGTTCGCCCAGTTCTGCGAGCAGCGACTGCGCGACAGGATGGTCCGGCACACGCACGCCAATCGTGCGCCGGCTCGGATGCAGCAGCCGGCGTGGCACTTCCCGGGACGCGGGGAGAATGAACGTGTAGCTGCCCGGCGTGAGCTTCTTCAGCAGCCGAAAGCGCGCATTGTCCACGTTCGCGTAGGCGCCGATCTGCGAGAGATCCCGGCACATCAGCGTGAGGTGACGCTGCTCGTCCATGCCACGGATGCGCCGCACCCTGACCATCGCATCCTTGTCGCCCACGCGGCAGCCGAGCGCGTAGCAGGAATCGGTGGGATACGCGATCACGCCGCCGGCGCGAATGATCTCCGCGGCGCGCGAGATCAGCCGTGGTTGCGGATCAACCGGGTGGACGGTGAAGAATTGCGCCATGGCGCCCGGCGCGACGCGCCGGAGTCACTAGGCCCAGTCGTGCCAGACGGGCTTAAGATCGCCCGGCAGCGGCGGCAGGCTGCCGAGCTCGACCGCGCTTTCCTGCGGGCCATGAAAGTCCGAGCCGCGCGATGCGAGCATTCGCAGTTCGCGGGCGAGCGACGCATACTCCGCGTACTGGGCACGCGTGTGGCTTCCGGTGACGACTTCCACGCCTACCCCGCCGGCCGATCTGAACTCGTCGAGGAAGCGCCGCATTTCGGCGCGGCTCAGCTTGTAGCGACCGGGGTGAGCGACGATCGCTCGCCCACCGCTCGCCGTGATCCAGCCGACCGCGTTGTCGAGACTCGCCCACTGGTGCGGCACATGGCCGGGCTTCCCCGAGACGAGAAACCGCTGGAACACCGACTTCACATCGCGAACATGGCCGCGCGCCACCAGAAAGCGCGCGAAGTGGGTGCGTCCGATGAGGCGCGGATTCTCGGCGTGCGCATAAGCGCCCTCGAGACTTCCCGGTATCCCCGCGGCAGTGAGGGCCGCGGCGATCCGCTCCGCGCGTACCGCCCGGCTGTTGCGCACCGATTCGAGACCGTGCACCAGCGCCTCGCTCTCCGGGTCGATGCCGAGGCCCAGGATGTGGATCGTGACACCCATCCAGGTTACCGAGATCTCGACGCCGTCGACGAAGCGGATGCCGGCTTCCCGGGCGGTGACACGCGCCTCGGCGAGCCCGGAAAGCTCGTCGTGGTCGGTCAGCGCGAGCGTCGAAACCCCGCGCGCGGCGGCGCGGCGCACCAGCTCCGCGGGACTGAGCAGTCCGTCGGAGGCGGTCGAATGGCAATGCAAGTCAAAGTTTTCGATCACGCAGGCACCGAACACGCGCGGGAAAATACCGGCGCGGCGATGGTAGCACGCCGGGTGTAGCGCTCAGCCGCGCAGGAATTCCTCGATCACTGCTGCAAGCGCCTCGGGTTGGTCGTGGTGCAGCATGTGTCCCGCAGCGGCGATCTTGCGATAGGTCAGCCGGCTGAAGCAGCCCCGGCGGGCCGCCAGACCGGCTTCATCCAGGTCCAGGCGCCGCGGGGTGTCGGTGAATTCACCCTCGACCCAGAGCACCGGCGCCGTCACGCTACGCCAACAGGCTTCGGCTTCCGCGAGGCGATAGAGCACCGGATTCACGATCTTGTGCCGTGGATCGCTGCGCAGGCGGACTTTTCCGTCGGCGCGCGCTTCGCCCCAGTGCCGCGCCAGGAACGCGGCGCGCTCACCCGAGAGACGCGGATTGCGCTCGACCAGCCGGGCCGCGAGATCCTGGTAATCGGCATAGTCGCGAAACCGGTGGTCGCGCAAGAGCTCGCGCAGCCACTTCGCGTAGCGGCTTGGAGCAGCTTGCGGATCTCCGGCCATCAGGCCGAAGCCCTCGAGATTCACCAGCGCCGCCACCCGCTCAGGGCGGGCGCCGGCATACAGGCACGCGACGTTCCCGCCCATGCTGTGCCCGATCACGGTGGCCGGCTCGGTCGGCGAGAAGTGCGCCAGCAACGCATCGAGATCGGCGAGGTAGTCGGGGAACCAGTAGCCGCCGTCACCCCCCCAGTCCGAAAGTCCGAATCCCCGCCAGTCGGGCGCGATCACGTGCCAGCGCCCCGCGAACGCGTCGATCAGGAACTGGAAGGACGCCGATACGTCCATCCAGCCGTGCAGCATGAAGAGTCGCCGAGAAGCGGGATCGCCCCAGCAGCGGCAGTGGTACTGCAGACCACGGATCGGGACGAAGACGGAGTCGCTGGGCTTCATGGATCACCTGATGCAGTGGGCGATAGTAGCAAGCGCGCCCTGCGGTTTTCCGTTTGCTACTCTAAGATGCCCGGTCGCGATCCACAATCATCCCATTCAGCAGGAGGCTACCGTGCCGGTCTACTCACTCGGCGATCGTCAGGTCGAATTTCGCGGCGCGAAATGGTATGTCGCGCCGGACGCAACGGTCATCGGATCGGTGGCGATCGAGCACGAGGCGAGCATCTGGTTCAAGGTCGTCATTCGCGGCGACAGCGATCTCATCACGATCGGCGAGCGGGTGAACGTGCAGGACGCCGCGGTGCTGCACACCGATCCGGGGATCAAGCTCACGCTCGGCCGCAACGCGTCCGTCGGCCACCTGGCGATGCTGCACGGTTGCACCGTCGGTGAAGGGAGCCTGATCGGCATCGGGGCGGTGATTCTCAATCACGCGGTGATCGGCAAGCACACGCTGATCGGCGCGAATACGCTGATTCCCGAGGGTAAGCAGATCCCCGACGGCGTCCTGGTGGTCGGGCAGCCCGGCAAGGTCGTGCGCGACCTCAGGCGCGAGGAGATCGACGGGCTGCTGAAGATCGCCGATGGCTACGTCGCACGCGCCGAGGAGTACCGGCAGCGGCTCACGCCGCGGAAATCCTAGCTGGCTCCCCATTTGCGCGGGGATGGCCTTATCGGAGGTCGTCATTCCCGCGTAGGCGGGAATCCAATCGCCGACTGGCCGAAAACCCTGGATCCCCAGCTTGCGCGGGGATGGCCGCACGCTCTGCGGAGCCCTGGATCCCCGCTTGTGCGGGGATGACCGCGCGAGGCGCGACCGGCGGTCGCGCGGACGCGGTCACTTCGGGGCCATGCGGATGGCGCCGTCGAGGCGCACGACCTCGCCGTTCAGCATCTGGATCTCGATCATGGCCTTGGCGAGCGCCGCGTATTCGTCCGGGCGGCCGAGGCGCGACGGGAACGGCACCTGCTTGCCGAGCGAGTCCTGGATCTCCTTCGGCAGGCCGTGCAGCATCGGCGTTTCGAAGATACCGGGCGCGATCGTCAGCACGCGAATGCCGTCGCGGGCGAGGTCGCGCGCGATCGGCAGCGTCATGCCGACGATGCCCCCCTTCGACGCGGAGTAGGCGACCTGGCCGATCTGTCCGTCGAACGCGGCCACCGACGCCGTGCAGATGATCACGCCGCGCTCGCCGCTCTCCTGCGGCGGCTGCTTCGCCATCGCGGCGGCCGCGAGCCGGATCATGTTGAACGTGCCGATTAGATTGATGTTGATCGTCTTGGTGAACGAGTCGAGCGGGTGCGGCCCTTCCTTGCCGATCGTCTTCGCGCCGATCGCGATGCCGGCGCAGTTGACCAGGCCATGCAGCCCGCCGAATTCCTTGAGCGCCGCGGCGACGGCCGCATTGCCGTCGGCCTCGCTCGTGACATCGCATTTCGCGAAGCGCGCGGACTTGCCGAGCTCTTTCGCGAGGGCCTCGCCCTTGTCCGCCTGCAGGTCCGCGATGACGACGTTGGCGCCATTGCCTGCAAGCATGCGCACGGTGCCGCCACCGAGCCCGGAAGCGCCGCCGGTGACGATGAATGTCTTGCCCTTGATTTGCATGGTCGAATCCCGTCGTTGTTAACCCCAAGAGAACACTTTTCTCGCTACTTTCCTGCAACCCGTCTGCGCTGCGCGGTTGCCGCGGCGTCTGGCGCGCCGTCGGCGCCGAGCACGACGCCGAATCGCGCCACCGCATCCTCGCGTGAGTAGTAGCCGCGCGCGACATCGCGTGCGACGCGCTCCGGTGGCCGGCGCAGCGGATCGCCGAACCCGCCTCCGCCCGGCGTCGTGACCTCGATGAGATCCCCTGTGGAGATCCCGATGCCCTGATCCTTTGAGAGGTGCGGCGGAGAATACGGCACTCCCCCGCGCACGATCCGTACCCGGTTGACGCCGCCGTCCGCGCCGCCCCGCGCGCCTTGCGGACCGACGCGACCATGATCCATGACCATCGACGCGCGCGCTTCGCCGCGGCACAGGCGGATCTTGTAGTTGACCCCGAACCCGCCGCGAAACTCCCCCGCGCCGCCGGAGCCCTCGGCGAGAGAGTACTCCTCGAACTGAACCGGGTAGAACTGCTCCATCACCTCGATGGGCGTGGTCTTGGAGATGCCGATGGTCGAGCAGCCGTTCGACAACCCGTCGCCCCGGGTGGAGCCCCCGTAGCCGCCACCGGATATGACGTACATGACGTAAGCGCGCTGGCGCTCCGGGTCATACCCGCCGACCGAGAGATTGCCCGACGTCCCCGCTGGAGCGGCGAACAGCTTGTCGGGTATCGCCTTCACCAGCGCGGAGAACACCGCCTCCGCGATGCGCTGGCTGACCTCGGCCGCGCACCCGGACACCGGCCGCGGATACTTCGCATAGAGGAATGTCCCTTCGGGCTCGATGATCCGCAGCGGCGCGAACGTCCCGGCGTTGATCGGAACTTCCGGGAAGACGTGCTTCACCGCGAGGTAGATCGACGACTTGGTGGTGGCGATCACGCTGTTCATCGGTCCGCGGCAGGGCGGCGATGAGCCCGCCATGTCGAATGTCAGCGTCTCGCCCTCTTTCACGATCCGCATGGCGATGCGCAGCGGCTCGTCCACCACCCCGTCGGAGTCCACGTAGGCCTCGCCCTCATAGGTGCCGTCCGGAATCTCGGCGATCTTGGCGCGCATCTGCTGCGCCGCACGCTCCTTCAGCTCGCCGATGGCCTGCTCGACCGTTTCCGCGCCATACCGGTCGAGGAGCGCCGTGAGACGGCGCTCGCCGATCGCCAGGGCCGCCGCTTGCGCCTTGATGTCGCCGATGCGCTGATCGGCGATGCGGATGTTCGAGAGGATGATCGACAGGATTTCCGCATCGATCACGCCCCGCTTGTAGAGCTTGACCGGCGGCAGTCGCAGGCCTTCCTGCTCGACTTCGGTCGCGTTGGCGGAGAACCCACCCGGGACCGAGCCTCCCGTATCGGGCCAGTGTCCGGTGTTGGCGAGCCACGCAAAGAGCCGCCCCTGGTAGAAGAACGGCTTCACGAACTTGACGTCCATCAGGTGCGTGCCGCCGAGATAGGGGTCGTTCACGATGAAGATGTCGCCCGCGTCGAGCGGGGTGCCCTGCTCCTTGACGCGCTCGATGACGGCCTGGGTGGAGAACTGCATCGTTCCGACGAAGACCGGCAACCCGAGCTCGCCCTGGGCGATCAGCTCGCCCGTGTCGCGGTGGTAGATCCCGTCCGAGCGGTCCAGCGCCTCGGAGATCACCGGCGAGAACGCCGCGCGGACGAAAGCGAGATCCATCTCGTTGCAGACCTGCTGCAAGCCGTTCTGGATCACCACCAGCGTGATCGGGTCGATCACGCGAGGATCACGCAAGTCTTGTGGATCCATATTTCTCTCCAACGCGAACTCTACACGCACTCACACCGTGACGACCAGGTTGCCTAGCGCGTCGACGGCGACGCGATTCCCCGGTTCGATCACCGTGGTCGCGTCGAGCTGCTCGACGATGGCCGGCCCCGAGAACGCCGCGCCCTCCGGGATCCAGTCGCGCCGATAGACCGGTGTCGGGATGCGCTTACCGTCGAACCAGACCTGGCGCGTCTCGCTCTGCGCATCGGCGAGCGCGGCACGCGGCTCGCCGGCAGCGAGCGCCGCGAGGCGCACCGGGCGCCGCTTGCCGATCACCGCGGTGTGCAGGCCAACGAGCACTGGACGGATCTCCTTAAGCTCGACGCCGAAGCGCTGCCAGTAGGCTGCCTCGAACAGCTGGCGCAACTCGTCCGGCGTCACCGCCGCGCCCGGCAACGCGACCGTCAAGATGTGGCTCTGACCCTGAAACTGCATGTCGGCCCGGTGCACGCAATCGACGCCCTCGACGGTCACGCGCTCCCGCTCGAGCATCGCTCTTCCGTCGGCGATCTGCTGCGCAAGGATGTCACCCACCAGGTCCGGGCCCACCTCCGGAAGGGGCCGGTTGACGGTCCGCACGAAGTCGTGACGCACATCTGCCACGACGCAACCCAGTGCGTTCGTCAGACCGGGCCGGGCGGGAATCAGCACCTTCGGGATGCCCAGCTCGCGCGCGAGCGCCACGGCATGCAAGGGGCCCGCGCCGCCGAACGCGAAGAGGGCAAAGTCGCGCGGGTCGTGCCCCCGCGCGAGACTCACCATGCGGATTGCGTTCGCCATGCGGTCGTTCGCGATGCGGAGCACCGCCGCCGCGGCTTCGTCGGCCGTGAGGTCGAGCGGGCGTCCGACCTGTTCCGCGACGGCGCCGCGCAAGGCGTCGAGCGCGACCGGGCTGGCGACCGAGAGCAACCGTCCGGGGTTCAGCCGTCCGAGGAGCAGATTCGCGTCGGTGATCGTGACCTGCACTCCCCCGCGCCCATAGCAGATGGGGCCCGGCGTCGCGCCCGCGCTCTCGGGGCCGACCTGCAGCATCCCGGCGTCGTTGATCCGGGCGATCGATCCGCCGCCCGCCCCGATGGTGTGGATGTCGATCATCGGGACGTGGATCGGCATCGCGTATTCGAGCTCGAGCTCGGTCGAGACCTGCGGCAACCCCGCCTGGATGAGCGCGACGTCGCTCGACGTCCCGCCCATGTCGTAGGTGACGACGTTCGGGAAGCCGGACTGCGTGGCGGTGTACGCGGCGGCGATCACTCCGGACGCCGGACCCGATCCGACGGTGTTCACCGCGGCCTCCGCGACCAGGCCGGCGGCCACGGTTCCGCCGTTGCCTTGCATGACGAGCAATTCGTTGGCGAAGCCGCGCGCCGCAAGCTCTCCCTGCAAACGCTCGATGTAACGGTGCAGCACCGGCTGGATGGAGGCGTTCACGGCGGCCGTCACGCCGCGCTCGTATTCGCGGTATTCGGAGATGACCGCGTGGCCGGCGGTGATGTAACGGTTCGGCCAGATGCGCCGCACGATCTCGGCCGCGCGCAGCTCGTGCGCCGGATTGATGTAGCTGTGCAGGAAATGAATGACGACGCTCTCCGCGCCGAGCTCCAGCAGCCGGCGCGCCGCACGTCCTACCTCAGCCTCGTCGAGCGGCCTGACGACGGCGCCCGACGCGCTCACACGTTCGTCGACTTCGAGGCGCAGCTCCCTCGCGACCAGCGGAGTGAAGCTGCCGATGAGCCCGTAGGGTTGCGGCCGCGTGCGCCGGCCGAGCTCGAGCACGTCGCGGAAGCCTCGCGTCGTGATCAACCCCACGCGGGCGATCTTGCGCTCGAGCATCGCGTTGGTGGTGGTGGTCGTGCCATGCACCATCGTGGCGACGTCGGCCAGCGCAGCACCGGTTTCCGCCAGGGCCGCGAGCACGCCGTCCGCCTGATTCTCGGGAGTCGTGGGAACCTTTGCGAGACGCAGCTCCCCCGCGCCTTCATCGATCAGGATGAGGTCGGTGAACGTGCCCCCGACGTCTACGCCAACGACCCTGTGCCGCGTCTTGCCGTGCATCGTCGCATTCCCATCCGGCCAGATCGAACGATTCGGACCGGGTAGGCACCGGCCGCGAGGCGTGAGTGCCTCGGGTCCGGATCTTAATGCGTCGCCCGGACTGCCGCCCACCCCTGCCGGCTCCGGCACCGGTCCAAAGCTAGGATGCCCGCTGGAAAAAGCCCGTGCTCGTCAACTGTGTCGCATACCAGAATGGCCGGATCATCGCGCAAATTCAACCGAGCGAGATTCGCGGCTATGTGAACCGGCCGGAGTGCTTCGTCTGGGTCGCGCTCTTCGAGCCGTCTTCCGCAGAGCTCGATGCTTTGCAGGAGGCGAAGCGACCGCCAAGCTCTATGGTGGACGCGTGCCCCAGCAGTGCGCGAAGCTGCAGGGGTATTTCCGCGACGTGTACGTTCATCTGTTCCGATTGAACCAGACGACCGACAGCCTGCGGGAGATGGTCACGACCGCGATCTCCGTGAACCTGTCCCTGCTCACCGTCCAGGACAACGAGGTCACGAAGCGCTTCGCAGCCTACGCCGCGCTGATCGTCATCCCGACGATGATCGCCGGCATCTACGGAATGAACTTCCGGCACATGCCGGGGCTCGCCTGGTCCGTGGGCTATCCGGCCGTGATCCGGATCATGACGGCCATCGACGTGTATCTCTTCTCCCGATTCCGCAAAGCCAGGTGGTTGTGAGGATCGGCCTCGCGCCTAACGCCAGTTCGACCGAACCACCTCGGTGCGCTTCTGGTCTCGGCGAACAAAGGCGATCCGCCGTAGGTGTGGCGGCATCGGGAGCGAGCTCCCGATGCGCCGCACGAGGCGACGAACTCGGTTGGTGTCAGGCAGCCGTGTTTCCGCGCCGGCGGCGCATGCCGATCAAGCCGATCAGGCCAACGGCGAGCAGAAGAGCGGTGGCAGGCTCCGGAATCGCTGCCCCGGTGATGACCTGCCCGCCGAGGAATGCCGCGCTGAAGTTGAACGGGTCATGACTTCCGTCAGCCTGTTCGACGATGACGTCGGCCGGGAGCACGTTGATCGGCAAGGTGCCATTATTATCGGCCTGAAAGAACCCCGAGATCGTAGCGAGACCGCTAGCGCCGCTCGGCGTGATCGACCACTGCAGGATGTCGCTGATAATGGTCGGGGTAAGCGGGTCGACCCAGTACACCGTGCGGGCGAACGCGACGGCCGCGCCCAGATCGATCCACTGTCCGGTGAAATTCAGCTGGGTCCCCTCGCCGAAGACAGCACCCCCGGTGGTGATCGGCGTACTCCCGTTGATGGAGAAGCCCCCCTCGAACTGCCCGAAGTTGAAGGCAACTTGGTTTTCCAGGTTGGCAGCGTCGATAAAGATACTGGCGGCCCTGACGTTGGGCGTCACCAAGAAAAGCGCGATGAGCGCCGTGCCGAACCAGCGGAGCAAGCCGCGGAGCGCTTGCACTTTCATAGTGCCTTCTCCTTGTGGATTTGTTATGTGCACCCTGTCCCGAACCTCGAAGGCTCGGAACGCTTCAATCGGGCACAGATGTGCGGTCTGTTTCCGGTCTTTTCCGGCGGTGCATAATCCGTGCCAACGGCACGCGCTTTGCAGTGTTTTCAGACGATTAGCCGCCCGCTTCTTGACAGAACGGTCGTCACGCGGGGGCCGCGTGTCAAGTGTCTCGACGTTTTCGAGGCGCCGAAGAGGAGGTCCTGGCGCCTGACGACGCGGTCGCACCGTTGCAGCCCGCTACGGTCGGTGCGCGCCGACGGCGCGCGGAACAGCGGGATCGGTGAGCATACCGCCGACGTCTACGTGAACGGTCCTGGACTTCGGCGCGTGCTCAGCGCCAGGCCGCGCGTACCATCTCGGCGCCCTTCTCGGCGATCATCGTGGTCGGCGCGTTGGTGTTGCCGGACGTGATGAGCGGCATGACCGACGCGTCGATCACGCGCAGCCCCTGGATGCCGTGCACGCGCAGCTTGTCGTCCACGACCGCCGCGGAATCGTTCCCCATCTTGCACGTCCCGATCGGATGGAAAATCGTGGTTCCGAGATCGCCGGCCGCGCGCACCAGGGCGGCGTCGTCCGCCACGTCGGGTCCGGGCTTCCACTCCTCCGGTTGGTACTTCGCGAGCGCCCCGGCCGCCATGATGCGTCGTGTGAAGCGCATACCGTCCACCGCGACCTTGCGATCGGCGTCGGTGGAAAGATAATTCAGCATGATTCCCGGGTGAGCGTGCGGGTCCGACGACTTGATGCGCACGTGACCACGGCTCGTCGGGCGCAGGTTGCACACCGAAGGGGTGATCGCCGGGAACGGATGCAGCGGCGCGCCGAACCGGTCGAGACTGAGCGGCTGCACGTGCCACTCGATGTTGGGGGTCGGCTGAGACGGATCACTGCGCGCGAAAGCGCCGAGCTGCGACGGCGGCATGGTCAACGGCCCGGTCCTGAAGCATAAGTATTCGAGTCCCATCGCGAGCTTGCCGAAGAGGCTGTTGGCGCGCTCGTTCAAGGTGCGCACGCCCTGGACCTTGTACATCATCCGGATCTGGAGATGATCCTGGAGATTCTCGCCTACCCCCGGCAGCTCGTGCTGCACGGGGATCTCCAGCGCGCTCAACGCATCGCTGCGGCCGACCCCCGAAAGCTGCAGGATCTGCGGGGACCCGATGGCACCGGCGGCCAGAATGACCTCCCGGCGCGCAGCCACGTACTCTCCGCCCCGGCCGGTCTCCCTGAACTCGACGCCGAGCGCGCGCTTGATGCCCCCACGAGACTCGATGCGCACGCGGTTGACGTGGACGTTCGTGCGCACCGTTAGATTCGGCCGCTTCAGCGCCGGCCGCAGGAACGCCTTGGTCGCGCTCCAGCGCACCCCGCGGCGCTGGTTCATCTGGAAATAGGCGACGCCGAAGTTGTCGCCGCGATTGAATTCCGCCACTTTCGGGATGCCGCATTCGGCCGCTGCCTCGCGCCAGGCATCGATGATCTCCCAGGACACGCGGGGATCCTCGACGCGCAGCTCGCCGCCCGCACCATGCAGATCGTCCGCGCCGCGGGCATAGTCCTCCACCCGCATGAAATACGGCAGCACCTCGTCCCAGGACCAGCCGCGGTTTCCGAGCGCGGCCCATTGGTCGTAGTCGCTCTTCTGCCCGCGCATGTAGATCATCGCGTTGATCGATGAGCATCCGCCCAGGACCTTGCCGCGCGCGTAGAGGAGCGAGCGGCCGTTCAGGCCCGGATCCGACTCGGTGCGATAGCACCAGTCGGTGCGCGGATTGCCGATCGTGTAGAGATACCCGACCGGGATGTCGATCCAGAAATAGTCGTCTTTGCCGCCCGCTTCGACGAGCAGGACCCGCACGTCCTTGTCCGCCGAGAGCCGATTGGCGAGGAGGCAGCCCGCCGATCCGGCCCCGACGATCACGTAGTCGAATTCGCCCATGCTCACCTCTGCGTCGCGCGGCTCACACGGCCAGGTAGGTGTTGCGGTCTTCGTCGAAGCATCTGGTGCTCGCCGCCGGAAGTGCGTCCGCCCGGGCGGTCCCGTATCTCAGCGCGATTGGGAGACAGCGCCAAGAGCTTTTCGAGCGTCCAGACGGGCACGCCCGGCCGTGATGGCTGCCGGCCGACGTCGAGATTCTCGGGGTGGAGATTCGGTGGTCCTCGGGAACGTACCCCAGTCCACTGACGCGATCCGCTAGGGCGCCAGCATCTCGATGCGGCCCGCGAATCCGTGAATGGTCCGTACGCCGGGGGTTGTCGCCACAATATACACAATTACGCAACCGGTCTGCCCTATCCTTCGCTCGCGAGCAGTCCGGCGTGCTCGCCCGCGATCCGGTGCGCGTCCTGCAGGTTCAGCAACGCGGCCCAGATCAGCCCGCGGCGCACGAAGGCGCCGGCTACCGCGGCACCCCGATCGAGCGCGATGGCGATCGACGCTTCGGGCAGTCTGCCGACGCCAACAGTCACCAATCGACTGCCGAGATCCGTATTGTCGTCGACATCGCACGCACTCGCGCGCTCGACGGCGGGATGCTCGACACTGACCGCATTGGCGATCAGGGTCGCGGCGGCATCGGCAGCCGCCGCGCTGCCAGCGAGCACGGTGACGCTGTCAGCGATGCCCAGGCTCCAGCTCCGCCCGCGCCAGCCGCTCGTCGCCACGCCGCGCACCGGCAGTCGCGCATCGACCTCAAAGCTTCCGTCGAGGGCGAAACCGTGGCCGTGGCGCATGGCGCGCGCCGGATCGTTTGCGATCCCTACCCGCAGCCGCTCCCCGGCGCCAACGTGTAACGCAATGTCCCCGCCGTTATTCACGTATGCCCTCTCCACGCCCGCGACCTCGATCATCGCGGCCAGCACCTCGTCGGCGACCGCTCCCGCCACCGCCGCCATCGGCGTGATGAAAACGTCGCGGAACGGCAGACAGGCTGCGACCATGCGGCGAGCGGCGAATCCGGTCACGGCCGTCGCGTCCTCGACCGGGCTGCGCAACAGTGGCAACTCGGCGACGAGCTCCTCGAGCAGCGCCGCGAAGCGCCGCCACGCCCTTTCGTAGGCGGCCTGCACCGCCGCGTCCTCACCCCACGCCTCCAGCACCAGGTCGATCGGGCCGTGCTGGAAATGCCAGCGCCGCGCGTCGAGCGCGATGCGGACCGGCCCGACGCGCGCATTCATCGCACCGCATCCGCCGGCCAGGGATTCAGGCCGTCCCAGCCCGCAACACGCAGCCGCTCCGAGCGCAACACGTCCTCGAGGGGTCGCACCCGATCCATGTGTCCGCCGAGGCGCGCGTAGTCGGCCTGGCGCATGGTGAACTCGATCGGCGAGACGATCGCCGGCGTCGGGACCCAGCCGAAAGAGTTGGCCGGCATGCGCGTCACATCCACCATCACCATGATCCCGCCGCCGGGCCACACGTACGTCGGCGCGCCGCCACAGGTGACGTTGACGAGCAGGTCCTTGATCGAGCGGGTGAGCGCGACGGGGTTCTCGGTCACGCCCGCGCGCAGCGATCCGCCCGCCCCGGCCATGTACAGCACCGTGCACAGCGCCGGCTCGCAGTTCTCGCCGATTCGATCCACGACCTTTTTCACCGAAGCAGGGATCTCGGCCGGAACCATTTGCAGCTGCTCGTCGAGCACGAAGTAGGCATAGTCCTCGCCGGTCGTCGAGACCATGAGGACCCGCTCGCCCGCCCACGCCTCCTTGGGCTCGATACGCTTCACGATCTTGAGCGGCTCGGTGATGTCGGTGCCGCCCCAGCCCGAGCCGGGATTGGCCACCTGGAAGTAGCGGCCCGGCGTCGACTTGCGCCCCGTGATGCGGATGCCGCCCGGGCGCATGTCGAGGAACCGTCCCGCCTGATGCTCGCTCAGCACGCCCGTGATGTGGTCGTCGACCACCACCACTTCGTCCACGTGGCCCTGCCATTGCTGCGCGAAGATGCCGATCGTCGCCGACCCGCAGCCGACGCGCATGCGGCTCTCGGTCACTCCGTTGATCACGGGAGGCGCCCCCGCCTGCACGACGACGCGCGCACCCCCCTCGATCTCGAGCTCGACCGGCTTGCAGTTGCCGAGATCCATCATCAGATCGCAGGTCACGCGGCCTTCCTTCTTGCTGCCGCCGGTCAGATGATGCACGCCGCCGAGCGCGAGCATCTGCGATCCGTACTCCATGGTGGTGACATGGCCGACCGTCTCGCCGGCGCAGCGCACGGGCGCGCACTCCGGGCCGATGTAGCGGTCGGTGTCGATCTTCACCTTGAAGCTGCAGTAGCTGAAGATTCCCTCGGTCACGACCGTCACCATGTCCACGTCGGCGCGTTTGGCGGAGACGATGAACGGTGCCGGCTTGTAATCGGGATAGGTGGTGCCGGAACCCAGCCCGGTCACGAACACGGACGCGCCCGCCAGCACTCTGCCGTCCCAGGGCCCGTCAGCCTGGAACGGCACCATGTCGCCGGACTCGTTGACGACTTTCGCCGTGAGCAGCAGCGGGTCGACCCGCGTGAGCACGCCGCCCGAATTCGCGTATCGGTCGCACGCGCCTGCGCGGCCGTCGCTGATCTGGCACAGCACCGGGCAGGCATTGCAGACGATCTTTCCGCTGCCAGGCCGTTCGAGCGTCCCGTCGCTCGAGCCGTCGTGGGGATCGGCGCGAGTGGTGCTCATCTCTGCTGCGCGAGTATCGCCGCGCGCAGACGGTCGGGTGTTGCCGGCGCCTGGCGCACCGTCACGCCGGTCGCGTGGCGGATCGCGCCGAAGATCGCCGGCGCGGTCGGGATGAGCGCCGGCTCCCCGACGCCCTTCGCGCCGTGGGGACCAAGCGGCTCGCGGTCCTCGATGAGGATGACGTCGATCTCCGGGACGTCGCCGAAGGTCGGAATGAGGTAGTCGTGCAGGTTCTCCGTCTTGCCGGCGTGATACTCTTCCATCAGCGCGAGGCCGATGCCTTGCGCGATGCCACCGTGGATCTGCCCTTCCACCTGAGTCGGATTGATCGCGCGCCCCACGTCGTGCGCGGCCGTGATTCTCAGCAATCGGGTGGTGCCCAGCTCCAGATCGACCTCGACCTCGACGATCTGGGCGCCGAACGCGTAGGCCGCGTACGGCTCGCCCTGTCCATCCGCATCGAGCGGCACGGTGGGCGGATTGAAGGATCCGTGCCCGACATCGATGTCGCCGCGTCCGTCGCCCGGCAGGTAGCCGAGCGGGATGGCGCTGCGCCGTCCGCCGTCGATCGCCACGAGCTCGCCGCTCTCGATGCCGAGCGCCGCGTCGTCCCCGACTTCGAGGCGCCGCAGCAGCCGCTTGCGCAGGTCGAGTCCCGCGAGGTGCGCGGCGTTGCCCGAAACGAAAGTCTGGCGCGACGCGGAGGTCTTCCCGGCGTCCTCGGTGAGATCCGTATCGCCCATGACGTAGTCCACTTGCTCCATCGGGACGCCCAGCGCGTCGGCGACGATCTGCACGAGAATGGTGTTCGATCCCTGGCCGATATCCACTGCTCCGTTGTATAGCAGGAAGCGTCCGTCCTTGCGCAGGCTGACGCGCATGGCCGAGGGGTTCGCGATCACCGTGTTGCCGATGCCGTACCACATGCACGCCACACCGACGCCGCGCCTGGCACCGCGTCGCGGATCGCGCCCGACCCGCTCGCGATTGAACGCGTCGCAGGCGGCGAACGCTTGGCGCCAGCGCGGCCGCAGCGCCTCGAGGCATTGCGCCAGGCCGCAGCTCGCCTTCAGGACCTGGCCGGTCGCCGTCGGCTGGCCGACGCGCAGCGCGTTGCGATGCCGGATCTCGAGGCGATCGATGCCGGCGCGCTCCGCGAGCTCGTCGATGAGCGCCTCCTGCACGATCGTCGATTGGGGCACGCCGAATCCGCGGAACGCGCCGGCGATTGGCCCATTGGTATAGACGGCGCGGGTCAGCGCACGGACGTGCGGCACGGCGTAAGGTCCGCTCGCGTGGATCGGCACGCGATTGGCGACCGTGTTGCCCCACGACGCGTACGCGCCCGTATTGAAGTCGCCTTCGAAATCCGCGGCGACCAATGCACCGGCGCGATCGCACGCGAAGCGCGCGCGCATCCGCGCCGGATGTCGCTTGGTCGTGCTGGCCATCGATTCGGGCCGCGTGTAAGCGGTGCGCACAGGACGGTTGAGCTTCCAGGCGGCGACTGCGAGCAGTGGTTGCACCGACACGTCGAGCTTGCCGCCGAACGCGCCGCCGACCGCCGACGGGACGATGTGCACCCGGCTCGGATCGATGGCGAGCACGCGCGCAACCTCGTCGCGATCCATGTACGGCGTCTGCGTGCAGGCGAAGACGCGCAACCGCTCCCCGCTGCGCTCCGCCCAGCCGGCCTCCAGCTCGATGTACGCGTGCTCGACGTAGGCGGTCTCGAACTCGCCCTCGGCAACGAACTCGGCGCGTGCCAGCGCCGCATCGACGTCGCCCTTCACGACCCGGCCGCGGATCAGCACGTTATCGGGGCGGGCCGCGTGGATCGGTGCCCCGTCGATCGCAAGCGCTTCCGCCATCGTCACTCGCGGCACCAGCGGCTCCCAGCGAACGGGGATCTCCTCGTCCGCGATCCGCATGACGGACTCGTGATCGCCCACGAGCGCCGCGACGGCTTCGCCGCGGAAGCGCGCCTCGCCGTCCGCAAGCACGGGCTGGTCCTTGTAGTCCGGAAAGATGCCGAAGCTGTTCACCGGGACGTCGGCAGCGGTGATCACGTCGACCAGGCCCGGATGCGCGCGTCGCAGCGGCGCAAGATCGCCCACGCTGAAGCGCGCGCGCGCGTGCGGCGAGCGCACGACGCGCATCCACAGCGCGCCGGTTGGATACTCGTCCGCCGCGTAGCGCTCCGATCCGTCAAGCTTGGCGAGGCCGTCCGGTTTTGCCGCGCGATGGCCCACCGCCCGGCCAGTCGGCACCGCATCGATCTCGCGCGCGTCGTTCGTCGCGGCAAGCACGGCCTCGACGATCTTGCGATAGCCGGTGCACCGGCACAGCACGCCTCCAAGCGCGTCTTTGACCTCCGCTTCGGTCGGTTTGCCGCTGCGCTCGAGCAGGTCGGCGGCGGCAAGCAGCATTCCGGGCGAACAGATTCCGCATTGCGCTGCGCCATGTGCGTGGAAAGCCTGCTTCAACCGGGCAAAACGCCCATCGCGTGCCAGACCTTCGACGGTCACGACGCTGCGACCCGCTACCTGGGCAACCGCGGTCAGGCAGGCGCATACCTGCTTCCCGTCGACCAGAACCGTGCAGGCCCCGCAGTCTCCGGCGTTGCAGCCGACCTTCGTGCCGGTCAACCCCAGGTGCTCGCGCAGAACGTCGCTCAGGCGGCTGGCCCGGTGCGCAGTCACGCTGTGCACGACGTTGTTCACGGTGAAGGTTATGGCATCCACCGCCGCGCCGCGCGGCCGCCGCATCGCCTCATTCACCGGCCAGCACCTCGAGTGTTCGCCGGACGAGCGTGAGCGCGGCGTCCGCCCGGTACTCGGCCGTGCCGCGCACGTCGGTGATCGGCGCAAGCGCAGCCAGGTGCTCCGGTCGCACCCGACCCGGCAGCTCCCGGTCCACCATCGCTCCGAGCAGAGCGCGCTCGAGGTCCGGAAGGCGCTGGGCGACGCTCGAGCAGGAACCCACCGCGAATGCGCACCGGGCGATTGCGCCGCGCGCATCCGGCTCCACGACTCCCGCCACCATCGCGATGGAAATGACGAGGTACTTGCGCGCTCCCAGCTTCAGGAAATGCGAGCGCGCCGATGCGGCCCAACGCGGCACGTGGACCGCGATGACCAGCTCGCCGGGCGCGCGCCGCGTACGGCGATTCCCGGTAATGAACCGATCGAGCGGCAGGATTCGCCGCGAGTCTGCGCGGGCGAGCTCCACTTCCGCGCCCAGCGACAGAAGCGCCGGTACGCCATCCGCCGCGGGCGAGGCGTTGCAGAGATTTCCGGCAACGGTGGCGGCATTCTGGATCTGCGCGCCACCCACTTCGCGCGCGGCAAGCTTCAGGCAATCGAAGAACGGCGGCAGCTTCGCGCCGAGGATGTCCGACCAGGTCGTCAGCGCACCGATGTGAAAGCCCTGCTCGGTTTCACGAATCCCTCGCAACTCATCGATGGCGGTGATATCGAGGATGTCATCCTCGACTGGCACCCCGACTCGCGCCGGGTAAAAATCCGTTCCGCCTGCGAGTATGCTCAGCCCTTCGCTCGAAAGGGCGCGCAATGCTTCGTCGAGCGAGTGCGGGCGGACGTATCGGGACATACCGGGAATGTTACGTATCGGCCACTGTAGCCCAAGCACTTGACCGCATCAACCGCGCACCTTGCGTGGCGGACTACCGGGCCGTGATCCGGGTCACCCCTGCCAGCGCGGCCGCCGCGCCCGGGCCCGTCCGGACTGTTTGACCCCCAAACAAATTGACATACAATAGAATGGAGGTTCGGCCTGGGGCGAGATCTGCCGCGCGGCCGTTTCGCGATTTCACGTTGCGCAGGGTTCCACAGTCAGAGTTCTACCGGGAGCGAGAGCCAGCCGCCATGACCCATGTCGTCACCGACTCGTGCATCAAGTGCAAGTACACCGACTGTGTCGACGTTTGCCCGGTGGACTGCTTCAAGGAAGGCCCGAACATGCTCGTCATCGATCCCGACGAGTGCATCGATTGCGCGGTGTGCATCCCGGAGTGCCCGGTCAACGCGATCTACGCCGAGGAGGATCTCCCCGCCGGCCAGGAGCACTTCACCGCGCTGAACGTGGAACTCGCCAAGGCCTGGCCGTTGATCACGGACAAGAAGGACGCGCCTCCCGACGCGGACGAGTGGAAAGACGTCAAGGACAAGCTCAAGCACCTCGAGCGGTAGCCGTCCCGGTCACTGCATGAGCGCGCTCAACCTCGCCCATGGCCTCGCATTCGAGGACCTCTATCGGCGCGAGGGACTCCTGCGGATCGACGCGGCGTTCCTGGCCGCGCTGAACGAATCCGACGCGGACCTGGGGCGACAGCTCGATGCCGCGCGGAGCGCCCCGGAATCCCTGTCCGCCAAAGATGAGTCGGCGCTCATCCTCGCGCTTGCGCCGCACCTGGAAAAGTTCTGCGCGGAGCTGTTTGGCATCGCACCGGCGGTTCAGTCGCTCACGCGGCGCCACGAGGAGCTCGCCCCGCTCTATTCGGTCAAGCGCCAGTTCGTTCAGCGGCGCGCGACAAGCAAGGTCAAGCCGGAAGACGCCGCGCAGCTCGACGGTCCCGCGCTCGAGCGCGAGTTGCGCCGCCATTTCGGGGGCCGCTTCGACGAGCTCACCTTCGCGCAGCACGTCACGCGCTGGCTGGCCGACGAGCCCACGCATGCGAGAGAACTCGATCTGGCAACCCGCTATGCGGCGTGGGCGCTGCACACCGAGGCGGGGCGCGAGCATGCGCAGGGCGGCGTACTGTTCAAGGCGCCTGCCAAGGTCGATCCACGCCACCTCATCCATCGCGCGGAGACGGTGAACCTCCAGGGCGCGAGCGCCCATCGCATCAAGCCCGAGCACATCCGCCGCCGCGAGGGTTTCAAGCTGACCGATCCCGGCACCGATCTGGTCGGCGCGCTTGACCACGCGAACTATTGCATCTGGTGTCACACGCAAGGCAAGGATTCCTGCTCGAAGGGCCTGCGCGAGAAACCCGCGCCCGACGCGCCGGAAAAGGTCACATTCAAGAAAAGCGCCTTCGGCGTCACGCTCGCCGGCTGTCCGCTCGACGAGAAGATCTCCGAGTTTCATACCCTGAAGACCCAGGGCCTCTCGATCTCCGCGCTGGCGACGATCGTGATCGACAACCCGATGTGCGCCGCAACCGGGCATCGCATCTGCAACGACTGCATGAAGGCCTGCATCTACCAGAAACAGGAGCCGGTCAACATCCCGCAGGCCGAGACCCGCACGCTGAAGGACGTGCTCACGCTGCCGTGGGGCTTCGAGATCTATGGCCTGCTCACGCGGTGGAATCCGCTGAACGTGCGCGCCCCGCTGCCGAAAGCTCGCACCGGCCGGCGGGTGCTGATCGTCGGCATGGGTCCGGCCGGCTTCAGTCTCGCGCACCACCTCATGAACGAGGGCCACCAAGTCGTCGGCATCGACGGCCTCAAGATCGAGCCGCTGTCCGAGAATCTTTCCGGCGTGCGCACCGACGGGAGCCGCGTACCCTTCGCGCCGCTCCGCGACGCGATGAGCATGTACGAGCCGCTCGACTCGCGCGCGATGGCGGGTTTCGGGGGAGTCGCCGAGTACGGCATCACGGTGCGCTGGGACAAGAACTTTCTGAAGCTCGTGCGGCTGCTGCTCGAGCGGCGCAGCGAGTTCGCCATGTACGGCGGCGTGCGATTCGGCGGAACGATCACGCTCGACGACGCCATGGCCATGGGCTTCGACCATGTCGCGCTCTGCATGGGGGCCGGTAAGCCCACCACCCTGGACATTCCGAACGGCCTCGCCCGCGGGGTGCGCACCGCGTCGGACTTCCTCATGGCGCTGCAGCTCACCGGCGCCGCGAAGCGCGACTCGATCGCCAATATGCAGCTCCGCCTGCCGGTGGTGATCATCGGCGGCGGACTCACCGCCATCGACACCGCCACCGAATCCCTCGCCTATTACGTCGTACAGGTCGAGAAGTTTCTCGCGCGCTTCCAGGATCTCTCCGCCGCGACCGGCGAGGACGCGATCCGCGATCGCTGGACGCCGGAGGAGCGCGAGATCGCGGAGGAGTTTCTGTCACATGCCCGCGCGATCCGCGCCGAGCGCCGCAAGGCGGCCGCCGAGGGCCGCGCGCCACGGATCGCCGAGCTGCTGCAGCACTGGGGCGGCGCGACGATCGCCTACCGGCGCCGCCTGATCGATAGCCCCTCCTACACGCTGAATCACGAGGAAGTGGAGAAAGCGCTCGAGGAAGGAATCATCTTCGCCGAGGGGCTGACACCGCTCGCGATCGAAGTCGACGACTACGGCGCGGTGAGCGGCATGCGCTTCCGGCGCCAGAAGTTCGGCGCAGACGGCAAGGGAATCGACGACGGAGAGTTGCGACTCCCCACCTATTCAGTCTTCATCGCCGCCGGCACGCAGCCCAACACGGTGCTCGCGCGCGAAGATGCCGCGCACTTCGCGCTCGATGGCAAGTATTTCCGCGCTTGCGACGAGGCCGGCGCGCCGCTCAAGCCGGAATTCTCGATCTCCAAGCCGCAGCGCTCCGATGTGCTGCTCTCGCGCCTCCCGGACGGCCGCTTCGTCTCGTTCTTCGGCGACCTGCATCCGTCCTATTTCGGCAACGTCGTCAAGGCGCTCGGTTCCACCAAGCAGGGCTATCCGGTCGTCTCGCGCGTGCTTGCCGGTCGCGCGCCGGCCGACGTTGGGTCCGATGCCGACTTCGTGCGGCGACTCGACCATGACTTGCGGCCGCGCGTACGGGAAGTGAAGCGGCTCACGCCGACCATCGTCGAGGTGATCGTGCACGCGCCCGCTGCGGCCCGACGCTTCGAACCGGGTCAGTTCTTCAGGCTGCAGAATTTCGAGACGCTTGCGCCGCGCGTGGACGAGGCCGGCCGCGCCGGCGCGACGCGGATGCAGATGGAGGGCCTCGCGCTGACCGGCGCGTGGGTCGACCGTGGAGAGGGCCTCGTATCGACGATCGTGCTGGAGATGGGCGGCTCGTCCGATCTCTGCGCGATGTTGCAGCCGGACGAGCCGGTCGTGCTTATGGGCCCGACCGGAACCCCGACTCATATCGAGCCGAACGAAACGGTGGTGCTCGTCGGTGGCGGGCTCGGCAATGCGGTGCTTTTCTCGATCGGCCAGGCGTTTCGCGCCCGCGGCTCGAAAGTGCTCTATTTCGCCGGCTACAAGAAGGTCATCGACCGGTATCACGTGCCGAACATCGAGGCCGCCGCGGACGTGGTGGTGTGGTGCTGCGACGAGGAGCCCGGGTTCGAGCCGAGCCGGCCGCAGGACCTGGCGACGGTCGGCAACATCGTTCAGGCGATGGAAGCGTACGCGTCCGACCGGCTCGGCGCGCAGCCGATCGACATGCGTCAGGCCGACCGTGTCATCGTGATCGGCTCCGACCGCATGATGGCCGCGGTGGCGCGCGCGCGCCACGCGGTGCTCGCGCCGTTCCTCAAACCCGAGCACACCGCGCTCGGCTCGATCAACTCGCCCATGCAGTGCATGATGAAGGAGATCTGCGCGCAGTGCCTGCAGCCGCACCGTGATCCGCAGACCGGCAAGGTCTCCTACGTCTTTTCCTGCTTCAACCAGGACCAGCCGCTCGACCGGGTCGATTTTCTCTCGCTCTCCGAGCGCCTGAAGCAGAACGCGCTCACCGAGAAGGTCACCGCGCAGTGGCTGCACCACTGCATGCCGGAGCTGCGCCGCGCGCGGGAGTTCGTCTAGCGAACTAGCGCTGCGGTCCGACCCCCATCGGCGGCGGGGTGATGTTGAGGATGTGCTTGAACAGCCGATCGAAATCCTTCTCCACGTCCTTGCCGATCAGCGGATCGGCGTTGTGGGCGAACGCTGCATCGATCTCGCGCCAGTCTTGCTCCGTGAGAAACCGCTCCGCCAGCGGCAGGATATCGTCCTCCTCTTGCCGCATGTGGCGCCAGTAGAATTCGGCATAACGATCCACCTCGTCCGCGAAAGCGGCGAAGTGCTCCTCGCCACCCACCTCCCAGCGCAGCAAGCTTTGCTCCAGGTCGCGTATCAGCTTGGCACCCTGGACATGCTGTGTCTCGAGCTCGTCGAGCACCGCGTTCCCCTCTTGCGTGCGCTGGCGCAGCCGCGCGAACAGGTAACGGTCCTCCTTCGGGTGGTGCAGCTTCTCGGGAAACGTGTCGATGTAGTGAACCATTGCCCGCAGCACCTCGAAGTCCACCTTGCGCCCGTTCTTGCGCACATCCCGCACCAGGTATTGCAAGGCATGAAGAACGGCGCCGAGGCTGCGATGCTCGGCACGGATCACGAAGAGTGCGGTTCTCATGGCACATTCCCGAGAGAAGGTCGCTCCGATTCTGGAGCGCGCCAAGCGCCACTGCTTTGAGCCAGGTCAAACGCGCTTGGTGCAACGCCCACATCAACGCCATGCGAGGCGTGAGCGGGGAATCGGGAAGCCCCGCTCTGCGAAACGGCGCGTCGGATCGCCTAGTTGACCGAACGCACTGCGACTTCCATCCGCCCGATGCCTTCGATTTCCGCGACCATGAGGTCGCCGGGCTTGACCGGACCGACCCCCTCCGGCGTTCCCGTGAGCAGCACGTCGCCCGGGTGGAGCGTGTAGTAGGAGGCGGCGAACTCGATCAGCTCGGGAATGCCCATCACCAGGTCCCGGGTGTTCGCGCTCTGCCGCGGCTCGCCGTTGACCGTTATCGAGATATCTAGCTCCGCGGGATTCGGTACCGCATCGGCCGTCACGAACCACGGGCCCAAGACCGTGTAACCGTCGATGGACTTGCGCAAGCTGCGCTCCTCGGGTCCGCGCACCGTCATGTCCAGGCCGATGCAGTAGCCCGCGACATGCTCGAGCGCCCGGGAGCGTGGAATATTCCTGCCGGCCTTGCCGATCACCAGCGCCAGCTCGACTTCGTGGTCGTTACGCCGCTCGAGGTGCTGGAGCCCAACCCCTTCGCTCGGTCCGACGAGCGAGCTCGTCGCCTTCAGGAACAGGCCCACGCGGTAAATGTCGTCGACGGTGTTCTGATGGTGAATTCCCGTGTCCGCGCGCGCCTCCTCCAAGTGCTTGAGGTAGTTCACCGGGGCGGCAATGATCTTGCCCGGGTTCGCGACCGGACTGAGCAGCTTGACCGCTCTGAGCGGCTGGCGCGGCGCGCTGGCGGCGAGTGACTCGATCTTCGTTCTCATGTCCGCGAGGTTCGCGATCAATGGATCGAAGCGCGGCAGGGGGTAGCCGTAGCGCGGCAGGTTTTCGAGCGCGGGCGTCACGTCGCGAACCACATCCCGCTCCACGACGCCCAGTCGATCATCGTCAAATCGGCAGAGGATCAATGTATCAGCCTCGTTCTGCTTGCAGCTTTCCGAGCAGCGCTCGGTGCGCCTCGTGAGTGGGAACGAGCAAGGGGTCGATGCCCCCTTGCAAATCCCCCAAGCTGCAGGCGCACCGCAATGCCAAGCACTGTATCAGCCTCGTTCTGCTTGCAGCTTTCCGAGCAGCGCTCGGTGCGCCTCGTGAGTGGATGTCTCCAGAAACGCGACGATCTCGTATTCCCGCAACTCCGCGACGGACGCGCCGCGCCGTTCGGCGAGCGCGAGCGCCTTGATGGCGCGCAAGACGTGCGGCTGGTGCTCGCATATCGGTGCGACGAAACGCTCGACGTCCTCCGGAAAATCACTCTCCGGCGCAGCGATGCGGTTGATGATCCCCAGCGCATGCGCCTCCTCCGCCGACAGCCTGCGGGCGGTCGCGAGCAGCTCCAGCCCGCGCGCGCGGCCGACCAACCGCAGGAGATCGGTGCCGCCGCCAAACGCCGTGGAGAGATGCAGGTGAGCGTGCACGAAGCCGAACCACGTATCCCGCGCGGCGACGCGCATGTCGCACGCCAGCGCGAGCTCGGCGCCCTCACCCAGCGTCACGCCATTGAGCGCGGCAACCGAGGGGACCGGGAAACCGCGGATCGCATCGAGCGCCGCAAGCCCCTCGCGCGCAAACGCCTCGACCTGCTCGGGTGCCTCGAGCGCCGCGAGATCGTCCAAGTCGCCACCGGCCGAAAACGCCACCGAACCGGCGCCGGTAAGAATGGCAAGCCGCAGATCCTCCTGTGCGGCGTGCGCCTCGAAGACGAGCCGCAGCTCGCGCAGCATCGATCGCGTGAGCGCGTTGCGTCGTTCCGGGCGGTTGAGCGTCACGCGCAGAACACCACGCTCGTAGGTACGCAGCAGATCGCTCATCGGGTCCCTCGGGGACGGCGAAGTGTAGCCCGCGCGCCCGCGCGCAGGCAACGACCACCTCATCCGTATAATCGTCGGCGCGGCGGATTCGTGAAGGAGGTCACGTGGAGCTACGGCTGGACGGCAAGACGGCGCTGGTCACCGGCGCCTCGTCGGGATTGGGGGACCGCTTCGCGCGCTTGCTCGCTGAATCCGGCGCTGCGGTTGCGATCGCCGCCCGCCGCCTCGATCGGCTCGAGCAGCTGGCCAGCGCGATCGCGCAAAACGGCGGCCGCGCGCACGCGGTCGCAATGGATGTGACCGATGTCGCTTCGGTCCGCGCGGGCGTCGCCGCGGCCGAAGCCGCGCTCGGCCCGATCGACGTGCTCGTCAACAACTCCGGCGTGTCGGTCACCGCCCGGATTGGCGACATCGAAGAGCCGGACTACGACTTCGTGATGAACACGAATCTCAAGGGCGCGTTCTTCGTCGCGCAGGCGGTCGGCCGGAGCATGATCGCCAGCAAGCGGCCCGGTCGCATCATCAACATCGCCTCGGCCGCCGGCCTGCAGCCGCTCGGCCAGATCTCGGTGTACGGAATGTCCAAAGCTGGCGTCATCCACATGACGCGCTCGATGGCCCTGGAATGGGGTCGCTACAACATCAACGTGAACGCGCTCTGCCCCGGCTATATCGAGACCGAGATCAACCGCGACTACTGGAACACCGAGGGCGGCCGCAAGCTCCTCGCACAGCTGCCACGCCGGCGCGTGGGCAAGCCCGAAGACCTCGACGGGCTGGTCCTCCTGCTCGCTTCTGACCGGTCCGGGTTCGTGAATGGCGCGGCGATCGCCGCCGACGACGGACTTACTGCCGGCTAGGAGCGGTGGAGCTCGATCCGAAAGTGCGCGGCCGCAGCCGCGCGAGCTGATCGGCGCGGGACGGCGCGAGCTGGCGCAGGCCCTGCTCCACTTCGTCGAACTCGGCCGTGCGCCCGAGCCGCGCATAGGCCACCCCCAGGCCATACCACGCGGGAATCATCTTACCGTCGCGCCGCAATGCGAGTTGGTAGTACTCGATCGCGCGGTCGGGCTGCTTGAGGTCGACGAAGCTCTCGCCGATCAGGAAGTAGGTCGTCGCCGACTCCTGATTCACGCGCAGGGCGCGATCGAGCGTGCGAATGGAATCTTCGGGCTTTCCCAGTACGCGATAGGTCTCGGCCAGCATGTTGTAGCCGTCGATCTCGTCCGGGCTGTACTGCACCACTTTCTTGAACGAATCGACCGCCTGCTCGTACTTCGCCTGCTGGGTCAAGGCGTAGCCTTCGACCATCCACCAGTCGGCGTTGGCCGGGTCCACCTTGAGATTCTGCTGCGCGAAGGTGACCATGCCGACCCAGTCCTTCTTCGCCTCGAGCTCGGCGAGCACGGCCTGGTTCGGCTCGTCGACCGTCTTCATGTTGTTCATCAACGCCTGAAGCGCAGGCGTCATCAGCTTGAAGACCTCCACGGCCATCGCGGCCTGTGGCGTTAGCGGAATGCAGCCGGGCGCGGCCACGAGGAGCGTCGCCATCGTCGCGACGGCGAGCGCGCGGCTAGTCGTCGATCTGATAGACGTAGCCCTTCTGCTGCACGCGCGACTCGCGCTCGCGGCGCAGCTGATCGAGATCCAAACGCTTGTCCCACCACAGCGAGCGGCCGGCCTTCTGGACTTCGGCAATCTGCGGGCGCTCCTCGAGCAAGCCACGGATCAACCGGGTCACGTCGGACTCATAGCCGGTCTTGATCTTCTTGCCCATGGTGTGTGTTGCGGCCTCGAAGCGATGCGGTTGCGGGTGAACTGCGCCGCGATTATACGCTCGCGATACGCCCGCGCGCGGCTGACGTGGCCCCACCAGCCCTCATGAGAATCAAGGACTTGGCAGCGCGGCGTCAATCTCCCCTTGCGCATTGGCCAGGTACTGTATAAAAATCAGGGTACGGGGTGGCGCCCTCGGCTGTAATAACGCAACGCAAGGAGAACGACATGACCGCGACCATGAACGACGCACGGGCGCTCGCAACCCTGCAGGCGCTGGCAAACGGCGCCGACCCCGTCACCGGCGCGACTTTCCCCGCCGACAGTCCCTATCAGCACCCGGACACCGTGCGCGCGCTTTACCACGCGATCCGCGCGCTCGAGGCGACCACGGGGAGGCCGAAGCAGCCGGCACGGAGTCTTCCGGGCAACTCCGGCAAGCCCTGGTCGCCCGAGGAAGACGCGCAGCTCGTGTCCGCTTTCGCCGCCGGACAGTCCATGGAGGCGCTCGCCGCTACCCACAGCCGCACCCGTTTCGCGATCGAGGCGCGCCTCGCGAAGCTCGGGAAAGTCCCGCTGCCGGCCGGCATGCGCGGGAGCCGCGCGTCCGATCCGGGCGTCGACCCGACGCCCCGGGCGGAGATGCCGCTCGCCGCGCCCCCCTATCCCGCCATGACGTCCGGATCGCATCGCCAGGCGTAAGTCGGCGTGAAGAAACGAGGAGCCCGCATGAGGCGCATCAAGGCCATCGCTTCGCCTTCCCAGCTCGGCCTATGGGACGAGTTGGACGAACTGGACGAGCTCGCAGCCTTCCGCCGCAGGGATGCCGCGCCCACTTTCGGCGACGGTGACCCATCCGCTCCGCCGGCACCGGTCGCGGCACGCTCGGACGGCACCGAGATTCGCCCGGGCAGGAAGACGCCATGAAGGACCTCACGCCGCGGCAGGCCGAGATCCTGCAGCTCATCCGCGAGGCGATCGAGTCGAGCGGTTTCCCGCCGACCCGCGCCGAGATCTGCCGGGTGCTGGGCTTTCGCTCGCCCAACGCCGCGGAAGAGCATCTGCGCGCGCTCGAGCGCAAGGGCGCGATCGAGATCCTCGACGGCACCGCGCGCGGCATCGTGCTCAAGCAGTCGCTCGGCGTGCCGCTCATCGGGCGGGTTGCAGCCGGTGTGCCGCTCCTTGCCGAGGCGCACATCCAGGGCCGCTACCAGCTCGACCCGGCGCTCTTCAAGCCGCGTGCCGACTACCTGCTCAAGGTGCGCGGCCTGAGCATGCGCGATGCGGGCATCCTCGACGGCGACCTCCTCGCGGTGCACCACACGGCGGAGGCGCGCTCCGGACAGATCGTGGTGGCCCGGCTCGCCGACGAAGTGACGGTCAAGCGCCTGCGCCGCCGCGGCGCCACGGTGGAGCTCCTGCCGGAGAACCCGGACTTCGCTCCGATCGTGCTCGACACCCGCGCGGGCGAGTTCGCCATCGAGGGCGTCGGCGTCGGGGTCATCCGCACCGGCAAAAGCCTCTAGCGCGCCAGCCACACCCCTCGCCCGTCACCCGCCTTCCCTATCGCGGAAGCGAGTTGGATCGTCATGTCTTCGCTCCTGCAAGCGATCCTGCAGCGTTCCGACGTCCGGCGCGGCACCGAGCTCGGCCGCGTCGCCGCGCCGAGCGTTCCGAGCGGCTTTCCCGCGCTCGACGCCGAGCTGCCCGGCGGCGGCTGGCCGGCGAGCACCCTCACCGAGATCCTGCCCCGACACGCGGGGATCGGCGAGTTGCGCCTGCTCGGGCCGGCGCTCGCGCGCCTCGCGTGCGCGGGGAGTTGTCTCGCGTGGATCGCACCGCCCCACCTCCCCTACGCGCCGGCGCTCGCCGCAGCGGGCATCGATCTCGAGCGGTTGCTCATCGTCCGGACCCGCTCGGCGCAGGAAACGTTGTGGGCGACCGAGCAGGCCCTGCGCGCCGGCGTCTGCGGCGCGGTGCTCGCCTGGCCGGGCGAGACACGCTACCCGGATCTGCGCCGGCTGCAGCTTGCCGCCGAGGCGAGCGCGGGCCTTGCGATCCTCTTCCGCGCGCCGCAGGCCGCTCGCGAAGCGTCGCCTGCGGCGCTGCGCCTCCTGCTCGGCACTGCCGCCGGCGGACTCGCGGTGCACATCGTCAAACGCCGCGGCGCACCGCTCGCTCATCCGGTGTTGCTCCAGCAGCCCGTGGTCGCGCGGCCCACTACTCACTCTCCCGATTCAAGCCATGCAGTGGATCGCGATTCACCTGCCGCAGCTCCCCCTCGAGATCTTCGGTCTGCCCACGCCTGAGCCGTGCGCGATCGCGCAGGGCGGCTGCGTTCTGGCCTGCGATCCGCGCGCGGCGGCGCGCGGCGTGCGGCCGGGGCTGACGATCCCGGCTGCCTGCGCCCTCGTCCCGAGCCTCGCCGTGCGGGAGCGCGACCCGGCCGGCGAGACCGAAGCCCTGATCGGATTGGCCAGCTGGGCAGCGCAATTCACGCCGAGCGTCGCGCTCGAATTTCCCGCCGCGCTCGTGCTCGAGGTCGAGGGCAGCCTCGCGCTCTTCGGCGGCATCGGGCCGATCCTCGCGCGGCTCCGCAAGGGGCTCGCCGAGATGGGCTTCAGCGCGCGCATTGCCGGCGGCCCGACCGCGAAGAGCGCCACCTGGCTCGCGCGCGTCGGCCGCGAAACCGTGCTCAATCCGGATACGCTGCGCGCCGCGGTTGCCGACCTGCCGGCGCGGATGGTCACGGACGAAGCCGAGACGCTCGCCGCGCTCGCCACGATCGGCGCGACGACGATCGGCGACATCCTGCGGCTGCCGCGCGAGGGGGTTGCGCGCCGCTTCGACCGGCGCCTGCTCGGCGAGATCGATCGCGCGCTCGGGCGACTGCCCGATCCGCGCACGTTCTTCACGCCGCCGCCGCGCTTTCACGCCCGGCTCGAGCTGCCCGCCGAGGTGACGCAGGCCGAGATGCTGCTCTTCGCGGCGCGTCGGCTCCTGGTGCAGCTCGCGGGATTCCTCGCCGCGCGCGCGAGCGGCGTGCAGCGGTTCGTGCTCAGGCTCTTTCACCGCGAGCGGTGCACGACCGAGATCGCCATCGGCCTGGTCGCGGCGAACCGCGATGCCGAGCATTTCGTCCGCCTGCTGCACGAGCGGCTCGGTGCCGCCAACCTGCGCGAGCCGGTGCGGGCGATCGCGCTCGTCGCCGAGGACATCGTGCCGCTTGCCGGCGAACCGCTCGCGCTCTTCGACGACCCGGCGCAAGCCCACGGCGACTGGGCGAAGCTCGTCGAGCGGCTGCGCGCGCGGCTCGGCCCCGCCGCAGTGCACGGGGTGACGATCACCGCCGAACATCGCCCCGAGCGCGCTTCGCGGTCCGTCGAGCCCGTCATCGCGAAGCGGCGCCGCCGGTCGCCAGCCGCCAGCGTGGACCCGGTCGGATCGGATGGCAATGCCGGGATCCGCCCGTTCTGGCTCCTGCCCGATCCGCAGCCGCTCGAAGAGCGCGACGCGGTCCCGTACCACGGCGGGCCGCTTGTGCTCCTCGCCGGGCCGGAGCGCATCGAGTCGGGCTGGTGGGACGGGGGCGAGATCGCCCGCGACTACTTCATTGCCCAGACCGGTGACCAGGCCCTGGTCTGGGTGTTCCGCGAGCGGCCGATTCCCGGGGATCGCGTCGGCGGTGGCTGGTACCTGCACGGACTGTTCGCGTGACCAGGCTGGACTTTGCAAAACGGCATTGAACGAACTTTTTCATTATTTGTCTAAGACAATGTCTGCCAAGCCAGACAGCCAATTATACCGTCAATACCTAATGTAATTTATCAAATGGAGCTCCTACATGACTATTACTAAAACACTTATTGCTGCTGCCACTACATCCGTATTCCTCATCGTCGGCGCACCAGTCGCCACCGCCGATCACCACAAGTCCAGCGGCATGTCTGCCACGGCTCCGGCCGCGAAAGGCGACATCGTCGATACGGCTGTCGCGGCCGGTCAGTTCAACACCCTGGCGAAAGCCCTCACCGAGGCCGATCTCATCGCCACGCTCAAGGGCCCCGGCCCGTTCACCGTGTTCGCCCCGACCGACGCCGCGTTCGCCAAGATCCCCGCCGACCAGCTGAACGCCCTCCTCGCCGACAAGGCGAAGCTCACCGAGGTGCTGACCTACCACGTCGTCCCGGGCAAAGTGATGGCGAAGGACGTCAAGTCCGGCGCGGTGAAGACCGTCGAAGGCCAGGCGCTCATGATCGACGTCTCGAGCATGGGCGTGAAGGTCAACGACGCCAAGGTGACCAAGACCGACATCGTCACCACGAACGGCGTCATCCACGTGATCGACACGGTCGTGATGCCCAAGTAAGGGCGCTTCACACTGCCTGAAAGCCCCGGCTCTGCCGGGGCTTTTTCGTTTCCCAGCGCAGCCGGGGCCTGCGACGGGGCCGCGCTTGCCGGTCTTCCCCGTTAAGTGTATTTTTATACAGCTTTTTTACCTCCCGCTGGCTGCCGTGCTTCCCCCCTACGCCGAGCTTCACTGCCTCTCGAACTTCACGTTCCTGCGCGGCGCATCGCACCCGGAAGAGCTCGTCCAGCGCGCCCACGCGCTCGGCTATTCGGCGCTGGCGATCACCGACGAGTGCTCGCTGGCCGGCGTCGTGCGCGCGCACCTCGCAGCGCAGGATGTCGGGCTCAAGCTCCTCATCGGCGCCGAGATCACCCTCGCGGACGCGGCGAGCGCCGGCCCGAGGCTGGTGCTGATCGCGCAGGACCGCGCCGGCTACGGCAACCTCTCCGAGCTCGTCACCCGCGGGCGACGCAGCGCACGCAAGGGCGCGTACCGGCTCACGCCCGCGGACCTCGACGCGGGGTTGCCCGGCTGCCTCGCGCTCCTCGCGCCCGGAGGCGATTCGGCCGGCCCGAGCAATGCTGGCGATTTCGCGCATGCCCGCTGGCTTGCCGAGCGCTTTCCGGGCCGCGCGTGGATCGCCGCCGAGCTCCTGTGCGGGCCGGACGATCGCGCCAGGCTCGCGCGATTGCGCACGCTCGCGCGCGCCGCAGACCTGCCGCTCGTCGCGGCCGGCGATGTCCACATGCACGTGCGCTCGCGACGGCGCCTGCAGGATACGCTCACCGCCATCCGGCTCGGTCAGCCGGTGCACGCGTGCGGGAAAGCGCTCCATCCCAACGCGGAGCGGCACTTGCGACTGCGGGTGCGCCTTGCGCAGCGCTATCCGGCGACGCTGCTCGCCGAGACGCTGCGCGTCGCTGAGCGCTGCGCCTTCTCGCTCGACGAGCTGCGCTACGAGTATCCCGCGGAGCTGGTCCCGGCGGGTGAAACGCCGGCCACGCATCTGCGCAAGATCACCGAAGCGGGGCTCGCCTGGCGCTTTCCGCACGGCACGCCCCCGCATGTCCGCGCCCAGGTCGAGCACGAGCTCGCGCTCATCGCCGAGCTCGCCTACGAGCCCTACTTCCTCACTGTGCACGACATCGTCAGCTTCGCCCGGACCCGCGGCATCCTCTGCCAGGGACGCGGCTCGGCGGCAAACTCTGCGGTGTGCTACGCGCTCGGCATCACCGAAGTGGACCCGGCGCACATGAGCATGCTCTTCGAGCGCTTTATCTCGCGCGAGCGGAACGAGCCGCCCGACATCGACGTCGATTTCGAGCACCAGCGGCGCGAGGAAGTCATCCAGTACATCTATGCGAAGTACGGCCGCGACCGCGCCGCCCTCGCCGCGACGGTGATCACCTACCGCGCGAAGAGCGCGGTGCGCGACGCGGGCAAGGCGCTCGGCCTCGAGCCGCGCCAGGTCGACCGCCTGGCGGGCTCGCTCGCGTGGTGGGACGGGCGGCGCGCGCTGCCCGAGCGGCTGCGCGAGGCCGGCTTCGATCCCGCGAGCCCGGTGATCGGGCGCCTCGTCGAGCTCGTAGGAGCGCTCACGGGCTTCCCGCGCCATCTCTCGCAGCACACCGGCGGCTTCGTCATCGCGCGCGACCGGCTCTCGCGCCTCGTGCCGATCGAGAACGCCGCCATGCCCGAGCGCAGCGTCATCGAGTGGGACAAGGACGATCTCGACGCGCTGGGGCTCCTAAAGGTGGATGTGCTCGCGCTCGGCATGCTCTCCGCGATCCGGCGCGCGCTCGACCTGGTCGGCCAGCACCGCGGCAAGCGCCTCACGGTGGCAGACGTCCCCGCCGAGGATCCGGGCGTGTACGAGATGATCCAGCACGCCGACACGATCGGCGTGTTCCAGATCGAGTCGCGCGCCCAGATGTCGATGCTGCCGCGGCTCAAGCCTGCCTGCTTCTTCGACCTGGTGATCGAGGTCGCGATCGTGCGGCCCGGCCCGATCCAGGGCGGCATGGTGCATCCCTATTTGCGCCGCCGCGCCGGGCTCGAGCCGGTCACCTACCCGAGCGAGGCGGTGCGCGCAGTCCTCGAGCGCACGCTCGGCGTGCCGATCTTCCAGGAGCAGGTGATGAGCCTCGCGGTCGTCGCGGCCGGCTTCACGCCCGGCGAGGCCGACCGCCTGCGCCGCGCGATGGCGGCCTGGCGCCGCAAAGGCGGGCTCGAGCCGTTCGAGCGGCGCCTCAAGGACGGCATGCGGTCACGTGGTTATGCGGACGCATTCGCCGACCAGATCTACCGCCAGATCCTCGGGTTCGGCGAGTACGGCTTCCCCGAGTCGCATTCGGCGAGCTTCGCGCTGCTCGTCTACGTCTCGGCGTGGTTCAAGCGCTACGAGCCGGCGGCGTTCTGCGCGGCGCTGCTCAACAGCCAGCCGATGGGCTTCTACTCGCCCGCGCAGCTCGTGCAGGATGCGCGGCGCCATGGCGTCGAGGTACGCCCGGTGGACGTGACGGTGAGCGACTGGGAGTGCGCGCTCGAAGCCTCAGCGGCCGCGGTGCGGCTGGGGTTGCTGATGGTGAAGGGCTTGGCGCAGGCGTCCTCCGAGCGCATCGTCCGCGCGCGTGCGGAGCGGGCGTTCGACTCGGTGGCGGATCTCGCGCGCCGCGCCGAGCTCGACCGGCGCGACCTGAAATGCCTCGCCGCCGCCGATGCGCTCGCCGCACTTTCCGGCCACCGCCGGATGGCTCACTGGCAGGTCGCCGGTCTCGAGACCGCGCCTGTGCTCCTGCGCGACGCGCCGGTCCACGAAACCGACCCCGAGCTTCCCGTGCCGACCGAGGGCGAGCGCCTGGTCGCCGACTACGCGAGCCTCGGGCTCACGCTCGGCCGCCATCCGCTCGCGCTGCTGCGCGCGCGCTTGACGCGCAAACGCCTGGCCACTGCGGCCGAGATCCGCGCCATGCCGCATGGCCGGTTCGCGCGCGCGGCCGGGATCGTCACCGGGCGGCAACGGCCCGGCACGGCCTCCGGCGTGGTGTTCGTGACCCTCGAGGACGAGACCGGCTCCGTCAACGTCGTGGTGTGGCGGAGTCTCGGCGAGCGGCAGCGTCGCGAGCTGCTCGGATCACGCCTGATGGCGGTGCACGGCATCATCGAGCGCGAAGGCGAAGTGGTCCATCTCGTCGCGCGGCAACTCGTGGATGAGAGCGCGCTGCTCGGGCACCTGCTCATCCGGTCGCGCGACTTTCATTGACGAGCCGACTGCCGCAAAAAGCCGCTAGCCAAGCGCGCCGCGATACATGTACTCGCGTGTGAGCGGCAGCGGATTGCGCTCCGGACCACCCTGCTTGCAGGCGAGTACCTGGTAGATCGTCATCCACCCCTGCCGGAAGCCGTACGAGCATCCTTGGAGGTAGATTGACCAGATCCGGTAACGCTTCTCGCCGGCGATCTCGATCGCTCGCTTCTGCTGCTGCTCCAGACGACTGGCCCAGATTCCGGTCGTGCGCGCGTAGTGCTGGCGCAGGGACTCCACATCCGTCGTATCCAGTCCGGCGTGCCCCATTTCCGCCAGAACCAGCGAGATGTGCGGCAATTCGCCGTGCGGAAAAACGTAGCGTCCGATGAACTCTCCCGCGCCGAGACCCACGCTCCGGCTTCTCGGATCGACGGAAGTGATGCCGTGGTTCAACACCAGTCCGCCGTCCTTGAGCAACTCGTGGAGCTTCGCGAAGTACAGGCGGAGATTCCTCAATCCGACGTGCTCGAACATGCCGATGCTCGCGATCTTGTCGAACACTTTCTCGCCTGGCACGTCGCGGTAGTCCTGCAGTCGCACTTCGCAGCGTCCCTCGAGCCCTTCGTCGCGGATTCGCTGGCGCACATAGTCGTATTGATTCCGCGAGAGCGTGATGCCGGTCGCGTTGGCGCCGTATTTCTTCACCGCGCGCAGGATGAGTGCGCCCCAGCCGCAGCCAACGTCCAGAAACGTCTCTCCGGGTCTGACCTGGAGCTTGTTCAGGATGTGGTCGAGCTTCTGCTCCTGGGCCTGTTCGAGGTCGTCGGAATCGGAACGAAAGTAAGCGCACGAATAGACCATGCTCCGGTCCAGGAACAGGCCGTAAAAGTCGTTCGAAACGTCGTAGTGATATTCGATCGCCTTCTTGTCGCGCGCGCGGCTGTGGCCGACTACCTGGCGTATCCCCGGGAGCTTGGACAGCCTCGCGACCTTGCGCGCGTACTGCTCGCCGATCTCGAAAACGTCCTTCAGCGATCCCTCGACCTGGATACGCCCCTCGACGTAGGCCTCGCCGAGCTTGGCCAGGTCGGGCCATACGAAGTAGCGCAGCGCCGAGGCGCGCGGAAACGCGATGCTTACCCTGGGCCGCGGTCCGAGATCGAGCGTACGCCCGTCCCAGAGCTTAAAGCGCAAGGGAAGCGGGTCCTGCGCCTTCAGACGGTCGACGATTTTCGCGAGGCGGTTTTCGAGATACACCGCTGCGTCTCCCCGGTGACGTGCGCCGGATCATAGCATCACTTCGCGCATCGATGCCGGCGCGCAGTCGGGTGGCAGGAGTTTTCGAAAGGATGCGGGGATTCCCCGCTAGAATCCCGTCCGGGCGCCGCTTGTCCGGGCGTCGTCGGAGGGTCGATGAGCGACATAGACATCCGCCGCAAGCACACGCTGCCGCTCCCGCAGGCGCGCGAAGCGGCCGAGAAGGTGGCGAAGCAGCTCAAGCGGGAGTTCGCGCTGGAGTACCGCTGGGAGGGTGCGAGCCTCCACTTCGAGCGACCCGGAGTGGACGGCCGGCTCACGGTCAACGGCAGCGACGTGCACCTGCGCGCAAAGCTGGGGCTGCTCCTCGCTTTCCTCAAGCCGCAGATCGAAGGCAAGGTCCACGCGCATCTCGACGCGGCGCTTGCACCGACCCGCGTCGCCGCGCGAAAGCCGGCCGCGAAGAAATCGACCCGGAAAAAAGCCTAGCCGCCGAGCGACTTGACGAGGTCGATGTACTTCTTCATCGCCTCGGTTTCGGACAAACCCTTCAACTTCGCCCACGCGTCATACTTGGCGCGCCCAATCATGTCGGAGAATCCCGGCCGTTTGCCCTGGGCGTCACCATCCATGCCCTGCTTGTACAAGGCATAAAGCTGCAGCTTCACGTCGTTGCCCGGGTCCTCCGCGAGCTTTTTCACCGACTGCGCTGCGGCTTCGAACTGCTTCTTCAGATCGCTCATTCTCGCGCCTCGCTTTCGAAAGCGCTGCTCCTTGGGAGAGCTGCACCGTGTCCGCTATTATAGGCGCCGCCCGATGCGCTCCCCGGAACCAGATTGACGCATGGCCAAACGCGAACGCATGTCCGGCGTGGACACCGCGTGGCTGCGGATGGATCGCCCGTCGAATCTCATGATGATCGTCGCCGTGCTGGTATTCGATCGGCGTCCGGATTTTCGCCGCGTCAAGCGAACCATCGGCGTGCGGCTGGCAGCCTATCCACGTTTCCAGCAGAAGGCGATCCTCGACGCGGCGGGGAGCTGGTGGGAGCACGATCCCACATTCGATCTTGACCGCCACGTGACGCGCGCGCGCCTGCCGGGCGCCGGCGGACCCGATGAGCTCAGGCAACTCGTCGCCCGCCTCGCCGAGCGGCCGCTCGATTCAAAGCGCCCCCTCTGGGCGTTCACGGTGGTGGAGAACTACGGCCACGGCGCGGCGCTGATCGCGCGCATCCACCACTGCATCGCCGACGGGATCGCGCTCGTGGGCGTCATGCTTTCCCTCACGGACGATGCGCCGAACGCCCCGGTCGGCCGGGCACGACGGCGGAAACGATCCACGCCGGACGCGGATCATGCGGCCGGCGCCCTCGAGCATCTGATCGAGCCCGTCGCAGGCGCGCTCAAAGGCGCCATGCGCCTTTCGGGCGAGGCCTTGGAGAAGTACGTGCAGGTGCTGCGCGACCCGGCACAGGCGATCGGCTATGCGCGCGCCGCCGCCCAGGTCACGGAGGACGCCGCAGCGCTTGCCACCATGGCCGACGACTCGCCCACGCGCTTCAAGGGGCGTCCCCGGCGACGCAAGCGCGTCGCCTGGAGCGCCCCGCTACCGCTTGCGGAGGTCAAAGCCGTGAGCAAGGCGCTTGCATGCTCGGTCAACGACGTGCTGCTCGCTAGCGTTGCCGGTTCCCTCGGTGCCTACCTCGCGGCGCGCGGCGACGCCACCGCCGGAGTCGAGATACGCGCGATGGTGCCGGTGAATCTTCGTCGGCCGGGCTCGGAAGGGCGTCTCGGCAATCGCTTCGGGCTGGTACCGCTCGTGCTGCCCGTCGGCATCGCCAATCCATTCGAGCGCGTGTACGCGGTGCGCACGAGGATGGCGGCCCTCAAGGGCTCCTACGTCGCGCCGCTCTCCCTCGCGCTCCTGGAAGTAATGGGTCTGCTGCCGCGCCCGGTGCAGCAAGAAGTGCTGGATCTCCTCGCCGACAAGGCGACCGCAGTCATGACTAACGTACCCGGTCCGCAGCAGCCGCTGTTTTTCGCCGGCCGTCGGGTGGAGGAGATCATGTTCTGGGTGCCGCAGTCGGGAAACATCGGCATGGGCGTCTCGATTCTTTCCTACAACGGCGGCGTGCAGTTCGGTCTGATTACCGACGCGCGGCTGGTTCCCGATCCGGAGCGCATTATCGATCGGTTTCGCACCGAGTTTGACAAGTTGCTCCTAGCGCTCCTCATGGAACCGTGGGATTCGCAGCGTGATCCGCGCGACATCGAGCGGGATCTCGCCGCGGCCTTGCGCGCGGTGCGCGCCCGAATCAGCGCAGCAAACGTCGAACGCATCCCTCTCGCCGATTGAGCGCGCGGCGCTCAGTCCTCGAGCTCGGATTTCGCCAGCTCGACGTCCAGCCGCTCGGTCGCGTCCGCAGGCTTGCATTTCGCGGCCTCGGCGTAGAGCTTCTCCGCCTCTTTCATCCGCGCGTCCCCGAACATCATCACGAGGCCGTTGGCGTACTCGATGCGCGCGATCGCCGAGTCGGGGTTGAGCTTGAGCGATTTCTTGAAATGCTCGACGGCGGCGTCCTTTTTCGCGCCATAGGTCATTCCGCCGACCAGTGCGCCGACCTTAGCCACGATCTCGGCATGCCAGGTCCCCAGCGCGATGTGCGCGTCGGCGTGTTTCGCCTGGAGCTTGACCGCGGCGTCGAGCGACGCCTTGATCTTGCCGCCGAGACCTTTCTTGAGCGCAACGGCGATCGAAATGCCCTGTCCGTACCGCCCCAGCGCCAGCGCGTGCAGATAATGGGCATTCGCGTTCTTGGGGTCGGCCTTGATGGATTTCTCGGCGCGTGCGGCCGCCTCTTCGTAGAGCTTGAGCTTTCGCGGCGCGGACTTCTCGAGGTAGGTCGCGTAGATGGCGGCCGCCTTGTTGGCGACGCTGAATCCCGCATTGCCCGCGGCAAGCCCGTGCTCCATGGCTACGCCGAAGTCGCCCCGATGAAAGCAACGCCACGCCTCCTGTATCGCTGCATCCTCGGGAAACGTCTCGCAATCACCGCGATGCAAGCGAGACCAGCTTTTCTTGAGGACAGCGCCCGCGTACTCATAACCCTTGTCAGCGTATGGAAACTTCGCCCAGCCGGCTTTAGCCATCCTCTTCTTCTCCTCTCGCGTTTCTCGCAGTTCCTCAACCCGGCAGATATTCTCGCGAGAGCTTCTCGACCAGTTGCCGCGACTCCCCGACCAGGAATGGCGCGAGGAGCGCCATCACCTGATATGCGCCGCGCGCCGCAATCGGGCCCTCCTGCGGGTTGCGGGGATTGCGCACGTACTCGAAGGAAAGCCAATAGGTCATCACAACCGCCATGTTCGTCGCGAGAGCGCTGATCTCCTCGGACGTTGCGAGCAGCTCGCCCCCCTCGGCGAGCCCCCGGCAAAGCGCCTCCGCCGCGGCCGCCTTGCGCTCGAGGATCTGCTTGAAATGGATCTCGAGCAGCCGGTTGCGCGACAGGAGATCATTCAGGTCCCGGTACAGGAAGCGGTAGCGCCAGATGGCCTCGAACAGCAGATGCAGAAACAGCCACAGGTCCTCGACGGTGGCGGCGCGGTGCGCCGGCGCCGCGAGCAGCCCGTCGACCTCTCGCTCGAACGCGCCAAAGATCGTGTTGGTAATCTCGTCCTTGTTCCGGTAATGGTAATAGAGATTGCCCGGGCTGATGTTGAGCTCGTCGGCAATCACCGTGGTCGTCACGTTCGGCTCACCGAACTCGTTGAAGAGTCTCAGCGAGGTCTCCACGATCCGCTCCCGCGTGCGTCGCTTGGGCTTGCGCTCCATGTGCGGCTAATCACCCCGCGGTCGCGTTCGGAGCGTCCGTCCGCAGCGCGAGCCAGCGCTCGAGGTCGTCCAGACTTCGCGCCAGGCGGTCGGCGGTCGCCTTGGCCTCCAGCGGCGCACGCCGGCGCGCATGGCGCTTGACGAGGTGCCGATGCGCATCCTCCAGCACGTCGAGACGGATCGCGATGCCATGACGCGCGAGGACCGGACCGAGCTCATGGCGCCGCTCGAAGAGTTCCTTGCGCGTCTTCTGATACGCGTGTTCCGCCAGGCGCCGCCGGCTCGCGTAGCTGAAGATATTGGTGAAGAACATCTCCGCATCATCGCGATTGGGTTGGAAGAGCACGATGTCCGCGTCAGGATATTCGGTTTCGTATCGCTGCATGCCGACCTGCATGCGTGAATGGATCATGGCGCGAAACGTCTGTGCGAGCACCGCGGGAAGCCCGCCCTCCACGAGCCGTTTCGGGCTGTCCGCGTATGCACGCGGAACGCGGGAGTCGAACGGCACGAGCGGGTTCACGCCGATGAGCAGGCGCACCCCGCGCTTCAGCGCCACCGACGCATGGAGCGTCTTCTTGAGCGCACCGTCGACGTAGTGGTGCCCTTCGATTTCCACCGGCGGAAACAGCCCGGGCAACGCAGCGCTCGCCTGAACCGCCGTCGAGATCGGGATATGCGCCATGCCGGGACCGCAGAGCTCGACGGCCGCCCCGGTGTCCAGGTCGGTGGCAATCAGGTAGAGCTCATGCTCGAGCGCGCGAAAATCGTTGGTCCTGCCGGGCGCCGCGAACGCACGCTTGAGGAAGCGGTCGATGCCGCGGTTGTCGAAGACGCCAGTGGGAATCGCCCGGCCGAGTCGCTGCAGCGCTTCGTAGATGCCGCGTCCGAGCGGATCGGTGAGATATGACCAGACCGCGCCCAGCAGCAGCGGCGGGACCGACGCAATGCGCTGGGCGTATTCGCGGAGCGCCGGCCGGAGCAGCACGGCGGGATCGAACGGCGCTTCGTGCGTATCGCTTTCGACGAACATCCGGCACATCTCGGCCGGCGCGACGCCGTTCGCGAGTCCCGCAGCGATGAATCCCCCGGCGCTCACGCCCACATAGATATCGAGGGCTGTGAAATCGATGCCCTCCAGCGCCTCCTCGAGCGCGGCGAGCGTCCCGAGCTCGTAGACCGCGCCGAGCGGCCCGCCACCGGCCAGAGCCAGTCCAACCTCGGGCTGTGACGTACGCTGCACGGTCCGGCGCGCGGCCCGCCGCCGATCCGCGGCCACGCGGTGTGAGCGCACTACCCGCATCGTGTCCGGATCATGGGTGGCGGCTATTTCGCCGCGCTGCGCCGCGCACGGGTCGGTTTCTTTGCCCGCGCCTTGGGCGAGCCGAGTTTCTGAACGCTCGCGGTCAGTTCCTCTACGCGCGCAGTCAGCTTCTCGATCTCCTTCTTGGTGGGCACTCCGAGACGGTGCAGCGCGCGGGCAACCCGCTGCTCGAACACGTGCTCGAGCTTGTCCCAGGTCGCAGTCGCCTTGGCCTGGGCCTCGGTAGCCGCCTTGCCTACCTGGCCGGTCACTAAACCGACCCGCGAACCTGCCAGCTTGCGCGTTCGCGTTTCGATTCCGCGGCCCTCCTTCACGAGCGCGTCGAATACCTTGACACCCTCTTGGCGCGTCTTGCCCCATGCTCCCAAGCCCGCCAGCCAGATCTGCTGTGCGGACTCGCGCACGGTCGCGGCGAGGTGACTGTCGCTGGAGCCCTTGGAAAGCTTCTTGAGCTTCTTGACCATTGCACTCTCCTTTCACGGTCCTCCGTAAAACGAATCGCAACAACTCGCTTTCCGCTGCAGCTCGCTCTCGGAGTCGGCAATATAAAGAGTGTAAGCGGCTCCGCTAGAGCATGCACTCTAATTCCCGAACCGGGCATCACGGTGACGATTCGCCGCGCGCGCCCTACGCGCGTCTATAATTCTCGCTCCTTCGCGTGCGCATGGCGCCACGCACTCCGACGCTCAGCGACACCGTTCAATACTGCAGGAGGGGCAATGAATTATTTCGTTACCGGCGCAACCGGCTTCATCGGCCGGCGCCTCGTCAAGGCGCTCCTCGCGCGCAAGGGCACGGTCGTCCACTTCCTGATCCGCGCGCAATCCGTCGACCGCGCGCAGGAGCTGCTCGATTACTGGGGGGTCGACAAGTCCCGGGCGATCGCCGTGCCGGGCGACCTGACCCAACCTGGCCTCGGAATTGCGAAGTCCCAGCAGCAGCGCTTGCAAACCCGGATCAAGCACTTCTTCCATCTCGCAGCGATCTACGATCTCAAGGCCGATCCGGAAGCACAGGAGCGCGTCAACGTCGAGGGCACGCGCAACACCGTGGCATTCGCCGCCGAGATCGGCGCCGAGTGCTTTCATCATGTCAGCTCCATCGCCGCCGCCGGACTCTACGAGGGCATCTTTCGGGAGGACATGTTCGAAGAGGCGGAGGAGCTCGATCACCCATACTTCAAGACCAAGCACGACTCCGAGCGCATCGTTCGGGAGGAGTGCGCGGTTCCCTGGCGCATCTATCGACCCGGGATCGTCGTGGGCGATTCGCGGACCGGCGAGATGGACAAGATCGACGGGCCCTATTATTTCTTCAAGCTGATCCAGAGAATGCGGCAGATCCTGCCGCCCTGGATGCCGACGATCGGCCTGGAGGGCGGGCGGATCAATATCGTCCCCGTCGATTTCGTCGTGGACGCGCTCGTACACATCGCGCACTTGCGCGGCAAAGACGGCAAATGCTTCCATCTCGTCGATCCGATGCCGCACCGAGTGGGCGACGTGCTGAACGTGTTCGCCCGGGCGGGCCATGCACCCGCCATGGCGATGCGGGTCAATGCGGCGCTGCTCGGTTTCATTCCGCGGGGCGTCAAGAAAAGCCTGCTGGCGCTCACGCCGGTACGTCGCATACGTAATGCGGTGATGAAGGATCTGGGACTTCCCGAGGACATCCTTACGTTCGTCAACTATCCGACCCGCTTCGACTGTCGCGAGGCGCAAGCCGCGCTCCAGGGAAGCGGCATCGAGGTGCCGCGCCTGGAGGACTATGCCTGGCGGCTATGGGATTACTGGGAGCGCCATCTCGATCCCGCGCTCAGCATCGACCGCACCTTGAAGGGACAGGTCCGCGGCAAGGTCGTGCTGATCACGGGCGGATCGTCCGGAATCGGGCTCGCGACCGCGCACAAGATCGCTGCGGCTGGAGCGACGACCATCATCTGCGGCCGCGACGCCGAGAGGCTGGCCGAGGCCAAGCGGGAGGTAGAGGCGGCAGGCCACGCGCTCGTCACCTACCGGGCCGACATCGCGGACTATGGGCAATGCGACGCGCTCGTGAGGAAGCTGACGAGCGAGCACGGCGGCGTCGACATCCTGATCAACAACGCCGGCCGCTCGATCCGGCGGGCGATCGACGGATCCTTCGACCGCTTCCACGATTTCGAGCGCACCATGGCGATCAACTATTTCGGCGCGGTGCGCCTGACCCTGGGCCTGTTGCCCAGCATGATGGCTAAGCGTCGGGGACACGTCATCAACATGTCGTCGATCGGCGTCCTGACGAACGCGCCGCGGTTCTCGGCATATGTTTCATCGAAGGCCGCGCTCGAGGCTTTCGGTCGCTGCGCCGCGTCGGAGTTCGCCGACCTGAACATCGACTTCACCACGATCAACATGCCGCTCGTCCGGACCCCGATGATTGCCCCGACCAAGATCTACCAGCATGTGCCCACCCTCGCCCCCGAGGAGGCGGCCGACCTCGTGGTCGAAGCAATCGTCTACCGACCGTCCCGGATTGCCAGCAAGCTCGGGGTATTCGGCCAGGTGCTGCACGCGCTCGCGCCACGCGTCGCCCAAATCGTGATGAACACGACGTTCCGCATGTTCCCGGACTCGTCGGCCGCCAAGGGCCAGAAGGAGACGCCCGCTGTCGAGCCCAGCCCGGACATGATCGCCGTCTCCAATCTCATGCGCGGCATCCATTTTTGAAACTAACAGTGGAGTGGTGTGATGGCAGCGCAACGTGGCACCCCTGGCAGGCGCCCGAAAACCGGCGGGAAAGCGCCGCCGTTCTCGGCCGTGACCACGACCGGCGAGCGCGTGACGCTGGCTGATTATCGCGGACGTAAGCTCGTCCTGTACTTCTATCCGCGCGACGATACGCCCGGCTGCACGGCGCAGGCTTGCAGCCTGCGCGATCACAACGCCGAGATCACCGCCAAGGGAGCCGCGATCCTGGGTGTGTCAGCGCAGGACGCAGAGTCGCACCAGCGCTTTACGAAGAAGTTCGATCTGAGCTTTCCGCTCATTGCCGACACCGACAACCAGGTCGCCAGGGCCTACGGCGTACTTGGATCGGGGCTGTTCAACATCGCCCGCTCGCTCGTGGGCGCGTATGAGCGCGTCACTTTCATCATCGACGAGCAGGGCAAGATCGCGCACGTCATCGACCACCCCGACACGCGCGGGCACGGCGAAGAGGTGCTCAGGCTTCTCTAGACCGCAGCGCCTCGCACACCCGCGCGGCCAGGCGTGGCGAGAAGTGCATCTCCGCGTGCCCGAGGGTAGGCAGCGGTTCATTCCGCGCCCAGGGAAGCGTGCCGCTTTCCTGCGGCGCGATGTAGTTGTCGTAGTAGCTGAAGAGCGCCAGCGTCGGCGGGTGCGCCGAGCCCTGCTCCGATTCGGCCAGCGCCGTGAGCCACGCGCTGCCGGGCGCCATCTCGCGCGCCGCCCGGCCGATTCCGAGTCGGGCGAGCGCCGTGCCACGATGGGGCGACGCGATCGTGACGAGCCGCGCCACGCGCGCGGTGCCGTGGGCGCGAAGATACGCCCTGCAGACCAGCCCCCCCATGCTGTGCGCAACGAGCTGCACGCGCGGCGCGTCGGTCGCTGCGCACACGGCCTCGACGCGGCGCCCCAGTGCCTCCGCCATCGCTTCGATGGGTCCCAGCGGCGGCTCGAGCGTCACGACATGCGCTCGAAACCCCGCTCTCTCCAGGAAGCGGACGAAGCGCCACCACGCCGCGCCGTTGAGGAGATAGCCATGCACCAGCAGGACCGGCGCATCGGCGTCTGAGGGTCCGTTCGGTGCACCGTCGCGGATCCATAACCGCGGGAATGGTATGAGTAGCACGAACAGGGCCACATGCGCCAGAAACTCTCGCAGCGCGGACGCAAGGATCGTGCTGCCAGCCGCGCGTCGCTCGGAGGGGACGGCACTCGCATGACTGCGCGAGACGCCGTAGGTCACGACGACGATCAGCGCAGTAAAGGCGAGGATCGCGCCGGCGGCCCCCGCGATCAGTCCGGCGAAACCGCGCGGCGCGTCGGAAGAGAAGTGGACCACCGCTGCGCCGGCGCCTCCCAGCAGGATCAGTGCAAGCAGGAAAGCACGGGCGATCATCGCTGCGGGCGCGCGCGCTTCACCTTCACGCGACCGCCGGAGCCGGTCGACCGGTCAGTTCCTGCGCCAGCAAGCTCGCGTTGCGCGCCGCTAGCGCGTAGATCGATAGCTGAGGATTCGCCCCGAGGCTGGTCGGGAACACGGATCCGTCGTGCACCGATAGATTTTCGAGACCGAAGTGCCGTCCGCGCACGTCGACCACGCCGTGGCGTCCATCGCCGGCCATTGCGCAGCCGCCCATGACGTGCGCGCTCACGACGCGAGCGAGCAGCGGCTGCAGCGGCAGGGCTTCGATACCGGACCTTGCGGCACGCCAAGTGGCGTAGCCTTCGGCCAGTTCGTGAACTGGGTATACCTTTCTGGCCCCGGCTGCGAACTGGATCTCGGCCATCGCCAGCAACGCCCGTCGCGCGCCGTCCCAGAGGAAATCCGTCAGCGGATAAGCCAGCACCGGCGATCCGTCGCGCCGCAGCCCGACGATACCGCCAGGGCTTTCCGGATGAAAGCCGTCGCGCAGGAGGGCAAGGAGCACCTGTGCGTGCGAGAACTCGCGCATCAGCTCGGCGTGGGCCGTGCCGAACCCCTGCAAGGTCAGGCCGAACAGGACGGGGTGCAACGGCGCCGCCTCGAGCTTGAAGCCGATCGGTCCGTCGACCGGAGCGTGATCGAGGAAGTGGTCCGAGAACAGGGCCTGCGGCGCCCCCGCATAGCCGTTCACGCGTTCGGGCATGAGGGCGGCCGAGATCAGGGTCGGGTGGAGAAACGTTCGCGCACCGACCAGGCGCCATGGATCCGGTACACCGCTGCGCAGCAGGATCGCCGGGGAGCCGATCGCGCCCGCGGCGAGCACATAGTGCTTGGCGCGTACGATCACACGTGTGCGGCGATCTCGCGCGCCACCCGGGTCGAGCCCATGGGCCTCGAGTGCTCTGACCTGCCCACTCCGCGCTGTCACCCGCCGCACCCGGGCAAGCGTGACGAGCGTGGCGCCACGATCGAGGGCCGCCGGAAGCGTCGTCACGAGCATCGATTGCTTGGCGTTGGTCGGGCAACCCATGCCGCAGTAGCCGAGGTCGAGACAGCCCCGCACGTTGCGCCGGATGACGTCCGTTGCCACGCCGAGGCGGGCTGCGCCGCGCCGAAGAAGCTCGTTGTTGGCGTTGGGCGCCGCGGCCCAGGACGCGATCGACAGCCGGCGCTCCATCATCTCGAACCATGGAGCCAAGCCATCGCCGGCCAGTTCGCGAAGCCCTAACGCGCGTTCCCAATAGTCCAGGGTCGCGGTAGGCGTGCGGAACGTGGACGTCCAGTTCACGGTGGTCGATCCGCCGACGCAGCGCCCCTGCAGGACGGTGATGGCCTTGTCGAGCGTCTTGCGCGCGGCGGATTCCTGGTAGAGCTGCGGATAGGCTTCTGCCTCGCGCATGCGGAAATCCCGCGTGCTCTTGAGCGGGCCCTCCTCGAGCATCACGACCGACAGTCCGGCGCCGCTGAGGATTTCCGCAGTGACGCCGCCGCCCGCACCGGTACCGACGATGGCTACATCGGCCTCCAGGACGAGATCGCGCGTCAGGCGCGATGCGTCCACCACTTTCCAGCCGCGCGCCAGTCCCTGCTCGATCGGGTCGGGAAACATCTCAGTCCATCAGTCCAGGCGCGGTGGCCCCGGATACCCGATCGCCGTCCAGTTCGCGGGATCCGCGTAAAAGGCGCCGAACACCAGTTCATGCAGCGCGAGGTAGGCCTGCTGCTTCAGCGCCCAACTGCTCGCTCGCCAGTCCTGCAGGAATGCCACGACCTGCTCCACGGACGCCGCGCGCCACGGCCGCCATACGCCGGTGAGCAGTCCGCGCGACGGCGCGAACGCGAGCAGGGTGAACAGGTCGCCCAGGTCGGCGCGTGCGTGCGGCGGCAACCCGGCGATGGCCCGGTCCACGCCATCAACTGTCGCGGAGATTCGCTCGGAGCGCGCCGTCCGGTCGGCGGGCAACGCGCCCGCCAAAAAAACGGGAACGATCGCGGCAAGCACATCGCGCGCGCCGGTATCGAGCGCAGGACGAGACTCCGTTCCGCCCGCCGGTCCGGACGGCTGGGTCCGACCGAAACGTACCGTTGCGAGCAGCAACGCACCAGTCGTCCCGACTCTCAGGAATTCGCGTCGCGTCAGCATTCGAAAGTCATTGCCATCCACATGGTCGCGCGATAGCTCCGCGTGGATCCATTCTAGCGGACCGGCGTCGGCATTCCGTAGAGCAAGGCTTCTAAACGCTGGCGCGTAAACCGACGGTCCCTATAATCGATCCCGGCGCCATGGTCTCCCTCTTCGCTTCGAAGGAAAAAAATGCGATCGCGGACGCGATTCGCGCCGATCTCGCGCGCGTCCGCGACATTCGCACCGCCGCCCGCCGTGCCGGCGACGATCGACTCACGCTGCGCGCATGGCAGGCCGACCGGCTGGCGCGAACCTATGCCGACCTGCTGGCAAACCCGCGCTACCGCCCTGCCGCGCGCTTCTTCCTGGATGATCTGTACGGCCCCAAGGACTTCAGCGAGCGCGATGCGGAAGTGGCGCGAATTCTCCCCACCATGACGCGGCTCCTGCCGACCAGCGCGATGCGCACATTCGGGCTCGCCGTGGCGCTCGATTGTCTGTCCGAGGAATTGGATGCCGCGCTGATTACCGAGTTGCGCGCGACCGGCGGAGCGAACGCACGACTGGCGATCGATGGCCCGCGCTACGCTGCCGCGTTTCGCGAATGCGCGAACCGCACCGGCCGGGAGCGGCAGATCGCGCTGGCCGGCGAGATCGGCGTCGCGCTCGATGCGCTGGCGTCGAAGCCGCTCATTGCCAGGGCGGTGGAAATGATGCGCGGCCCCGCGCACACTGCCGGCCTCGGCGACCTGCACGAGTTCCTTGAGCGCGGGTTCCACGCATTTCGCCACATGCAGGGTGCGGGCGAGTTTCTCGCCACCATCGATCGGCGCGAGCGGTGCATGCTCGATCGGCTGTTCGGGGGGGATCCCGATCCGTTCCGCCCCATCGATTGACGCGCAATCGCTAGGCCCTATGGCCTAGGCTTCCGGAGGCGGGTTCGGGGAAATTCAGCGCGTCAGTTCAAGGGCTTGGTCGATCGCCGGCCGCCCGCCCAGGCACCGATCCAACGCGCTCCTAGGACAGCGTCATATTGCGCGCCGCCAGCGACTGCCCTATATTCAGACTCGCAGGCCGGCCCCACCGGCCTGTTACCTCCGAGGGCGCGGGTCATCGCGCTCTTCCTCCCTATTGACGGCCTTCGGGCCGTCATTTTTTTCCGGCTCAGGCGTGCGCGGGTCGCGTTCCGCCGAGGAGGATCTCGCGGTGCTGGACCATCAGCATGTCGAGCACCGCCTTGCGCTTGTCTGCGTCGAGGTCGATCGCGTTCATGCCGTCTTGGAGCTTCTTGAGCAGCCCCGGGAGCACGCCCTTGAGGCGCGCGCGCTCCGCGGGATCGATGCCGGGTTTCACGCTGGCGATCAGCTCGTTCATCACGTCGACGGCGTCGCGCCATGGTGCGCTGCTCGTCCCCTGCGCATGAACGCGGGCCAGGACACGCGTCCAGGTCTCCGTGAGAAACATGGCCACGGGCGGCGGCACGGCCGCGACATCCAGCATGGCGCCTACCGTTCGCTCGGCGGCCGCCTGAGCTGCCGGCGAGGGTTGAGAATCCTGCTGCCCGCCCAGCACCAGGTCGGCTCCGGGGCTCGGCGCATCCTGCACGGATGCGCTGCGCGGCACCGCGGGCTTGATGCCGGCGCGTTCAAGGGCGCCATTCATCACGCGATAGAGCTCGCACACGGGCGCGACGAGCTGCTTCTCGAAGTCGGGGCGTATGGCGCGCGCCGCGCGGCTCTTGAGCTCGAGCGAGTCGACCCCCGCGTAGACCGCATACGCGATGGCCAGCGGCCCGATCGGATTGTCACCGTCATCCAGCGTCCCGCGCCTGAACGCCGAGGCGATGCGTCCGGAGAACTGCGTAAGCTCGGAGCCCGCCGCCTGCTTGAGATGGACGGCGAGCTTGCTCACCGCGACCTGATTCTCCAGAAGGTTCGTCTTGAGAGCCGAAAAGTCTGCGTCGTCTTCATTTCGCAGTCGGTCGCTCTGCAGGGCTTCGGTTGATGCGTCGACCCGCGCGACCAACTCGTTCTGGAAGGCCTCGACGAACGCCGCATGCCCGTCACGCAGGCGGCGCGCCGCGTCGGCATACTGCTCGCGCTCCTCGCGATCCCGGCTCCCCTCGCTCTCCTTGAGCATCCGGTTGGCGAGCGACGTGAGAAGCGGCGGCAGTTGCGCGCCCAGGCGCGTCCGGGCCGCCTCGCGGCACTGGTTGACGATCACACCGCCATCGTACGCAGGGGTGGCGCTAGACACGAAACAGATTCCTCGTCATCAGTCGGGGCCCGCAGCGTCGCTGCGCGGGGCCTTCCGCGCAACCGATCGGGTTCCCGCTCCGAATCGGAGTCTACGTGCGCGCGCCGCACATCAGAAGGCACCATTTCGCACGGGCGGTGCCAACAGGCCGATAAGCGGGGTGCAATGCTCAAACTGTCGCACGCATGACGCGGCGCGCGGGGCAGGACGTGCGCTTCGACGCGCTCATTTCTGCCGGGCAGACGACATTCCCGTCGCCGATCCGACACCGCCCTGCGCGGGCGATCATCACGGCCTTGCCCGTACGCGGCTCCCATCGACGACCTGGTTACCGGGATACTTGACCACGCGCGCACCAGCCGCGAGCCCTTCCAGGACCTGCGCCGCAAACGGATTCCGCTGGCCCACTCGGACCGATCGCTTGTGCGCCCGCCCGTTCTCGACGACGAAAACCGCCCAGCCTGCACCGCTGCGGAACACCGCGGCCGTCGGCACCTGAAGCACATCCGGCGCCGACCAGATCACGATGCGCGCCTCGACACGATACCCGTCTCCGAGCGGTCCGAGCGCGTCGACCGGATCCAACACGACGTTGACCCGCTTCTCCTCGATGCCGAGCGCCGAGACTTTGGTGAACGCATAAGGCTCCACCATGCGTACCCGCGCGTCGAGCGCCCTGTCGCCGCCCCACTCGACCAGCCGCGCCGGCGCGCCAGGCGAAATCTTTACCGCGTCCGTGGAGAGCACATCGGCGACGATCTCGTAGCGCGACGGATCACCTATGACCATGATCTGCGTTCCGGCGGCCACGGTGCGCTCGCTGCGCTCGAGAACACGGAGCACTTTGCCGGCGACCGGCGATTCGAGATTCACCAGCCGCTTCTCGCGACTCTCGGCCGAGGGCACGGCAAGCAGCACGGCTTCTGCGGCCTTCTCCTCGTAGCGCGCCGCCGACTCGCGAGATCGTGCTGCGTCGAGCTCCGCCAATGCCGTCTGCTCGGCGGTGCGCGCCTTTTCCGCGGCCTCGGAGGAAACGAACCGCTCCGCGACCAGCAGCTCGAAGCGCTCGCGTTCCCGCTTGGCCAGCGCAAGCGCGGCGGCCGCTTGGCTGACGCGATATTGCGCTTCCTTGACGAGCGCGCGCGCCGCGGCGCGCCGCGCGATCGCCTCTTCGCGCGTGCGTGGATCGAGCGGGGCGGGTTCGAGCGCGGCCACCGACTCGCCGGCGTTTACGGGATCCCCTTCATGGAGGTTCACGCGGACCAGCTGTCCGGCTACCGGCGCGGCGATCACATACCGGTCGTGCACGCGCACCTCGCCCTGCTGATCGACGGTCACTTCGAGTGGTCCGCGCACCGCCTCGGCGATATCGACTTCGAGCGGTTCGGGCGCAAGGAGCATCCACGCCGCCACGGCGATCACCGCTGCGCCCGCGATCCAACCAGCCGTTCGCCGAACGCGTCCTGCGGCTCGCTTGTCGTTTCGTTCACTCACGAGTCTTCAATACTGCCACGAGATCGAGGTGCCGCACCCGCCACGCGACTGCGGCACCCGACACCACTGCCGCACCGGCAATCAGCCCGGCGGCATAAAGGTAAGTCTGTGCGGTGATGGCCAGTGGAAGTCGGTAGAGCTCGGTCTCGATCAGCGCTACCAGCCATGCGCAGATGCCATAGCCAAGCACGAGGCCGACCGGAATGCCGATCGCCGCGAGCAGGGCCTGTTCACCGAGCAGGATTCCGCTCACCTCGCGCCGGGTGAAGCCGAGGATACGCAAGCTCGCCAGTGTCACCGCGTGCTCCGAGAGCGCGATGCGCACACCGTTGTAGACGACGCCCGCGGCGATCACGCACGCAAAAACGATGAGAATCGTGGTCGAGATCAGGATGTTCTCGGCGATCGTCGCGAGGAAGCTCCGGATCGTCGCCTCGCGCAGCGTCACACCCACCACCACGGGCAGGCGCTTCAGCCGATCGTAGAGCTCGTTTAGATGCGCCGGGTCCACGCGCAAGTAGGCGTTCGTGTACTGGAGACCTTCCCCGACGAGGTCCGCCAGCGCGCGTTCGTCCAGATAGGCATAAAGGCCGAGCGGCTCCTCCACGGTGGCGGCGACCGGGACTTCGCGCACGCGCCGCGTGCCCTCGAGAATTTCCACGGTGATCACGGAGCCTGCCGCTGCGTGAAGTATCCGCGCCAGACCCGCGCTCAGCACGACACCGCTCGGCGGCAAGGCGATCTCGCGCCCGTCGACATCGACGACTCGATGCAGCTCCGCCCCCGGGGAGAGGCCGTACAGCGCGGTCCGCTTCGACCGGTGTGCCAAGCGCACACGCGCCGGGACGATCCTGAATGCCTCGACGGCGAGCACGCCAGGCAAGTTGGCGAGATCGTACTTCACCTGAGCGCTGCGCGGCTCGTAGAAGCCGATCTGGACATCGTCGCGCCGTGCGTCCTCGAATTGCACCTGGATCGTCCGGTCGAGCGCGTCGAGCCCGAATCGCCCGACGACCAGCAACGCGCACGCGAGCGCAAGCGCCAGGGTCGAGAGCGCAGCCCGCACCGGCCGCCGCTCGATGCTTCGAAAGAGCATGCGGGCCGCCGGGGACAGCAGCTCGACGTATCCGAGCCGCTCGAGCAGGAGAGGCTTGAACCGCGCCGGGGGCTCGGGGCGCATCGCCTCGGCCGGGGGCATGCGCAGCACCCGCCGCACCGCCGGCCACGCGCCGCCGACCGCGGCCACGACGCACACGAGCGTGACACCGAGGACATTCTCGGCCGAAAGGCGGAACACGAGCCGCGGCATGTGAAAGAAGCGCTGATAGAGATCCGCAAGGCCGTCACCCAGCCAGGCCCCCAGGGCAATGCCGCCCGCGCCGCCGGCAAGAGCCGCCACCACGGCGAGCTTGATGTAATGCAACGCAACCGCCCGGTCGCTGTAGCCGAAGGACTTCAGCACGCCGATCTGCGAGCGCTGCAATGCAATCAGACGCATGAGGACGTTGTGGATGAGGAACGCCGCCACGGCAAGAAAAATCGCGGGAATCACGATGCCGGTCACCCGGTCGGTCTTGATCTCGCCGTCGAGCATCTGGTTCGAGATCTGCTCGTCGCGGCCATGGGCGCCTGTCGCTCCGTACGGCGCCAGCAGAACGTCCAGCGCCTGAATGACGCCCTTCTCATCCGCACCCGGTGCGAGGCGCAGCGTCAGATTGTTGAAAGCGTCCTCCATGTCGAGCGCCGCTTCCAGCCCCTTGCGGCTCATCCAGAACACGCCGTACCGCTGGTTGTCGGGGAACAACGCCGCCCCTCCCATGACGTACACGTACTCCGGGGAGTTGGCGATACCCGCCACGCGCAGGCGTTGCCAGCGACCATTGATGACGGCCGAAACCGTGTCACCAGGCTTGAGGCCGTGTGCTAAGGCGAACGCCTCGCCGATCAGCACCTCGTCGCTCGCCCGTGGCGTGATGTAGCGCCCGCTCTTGATGAACACGTCGTTGAGCAAGGGGCGACCCTCGTCCGGCACGGATATGAGCCGCGCGGTCACGGGGTCATTGAAGCCGGGCACATCCACCGTCACCTCATGGACGATCCGGTCCGCGACGGCGGCGACGCCCGGCAAATTCGCTACCCGCGGGACGAGTGACGCCGGCGCACGCTTCGCCTGCACGAAGACGTCGGCGAACCGGTATTGGGCGTAGTAATAGTCTCTGCCTTCCACCAGCGCCTCGTAGGCGCCCCGCATCGTGACGAACGTCGCCACGCCACAGGTGGCCACGACCGCTACGGCCACGAGGTGCCCGCGCAGCCGCCACATGTCGCGGAGCAGCTTCAGGTCGAGCGCTGCCGGCTTCACCATGCAAGCTCCGCGGGACTCGCCTTGACGGCGTTCGTCTCGATCCGGCCGATCCGGCCGCTCGAAATGTGGATGACCCGGTCGGCCATGCGCGCGATCGCGGCATTGTGCGTGATCACAGCAGTCGTCGTGCCGAGCTCGCGGTTTATCCGCTCGAGCACTTCGAGGACGACTTTTCCGGTCGTGATGTCGAGCGCACCGGTGGGCTCATCGCAAAGCAGGACCTCCGGGCGCTTCGCGACTGCGCGCGCGATGGCTACGCGTTGCTGCTCGCCACCCGAAAGCTGCGCCGGGAAATGGCTCATGCGCTCCGCAAGCCCGACCAGCGCCAGCGCTTCCGCCGGCGTCATCGGATTGTCCGCGATCTCGGTGACCAGCGCGACGTTCTCGGCCGCCGTGAGGCTTGGAATGAGGTTGTAGAACTGAAAGACGAACCCGACGTGCTCTCTCCGGTAGCGCGTCAGCGCCTCGTCGTCCGCGCCGGAAAGCTTGTGGTCGAGATACCAGACCTCGCCGTCGGTCGCCACGTCGAGGCCGCCGAGGATGTTGAGCAAGGTCGATTTTCCGCTGCCCGACGCGCCAAGGAGAACGACGAACTCGCCGGAATTGAGATCGAGATCGACGCCATCGAGCGCGCGCACTTCGATCTCCCCCATCGGGTAGATCTTGGTCACCCCGCGCATCCGGAACGCCGGGCGGCCGGGCGCAGCAACCGTGCCCGACCCGGCGGCCGTGCTCACCGCTTCGGGCGCCGTTTCGCGCGCACGGCCCGCGCCGCGCGCCTCGGCGCGGACTTTTCAGCGCCTTTTCGCGCGATCAGCCGGCGCAGCTCGGGAAGGGTGCGCGTGTTCAGCACGTCAGCCTTTTCGAGCCAGCCCCGGCGCGCCTGGCCGACGCCGAAGCGCAGATTGTCGAGATCGAGGGTGGAGTGCGCGTCCGAGCTGATGGCGACGAGCACCCCCTCCTCCTTGGCCATCCTGCAGTGGGTGTCGGTCAGATCCAGCCGGTCCGGATGCGCGTTGAGTTCCAGCGCGATGCCGCGCGCCTTGGCTTTGCGAATGATCTTCAGCATGTCGACGTCGTAGGGTGCGCGCGTTTCGATCAGGCGGCCGCTCGGATGCGCCAGGACCGTGAAGTAAGGCGATTCCATCGCCGCCAGGATGCGTGCGGTCTGGCGTGGCCGCGGCAGGTTGAAGCGGCTGTGGACCGCACCGACCACGAGGTCGAGCTGCGCGAGTATCGAATCGGGCAGATCGAGCGTGCCGTCCTCGAGGATGTCCACTTCGATTCCCTTGAGCAGCGTAACACCCTCGAGCTCGTCGTTCAGCCGGTCGATCTCGTCGATCTGCCTGGCGAGGCGCTGCGGATCCAGGCCGTGCGCCATGGCGACCCGCCGCGAGTGTTCCGTGATGGCGAGGTATTCCAGTCCGAGCGCCCGGGCCGCCAGCGCCATTTCGCGCAGCGTGTTCTTGCCGTCGGTGGCCTTCGTGTGCGCATGCAGGTCGCCGCGCAGATCGGCGCGCTCCAGCAGCTTGGGCAGCTCGCCGCGCCGCGCCGCCTCGATCTCGCCCGCATCCTCACGCAGCTCCGGAGGAATGAAGCGTAGCCCCACGGCCTCGAACACCGACGCTTCGGTCGCGCCGGCCACTCGGCGCCCGGTGCCGCCCTTGGTCTCCCTGAAGACGCCATACTCGTTGATCTTGAGCCCTTTCGCCTGGGCGATGCGGCGCACCGCGATATTGTGCGCCTTGGATCCGGTGAAATAATGCATGGCGGCGCCGAAGCTCTCCTTCGGCACGACTCGGACGTCGACCTGGAGGCCCGATGCGAGCAACGCGCTCGCGCGCGTGGGCCCGCTGGCGAGCATCTCCTTCACTTCCGGGTAATTCGAGAAGCCCGCCATCACCGCATCGGGCGCTTCCGACGTGACGAGCAGGTCGAGATCACCCACCGTTTCCTTCATGCGCCGAAAGCTCCCGCAGACCACGACCTCCCTCACCGCCTTCATCCTGCGAAAAAAGTCGGCCAACGGTTCAGCGTACTGCGCCGCTACGGTGAGCTTGAAGCGCTGCTTCTTGGTGAGGTGCGCCTCGACCGCCTGCAGAACGCTCGCCTCGGTCTTGGCGGCGAATCCGGGCAGCTCCCGAATGCGGCCGGCGCGTGCGGCCTGCGCCAGCTCGTCGAGGCTCTGCACCTCGAGCTCGCGGTGCAAGGCCCTGACGCGCTTCGGTCCGAGACCGGGTATGCGCAGGAGCGCGGTGATGGCGGGCGGGAGCTCCTGGTGCAGTTTCTCGAGAAGCTGCGTCGTCCCGGTCTTGGCGATCTCCTCGATCTTTGCGGCCAGGTCGGCGCCGATCCCGGGAAGCTTGGGCAGCTTCTTGCCCCCGGCAACCGCCTGCGCAAGATCGCGACGCACGTCCCCGACCGTCCGCGCGGCGTTCCGGTAGGCGCGGACACGAAACGGATTGGCCTCCTGGATCTCGAGGAGATCCGCGATCTCCTCGAAGATCCTGGCGATGTCGGCGTTGTGAACGGGCGTCAAGCGCTCTCGACCGGGACGGGGCGTTCCCCTTCTTTCGACGATAGCGCGTGCCGCATGGCGTCGTCCACCGTCTCGAGCCACACGAAATTCAGCCGATCCCGAGCGCCCTGCGGCACGTCGACGAGATCCTTGCGATTGCGTGCCGGCAGCATGACCGTCGCGAGTCCCGCACGCAGTGCGGCCAAGACCTTTTCCTTGATTCCGCCGACCGGCAAGACAAGCCCGCGCAGGCTGATCTCTCCGGTCATCGCGGTATCGCTGCGGATTGTGCGCCCCGAGAAGAGTGAGGTCAGCGCCATGAACATCGCAACGCCGGCGCTGGGACCGTCCTTCGGGATTGCGCCGGCCGGCACGTGAACATGCACATCCCACTTGTCGAGATCCGCCGGCAGACCGAGCGACTCTGCGCGCGATTTGACGATCGTCAGCGCCGCCTGCGCGCTCTCCTTCATCACGTCGCCGAGTTGGCCAGTCAGAATGAGTTTGCCGGCTCCTGGCGTGCGGCTCGCCTCGACGAACAGGATGTCGCCGCCGACCGGAGTCCACGCGAGACCGGTCGCGACGCCGGGCAAGGCGGTGCGCAGCGCCACCTCGGACTCGAACTTCGCAGGTCCGAGAATGTCCGTGAGGTCGGCGCTGTCGATCGCGACCGTGGTCACGCTGCCCTCGGCTATCCGGGTCGCGGCGTTGCGCAGCACCGAGCCGATCTCGCGCTCGAGATTGCGCACGCCCGCCTCCCGCGTGTAGTCCTGGATGATCGCCCGAAGCACCGCGTCGGTGATCGTCGCCTGGCCGGGCTTGAGCCCGTTCGCCTCGAGCTGCCGCTTCACCAGATAGCGTTTTGCGATCTCGAGCTTCTCTTCCGCCGTGTAACCGGGAAGCTGGATGATCTCCATCCGGTCTCGAAGCGGCCCGGGAATCGTGTCGAGCATATTCGCCGTGGTGATGAAGATCACACGCGACAGATCGAACGGCACGCCGAGATAGTTGTCGCGAAACGCCTTGTTCTGCTCCGGATCGAGCACTTCGAGCAGCGCGGAGGACGGGTCGCCGTGATGCACGCTGGCACCAACCTTGTCGATCTCGTCGAGCATCATCACGCAATCGCGCATGCCGGCCTTCTTGATGCCCTGGATGATGACGCCCGGCAGCGCCCCGATGTAGGTGCGCCGGTGGCCGCGGATCTCGGCCTCGTCGTGAACGCCGCCGAGCGCCACGCGCTCGAACTTGCGGCCGAGCGCGCGGGCGATGCTCTGGCCGAGCGAGGTCTTGCCGACGCCCGGCGGGCCAACGAAGCAGAGGATCGGGCCATGCCCGTCCGGGTTGAGCTTGCGCACCGCGAGGAACTCGATGATGCGCCGCTTGATCTTCTCCAGCCCGAAGTGGTCCTCATCCAGGATACGGCGCGCCTCTGCAATATCAATAGTGCCCTCGCTGATCTTCGACCAGGGCAGCTCGATCAGCAAGTCGAGGTAGGTGCGCGCCATCGAGTACTCGGCGGAAGCTTCGGGCATGCGCTCGAGCCGCTTGAGCTCCTTCTGGGCATGCGCAAGCGTGTCCTCGGGCATGCCCGCCTTCTCGACCGCTTCGCGCAGATCGGCGAGGTCCTGGCCGGAGCCCTCACCTTCGCCGAGCTCCTTCTGGATCTGGCGCAGCTGTTCGCGCAGCACGTATTCCCGCTGGCGCTCGTCCATGGTCGCCTTGGTCCGCGTGTCGATCTCCCGCGAGAGCTTGAGGACTTCGATGCGGTGCGCAAGCATGCCGAGCACCTTGTCCACCCGCGCGGCAACGTCGAACGTCTCGAGCACGCCCTGTTTCTCGGCTGCGGCGACATCCATGAAACCTGCGATGAGGTCGGCGAGGGGGGCCGGCGACTTGAAGGCCTGCACCGCCTGAAGGAGCTCTTGTGGGGTTTGCGGCAGGAGCTCCAGCGCCTCGGCGGCGCGCTCGCGAAGCTGGAAAAGCTGCGCCTCCAGATCTTTGCCCGTCGCTTCGGCGTCCCGCTGCCGCTCGACGCGGGCGACCAGGAATGGATACCCCGAGAGAAACTCGACGACGCGAAAGCGCTCCTCGCCCTGACAGACGATATGGTGCGAGCCGTCGGGCGTCGTCACGTAGCGCAGGATTTGCGCGGCAGTGCCCACGGTGTAAAGATCCTCCGGACCCGGAGCGTCGACAGCGGGATCGCGCTGCAGGAGCAGCCCGACCGGACGATCGTTCTTCACCGCGTACTGGGCCGCCGCGATGGAGGTTTCGCGTCCGATCGCCGAGGGCAGGATCATGCCCGGGAAGAGCACGAGATTGCGCACCGGCACGAGCACCAGCGCGTCCGCGGGAACCGCCGGCTGCGGCGCCGATGGGGCGGACTCGTTCCGGACCGGCGCATTCGCCTGCGTCGTCGTACCGTGCTCGAGATTCATCATCCTGGCTTCTCTCATGCGATGCGCCGCAATCCGATCACGAGACAGCCGCGATCGAGTTGCTGCGTGAATAGATCGAACCTGCCGGGCGGCAGCGGCACACGCCGCGCGAACCGGCCGTGCGGTATCTCGAGCCGCCGAATGTTTCCCGAATGCGCGACGACCGGCAGCTGGCGCTCGCCCTGCACCACCAGCGCCCCCGTGGGATCCACGAGCACCTGCACGTGCTCCGTTGCGACGCCCGGTACGGCAAAGAACAACCACACCTCGTCCCCCGCGGCGAACACGTCAACGGGAGGCTCCCAGTTCGGCGCGGCGTGTTCGTGCGGACCCACCTCGGTGAAGAAGCGGCGCTGAAGCCGGTCGGCTTCGTCCAGCATCTGGAGGGCTTGGGCCCACATCCAGCTGCGCGGGTGTCGAGTCGTCATGTATCAATCCGCCTTGTTGCGGCATGCCGGCCGCCATGCCGGGACGCGAGAGGTTTTGACACGCCTTACATGGCTCCCGATCCCCCGCAATCAAGCCCCACACCTATCGCATTGAGCTACAAGGGAAATAGGGCCTAGCGTCGCTTGGGCTGGCGGAAACTTTTACCGGGGTGTTAACGTCCGCCCATGAAAATCGCCCAATTCGCCACTTTCGGAAAGCCCGAGGAAGTCCTGCGCTGCATCGATGTCGACGACGTGGGAGCCCCCGCGCCGGACGAGGCGATCATCGACGTCTTGGCGTTTCCCATCAATCCCGCGGACCTGCTCACCATCGAAGGGCGCTACGCCGTGCGTCCTCCGCTGCCGGCGCGGCTGGGTGCGGAATGCGTCGGCCGGGTGATCGCGCTAGGCCGCGACGTCCGAGATCTGGCGGAAGGCGACCTCGTCATTCCGCTCGACCGTGAGAACTGGGTCCAGCGCAAGAAGACGAAGGCAGCGCAGCTCGTGAAGGTACCGCGCGAGGTCGATCCCTTGCAGCTCGCCATGCTGAAGGTCAATCCTCCGACCGCGCACCTCATGATGACGAAGTACGTCGAACTGAAGCCCGGCGAATGGCTGATCCAGGACGCCGCGAACTCCGGAGTCGGTCATTGCCTCGTCCAGCTTGCCAAGGCTGCGGGGATTCGAACGGTGAACGTCGTGCGGCGCGACGGGCTCGCGGATGAGCTCAAGGCGCTCGGCGGGGACGTCGTCGTCGTGGACGCGCCGGACCTCGGCGAGCGCGTGCGAGCGGCCACGAATGGTGCGGCAATCCGCCTCGCGATCGATGCCGTCGGCGGGACCCAGGTCCTACGGCTCGGCGATTGCCTCGTCGAGGAGGGAACCATCGTCAACTATGGCCTTCTCGCGGGCGAGAATCCTCAGCTGACCGGCCATCAGACGGTCTTCAAGCGCCTCTGGCTCACCGGGTTCTGGCTGATGCCGTCGTTGCAGCGCATGGCGCCCGCAGCAATTCGCGAGCTGTATGGAATGCTGGCTGGCCGGATCACGAGCGGGTCACTCCACGTCCCGGTCGAAGCCACTTACCCGATCGAGAAGATTGCGCAAGCGGTCGCGCAAGCGAATGCCTATCGTCGCAGCGGCAAAGTGCTCGTGACGCCGAACGGGCCGATCAAGCAATAGTTTCGTTCGCCGGCACGCTAGCTCATCCAGTGAGCTTGCAGCTCATGCATCCTCGCCGCGGTACAGAGCGGGAGAGACGATGGATGCTTTTCGCGGGCCACGCGGAGCGGCGCAACAGACGAGCACGTCGGCGCCGCTCGAGAGTCGCCACGATCTGATCGACGCAGAGCTCGAAGCCCATCCGGTTCGGAGCCACTCGCGCAGTCGCGCCGAAACGCTGATCGACCTGCTCGCGCAGCGGCACCCCGAGCGCATCGCCGGGGAGCTGATCATTCCGGCACGCGCGGCGCGCCATGCCGAATTTCCTCCCGACCTCGATGCGCGGATCATTGCTGCGCTGCGCGCCCGCGGCATCGCGCAGCTCTACTCGCATCAGCGCGACGCATGGGATCATGTCGCCGCCGGTCGGCACACCGTCGTGGTGACGCCGACCTCCTCCGGCAAGACGCTCTGCTACAACTTGCCGGTGCTGAACGCGGCGCGCGGCGGCCGTGCCAAGGCGCTTTACCTCTTCCCCACCAAGGCGCTCGCGCAGGACCAGGTCGCGGAGATCCTCGAGCTGAACGCCGCCGGCGCCCTGGGGGTGCGCGCGTGCACTTTCGACGGGGACACGCCTGGCGACGCACGACGCGCCGTGCGCACACACGGCGACGTCGTCGTTTCGAATCCCGATATGCTGCACACGGGCATTCTGCCCCACCACACCAAGTGGGCGCAGTTCTTCGAGACCTTGCGCTACGTGGTGATCGACGAGCTCCACACCTATCGCGGAGTGTTCGGCTCGCATATGGCGAACGTGATCCGCCGCCTCAGGCGGATCTGCCGCTTCTACGAATCCGATCCGCTTTTCATTCTCTGCTCCGCCACGATTGCCAATCCCGGCGAGCTCGCCGAGCGCCTGCTGGGCGAGCCCGTGGCGGTGGTCGCCGAGACCGGCGCCCCGCAGGGCAAGAAGGTTCTGATGGTCTGGAATCCTCCCGTTCTGAATGCCGACCTCGGCCTGCGCGCGTCCGCGCGCTCGCAATCGACGCGCATCGCCCGCCTGGCCCTCAAGCTCGGTCTGAAGACGATCGTCTTCGCGAACACCCGACTGGAAGTCGAGGTGCTGACCAAGTACCTGAAGGATGCGTTCGACGGCGATCCGCGCCGGCCCGCACGCGTGGCCGCCTACCGCGGCGGCTACCTGCCGACCGAGCGCCGCGACAAGGAGCGGAAGCTGCGCGCCGGCCGCCTCGACTGCGTCGTTTCGACCTCGGCCCTCGAGCTGGGCATGGACATCGGCGCGCTGGATGTCTGCGTGCTGAATGGCTATCCCGGATCGGTCGCCGGCGCGCTGCAACGTTTCGGCCGCGCCGGTCGCCGCCAGCGAACCGCGCTCGGTGTCCTGGTGGCCTCGTCCAATCTCCTCGACCAGTACCTTGCACGGCATCCGGAGTTCTTTCTCGGCGCGAGCCCCGAGCACGCCCGCATCGATCCCGACCAACTGCTCATCCTGATGGACCACCTTCGCTGCGCCGCGTTCGAGCTGCCCTTTCGCGATGGCGAGCGCTTCGGCGGCGAGGACCTGGACGCAGCGCTCGCTTATCTGGCCGAAGAAGGTGTCGTCCATCGCGAAGGCTCGAGCTGGCACTGGATCACCGACAGCTATCCCGCCAACAGCGTCAGTCTGCGCTCCGTAGCGGACGGAAATTTCGTGGTGATCGACGTCACCGAGGGGCGTCGCAACGTGATCGCGGAAGTGGATTTCTCGAGCGCGGCGGTGACGCTCTATGAGGGCGCGATCTACATGGTCCAATCGGCGCCCTGGCAGGTGGAAAAGCTCGACTGGGTGGGCCGCAAGGCCTACGTGCGCCGGGTTCAGGCCGACTACTACACCGATGCGATCGACTACACCCGGCTCAAGATCCTCGCCGAGTTCGCAGCCAGTGAGCACGCGAATGCGCGCTGCGCGCACGGGGAAGTGCACGTCGTGCGGCGCGTGGCCGGCTACAAGAAGATCCGTTACTACACTCACGAGAACATCGGCTACGGGAACGTGAGCCTGCCCGACCAGGAGATGCACACCACCGCAGTGTGGTGGGAGGTGCGTCCCCGCGCGCTCGAGAACGCGTTTGCGAATCGCCACGCGGCGCTCGACGGCTTTCTTGGCGCTGCGTATGCGCTGCACCACATCGCCGCCCTGCTCTCCCTCGCCGAGACGCGCGACATCGGCCGTGCGGTCGGCGACGGCAACGGCGAATGGTCGGCCGTGGTCGGGCCAGACGGGCGTGCGAGCGCACGCACACCGGACGGTACGCACCTCGATGTCACCCGGGATTCGTTCGCGTTCCGGCCGGCGGTTTTCCTGTATGACAACTACCCGGGCGGAATCGGCATCGCCGCGCCGCTGTTCGACATCCGCGCCGAGGTTCTTGCGCGCACCGCCGATCTCGTCACGCATTGCGCGTGCCGCGATGGCTGTCCCGCATGCGTGGGCCCGGTCCTGGCGGAATCGACCGGCGGGCGTCAGTCGCCGCGCGTCGCAGCGCTTCGTGTGCTCGATCTGCTGCGCGAGGAAGCGTCGATGCGAGCGCCGCAGGCGGACCGCCAGAGCGTCCAGTAGCGCCCCGCCCACGCGTTCCAAATGCATTCCAAAGCATCCCTGCCCCAGGATCTGAGCCCGCATGCGGCATTACCCGCCGACCTGCGTGACCGGTTGCTGCGGCTGCGGCAGTCGCCCGGCGCCCCTGCCACCCCACGTGCCGCGACGCCGCAGCCCGCAGCAACCCTCCCGCCATCCTTCGCGGAGCGCATCGAGCGAATGCGGCGCCGCGCGCAGGCCGCTGGGCACGCTACTCGCGACGCAGACCTCGCCCGAGTGACGAGCGGCCGATGGCTGGCTCCGCAACTCTTGATGGTGGAACGCCGCCTGCCGCTGCGCCATCTTCACGGCGCTATCCGGCTCGAAATGGCGCGCAAGTCGGCACCTTGCCTGCTCGAATCGATCGGCGCTGCGACCCCCGATCCCGAGCAGCTCGTGTTCTTCGACACCGAGACGAGCGGCCTTGCCGGCGGTACCGGGACGATCGCCTTTCTCGTCGGACTTGCCCGCTTCGAAGGTGAAGCCCTGCGCCTCCGACAGCTTCTCATCACGAGCTTCGCCGCCGAGGCCGCCTTGATCGACGCGCTCCGCTCGTTTCTTGCGACCGAAAGCTGTCTGGTGTCCTACAACGGAAAGAGCTTCGATGCGCCGCTCGTGCGGGCCCGGGCGCGTCTTCTGCAAGCACCGGATCCACTCGACGGGGCGGCGCACATTGACCTGCTGCACCCGGTGCGACGGGCATTCCGTCGCGACTGGCCGAATTGCCGGCTACGCACCGCGGAGGAGCGCGCGCTCGGGTTCTTTCGCGTCGACGATCTGCCCGGCAGTCGCGTGCCCGAAGTATTCCGGCACTTCATGCGCTTCGGCGACTCGGAACCCTTGCCGCGGGTCCTGGAGCACAATCGCCACGACCTGGTCTCCCTGGCCGCGCTGCTGCAGCCGCTCGCCGAGGCGCGACGCACCGGGGTGTGACAGCCTGACGAGCTTTCTCAGTCTTCGCTCGCCGGCGCGCGGAACTCGCTGACCAGTTGCTGCTGGACGTTGGGCGGCACCGGCTCGTAATGGCTGAACGCGATGCTGTACGAACCCGCGCCTCCCGTAACCGATTTCAGGCGCGACTGATAGTTGCTCAGCTCGGAGAGCGGCACCTGCCCCGAGACCGTCAGCATGCCGCCTGATTGCGACTGGGTTCCGGTAATCTGCCCGCGCTTCGACGAGAGATCTCCGGTGATGTCCCCCATGGCGCCCTCGGGTACCGTGACTGCGATGTTCACGATCGGCTCGAGGACGATCGGCCGCGCCTTCCCGACGGCATCGAGAAACGCCTTGCGCCCGGCCGAGACGAACGCGATCTCCTTCGAATCGACCGGGTGGCTTTTCCCGTCGTAAACGGTGACGCGAACGTCCTGCATGGCGTAGCCGGCGATCGCCCCGGATTCCAGGACGTGCTGCACGCCCTTCTCGACCGCGGGGATGAACTGGCCCGGAATCGATCCACCCTTCACCTCGTTCACGAACTCGAACCCGCCGCCCCGCGCCAGCGGCTGGATGCGCAGGAACACTTCGCCGAACTGTCCGGCCCCGCCGGTCTGCTTCTTGTGCCGGTTGTGCCCCTCGGCAGGCGCGGTGATCGTCTCGCGGTAGGCGATGCGCGGCGGGTGCGTCTTCACCTCGAGCTTGTATTGGGAGGCCATGCGCTCGAGCACGGTACGCAGATGAAGCTCGCCGAGCCCCTTCACCACTGTCTCGTTGGTGGCCTTCACGCGCTCGACTTCGACGCACGGGTCCTCGGTCGATAGCTTTTCGAGCACGTCCCAGAGGCGCTGCTCATCGCCCCGCTTGGTCGTCTCGATCGCCAATCCGAAGATCGGATCGGGAAATTCGAGCGGCCGGAGGTGGATGTGGTCCTCGTCGTGCGAGTCGTGCAGCACGCTGTCGAACTGGATCTCGTCCACTTTCGCGACGGCGCAGATCTCGCCCGGCACACCTTCCGGCACTTCGACGAGATCCTTGCCCTTCACCATGAAGAGGTGGCCCACCTTGAAGGGCTTGCGGCCGTCGCCGATGAAGAGCTGACTGTCCTTGGTGATCGTGCCCTGGTGAACCTTAAAGTACGAGAGCTTGCCCATGAACGGGTCCACCGCCACCTTGAAGACGTGGGCGATCACGTGCTTGGTCGGATCGGGTGCGGCGTGAAACTCCTCCGCCTTCTCCCCCTCGCCCCGCAGGAACGCCCGCGGATTGCCCTCGGTCGGATTAGGCGCGAGCTGCACGAGGATGTCGAGCAGCTCTTTCACCCCGGCTCCGGTCTTTGCGGATGTGAAGCAGATCGGAATCAGATGCCCTTCACGAAGCGCCTCTTCGAAGGGCGCATGCAGCTGCTCGGGCGCAATCTCGCCCTTTTCGAGATACACCGCCATCAGCTCCTCGTCCACCTCGACGACCTGATCGACCAGCGCGCTATGCGCCTGCTCCACCGACGAAAAGTCGGAATCGCCGGAGGGATTGAAGAAGCAATCCACGACGCGCTTGCCCCCGTCCGCCGGCAGATTGATCGGCAGGCACTCCTTTCCGAACGCGTCCTGGATTCGCTCGACCAGTCCCGGGAGGTCGACCCCTTCACCGTCGATGCGGTTGACGACGATCATCCGGCACAGCTTCAGGGACTCGGCCCACTGCATCATGCGCGTCGTCGTGAGCTCGATGCCGGTCTGCGCGTTGATGACCACGGCAGCCGTGTCGACTGCGGCGAGGCTCCCGATCGACTGCCCGAGAAAGTCCGGCGCGCCGGGCGTGTCGACGAGATGGATCCGGGTTCCGTCGGTCTCGAAGTGGACGGCGGACGAGCGCAGCGAGTGCTGGTATTCCTTCTCCAACGCGTCGAAATCGCAGACTGTGGTCCCACGCTCGATCGACCCCATGGCTGGGATGGCCTTGGCATGCTGGAGCAGCGCCTCGGCGAGCAGGGTTTTTCCGGATCCCGTGTGTCCGACGAGTGCGACACCCCGGATCGCCTCGATCGAGAGCGAACCCATTGGCTCCTCCTTTGTGGTGCGGTCGCGCTCTGTCGACGACGCGATCCCGGCCCCAGTATAAGTAGGCCTGCCGCGGGGCCGCAAGGCGCCGGGTCAACCCCTCAGCCTTCGAGTGTAAGTGCCTAATGGCTCAGGCGATTATCGCCCGACATGGAGAGCAGGCGCGGGCCGGCAATAACCACCGGCGACGGCCGCATCAGACGGTCCACCGCTCGGTGATCGTCGTCCACTGCGCCCGGGAACGGACGCCGTCAGCCTTGGTGCGAGCGTTCGCGGCGGTGTGCCGGCAGAACGATGAGGGTGATGGCGATGCCACCCATTATGAACATCAAGCCGGCTCCGGCCATCATCCAGCGCGGCGCCCGCAGCCACTCCGGATCAAGCGGAACGACGCCATAGCCGAGCGCCAATGTGACCAGACCGAGCAGAACGGCGAGCCCGCCTATGCTGAGCACGAGACCTTTCGGAGGCAGATCGTTGCGACAGAGCTCGCGGCGCAGCATTGGAAAACCTTCTGGGGGACATGTTGAGTATGGACCCGATATCTCATTTCGCCAGGGCAAATGTCACCTGCGCGGTCCCCTTCGCCGAGCGCCGTGACATGTTTCCGCTCCCGCCGTGACGACCTTTCGACGAAGCGGGATGCCGAACAGCAGGTCGCTTGGGGTAACCTTTCGCTTTTACAGAGCGGCACGGAGCGCCCATGAGCGACCCCAGCATCCGGCTCGAGTTCACCGATGGCTACGCGGTGGTCACGCTGAACCGGCCGGACAGGCTGAACAGCTTCAATCCGGAGATGCATCAAAGATTGCGCGACGCGCTGGATGAAATCGCGCGGCGTGGCGACGTTCGCGCAGTGATGCTCACTGGCGCGGGTCGCGCGTTCTGCTCGGGCCAGGATCTCTCAGAGCGTCGCTTCCCGCCCGATGCGCCGCCACCCGACCTGGGCGCGTCCCTCGATGCGCATTTCAATCCGCTCGTGCGCCGGTTGCGCGCGCTGCCCAAGCCCGTCGTCTGCGCAGTGAACGGTGTCGCCGCCGGTGCCGGCGCAAACGTCGCACTGGCCTGCGACATCGTGCTCGCGGGCCGATCGGCGAGCTTCATCCAGGCGTTCTGCAAGCTCGGACTCGTGCCCGACTCGGGCGGAACGTATTTTCTCCCGCGCCTGGTCGGAGCCGCGCGGGCAGCGGGCCTGGCACTCCTCGGCGACCGGCTCGCTGCCGAGGACGCCGAGCGCATCGGGCTGATCTGGAAGTGCGTCGACGACGCCGCGCTCGGCGACGAGTCGCGGGCGCTCGCGCGCCATCTCGCGGAGCAGCCCACCCGCGGACTCGCAGCCATCAAGCAAGCCCTGCAGGCGTCGGCCTTGAATGCGCTCGACGAGCAGCTCAATCTCGAGCGCGATCTGCAGCGCGAGCTCGGCCGGACCCACGATTACCGCGAAGGCGTGACCGCCTTTCTCGAGAAGCGGCCGCCCCGATTCCAGGGCAGGTGATGCGGTCCGAACGCCCCGCTCGAGCCGCCCGCGTTTGATCTGGAGCACAGCGATCGTCGCAGCAGCCTGCTTCACTGGAACGTTTGATCAGGATCGCGTGCCCCCCCGGGGCAACGATCATTTCAGGAGAAGAGCAGCATGACCCCGCACGATCAACTCGAACCGATCGAGAAGGCGCGCGTCGACGAACTGCGCGCGGTGCAGCTCGAGCGGCTCAAATGGAGCCTCGGGCACGCGTACGAGAACGTCCCCCACTATCGGCGCAAGTTCGGCGATCACGGCGTCCGCCCCGACGACTTGAAGAGTCTGGAGGACCTTGCGAAGTTTCCGTTCACGACGAAACAGGATCTGCGCGAGAACTACCCATTCGGAATGTTCGCGGTGCCGATGGACGAGATCGTGCGCATCCACGCCTCGAGCGGCACGACCGGCAAGCCGACCGTCGTCGGCTACACGAAGCGCGACATCGATACCTGGTCGCACTGCATGGCGCGATCCATACGCGCCGCAGGCGGCCGCTCGACGGACAAGATCCACATCGCGTACGGATACGGGCTGTTTACCGGCGGTCTCGGAGCGCACTACGGAGGGGAGACGCTCGGCGCGACCGTGATTCCGGTCGGCGGGGGCATGACGGAACGTCAGGTGCAGCTCATCTGCGACTTCAGGCCCGAGATCATCATGGTGACGCCCTCGTACATGCTGGCGATCGCCGACGAGTTCGAGCGTCAGGGACTCGATCCGGCGGCCAGCTCGCTGCGCATCGGAATCTTCGGCGCCGAGCCGTGGAGCGAGTCGATGCGCACGCAGATCGAGAAGCGCATGGGTCTGGACGCGATCGACATCTATGGTCTCTCCGAGGTCATGGGGCCGGGCGTCGCGCAGGAATGCCTCGAGACCAAGGACGGCCTCACGATCTGGGAAGACCATTTCTACCCCGAGATCATCGATCCCGCGACTGGCGCGGTCCTGCCCGATGGCGAGCCGGGCGAGCTCGTGTTCACCTCGCTCAGCAAGGAGGCGCTACCCATCATCCGGTATCGGACCCGGGACCTCACACGGCTGCTGCCCGGAACCGCCCGCACGATGCGGCGCATGGGGCGCATCACCGGGCGCAGCGACGACATGCTGATCATCCGGGGCGTGAACGTGTTTCCGACCCAGATCGAGGAGCTCCTGGTGAAGGAGCCGAAGCTCGCGCCGCACTATCTGATCGAAGTCAAGCGTGAAGGCCCGCTTGACGACATGACCGTCTTCGTCGAGATGCGCCAGGATCTCGGCAATCGCATGCCCGACGACGAGCGTACGGGCATCGAGGGTCACGTTCAGCACGTCATCAAGAGCTATGTCGGGGTGACTGCCCGGGTGCAGGTGGTCGAACCAGGCAAGATCGAGCGCTCGCAGGGCAAGGCGAAGCGCGTGGTCGATCTGCGACCGAAAGGTTGAAGGCACCGCGCGGGTGTCACCGCCTTCGCCTGCTGCCGACATGAAGATTCGCGCGGTCGACGAGATCCTGCAGAGCCACGTGCGCGCGCGCCCGCTGCGTGCGAAGTCCCTCGTCGTGACAGTGTTCGGCGACGCCATCGCGCCGCACGGCGGCACGGTCTGGCTCGGCGGATTGATCAGCTTGCTTGGATCGTTCGGTATCAACGAGCGGGCGGTGCGAACCACGGTGTTCCGTCTCACACGGGAGCACTGGCTGCGGGGCGAGCAGGTCGGCCGCCGCAGCCACTACACCCTCACCGAAAGCGGCCGGCGCCGATTCGAGGCCGCGTTCCGCAAGATCTACGGCGTCGATCGCGGCCCCTGGGACGGGCGCTGGTGCCTGGTGATCGAGTCGGGAGAGCGTCTTTCGGGAGCGAAACGCAAGGCGTTGCGGGATGAGTTGGCCTGGATCGGCTTCGGCCGGCTCGCGGCAGGTGTGCTCGCGCATCCCACCATCGATGCCGAATCGGTCGCCGCGATTCTCGCCGAGCACCGTGCCGAGCCCCACGTGCTCGTCATGCATGCGACCCGCGATCCGGGGCTCGCGGGGGCGGCGCTCGCCGATGCCATTCGGTCCGCCTGGGATCTCGAGCGGCTCGAACGCGATTACCGGGCTTTCCTCGAGCGGTTCCTTCCGGTCCTCGGCGCGCTGGAAGAGCACCCGGCCGCGAATTTGGATCCCGAGCAGTGCTTCATGGTCCGCACCCTGCTCATCCACGAGTACCGGCGCGTCGTTCTGCGCGATCCGCTCCTGCCGGAGGAGCTGCTGCCGCAACGCTGGCCCGGCTCCGCTGCCCGAACCCTGTGTCGCGGCCTCTATCAGGTCACGCAGCGCCTGACCGAGCAGCATCTCATGGCGACGCTGCAGACACCGGACGGCCCCTTGCCGCAGGCAGCTCCGTATTTCTATGCCCGCTTCGGCGGACTCACTTGAGCGCCGGCTTCGACGCCAAATTATTCTAGATTTCACATTATAAAGTACTCATAACAAGCTGATTAATAACGTACAGTTAATACGTACTCAACGATTCAGAACATGCCCGCTTCGCGCGCCGGAGCACCCGGATGCGAATCGGGAATCCCCCGCTCCTGCTCACCGGCCCGAATGGTCGTAGCATGGGCCTTAGGAGGCGACACTGAGCGCATGAGGTCTACGCGCACCATAGTGGTCTTATTCGCAGCGATGATGGGATTCACCGAGCCGACTTCTGCCGATTCCCGGGACCCGCACGCGGTCCAACGAGCCGCCCTCGTGCGCGAGATCGCGGCCATGGCGCGGGCAACGGGTTATGAAACCGGCCGCCCCGTGTTCAGCAAATCAGTCATGGCCGCGATGGGCAAGGTCGAACGCCATCGCTTCGTTCCGGCGAACCAGGAGCGCTACGCTTACGAGAACCGGCCCCTGCCCATCGGCCACGGGCAGACCATCTCGCAGCCGTATATCGTCGCGCTGATGTCCGAGCTCGCCGCGCCGCAGCCCGGCGACGTCGTCCTGGAGGTCGGCACCGGGTCCGGATACCAGGCCGCGGTGCTCGCCGAGCTCGCGGCCAAGGTCTACACGATCGAGATCGTCGAGCCGGTGGGCAAGCAAGGCGCAACGAATCTGCAGGCCGCAGGCTATCGAAACGTGTACCCGCGCATCGGCGACGGTTACCACGGATGGCCGGAGGTCGCTCCGTTCGACAGCATCCTCGTGACCGCCGCCGCGCCTGAGGTGCCCCCTGCCCTAATCGAGCAGCTCAAGCCGGGCGGACAACTGATCATACCGGTGGGGGGACGATCGGACGTGCAGGAACTCCTCGTCATCGTGAAGAACGCAGACGGTTCGACGACGACGAAGAAAACGATCCCGGTCCGCTTTGTTCCCTTGACGCGCAATCGATAAGTGTACGATGCAGCCGATCGACGCAACATGGGAAAGGCACGCCGATACAGATGGACACTCGACCAAAGATGCGCTTGGCAGGATCTGCGCGCGGCATCGTGAGGGCGGCCCTCCTGGCAGGCTTCCTGGCCGCCTCGGCGGTCGCGCTCGGCCAACAACCGGTGCGGGCCACCGAGACGGGACCTCGTTCGACGATCGACGCGGCGGCGCTGCTGGACGGGCGAACGTTCGGCACGAGTATCGTCCGCGCAAGCCTCGCCGAGCAGAGTCGCGAACTGGGGGACAAGCTGACGTTCAGCAACGGCATGTTCTCGTCGGCGCTGTGCAAGCAATACAACTTTTCCGACGCGCCCTACTGGGTGCGTCGCGAAGGCGATCAGGTCCACTTCTTGGCGGAGCTCACCAGCCCCACGGACGGCCGGATGGTCTGGAAGGGGATCATCCGGGGCGACACGCTCGAGGGAACAATGCGATGGACCAAGGAACGCTGGTACTGGACGATCGACACCGAGCACAAGATCCAGGGAACGCTGGAGAAAACATCGGGCGGCGCGCGTCGCGCAGCGGATTGACCGCGTATTCGCCGACCCGCGCATCGCCCTCATGGACGCACCTGTCCCCGTCCGCGCGTACCTCGCCGTCGCACTGAAGCTCGCGCTCCTGGCCGCGCTGCTCGTCGGCGCGAGCTACGCCGGGAAATGGATACTGGGCCAGTTCGATCCGCATCTCACGCCCGCCTCGGAACCGATGCTCCATCGCATGATCATGACTGCGATGGCGCTTTACGTGTTGCTGATGATGCTGCCGTTCGTTCCGGGCGTCGAGATCGGTCTCGCCTTGATGGTGATGTTCGGCGCCAAGATCGTGCCGGTCGTCTACCTGGCGACCATAGTGGCACTGACTCTCGCCTATCTCGTCGGCCGGCTCGTGCCGCAGCGTGCGATCGCCGCGACCTTCGATACGCTGCGTCTGAGGCGCGCCAGTCAACTGTTGCGCCACCTGGAACCTCTCGATTCGCAGCAGCGCCTGGAATTCCTGCTGCAGAACGCCTCGACGCGCGTGGTGCCGTTTCTGCTCCGGCATCGCTTCGTCACCCTGGCCGTCGCGCTCAACATGCCCGGGAACGCCCTGATCGGCGGCGGCGGCGGGATTGGCCTTGTGGCCGGGTTCAGCCGGCTGTTCGCGCTTCCGTACTACGCGCTGACCGTGGCTATCGCGGTGTCGCCGGTACCGCTCGTGATACTGCTCACCGGTAACTAAGCTCCGCGCCGCGGTCGCGGCCGCGCGGAGTTATGAGATAGGTTCTAAGCTCGCAATCGGTCATGTCGGTTTCGAAACCCCTCGTCGAACATCTGGTCGACTCGTTCGCCGCACGCGGCGTCAAGCGAATATTCGGTGTCCCCGGCGGCGGGTCGAGTCTCGATCTCATCCGGGCGGCCGAGGCGCGCGGGATTCCGTTCGTGCTGGCGCGCCAGGAAACCTCGGCAGCCATCATGGCGCTGGCGACCGGCGAAATCGACGCTGCGCCAGGGGTCGTGCTCACCACGATCGGCCCGGGACTCGCGAGCGCAGCCAACGGCATGGCGTGCGCGACGCTTGACCGAGCCTCGCTCTGCCTCGTCTCCGATGGGTATGCGCCGCAACTCACCCGCTTCGTCACGCACCAGGTGCTCGACCAGGCTGCGCTCAGCGCGCCTGTCGTGAAAGGGCAGGCCCATCTCGATGGCGATGACCCCGTCGGTGAGCTCGAGCGTTTGCTCGACCTCGCGCAATCACCACCCTACGGAGCAGTCCGTGTCGAAATGTCCGGTGCGGCGGCGCGGCGACCCGCGGTTCGCGCAGGCAGGACGCCCGCGCCGCCGGACCGCTCGCCCCCCGCCGAGGATGTGCTCCGAGCGCAGGAGCTCCTGGCCCGCGCTGCCCGACCGGTAGTGGTTGTCGGTCTGGAGGCGTGCACGCCCTCCAACGCCGCTGCGGTACGCCGGTTCTGCGGTCGCCTCGGCTGCCCCGTACTGGTCACGTACAAGGCGAAGGGCGTGGTCCCCGATTCGGACCCAAGGACGGTGGGCGTCTTCACGGGCGGGGCGCTCGAGGCGCCCTGTATGGCGAGCGCCGACCTGCTCGTGCTCATCGGCCTCGACCCCGTGGAGCTCATTCCGCACGCGTGGCGCTACCATGCTCCGGTCCTCGATATCGGACTTGCGGCGCGACCCATCCGCTATGTGCAGGCCGCGGTGGCGCTCTCCGGCCCGCTCGACGCGACCCTGGACGCGCTCGGCGCGGTCAGCGCGGCCGGCGGAGGGTATGCAGAAGAAGCGCCCGCGCTTCGCGCCGAGATGCGCGCGAAGCTAACCTGCTCGGGTGGCGAAGGTGTCTCGCCCCAGCGCGTGGTCGAGCTCACGCTTGCCGCGTGCTCCGGTCCGCGCCCGCGCGTCGCGGTCGACGCAGGCGCGCACATGTTCTCGGTGACCGCGTTCTGGGAGTGCGATGCGCCACGCGACCTCTTGATCTCGAATGGGCTCGCCACCATGGGTTTCGCATTGCCGGCAGCGATCGGCGCCGGACTCGCGGACCCAGCGCGCAGAATCGTCGCGTTCACCGGCGACGGCGGGCTCGCCATGTGCCTCGGCGAGCTCCTGACCGCGCAGCAGCAGAAGTCTCCGATCGTCGTCGTCGTGTTCAATGACGGCTCAATCTCGCTGATCGACATCAAGCAACAGGCGCGCGGATTGCCGCCGGAGGGTGTGCGCTGGGATCGCCCGGATTTTGCGCGCGTTGCGGAGGGCTTCGGACTGCGAGCGTGGCGCGCGCGAACCGAGGCCGAGTTCCGCGAGGTGATCGCCGTCGCCCTGGCGGCCGACGGCCCGGTTCTGGTCGACGTTCACGTCGACCCGACCGGCTACGCGGATCAGATTCGCGCGTTGCGCGGCTGACCGACCCGCAGCGAACAGGGCTTCGACTGCGGTAGGATCGCACCGTTCCGCTCCGTCACATGCCCCGACCTGACCGAAGGAACCGATGAGCAAGCAACCCATTTCGGCGGCGTTTCCCTACACGCTCAAGCGCCTCAAAGCGCTCGACAGCGAGATCGCGTACATCGACGTCGGCACCGGCGATCCGATCGTCTTCCTGCACGGGAATCCGACCTCCTCGTACCTCTGGCGCAACGTCATCCCGCATCTGGTGAAACAGGGTCGCTGCCTCGCCCCCGACCTCATCGGACACGGCCAGTCGGGGCGGTCGCCGCGCCTTGCTTACCGGTACGCGGATCACATCGCCTATCTGGACGCATGGTTCGAAGGCCTGGGCATAACGAGCAAAGTGATCCTCGTCGTTCATGACTGGGGGGCAGCCCTGGGCTTCTACCGAGCTAGCCGGCATCCCGATCAGATATCGGGCATCGCGTACATGGAGGCCATGGTGCGCCCGCGGTTCTGGACCGATCTCCCCCCGGAGCGCGTGCCGGTCTTCAAGGCGCTCCGCGGCGCGGCCGGCGAGAAGATGGTGCTGGAGGACAACTTTTTCATCGAGAAGATGCTGTTCGAGGCGGGTGTCGTGCGCAAGCTCACCGACGCGGAGAAGGCGGTGTACCGCGCGCCGTTCGCCGAGCCCGGCGAATCCCGCCTTCCGACACTGCTGTGGCCCCGCGAGATCGTGTTCGACGGCGAGCCGGCCGACAACTACCCCCTGATCAAGCGCTATAGCGACTGGCTGGCGCAAAGCAAGCACCTGCCCAAGCTCTTCGTGAACGCTGAGATGGGGCACGGGCTCGCCGGGGCGGCACGCGACTTCTGCCGCACTTGGCCGAACCAACGCGAGATCACGGTTCCCGCCAAGCACTATCTCCAGGAAGACTGTCCGCACGAGATCGGCGCGGCACTCGCTGAATTCGTCGCCCAGGTGCGCGCCGGCACGTTCACTCCCTGACCGGCGTAGCCGGCCCGGCGCTGCGTTGGACGATCAGCGCGGCGCTGGCCGCCACGACGCCTAACGCGCAAACGCCAAGCCAGCCGACGAGCGCCCAGACCGTGCTCGCGACCAATGCCCCCGTGGCGTTTCCGCCCCAGACGTGAATCGCGAACACCGTGTTCGAGCGACTGCGGGTCGCCGGGTCGAGACCGATGATGTAGGCCTGATTGGCGACCATGGCCGCGCGCAAGCCGCAGTCGAGCAGCGCCGCGCCGGCAACGACAGCCAACACGGAAAATCCCGCCAGGCCGAATACCAGGAATGCGGCGACCATGAGCCCCGCGCCGACCGAGACCACCGGTCGCACGCCGCTGCGATCCATCGAGCGGCCTGCCGCCCGTGCGATGAGCACGCCGGCCGCGCCGGGAATACCGATCAAACCCGCATAAGCGGGGCCGAGCCCATGCAGCGTCTCCAGCATCTGCGCGAGGGTGGCCCAGAACCCGCCGTAGCAGATCCCGAGCAGAAACTGGATGATGGAGGCCCGGCGCAGATCTGCGCGTTCGCGCAACATGCGCGCGAGTGACCGCATGAGCGCGCTGTATGCGATGCGCGCCTTCGACGCCGCGCTCGGCAGCCGCACGAGCAGAATCGGCAACAGCGCCCCGAGCAGGATGCCGTACAGGGCGAATGTCCACCGCCACCCCACGAGCGAGGCCAAGAAGCCGGCTCCCACACGCGCGAGCAGAATCCCGATAAAGAGTCCGGAGAGCGCGGTGCCGATCGCACGCCCGCGCTCCGCCGGTTCGACCAGTTCCGCGACGAGCGCCAGGATGTCCTGTGAGACGCTTGCGCTGACGCCGGCAGCGAAGCTCGCAGCCGCGAGCACCGTCAGCGAAGGTGCCGTGGCCATGACCAGCACGGACGCCATCAGCCCGACGAACTTCGCGAGGATGATCCAGCGCTTGTCGTAACGGTCCCCGAGCGGCACCAGGAACAGCGTCCCCGTGAGGAATCCGGCAAACGAGAGCGTGGGCACCCAGCCCACCGTCGCCGCATCCGCCTGGAATACGCGCCCGAACTCGGCCAGGAGCGGCGTCTGAAAGTGAATGCTCCCGGCGGTGGTCATGACGGTCACCGCCAGAAAGAGCATCAGGCCCCGGCTGATCCCCTTCCCGTCGGGACCGGCGCTCGTCGCGTCGCTTTCATTCGACACTGGCTCGGGATCCTTGCTCGCGGTTCCGAACCGAGCCCGCGGTGCGTCTCAGCCGCCCGGACGCAGGGCGTCGAGCGCGAATCCGGCGATTTGCTTGTACCGCTCCGAAATCGCCCGGAGCTCGTCCTGGCTGATCACGTCTTCGATACGCTCGAAGGGTCTTCCGCCGGTGAGCTCATCGACCTTGATGTTGATGTAGTCGGGCGGAAACTCCCGGTTCGTGCGAACCACCCTGGCCGTCACCTCCCGGCGGGCGTCCTCGTAGGCGCGCAACGCCGCACGCCGGTCCGGCATTCTTGCGATCAGCTCCGCCAGGGTCCGGGCGTCGATCGCCCCCTGCGCCGCGCCGTTCGATCCGCGCGGGTACATCGGGTGCGCGGCGTCGCCCATCAGCGTGATGCGCCCAAACGTCCACTGCGGCACCGGATCCTTGTCCACCATCGGGTACTCGAGGACCTGGTCGGCGTTCGCGATCAATTCCGGAACGTCGAGCCAGTCGAAATGCCAGTGCTGATAGATGGGAACGAAATCCTCCATCCGTCCAGGCTTGTTCCAGTCGTTCATCTCGACGTCGGATTGGCGCACCTCGGCCATCCAGTTGATGAGCTGGTTGCCCTTGCCGTCCACGTCGTCGACGATCGGATAGATGACCATCTTGCCGGTCTCGACCGACCCGATGCGCAGATAGCTGCGTCCGGTGAGGATCGGCTTGCGCCGCGTCACGCCGCGCCAGGTGTTGATGCCCGCGAAGGACACCTGCTCGCCCGGGTAAAACTTCCGGCGCACGACGGAGTTGATCCCGTCGCACGCGATCGCGATCTCACCCCGAACGGGCGTCCGCTCGGCGCCCGAAGAAGTCGCCTTGAAGTGGACCGTTACCCCGGTCTCGTCCTGCTCGATACCCGTGCAGTGATGGTCGATCAGGACGTTGGGCGGGCCGAGTCTCTCCCGCGCCGCCTCGTAGAGGATCCGGTGCAGCTTGCCGCGGTGAATACCGAGCTCGGGCACCGGGTAGCCTGCGTGCCGACCGCGCGGCTCGCGATAGATGAACTGGCCGTGCCGGTTGAAGAACACGCTCTCCTCGTTCTCGATCGCGACCGCACGCAGCCGATCCTCCAGACCCAGCGCGATGAACTCGCGCATCGCGTGCGGCAACAGCGTGATCCCGACACCGAGCTCGCGCACTTCGGGCGCGCTCTCGAACACCCGGCAGGCGATTCCCCGCTGCTGCAGCCCCAGCGCGAAGCTCAGCCCGGCGATCCCGCCGCCGATCACGATGATTCCGGCCATGAACTCCGCCTCTCCTCTTTGATTGTCGGTCCATGAAGAACGCTCCCTCAGAGCGCTTCGACATGCAGTCGCGCGCCGGGGTCGATGCGAAAGATCGCCGCTTCCGCAAATGACTCCCACGGCTCGCTGCGCGTGATCGGCTCGGACGCCACGACGATGGCGTGGTAATCACCCGGAGGCACGCCTTCCACGTGCAGCGCGCCACCGCACACTTCACAGGGATGCACGCGGTCCCGCCATGTATACCAGAGGGTGCGCCCGAAGCGTACCCCGACGCTCTCGCGGCCGTCGGTGAGGAGGATGTTGAGCCCGATCTCGGCCGCCGGCGCCTCCTGACGCGCCCAGTCGATGAGCTCGGTCATCCCCTCCCGCACGGCCTCGATCAGCGATTTCTCGGGCTGGGTCTCGGTGCGCGCGAGCAGAAAGTGGAAGATGTGCTCGCTGTCAGTCTGACCCAGGATGGCCCGGCGCTGACTTGGAGTGGTTTCGGCAAGCATGCGCTCGCGCAGCATCGGAAACGCACCGAGCGTGCCATTGTGGGCGAACAGCCAGCGTCCGTGCGAGAAGGGATGCGTGTTCTCGGGCCGCGGATCGCCCATCGTTGCGCGCCGCACGTGCGCGAGCACGGTGCACGAGTGGACCTGCGCCGATTCCCAGCGAAACGCGGCGCTCTGGCTCGCGGCCCCGGACTGCCGCACGACGCGCGGCGTGCGGCCGTCGTGCGTGGCGAGGCCCCATCCGTCCGGATGGCTGTGGCCGTGCGCATCCTTCATGCTTTGCGCAAGCAGAGAGTTCTCTGCACGGATCAGCTCACACTCGATTTTCCTGGGATAGCTCGAGCGGAAACCATACAGTCGGCACATTTTCAGCTTGTAGTGGTCTCGCGCTCGCGCGGGGTGGCTCGTGCCCGAATTATATTCGGGCGCGCCGTTGCCCCCGGCGGAACAAGTGCACGCTCCCCGCGCGGCCCTCCGCCTGGGCGTAGGTCACTGGCAACCACCAAGACGGCGCAGAACTGGTGCAAAATGTCATCTGGCGCCAGCGCCGTAGCCCTCACCCTTCAGTACGTGCGGGCGCCGAGGGTGAAAGGAGGATTGATGACGGTTGCGCGAGTCGCACTCGGTTTGACCCTGCTGGGTCTGGTTGTGCCCCCCGTGTCGGGACAGCACATCTACAAGTACCGGCTGCCCGATGGCAAGATTCTCTATACGGACAGCCAGTCCGGGTACACCGACGAGCACACCAAGGGCAAGCTCGAGGAGACGCTGACCGAGCCGGCGCCGGCGCCCGCGGAAGTCGGCGAGGCGATGCAGGCGCGTCGCGAATCCCGGGTCCGCAACGCAAGCGACGCGGCCGAGGCGCAAGCGAGGGGCGTCGACAAGGCCTATACGATGATGATCGACGCCCGTCAGGCGCTGCAGAACGCAGAGGCATCGCTGCAGGCAGGACTCGAGCCCCTGCCCGGCGAGCGGCTGGGTAACGTGGACGGCAACACGCGCCTGAGCCCGGCCTATTGGGCGCGCGTCCGAGGATTGCGCCACGACGTCGAAGCAGCGCGCGATCGGCTCGACCGCGCCACGAATGCCTGGGTGCAGGCGCGTTGATCGGTATTGGAAGCGACCCACTTTTCGGGAGATCGACATGAACTCGAAGACATCCGGAATCGGAATCTATCCGCGTCGAGCCTTGCCGGTCATGGACATTGGGCCGTTCCTGGCGGGAGATCGCTCAGGCTTCAGCGACCTGGTCAGTCACTGGCGGCAAACGTGCGAGACCGTGGGATTCATGTGCATCGTCGGCCATGGAATCAGCGATGACCTGGTGGCCAGGACCGAGACGGAAGTGAAGCGCTTTCACGATCTGCCCACGGACGAGAAGCTGAAGCTCAAGGTGAACGAGCACCAGCGCGGGTATATCCCGCCCAAGGCCACGATCGTCAAGCACTCGACGTATCACGACAACACGCGGCTGGACGCCAACGAGACGCTGGTGCTCGCCACCGAGTATGGCCCCGACCATCCCGGCGTACGCGCAGGCCGGCGATTCTTCGGCCGCAATCAGTGGCCGGAGAACCTCCCGGGATTCAAGGAGACGGCGCTCGAATTCATGCGCACCATGGATGCGCTGGGGCGCGCGACGCTGCCGATCTGGTCGGCAACGCTCGGGTTGAAGGAGGATTTCTTCGATCCTTACTTCGAAGACGGATACACGTACTTCCGGCTGGCGCACTATCCGCCCGACCCGAGTCCGCCGGAGAACCATTTCGGGCTGGGCGCACACGCCGACACGGGGTTCATGACCTTCCTCCCGCCGGCAAAGGAAGAGGGTTTGCAGATCCTGGGCGAGGACGGCGTCTGGTTCTGGCCCGACGTGGTCCCGGGCAGTCTCATCGTCAATACCGGGCAGTTCCTGTCACGCTGGACGAACGACCGTCTGCGCGCGACGCCCCACCGGGTGCTGCCGCCCCGGACGAACCACCGCTACTCGATGGCTTGTTTCGTCAACACCAGCCTGGACGCGGTATGCAAGGTGCTGCCGACCTGCACGGATGACCACCGGCCGCCCAAGTATCCGGAGCAGTCGTACGGGGCATTCTTCAAGTGGTACATGGAGAACACCTACACGCACTACGGGAAAGTCTCCGGCCAGGCCTGAGGCACGAATTGCCGGTTGCCCACTCGGAACCGGGAAGGATTCCGTGAGCTAATTCACGGGCGGTTGGCCCGTTGGCCGGGAATGTGAATCCGGCACAAAACGGCTGGGTCACCGGACCGGGATATCTGATCCGCGCACCCCTACAGTAGCCTCCATCGGGTCGGCGAATGACGCCAGATCCGGGACATCGGAGGAGGCTCTCATGCGGATCAGGCTCAAGGGAATCGACGAGTTCGGCATCGCCCGCGGATTCGGGGTCGTCGCCATGTCAGCGGCGCTGTACGGCGTCTCGCTCTCGGCAGCGGCGCTGATCGAACCGACCGAGGCGATCGCTCAGGAAAAATCCTTCTGGACCGCGCGCTCCGCTGAAACCACCGCTCCGCAGGCCCGTGCGAGCGACGCCAAGTCCCGTGGCGCATCATTCTGGCGCTCCGCAGCCGAGCGCTGACAGCGGCGCAGGATAGCGAGCGCGGCAGGCGCGCTCACTGGGTAGACAGCGCCGCCTTGAGCCTGCGGGCTTGGGATGGTAGGGTTGGATCTCCCCCTTCCATCCACCCATTCCCCGGCAGGATCCTGGGCGCTCGCCGCTCGCGTGTCGCGGGAAGTTCCGAAAGGAGTGACGTATTGGATATCCTCAAGCAGCTTTTGGCCGACAAGGGAAGCGTGCTGCTTCCGCTTCTCACGAGCAAGCTCGGCATGAGCGGTGACCAGGCCGCAAACTTTCTCCCCGCGGCAGCGCAGAAGATCATCGGCGCCGTCTCCGGCGGGGGCCTCGATCTGGGCGCGTTGCTCGGCGGCGGCGATCTCGGCGCCTTGATCTCCAAGATCGATATTCCCGGGCTGGCGCGCGAGACAGGCGTCGACAAGGAAACCGCGGCCAAGGGCGTGCAGACGGTGGCACCGCCGCTGCTCGCCGGATTGAAAGAGAAGGCCGGCAGCGCCGAAGGCATGCTCTCGATGCTGGGCGGTGCGGGCAAGGGCGACTTGCTCGGCAAGGCTGGCTCAGCGTTGGGCGGATTCCTCAAACGCTGACCGCGGGACTGCACCGCCTGCGAAAACGCCACCTCGACGGTGGCGTTTTTCTTGGCAGCCCGACGGAGCGCGCGCGATACGGGTCGCAACCTCTTGGCGGGCACCAGCCGCCCAGCATCGTCAGGCGGACTTCGGGCCCCCTCCCCGTGCTTCCAGTAGCCGCGTGCGCACCATCCCAATGTGGATGCGCAGGGCGTAAAGCTCCTCGGTGTAAGACAACGGCACCGTGATCTTGCCGGTGCGCGACTCGAGCCGGTCCAGCTCGGCGAGCAGCTCGTCGGCGTCCGTGCCATCGCGGCCGATGCGCTCCTCGATCTGGCGCAAGTGCCGGTACCAGCGGAACACGCGCGAGCGCACGCGGAATCGGTATAGCGGCGGCACGATGCGGGACAGCGGGATCAGCACGGCGATGATCGAGAATAGCGCCACCCACATGCGATCGATGAGATTGGCCATCCAGAAGGGCAAGTAGCGCTGCAGAAGCGGCGGCCCGCTGCGGTAATAGCGCTCGGCCTCCCGCGCGAGCGGAAACTCGGTGCTCTGCGCCGTCGGGAAACGTCCGGCGCCCGAGATCCATCCCGCTTCGCCGTGGATCCTGCCGGCCGCCTGCACGAACAGTTGCACCAGCGCTGGATGCATGCCCTCGCGGGTCAGCAGCGAAGTGGTCGGCGCGATGAGCGGCACGTCGTGAGATGGAACGTCGCGCGCGAGGTCCGCGACGCCGCGCGGCAGCATCACCGGGCTGAGGAACGGGAAGCGGCGCGAGTAGGCTTCCGCCTGCACGAACTCGAGCAGTTTCACCCCGGGTGTCTGCAGCAGCATCTGCACCATCGGCGATTCGGGCGCGGAGGCGAACGCGATCGCATCGAGCTCGCCGCCGAGGAGCGCGACGACCGTGGGGGTGAGATCGAGGAAGCTGCGCTTCAGCTTTTCCGGCCCAATCCCGTTGGCGGCGAGCAGCTTGCCCATCAGGCCTGGCATGCCGCTGCCGTCGGCGCCCACGTTGACTCGCCAGCCGCGCAGTTGCGGCAGCTCGCCGAGTGTGGACCGCGGCAGCTTTTTCGCGGCAGCTTCGCGGTAGAACAGCCAGACCGGCTCGAAGAAAACGCTGCCAAGCGAGACGAGCCGTGCCCCCGCGTGGTCTTCGTCTACCGCGCGGGAGGCCTCGCTGGCGCCCCCCTGAACGAAGGCGAAGTCCACGTCTTGCGCTTCGTCGCGCAGCACCTGAAGATTGTCGAGCGACCCGCGCGTGGTACGCAGCACCACCTCGACACCGTAGCGCTTCAGCTCGGCTGCGTAGCGCTTTCCGAACTCGGCAGCCGCACTTTGCTCGGGACCCGTGGCGAGCACCGCTCGTTTGGGCGGCGCCGGGTCGAGCACGAGATACGCTACGACGAGCAGTGCCAGCGCGATCGCGATGAACGGCAGCGCGGTGATCAGCAGATCGCGCAGGGAAACGAGAGTGTGGCGCACGATGCGAGGCATGAGATTGCGGAGAGGGTCGTACCAAGGCGGCCATACGGCGCCGCAGCGCTCCGGCACGGAGCACAGGGTTCCCATCCTGCCACAGGCTGAGAAACACGAAAGCCCGCGCGCGGCGGGCTCCCTAAACTGATTGCAAAGCTACTCAGTGCAGCTTGCGGCGGCGAGAGAAGCCGAGGCTAGCGAGGGCGATGCCGAGGAGTGCGAGGGTGGCGGGTTCGGGCACTGAAAGAGCGGTGAATGACTGGCCAGAATTTATGGCACCGAATGTGCTGGTCATTGGACCTGCCCACGTGAAATGACTGGAGTCGGTGCCAGAGCCCACGAGCTGCAGAGATTCTCCAATTTGAGTCGTGAAAGATTCAGAGACGCCAATGTCGATGCTCGTAAGACCGTTCGCGGGGCCACCTACGGCCGTAAACGAGCCCTCGTAGCTGAGGAACTGCTGCACGTTGCTGGCGCTATCTACGAGCGCAATGCCATCAGGGGAGCCGTTCTGGATTCCATTCGAGGGGTAGCTGACGAAGACCGTGCCGAAACCGCCCGCCTGATTCGGAATGGTCCCGGAGAGCGCCGTCGCGTTGTACTGGGCGCCGCCGTTTCCGTTATAGAGAACGATGCTCCAGCCAGTGAGGTCGGTGCCGGCGGGGCCCGCGATCTCGATTGCTTCACCCGTGTCGGTACCTGCGTTGTCGTAGTGGATCTCGTTGATGAAAACGGGCACTGCGAGGACGTGCAGCGGAAACCCGATCAGGGAACACCATACGAGTATCCAACCCAACCTCTGTGCAACCAACCTCGACGAGATGCGCACGTTGGAATCTCCTTTGGCAGAAGAGCGGGGCGAGTCTCATCATGCAAGCAAGACACATGCGACTTGCAAGAATTCGCATGCGAATTAGATGGTTAGGCAAAGGAGGTTGCGCCCTATACCCCCAGACCGTAAAGGGCTCCGACGCGAAATCGGCTATCGACCCTGACGACGCCACCCCCACGGCGGCACCGGATTCGGATCACGCCATAGCCTAAAACGAAAAAGCCCGCGCGCGACGGGCTCCCTGAACTGATTGCGAAGCTACTCAGTGCAGCTTACGGCGGCGAGAGAAGCCGACACCGGCGAGGGCGACACCGAGAAGCACAAGGATAGCGGGATCTGCGTCGTCCCCAACGTTAGTACTACCGGGACGCCGTGCACCACCTATGGTTTCTCGGAGCGGACGAGTCTGTCCGGAGAATATTGCGCGGGCAGCGCTAAAGACAAGAAAGCCCGCCCGCGACGCGCCGATGATGCAGCGCAGGATCGCGCGTCGGATGTTACATCCGCGCGCGGCGGGAACTTTCGGCTGCACGACAATGTCATGAGCGGTCTGCAGCATTGACAATTCTGGGCTGCAGGTGTCGTGGACAAGCGACGCCTTCCAAAGGAGAGACCGATGATGGATGTCGACGAAACCATCCTCGCCCCCGACGCCCTGGTCGCCGTAGGCATCGGCTATGCTGCGGTGACGCGCGACGGGGTGCCTATGTACGAAGCCGAGTGCGGTGATCTGGAGCATGCCATGAGCGCCCGCGAAGCCGAGAGCATGGCGGCAGCTGAACCGGAGCGCGATTGGCGCATCCACCTCGTCGGCCCCCTCGACGATCGCCACTACCGTCGCGACGCTGACGGACGCTGGATAATCTACAGCCGGGGTTACGGGCTGAGCTGAGCTAGCTCGTCACGCTGCGGTTTTTCGGGTGACTGCTCCTTAGCGTACGCCCGGTACCACCACGCGTGGCCGGCGCGGATCTGCTCGAGGCACACGTCGATCGAGCGGTCGAGCACCTTGCAGGCTTCGCGCCCATATCGGTCACGCTTCGCACATTCGGCACGCACATTGCGATCGTAGACGAGGCGCGAGAGGTTCTCCTTGGACCGAGAACCGGAGGGCTGCCCTTTCTCGGGCGCGTCGATGGCAGAATCTTGGCAACCGCTTGCCCGCCGAGTACTAACACTTTGATTTTCTAGCGTCCCCACGGGGAGGCGCTGACTCTCCCTTTGCACCCCCGGTAAACACGGCGCACTCGGTCGTCTGACCCCAAACGAGTTCGCCAGCAAAGGTCAGAAGCCAGCCCGGAAAGAGGCCAGACTCTAGTTCAGAAGCGTCGAGAAACCCGGACCAACCTCATAGGCACAGGACAGTTCCTATGGTCTCCTATTGACCTCGCCACTCATCGGGAGGCACGCATGTCCCATCACGAGATTCTGCAACGCAACGGACTCGGCAAGACCGACCTCGATGGCGGATCGCTCGAGGTGTTCACGCCCATCGATGGCGCACTGCTCGGGTTGGTCGCCACGCAGAACGCCGCCGACGTGGCGGCGGCCGTGGAGCGGGCTCACGCCGCATTCAAAGTCTGGCGGACCGTACCCGCACCGCGCCGCGGTGAACTGGTGCGCCTATTCGGCGAGGAACTGCGTACTGCGAAGCAGGATCTCGGCGCGCTGGTGACCCTCGACTGCGGCAAGATCCTGCAGGAAGGCCTCGGCGAAGTGCAAGAGATGATCGACATCTGCGACTTCGCGGTGGGTGTGTCGCGCCAGCTCTATGGACTCACCATCGCTTCGGAACGGCTCGGTCACAGCATGCGCGAGACCTGGCACCCGGCGGGTGTGTGCGGCGTGATCTCCGCATTCAACTTTCCGGTGGCGGTCTGGTGCTGGAACACGGCACTCGCGCTCGTCTGCGGCGACCCGGTGATCTGGAAGCCATCGGAGAAAACGCCGCTCACGGCACTGGCGGCGCAGAAGATCTTCGACCGTGCACTGGCCCGCTTCGGCGATGCGCCCGAAGGGCTGTCGCAGGTGGTGATCGGCGACGCCGAGGTCGGCAATGCGCTCGTCGAGCACCACCGCGTAGCGATCCTCTCCGCCACCGGCTCCACCCGCATGGGTCGCGCGGTGGCGCCCAAAGTCGCCGCACGTTTCGGCAAAGCCATTCTCGAGCTCGGCGGCAACAACGCCATGATCGTCGCCCCGTCTGCCGACCTGGAGCTCGCGTTGCGCGCCATCGTGTTCTCGGCCGTCGGCACCGCTGGGCAGCGCTGTACCAGTCTCCGCCGACTGTTCGTGCACGAGGACGTGTACGAATCACTCATACCGCGGCTGCGCACGACCTATCAAGGTCTCCCCATCGGGGATCCGCTGGCGAAGGGCACGCTGGTGGGACCGCTCATCGACGAAGCGGCATTCGCCGGTATGCAACGCGCGCTGCAGGCTGCGAAACGGGAAGGCGGCACGGTGTCGGGCGGCGATCGCACCCTCGCGGACTCGTTCCCGAAGGCCTATTACGTGCGGCCTGCGGTGGTCGAAATGCCCGACCAGACCGCGATCGTGAAGACCGAGACGTTCGCGCCGATCCTTTATGCGATCAAATACACGGCTCTCGACGATGCGATCAGGTTGCACAACGATGTACCCCAGGGGCTGTCGTCGTGCATTTTCTCCACGGACGTGCGTGAGACCGAGGCGTTCCTTTCGGCGACGGGCTCCGATTGCGGCATCGCCAACGTCAACATCGGTCCTTCCGGCGCCGAGATCGGCGGCGCATTCGGCGGCGAGAAGGAGACCGGTGGCGGCCGCGAGTCGGGATCGGATGCCTGGAAGGGTTACATGCGCAGGCAGACCAACACGGTGAATTACTCGCGCGCGTTGCCGCTGGCGCAGGGTATCGAGTTCGATATCTAAACGTACCGGGGACAGCCATGGCACTGGATTCGATCGCGGTGTTGGGTCTTGGCAAGGTGGGCATGCTCGCAGCGAAGCTGCTGCACGAAAACGGCATCGCGGTCACCGGCTTCGACGTGCGACCGCCGAAGCGGGCGCTACCGTTTCCGGTTACCGTCGTCGATCTCGAGAAGCCCGCAGATATCGACAAGGCCACCGGCGCCTGCGATGCCGTTCTGTCCTGTCTGCCTTACGCACTCAACAGGGCGATTGCGACCGCCGCCCACGCGAGGGGCGCACACTACTTCGATTTGACCGAAGACGTCGCCACCACCAGCGCAATCATTGCGCTCGCCAAGACATCGCGGGCGCTCATGGCGCCGCAATGCGGACTGGCTCCGGGCTTCGTCGGCATCGTCGGCGCGGCTCAGGTCGACGCCTTCGAGAAGTGCCGGGCCTTGCGCCTGCGAGTCGGCGCCCTGCCGGAGAATCCCACGGGCCTCATGGGCTACGCGTTCAACTGGTCGCCTGAGGGTGTGGTCAACGAATATCTGAACGACTGCGAAGTCATCGAAGAGGGTGTACGCAAGACCCTCTCATCGATGGAATGGCACGAAACGCTCTACGTCGAGGGTGTCGCATTGGAGGCGTTCACCACCTCCGGCGGACTCGGCACACTATGCGAAACGTTTCACGGCAAGGTCGACAATGTAGACTACAAGTCGATGCGCTACCCGGGCCACATGCGGCTCATGAACTTCTTCTTCCACGAGCTACTGATGCGCGAACGGCGCGAACTGGCCGGCGAGATCCTCACCAATGCCAAGCCGCCGGTGAACGACGATGTCGTATACGTACACGTCTCGAGCGAGGGGCACAGCGACGGGCGCCTCGCGCGGCGAGAATTCGTGCGCGCTTATCGACCGCGGCGCGTCGCCGGCGACGTCGCCACCGCCATCGCCTGGACCACCTCCGCGTCGGTGGTAGCCGTCATACAGCTGGTCCGCGACGGCGTCCTGCCTCAGCACGGCTTTTTGAAGCAAGAGCAAGTGCCGCTTGACAAGTTCCTGGCCACTCCGACCGGGTCGCTGTTCCAGACGCCGGCCCGCCGCCACACGGATGCCGCAACTTCGATATAGATCTACGACGGCGCTCTCGGCGTGCTTTGTTCAGGACGTCGCGAGCGGTGCGGAAGTGCAGCGCAGGGTCATTCGCTCGGAACCCATCAACGCCGCTCGCCAAGCCCCCTCTCCCTTGAGCACCCGATAAGCACGGGCGCACCTGCCGGCCGTTTGGTGCTCTACCTCGGCCCAAACGGGACGCCGAGCGCCCGCGGCGCCCCAGCAGCGCGCGGCGGGCAACTACAAACGAAAACCCCGCCACTCGGGCGGGGTTGCGTGTTGCGCCTATCGCTATTCAGTGCAGCTTGCGGCGGCGAGAGAAGCCGAGACCAGCGAGGGCGACGCCGAGAAGTGCGAGGGTGGTGGGCTCGGGGATTACCACCACCTGCCCTCGGATCTCGCCGCCGGGGAACTGCGTAGTGTGGATGTTGATGTACCACAACTCCGCCGCGAGGTCAGCGATCTG
>JBFJOO010000002.1:0-120704 GCA_041617635.1 Burkholderiales bacterium | reverse complement strand
GGCGAACTGGTCCATCTTTACGGGCTTGGTTGACGGGCTTCGGAGGAGCCGGCAGCGCGCGCTCCGCGCCGTGCGTCCGGGTCGATCAAAAAGGGTGAAATGTTACCATTTGCGACGCGCTCGATCCACGCTGGGAGCGGGTCGAAGCGCGTTCCGGGCGGCTTCGGGCGGGCTTGCTTTTCGACTTCCCCGATTCGGGCCGATTGGTGTAACATTCGCGGCGCGTCACATGTGAGCGGGAGCGCCGGCACCACGGCTCGAATCCCGCCGAAACAACGAGCCATACATAAACAGGGGGTGTCATTTGAAATCGATTGCCAAGAGCCTCGCTCTCACCATCGCTGCCGTGATTGGTTTCGCAGCGCATTCCGCCTTTGCCCAGGCCCCGGCGCCGAAAGGCCCGCTGGGCGGCCCGGAAGCCTATCTCATCGATACGGATGGCAAGATCATCAAGAGCCCGCAGGGCATGTGCTGGCGCACCCAGTGGTGGAGCCCGGCCACGGCAGATTGCGCTTGCGACAAGGACATCCTGCCGGCCGCGCGCTGCGCCATGGCGGCGCCAGCTCCGAAACCCGCGGCCGCGCCCGCGAAGCCTGCGCCGGCCCCGGCGGCAGCGCCCGCAGCGAAACCGGCGGTCTGCAATTTCACCGCGCGGCTGACCGGCGACGCGACGTTTGATTTCGACAAGTCCGCGCTCAAGCCGGCCGCCAGGGCGCAACTCGATCGCGACGTTGTCGGGCGCATGGGCACCTGCGCATCGATCTCCGGGGTGAGCGTCAACGGCCACACCGATCGCATCGGCAGCGCGACGTACAACCAGAAGCTGTCCGAGCAACGCGCCGTCGTCGTCAGGGACTACCTGATCAGCAAGGGCATGGATCGCAGCAAGATCGAGACCTTCGGCTACGGCAAGACCCAGCCGATCAAGTCCTGCCCGGATACCAAGGACTTCAAGGCGCTCGTCGCGTGTCTCGCGCCGAACCGCCGTGCCGATGTCGAGGTGAGAGGCCCGGCGAAGTAAGTAGCGCAACTGCACAACCAGCCCCGCCGAGTGCGGGGCTTTTTTTTGGTAGGCTCCCCGCCCATGGCCGCGAGCACCCGTCCTCTTCCCGCGGACCTGGCGATCGCAGCGCGCTGGGTGGTGCCGGTGGACCCGGTCGGAGTGGTCCTGGAGAACCACTCGGTCATCGTGCAGGCGGGCCGGATCACCGCGGTGCTGCCCTCCGCCGAGGTTTCCGAGCGCTTCGCCCCCGCCGAGCAGATTCAGCTCCCGGACCACGTCTTGATTCCGGGGCTCGTGAATCTTCACACGCACGCCGCCATGGCGCTCATGCGCGGCCTGGCCGATGACATCCCGCTCATGGCGTGGCTCAAGGATCACATCTGGCCTGCGGAGGCGCGCCATGCGTCGCGCGAGATGGTCTATGACGGAACGCTCCTCGCAGCGGCGGAGATGCTGCGCGGCGGCGTCACTTGCGCGAACGACATGTACTTCTTCCCGGACGCTGCGGGCCACGCCTTCGTCGATGCGGGGATGCGGGCGGCGCTAGGCCTCATCGCGATCGAGTTTCCGACCGCGTATGCGTCTGACCCCGACGACTATCTCGCGAAGGGGGTCGCGGCGCGTGATGCCCTGCGCGATCAATCGCGGCTGTCGTTCTGCTTCGCGCCGCATGCGCCCTACACCGTGAGCGACCGAACGTTTGCGCGCATCGGCACGATGGCGGAGGAGCTCGATGTTCCCATCCATCTCCATCTGCACGAAACGGCCGACGAGGTCCGCGAGAGTGTCGCGGCCCACGCGGTGCGGCCGATCCAGCGACTCGACTCTCTCGGCCTGCTGTCGCCACGGCTGATCGCCGTGCACGCCGTGCACCTCACCGATGCAGAGGTCGAGCTGCTTGCACGCCACGGCTGCTCGGTGGCGCACTGCCCGTCGTCGAATCTGAAGCTGGCGAGCGGCTTCGCTCCGGTTCCCGCGCTGCTCGCCGCCGGCGTCAACGTGGGGCTCGGCACCGACGGCGCGGCAAGCAACAATCGATTGGACGTGTTCCAGGAAATGCGTACTGCCGCGCTCCTCGCCAAGGCGATATCGGGTAACCCCGAAACGATGCCCGCACATGCCGCCCTGCACGCGGCCACGCTTGCAGGCGCACGCGCGCTCGGCCTCGAGCGCTCCATCGGCTCCATCGAGATCGGAAAGTCAGCCGATCTGTGCGCCGTGTCGCTCGCAAGTCTCGAGACTCGCCCGTGCTACGATCCGGTCTCCCATCTGGTGTACGCAGCGGGCCGCGAGCACGTGACGGACGTCTGGGTCGAGGGCGATCGAGTCGTGCGCGAGGGGACGCTCCTGACCACTTCCGGCCGCGATTTGGAAAAGATCGCCCTTTTGTGGCAAAATTGTCTTGCGGAATGAAAATCCGTGACGTTGAGACCGTCGCGGAATCCGATCCCAGTCTCGCTGATCTTTTCACTGACCGCCATTTCGCTCAATCCGCTCATTTCGATTAGCGGCTTTGTCGGCTGATACGCGCAGGTCCTGCGCGTTTCCTTCCAATTACCAATACTGAGGGGAAAGCATGTTCAAGAACGCAAGAAAATATCTAGCAGCAGCCGGCATGCTCGCGATGGCCGTGTCGGCCTCGCAAGCATTCGCCCAATCGGGGATGCTTGCCAACGCGCCGAAGGGGCCGCTCGGCGGGCCGGAAGCCTATGTCAATGATGCGCGGAACGCGATCGTGAAGAGCCCGCAAGGCATGTGCTGGCGCACCCAGTGGTGGACGCCGGCGACGGCCGTATGCGAGTGCGACAAGGACCTCATGCCCGCAGCCGCCTGCACGATGGCTGCCGCGCCGGCGCCCGCACCTGCGCCGGCACCGATGGCGCCGAAGCCCGCGCCCGCGGCACCGACACCCGTCACGCAGAAAGTGACGCTGTCCACCGACGTGCTGTTCGACTTCGATCGTTACGCGCTCAAGCCGGAAGGCAAAGCCAAGCTCGATGAGCTGGTCGGCCAGATCAAGGGCATCGCGCTGGAGGTGATCATCGCAGTCGGTCACACCGACCGGATCGGCAGCGACGCCTACAACCAGCAGCTCTCCGTCCGCCGCGCCGAATCGGTGAAGGCCTACATGGTGAGCAAGGGGATCCAGCCGAACCGGATCTACACCGAGGGCAAAGGCGAGAAGCAGCCGGTGAAGTCCTGCCCGGATTCGAAGGACTTCAAGCAGACGGTCGCCTGCCTTGCGCCGAACCGCCGCGTGGACGTCGAAGTCGTCGGGACGCGGAATTGACGGGGGCAGCTTGACCCGCGGAAAAGCCCAGCTTCGGCTGGGCTTTTTTGTTTTTCCGGACGGCGATTACACTCTCGGTTTGTCACCCCGTCGGCCTCCACCATGAACGAGCAGACTCCGGCCGCCAACGCCGATCCGGGCGAGATCGCGAAGTTCAGCGAGCTTGCCCACCGCTGGTGGGACCCGGCGAGCGAGTTCCGCCCGCTGCACGAGATTAATCCGCTGCGCCTCGCCTGGATCGACGAGAAGGCCAGGCTGTCCGGCAAGCGGGTGCTCGACGTCGGATGCGGCGGAGGGATACTCGCGGAGGCGATGGCGGGTTGCGGCGCGCGGGTCAAGGGCATCGACCTCTCGGAACGCGCACTGAAGGTCGCCGAGCTGCATCTCCTCGAGAGCAAGCTCGCCGTCGAATACGAGCAGATCGCTGCAGAAGAGCTGGCCGCGCGCGAGCCGGAGCGCTACGACGTCGTGACGTGCATGGAGATGCTCGAGCACGTGCCCGATCCGGCCAGCACGGTCCGGGCATGCGCCTTGCTCGCGGCGCCGGGCGCGCACCTCTTCTTCGCCACGATCAACCGCAACCCGAAATCGTATCTCTTCGCGATCATCGGCGCCGAGTACGTCCTGAGGCTCCTGCCGAAGGGCACGCACGACTACGCGAAGTTCGTGAAGCCGTCGGAGCTGTCGCAGAGCTGCCGAGACGCGGGCCTCACGGTGAGCAACCTGATCGGCATGACGTACAACCCCCTCACGCGCATCTATTCGCTCGGCCGCGATACCGATGTCAACTACATCGTCCATGCCGTGAAGGCGTGAGCATGGCGCGGGCGGTTCTCTTCGATCTGGACGGCACGCTCGCGGACACCGCGCCGGACTTGGCGCGCGCGCTGAATTCGCTGCTCGGCGAGCACGGGCTCCCGAGCGTGCCCCTCGAGGTCGCTCGTCCCCTGACATCGTCCGGCGCGCGTGGCATGATCAAGGCCGGATTCGGGCTGACGCCCGAGAGCGCGCGGTACGAGAGTCTGAAAGCGCGCTTTCTCGACCTGTACGGCGCCTCGGTGTGTGTCGAGACCAGGTTGTTCCCCACGATGGACGAGCTGCTTCAAGCGCTCGAACAGCGCGGCGTGCGGTGGGGCGTCGTGACCAACAAGCCCGACCGGTTCACCCGCCCGCTCATTCACGCGCTGGGGCTGACGTCCCGGGCCGCGTGCATCGTCAGCGGCGACACCGCCGCGCGCTCCAAGCCTCATCCGGATCCGCTGATCCACGCGGCGCGTTCCCTCGCACTCAATCCGGCGGAGTGCCTCTACGTCGGCGACGATCTGCGGGACGTTCAGGCGGCGCGGGCCGCGGGCATGCCCGTCATCGCAGCCGGCTACGGCTATCTCGGCGACGACGGCGATCCGCACAATTGGGGCGCGGACGCGGTCATAGGTCACCCGCTCGAGACCTTGAATTTCCTGGGTTCGCGTCCATTTATGGGATAATTCGAGAGCTGCCGGCAGTAGTCCGGCGGCGCGCGGAACCGGGGGCGACTTGGTTTCGACGTGGGTCACAAAGCAGCGCAGGGCATACCGAGGACCAGTCACCTCGTAAATCCATCTGGAAACGCTCTAAACGCGAACGACGAACGTTTCGCACTCGCCGCCTAAACACCGGCGAGCCCTGCCCCGGTTCGCTCATGGGCCGGCTAGCGCAAGCTAGAGCAGGGTCATACACGTGAGATCGCGTCTTGCAGGGTCACTTTGCAGGACGTCAAACAATAGGTGACTCGCCGCTTGTCAGCCTGCCTGGTCGGCGGGCAAGCGGCCAAATCAAATGACCGGGCTAAGTATGTAGAACTGCATGTGGCGGATTTGCGGACGCGGGTTCGATTCCCGCCGCCTCCACCAAACGAGAAGGGCCACCCCTGGGGTGGCCCTTGTTGTTTGGTCGCGGTGGGAATGAGAACCCGCGGGACGCGGGGGCGAGTCGGACGCGCGACAGTGCCGGCGCACTGTTGCGCGCCTGCAGGCGCGAGCGCGGCCTGCAAGGCCGATTCCCGCCCCCACCCATCAGGTGAGGATGGCGCGCAGCGCGTCGGTTTCTCCGGTGATGAAATCGAAGAACGCCGAGACGCGCGGCGTGTGCCGCAGATTGGGATGCGCGAGCACGCGCCAGATCCGGGCCAGCTCGGGAATGGGTCCGAGCACGCGCACGAGGGCCTCGTCGGCATCGCCCAGAGCCGTGGGGAGCGGCGCCACGCCGACGCCCGATTTCACCGCATAGAGCAGTCCGAGAACGCTGTTGTTGCGGGCGACGATCTTGGCGTTCGGCGCCACCTGTCGCAGCCACTTCGCGGTCCGGTGATTGACCATCGTCTCGTCGAATCCAACCAGCGGATGCCGTTCGAGGTCCTCGACCCGTTCCGGCTTGCCGTGCCCCGCGATGTAATCACTGCTCGCATAGACGGCCCAGATCGAGTCGGCGATCTTGCGCCCGACCAGCTCGTTGTCCTCGGTGTCGCCTGACCGCAGCGCCACGTCGGCCTCGCCCTTCGCGAGATCGAGGTACTTGTCGCTCATGACGAACTGCACGCGCACGCCCGGATACCGGGCGTGGAAGCGATCGAGGAGCGAGGATTGCCTGATGAGGTATACGAGGGGTTCGGGGCACGTCACCCGGACGACCCCCACCGCTTCCCGCTTGAATTCGTCGAGACGCTGCGCGAACTGCTGCACCGACTGCTCGATTCGGTCCGCGTGCGCCACCATCTCCTGCCCGAGCTCGGTCAAGCGGTAGCCGGTCGGATGGCGCTCGACGAGCCGGCACCCGGTACGCCGCTCGAGCTCTATCAGCCGCCGATGGACCGTGGACTGATTCACGTTCAGCGCGCGGCCGGCAGCCAGCGTGCTCCCGTGACGCGCGACGGCCAGAAAGTACTGAATGTCGTCCCAGTCGAACATGATCGAGTTATGCGCTTGCGCGGCCCCTCATTGCAAATTTGCGGCTTCCGCCGAGCATGGCATCCGGAATAGATTCCGCACCTGACCAGTCACCGAGGAGAAAAACCATGGGTAATGCAGCCGCGTTGGTGTTGGATGGTTTCAAGGCCGCCACCCGCGACCAGTGGGAGAAAGCCGCGCCGGGCTGGAACGATCATACCCCGCAGATCCGCGCCTGGCTGCGCACTGCTACGGACGCCATGCTCAATATGGCGAACATCGGGCAGGGCGCGCGCGTTCTCGACGTGGCTGCCGGCGCGGGCGACCAAACGCTCGACATCGCCGCACGGGTGGGACCCGAGGGGTCCGTGCTCGCGGTCGACCTCTCGCCCGGGATCCTCGAGCTCGCGCAGGCCAATGCGCGCAAATCCGGCTACGAGAACGTGGAGACGCGGGTCGCGGACGGCGAGCACCTGCAGCTCGACGCGGGCAGCTTTGACGCCGCGGTGTGCCGTCTGGGCTTGATGTTCCTTCCCGATCCATTGCGGGGGTTGCGCGGGATGCGCCGCGCGCTGAAATCGGGCGGCGGAATATGCACGATGGTCTTTTCCCGGCCGGAGGCCAACCCCTGCATCACGACGCTCATGTCCACCGCGCTCAAGCACGCCGGACTGCCGCCGCGCGATCCCTTTCTGCCGGGAGGTCTGCTGAGCCTCGGCAAGCCAGGAGCCCTCGACGAGATGTTCAGGCGGGCCGGCTTCAATGACGTTGCGACCACGAAAATCGATGCGCCCTTCAGGCTGCCGTCGGCGAAAGACTACCTCGCGTTCGTTCGGGCATCCGCGAGTCCGATCCAGCAGATTCTCGGCCGGTTGGATAGCTCAGCCGCGAACGCAGCCTGGGACGAAATGGAAGAACGGTTGAGGGTGTTCGAAACCGGCGCCGGGTGGGAAGGCCCGAACGAGCTGCTGCTGACGGCGGGAAGACGTTGAGCGCTGCAAGCAGCGCCACAAGGGAGCGGCCCGTGCCGCAGCGATCGTCAGCTCCAGGGTCGTTGCCTTCGATCCAGCTAGCCGGGGCCCTCGTTCTTTGCCTGGCCTTGCTCCTCGGGACGGAAGCTCAGAGTCGCGAGACGGGCGCTCGTTCACTTGACGGCCGGACATTCCACGGCGAGATCCGCGATGAGAAAGGGATTGTTCGCTACAAGGATGTCCTGACGTTCAAGGACGGGCAGTTTCAATCCGAAAAGTGCCGGGAATTCGGCTTCGGCGACAGCCCCTACTGGACGCGCGTCGAGCAAGGCGTCGTTCATTTTCTTGTCGAGAGCGCGAATCCGTCGACCGGCGAGATGGTTTTCAAGGGCGAAGTGCGCGGCGACCAGGTCGAGTGGAAAGGCGCGTGGACCAAGAAGCGATGGTACTGGACGCTCAGCCGCGACGTGTCGTTCACGGGCACGCAGAGAAAGTAGCGGCTCTCCCATGGAGAAGCCTTATCTCGAAACACCGTCCGCCCCCCCTCGCCGGTACCTCGGCCTCGCCCTGAAGCTCGTAGCTTTCGCCGCACTGATCGCGCTTGCGAGCCATGCCGACGACGCGATTCTGAGCGCGCTGGACCTCCACGTCTCGCCCGAAACAGAACCGGCCCTGCATCGCGCGATCATGATGGCCACCGCCGTCTACATCGTGCTGATGGCGCTGCCCTTCTTCCCGGGGATCGAGATTGCGCTGGGCATGATGATGCTGTTCGGCGCGCCCATCGTGCCGCTTGTGTACTTTTCGACCGTCGTTGCGCTCCTCATTGCGTTCCTGATCGGACGCCTGGTTCCTCCAGACAAGATCATCCGCGCGTTCGATCGGCTCGGACTGATGCGTGCGCGAGACATGCTCACGCGGCTGGAAGAGGTCGATGCCCAGCAACGCCTGGCGCTTCTTCAGGGAACGGTTTCCTGGCCTTGGATGCGTCTCCTTTTGAAGCATCGCTACTTGGCGGTGGCCATTGCCCTCAACACGCCCGGCAACATCGTCCTCGGTGACGGCGGAGGGATCGCGATGGCAGCCGGGTTCAGCCGCCTCTTCACCCTACCCGCCTTTGCGCTGACCGTGCTGCTCGCCGTCTCACCAATTCCGCTGATCCTCATCCTTTCCAAGTTGTGAGCCCTGCGATGGCGCGCACTTGACCGGCGCCCGTGCCGCGCCGAAACTGACTCCTACCAGCTACCGCTCAGGAGGATCCCCGATGTTCATGTGCAACGCCTGGTACGTCGCCGCGTGGGACCACGAGGTTACGGGAGTGCGGCCGTTCGGACGCGTCATGCTCGGAGACCCGGTCGTCCTATACCGCATGAAAAGCGGCGAAGTCGTCGCGCTCGAGGACCGCTGCTGCCATCGCCACTTTCCGCTGCATAAAGCGACGCTGCAGGACGACTTGCTCGAATGCGCCTATCACGGCTTCACGTACGATTGCACCGGCAAGTGCGTGCGCATTCCCGGGCAGGCGGCGATTCCCGAATCGGCGCGCGTGAAGCGCTATCCGGTGGTGGAGCGGCACCGCTGGATCTGGGTGTGGATGGGCGATCCGGCGCTCGCCGATCCCGCGAGAATCGTCGACTTCCACTGGCTCGACGATCCGGGCTGGCGGGCCAAGGGCACCGTCTTTCACATCAAGGCGAGCTACGAGCTGATCATCGAGAACCTCCTCGACTTGACGCACCTATCGTTCGTGCACCAGTCGACAATCGGCAATTACGCCACTGCGGAGGCGGCGAAGACGCAGACCACGCGCACAGAGGACGACGTGACGGTGGCGCGCTGGATGATCGATACGCCGCCGCCCGCGACCTACGTTAAAGCGGGCGGCTTTCGCGGCAACGTCGACCGCTGGCAGTTCATCAACTTCGTGCCGCCGGCGTTCATCCGGCTCGACGTGGGCGCGCTGGACACCGGCCGAGGCGCGCCGCAGATGAAGACGCGCGCATTCGCCGCCGAAGGCGAGCTGCCCGGTGGCATCGAGATGCGCAATCTCAACGCGATCACGCCCGAGACGGAGCGCAGCTGCCACTACTTCTGGGCGCAGGCGCACAACTTCCTGCTCGACCAGCCCCAGGTGACCGAAATGCTGTTCCAGCAGATCGACACCGCGTTCCGCCAGGACTGGGAAGTGTTCGAGACCCAGCAGCGATGGATCGACCTCGACCCGGCGGCGCCGCGCGTCGACGTGAACGGCGACGCCGGGCAGATCCAGTCGATCCGGTTGCTGCGGCAGCGGATTGCCGACGAGCAGCGTGTGGCGAAGCGGCAAGCGGCGTAGGGAAGCTAACCCCCGCTCAACGGTCGGCGCAGCTGCTTCAGCCGGGCACGGGCGGCGGCGAGAATTTCGGCCACTTCCTCGAGTCCCGGCGGCACCTCGCCGCGCGTGCGCGCGATCTCGATGTGCCCGGATATCGTGGCGTGCAGCAACTCGATGTCCGCCGCCGATCGGACCCGCGACGATGCCGTGAGAAACGGCAGAATGCCACTACCCTTCTCGAGCGTGACGAGAAAACCCCGCGGATGCGCGTCGGCGACCCGTCGCAGGTACCGCTCGACCGTCACTGCGACCTGGCGCTCGGTCCTCGCTCCCATCAGCTCGCCATAGAGGTCACCGTGCGCCATGCTCGAAATTACCAACTCGCGCCACTGTCGGGCCACGGCGACAGAAGAATCAAGCGTGCGGCGTGGAATACGTCACGCTGTTGGCGGATGGCCGACACACCCGCCGCACTCACCGCGGACGCCGGAGCGCGGGCGGCGCGCCCGGACCGCTTCGCTGTCGCGTGAGAAAATCGTAGTGCGAGCCCCCTGCCAACGTGCCGAACCGCCTGCCCGTGCGACTACGCATACTTTCCGACCTCCACATCGAGGTGACCGAATTCGATCCGCCCGCGGCGGACGCCGATGTGGTGGTGCTGGCCGGCGACATTCACAACGGCACGCAGGGTCTCGAGTGGGCCGCTGCGCGATTTCCGGGCCAACGGATCCTCTACGTGCCCGGCAATCACGAGTACTACGATGGCGAGCTGCGCAGCGGTATGGCATCCCTCGCTGCGTCGGCGCGCGAGCTGGGCATCGCCCTGCTTGACAATGCGGAGACGGAGATCGAAGGCGTGCGTTTTGTCGGTGCCACGCTGTGGACCGACTTCTGCCTGGACGGCGCCGAGCGCCGCGACGAGGTCATGCAGCTATCGCGGCCATTTATCGTGGATTTTCGAGCGATACGCGACGGCGACGGACTCTTCACGCCCGAGGCGTCGGTCATCCTGCACGAGGCATCGCGGCAGTGGCTCAGTCAGCGACTTGCCGAGCAATTCTCGGGGCCGACCGTCGTGATCACGCATCACGCACCGCACCCCCTGAGCGTCCACACGCGTTTCGCTCGACATCCGGCCAACGGCGGATTCGTCTCGAATCTGGAGGACGTGATGGGCTCGGCAGTACTGTGGATCCACGGTCACACCCACAATTCCTTCGACTATGTCGTGAAAGGGACTCGGGTCGTGTGTAATCCGCGCGGATACGTGTTCGTGAAAAAAGCGCCGAACAGCGAAACCGTCCTGGACATCAAGGCCGAGAACCCCGAGTTCGATCCCGGGCTGATCGTCACCGTCTGAGAGCGCCCGCCGGGCCCGGGGCCCGACGGCGCACCGCGCAAGCAAAGCTCGCGAGAGCCTGTTACCCTGTATCCATCGGCTTTCGCGCGTCTCCGCCGCGGTTCCGATCATCTTTCCTCCGCTACCATGCAGAAACCGACAGCGCGCCTCGGCGCTCGCCCCCGTTTCCTCGGCAACCACCCGCGTGTGCGCAAGTTGCTGTGGTGGCTCGTCGGCAGCGTCGCGTTCATTGCCGTAGCCGGCTTCATCATCGCTCCGCCGATCGTCAAATGGCAGGCCGAGAAACAGCTCGCCGCGCTCCTGGACCGCGCCGTCGCCATCGAGAGCGTCTCGATCAATCCGTTCGCGCTCTCGGCCAGGGTCGCCGGCTTTCGGGTCAGCGAACGCGACGGCACCGGCGCCCTGCTCGGATTCGATACGTTGTTCGCACGGCTGTCCTATCGGACGTTCGTACGGTTCGCGCCGGTCGTCGCCGAGGCGAAGCTCGAGCGACCGTTCCTGAACCTGGCGCGCACCCCCGCGAAGGCCTACAACTTCCAGGATCTTGTCGACAAATTCAGCGCTGACAGCAAGGCCAAGGCCCCCGAGCCGGAGAAAGACCCCGCGCGGTTCTCTCTCAACAACCTCCAGCTTCTCGACGGAAAGATCGCGTTCGACGACCAGGCGGAGAAGCAAGAGCACGCGGTCACCGACATCAACATCACCGTTCCGTTCGTCTCGAACTTCGACGCCGACGTGGCCGTGTTCGTGCAGCCCAGGCTCGAGGCGGTGGTGAACGGTGATCCGGTGCGCATCACCGGGGAGACGAAGCCGTTCGACGATTCGCGTGAGACCCGGATCGCGCTCAATCTTTCCGATGTCGATCTGGCCCGCTACCTCGACTACTCCCCGGTTCCGCTCGCGTTCACGCTTTCCTCCGGAAAGCTCGACGCTGCGCTCAGCGCGACGTTCCGCCAGACCGGCAAGCAGCAAGCAAAGCTGGTGGTCACCGGGAACGCCATGGTGCGGGAATTCTCCCTCGTGGAAACGGGCGGCGGGCCAGTGCTCGGATTCCATCAGCTGGGGGTCGTCGTCAACAGCCTCGACGTGTTCGGCGGCAAGGCCGACGTCGCACGAATCGGACTCGAGTCTCCGGCGCTCGACTTGCGCCGCGAGAAGGACGGCACATTGAGTCTTGCAAGACTGATTCCGAAATTCCCGGCGCGCGCCGAGTCGCGGACGAACGAGAAAGCGGGAGCGCCGTTCGCATACTCGGTCGGCGAGATCGCGATCACGAGCGGATCGGTCGCCATCGCCGACCTGGCTCCAGAGAAACCCTTTCGCCGGAAGCTCGAGAAGCTCGAGGTGCGAGTCCGCGGGCTGGCGAGCGCCGAAGACTCGCGCGCAAGCGTCGAGATCGGATTCGATTCGGTGGCGACCGGCAGCGCCGCAGCGTCGCCCGTTGCGGCGCGCGTCGACTACGCCGGCGAGATCCAGCTCGGCGCCAGGAAGGTCGGCGGCAAGTTGCAGATCCTCCAGCTCAATCTCGGAGACCTGTACCCGTACTACGAAGCCGCGATCAATGCGGAAGTTGTGCGCGGAACAGCGGATGTTTCGGCTGCTTTCGACATCGCGATCCAGGACGCTGCACCAACGGGTCGCGTGACCGGCATGGCGGCGACATTCAGCGACTTGCACCTGCGGCTCCCCGGTTCGGGCACGCCATTCGTGGAAATCGGATCCGCGTCCCTCGAGAACGGTGAAGCCGACTTTGCGACGCGCCGCGCAATTCTCGGCAAAGTCACTCTCGACCGCCCGGCGTTCGCGATCAATCTCGAAGCCGACGGGACGCTCAACGCGACGCGACTCCTCAAGACCGCTCCCGTCGAGGCCGCTCGGTCCGAGACCGTTCCCGCCGAGACCTCCCGGTCCAAACCCGTTCCCGCCGAGGCACCTCAGTCGGTGCCGGCCACCGAGCCCTGGATCGTGACGCTGAACCAGCTCGAACTCGAGCGCGGTCGCGTCAATTTCGAAGACCGGACGGTCAAGCCCAGCGTGACGGTCGCGCTCCAGGACATGAATCTCACCGGTGCGCAACTCAGCACTGCGGAGGACTCCCGGGGAGACGTCGCGTTCCGGACTACAGTGAACCGCACCGGGTCGGTGTCGCTGCGCGGGAAGCTGGCGCGGGATTTCTCCGGAACGCTCGCAATCGTCGCGAGCAAGATCGCCCTCGTGCCCTTCAAGCCGTATCTGGCACCGTACGTAAAGGCGGACCTCGCGGGCGGCGAAGTCTCCACGCGCGGCTCGCTCACGCTCAAACCCGGCAAGGAGCTGGCCGCAGCCTACAAAGGGGACTTCGAGGTTTCCGGACTTGCGCTGCGCAACGATAAAGGCGGCGAGGACTTGCTGACGTGGAAGTCGCTCCGCCTCGCCGGCATCGATGCCGCGTCCGAGCCGCTCCGGGTCGGCATCGATCAGATCACGCTCGCCGACTTTTTCGCCCGGCTGGTTTTAGACGCGAGCGGTCAGCTGAACTTGCGTGAGCTCGCGCAGGACACCCCGAAGGATGCCGCGCCACCCGCCCAGGCGCGCGCCGCGCCCGCGCCGACCGATGCAAAGCCGCAAACCGCGCAGACCAGCCCGCCGGGTGCCCCGGACGCGGTCGGCTGGCTGCGCGTAGGCGGCGTACGGCTGCAGAACGGGAGCGTCGATTTCAGCGATTTCTTCGTGAAACCGAACTATCGCGCCGATCTCTCGGAACTGAACGGAAGCATCTCGACGCTGACGCCCGACACGCCCGGTGATGTCGAGCTCACCGGCAAGCTGAACCAGAAGGCCTCGCTCGATATTCGCGGCCGCATCAATCCGCTCGCCGCCGATCTCACGCTCAACATCCAGGCGAAAGCGACCGACATCGAGCTGCCGCGCCTCTCGCCGTACACCTCCAAGTACCTCGGCTACGGCATCGACCGCGGCAAGCTCTCGGTCAAGGTCAAGTACGTGCTCGCGGACCGCAAGCTCGTGGCCGAGAACAATCTGTATCTCGACCAGCTCAAGCTCGGCGAGAAGGTGGCAAGCCCGGATGCGGCGGACTTGCCCGTGCAGCTTGCGGTTGCGCTCCTTCAGGACCGAAAGGGCGTGATCGACGTGAACTTGCCGATCAGTGGCTCGCTCGACGACCCGCAGTTCAGCATCAGCGGTATCGTCATGCAGGTGATCGGAAACATCATCACGAAGGCCGTGACGGCTCCGTTCGCCCTCCTCGGTTCGGTCGCCGGGGCCGAAGGTGATCTGGATTATCTCGAGTTCGACCCGGGGAGCGCACAGCTGTCATCCGGCGCCGAGCAGAAACTGGACATGCTCGGAAAGGCGCTTTTCGATCGTCCCGGCATCAAGCTGGACGTGACCGGGCAGGCTGACGCGGCGACCGATCGCGCGGGCCTCCGGCGCGCCGCACTGGATCGCGCCGTCAAGCAGAGCAAACTCGACGCGCTTCGGGGCCAGGGCGCGGCACCGAAATCCGCGGCCGACGTGACTGTTGATGCGAAGGAATACCCGGAGCTCCTGAAGCGCGTCTACGGCGACGCGAACATACCCGACAAGCCGACCAACGCCCTCGGGTTTGCGAAGGACATTCCGGTGTCCGAAATGGAGAAACTGCTGCTCGCAAATGCCTCGGTGTCGGATGACGAACTGCGCGATCTCGCCACCCGCCGTGCGCAAGCCGCAAAGGATTACCTGACCGGCCCCGCTAAGATTTCAACCGAGCGCATATTCCTCACCGCGCCCAAGCTTGCTACGGCGAGCGCCAAGGAGCGGGTCAAGCCGACGCGCGTCGAGTTCGCGCTTCGGTGACGCTGCGGGCCGGGCCCTAATCCTTCGCCGGCGCCAGCGCGATGAGCACGCTGCAGGGCGCGTAGTCGAGCAGCGTCGCTCCGACCGAGCCGCTCCACCACCGCGCGGCGAACGACTGCTTCTGGTGGTGACCGACCACGATCAGATCGCAGCCGAGCTCCCGGGCGGTTCGGCAAAGCTCGTCCACCGGCTCCCCGACCGCGAGGTGGCCCTGCACGGAGAACCCGCGCTCCTTCAGGCTCTTGAGCCCCTCGTCGAGCACCTCTTGCATGCGTTTTTTTTCCTCCTCGATGAGCTCCTCGGGCAGAAACCCCTCGGTCAGAAACATGCTCGACGGCATCGTCGCCACCGCGAGCAGGTGAGTCTCCGCCTTCGCGAAGGCCGCCACCTCGGCGCATTCGATCAGCGCCGCGCGGCCCTCCCGCGTGCCGTTGTACGCCATCAGGATCTTTCGATACATGCCTGCCACCTCCTGTGGTCAAACGCCGGCTCCCCTTCGCGCGCACGTCCGACATCGGGACGCGGTTCTGCGCGGGGCCTTGACGGCCTCTCATACGCGAGGCGCCGGCGGTCCTGCTGGTTCGCGGCCAGATTGTGCCAGAACATCGCACCCTGATGAACACCGGCTCGCAGCGTGAGCGTAATACAATTCCAGCCCTGCTTGTCGAACGGACCAACGGAATGCCACTGGACGCGACCCGCCAGGATCTTACGCTCGCGGTCATCGGAACCGGCGTCATGGGGCGCGGCATCGCGCAGATCGCGGTCCAGGCGGGCATCCGGGTCGTGCTCTACGACACCCGGTCGGACGCCGCACCCGCCGCCCGGGAGTACGTGGCCCAGATGCTCGCCAAGCTGGCCGAGAAAGGCCGGCTCACCCCCGATGCCGCCAAGGCGGCGATCGAGCGCATCAGCATCGCGGACGTGCTCTCCCGCCTGAGTTCCTGCAACGTCGTGGTCGAAGCCATCGTCGAGGACCTCACGGCCAAACGCGAGCTGCTGACCCACCTCGAAGGAATCGTCTCCCCCGAATGCATCCTCGCGACGAACACCTCGTCGCTCCAAGTCACGGCAATTGCCGCCCAATGCAAGCACCCGGAGCGAGTCGCTGGCTTCCACTTCTTCAATCCCGTGCCGTTGATGAAAGTCGTGGAGGTGATCGACGGCGTCATGACCGCGCCCTGGGTCGGCGAGGCGCTCACCGCGCTCGCCGAGCGCATGGGGCACACTCCCGTGCGCGCGCAGGATACCCCCGGTTTCATCGTCAACCATGCGGGCCGCGCCTATGGCACCGAGGCGCTCCAGATCCTGCGCGAGGGCATCGCCGCGTTCCATCAGATCGATCGCGTGCTGCGCGAAGCGGCCGGCTTCCGGATGGGCCCGTTCGAGCTCCTGGACCTCACCGGACTGGACGTCTCGCATGCGGTGATGGAGTCGATCTACAACCAGTACTACCAGGAACCGCGCTACCGGCCCTCGCCGATCGCCGCGCAACGCGTCGGGGCCGGACTGTTCGGTCGCAAGTCGGGCGACCGCGGGTTCTACCGCTATAGCGGAGGCAAGCCGGAATCGATTGCGGACACCCCGACACCCGCAGCCGCAGAGGTGCCTGTCTGGGTCAGCCGTCAAGGGCTCGGAGCGGACCTGGACGATCTGGTCGCCAAGCTCGAGGCACGCGCGCAGCGCGGCGCCGCGCCGGACGACCGCGCACTGTGTCTGGTCGCGCCACTCGGCCGTGACGCAACCACGGCCGCACTCGCCGAGGGACTCGATCCGACACGCACGGTCGCGGTGGACTGCCTCACCGGGCTCACCAAACGCCGCACCCTCATGACGACACCGCTGACCTCCCCGGCGATGCGCGACGCCGCACATGCGCTGCTCGCCCGGGATGGCGTCCCGGTCACGGTGATCCACGACAGTCCCGGATTCATCGCCCAGCGCGTCATCGCCCAGATCGTCAACATCGGAGCCGATATCGCGCAGCAACGCATCGCGACCCCCGCGGACATCGACCGCGCGGTCACGCTCGGGCTGGGTTACCCGACCGGTCCGCTGACGTGGGGCGACGCCATCGGCCCGGCCCGCGTTCTCGCCATCCTCGGCGAGCTGTTTGATTTCTATCAAGATCCGCGCTACCGACCGAGCCCGTGGCTCAAGCGCCGCGCGCGCTTGGGCGTATCATTGCTCACGCCCGAAGCATGAGGCACAAAGGATGAAACAGAGCGCGGCCGCGCGCGCGGAAGGAACAGGATGAACGCACCCGACGTAAAGGCCAAGGCGGTGTTCCAGTGGGACGATCCCTTCCTCCTCGAAGACCAGCTCACCGAGGAGGAGCGGATGGTCCGCGACAGCGCGCGCGAGTATTGTCAGGAGAAGCTGCTACCGCGCGTGCTCGAAGCGACCCGCAAGGAGCGATTCGATCGCGAGATCTTGAACGAGATGGGGTCGCTCGGCTTCCTCGGCGCCACCATCGACGGCTACGGCTGCGCCGGCGTCAATCACGTGTGCTACGGGCTCATCGCCCGCGAGGTGGAGCGCGTCGATTCCGGATACCGATCGGCGATGAGCGTGCAGTCCTCGCTGGTCATGCACCCGATTCACGCCTACGGCACCGAGGCGCAGCGCAAGAAGTATCTGCCCAGGCTCGCCACCGGCGAGATCGTCGGTTGCTTCGGGCTCACCGAACCCAATCACGGATCCGATCCGGGCAGCATGCAGACCCGCGCGAAGAAGGTCGCGGGAGGCTACTCCCTCACCGGCGCCAAGATGTGGATCACCAATTCCCCGATCGCGGATGTCTTCGTGGTCTGGGCAAAGGACGATGGCGGCGACATTCGCGGCTTCATCCTCGAGAAGGGGATGAAGGGACTGTCGGCACCGAAGATCGAAGGCAAGATGAGCCTGCGTGCCTCGATCACCGGCGAGATCGTCATGGACGAGGTGCCCGTCCCCGAAGAGAACCTCCTGCCCGACATCAAGGGTCTGAAAGGGCCTTTCGGCTGTCTCAACAAGGCACGCTACGGAATCTCGTGGGGAGCGCTCGGCGCCGCCGAAGATTGCTGGCACCGCGCCCGGCAGTACGTGCTCGATCGGCAGCAGTTTGGCCGGCCGCTCGCCGCGAACCAGCTGATTCAGCTGAAGCTCTCGAACATGATGACCGAGATCACACTGGGCATGCAGGCGGTCCTGCGCGTCGGGCGCCTGATGGACGAAGGCCGGGCAGCGCCCGAGATGGTGTCGCTCGTCAAGCGCAACTCCTGCGGGAAGGCCCTGGATATCGCGCGGATGGCGCGCGACATGCACGGCGGTAACGGAATCGCCGACGAGTTTCACGTCATCCGGCACGTCGTCAACCTAGAAACGGTGAACACGTACGAAGGCACGCATGACATTCACGCGCTGATCCTCGGGCGCGCGCAGACCGGCATTCAGGCCTTCAGCGCTTAGCGGCGCGCCCGGATCGGTGGCACGGGCGGCTGCGGCCGCCCGTTTCCGTTTCGTTCGCGATTGAACGACAATTGCGGGCGTGACCCCGCCGCCAACCCGATGCCCGTGGTGCCTCGGCGCCGAGGAGTACGTCCGCTATCACGACGAGGAGTGGGGCGTGCCGGTTCACGACGACCGGATCCTCTTCGAGTTCCTGATCCTCGAGGGCGCCCAGGCGGGCCTGTCCTGGCTGACCATCCTTCGCAAGCGTGCCGGATACCGAAAAGCCTTCGCCGAGTTCGAGCCGGCGCGCGTCGCGCGCTTCACGCCCGCGCGGCGCGCGCGGTTGATGGTCGATCCGGGCATCGTGCGCAATCGGGCCAAGATCGAGGCCACGGTGGTCAACGCCAAGGCCTTCCTCGCGGTGCAGGAGGAATTCGGGTCGTTCGACGCCTATCTGTGGCGTTTCGTGGACGGGCATCCGATTCACAACCGCCGGCGTACACTAAAAAATGTCCCGCCTCGGACTTCCGTGTCGGACAAGCTGTCCAAGGACCTCGGGCAGCGTGGCTTCAAATTCGTCGGGACGACGATCTGTTACGCTTTCATGCAGGCGGTCGGACTGGTGAACGACCATCTGCTAGACTGCTTTCGCCATACGGAAGTTGCTGCGGTAAGATCGGGTACCGGATCCGATTCTGCGAGGTAGCCGCGTAATGAGAAGTCTGAGATTCCTGATTCTCGCCTTCGCCCTTGTTGGCGCTGCGGCTCCGGCGTGGGCCGACGACAACGACGCGGTCCTGCTGGTCGCCAACCCGGCGTTTCGCGATCCGACCTACCGGCAAACCGTGCTGCTCGCCGTGGCGCTCGACAACGGTGGCCACATCGGCGTCATCGTCAATCGCCCGACGAACCAGCCGCTTTCGAACCTGTTTCCCGAGCACGAGCCCTCGAAGAAGGTCCTGGATCCCGTCTATTTCGGCGGGCCTTTCTCGCGCTCCGCGCTCGTCGCGGTGGTGAGGCGCGATAACAGTCCGGGCCGGGGCTCGGTCGCCCTCATGAAGAGCCTCTATATGGCGATCAACGTCGCGACCATCGACCAGATCATCGAGACGACGCCCAATGAGGCGCGGTATTACGTCGGATACGTGATCTGGCGGCCGGGCGAGCTTCGTCGCGAAGTCGACCGTGGCCTGTGGTCGGTGCAGAATGCGGACCCGGCGGTCGTGCTCCGCAAGGACACCAAAGGCCTCTGGGAAGAGCTGCACCGCTTGTCGCGCCGGATCACAGCGATGGCGACCATCCCGGATACACCGGGTCCAGCCGGGTTGCTCTGATGGTTTGCCGCGCCCGCAGCCTGGCGACATGGCTGCTGGCGATGGCCGCCGCGCTCGCGCTGGCCCTTCCGGCCGCCGTGACGGCACAGGAAGATCGCAACACCGTCCTGGTCGCCAAGCCCCACCTGCTCGATCCGAACTTTCGCGAAACCGTCGTAGTGGTTGCGGAAGCGCCGAACGGCGCAGCGGTCGGGGTCATCATCAACCGGCCGACGACCAAGTCGCTCGCGCAAATCCTTCCGGGCAACGCAATGCTCGCCCGGTTCACGGAGCCGATCTACTTCGGCGGCCCGGTGGAGCCGGTTGGCGTCTACGCGGTCTTCCGCGCCGCCGAGCCGCCCGGCGAAGCGTTGCGGATCAGCGGCGATCTCTGGCTCGCCCTCAACCCGGCGACCGTCGAGCAGCTCATGCGGAACCCGCCGGCGCAATTGCGCTTCTTCACCGGCTACGCCGGCTGGGCGCCGGGGCAGCTCGCAAGCGAGCTGGGTCGCGGAGACTGGTGGGCGGTCCACGTCGATCCCGACGCTCCCTACCGAGCCGACCCCTCCACCCTCTGGGAAGAGCTCGCCCGCCGCGCGCGCGCCGTTACCGCGGCACGCTAAGTCCGGGGACCGCGTCAGCGGGGCAGCGGCCATGCCCGTCCGGCGCCTACGGCCGCAAGCGCCCGCCACCCCGAGAGACGCTGACGCAGTGCGTGGGCCCAGGAGAACCGACGTACTTTTCCGACACAGATTTCGGCACGGCGTCTCCACGGGGCGAGCGGGCCCGGGACGGGCGATCTGTGCCGCAGCCGTCGTTTAGCGGGTGGCTCGTGTGCGGCCTGTCGTGTGTTGACTGGCCGCCGCGAGCCGGGTCACCCGCTCGACGGCTTGCCTTGCGGCACCATGAGGCCGTCGCGGGCCCGCTCGCCCCAACTTCTATGGCGCATTACGCCGCCGCACGCTCCGCCGCGCCGGTCTTGTCGAAAGTCATGCGCCCTCCAGCGAACGCGACCCGGATGGTGTCCCGCGCCGCGTACTTGCCCTCGAGCAGCTGCGTCGCGAGCGGGTTCTCGATCGTCTGCTGGATCGCGCGCTTGAGCGGCCGGGCGCCGTAGACGGGATCGAACCCCGCCTTGGCGAGCTCGTCGAGCGCGCTCTCGTCGACGACGAGGTGCAGGTCCATCTTGGCGATCCGGTCCGAAAGCTGCCGGAGCTGGATTCGCGCGATGTCCTTGATGTGCTTCGCGTCGAGGGCGTGGAAGACCACGATCTCGTCGAGCCGATTGACGAACTCCGGCCGGAACTGCGCCTTCACCTCGCCCAGAACGGCGAGCTTGATCAGCGCCGGATCGTCGCCCGCCATGCTCTGGATCATGTGCGATCCAAGATTGGAGGTCATCACGATCACGGAGTTCTTGAAATCGACCGTGCGGCCTTGGCCGTCGGTCAGCCGCCCGTCGTCGAGCACTTGCAGGAGCACGTTGAACACGTCCGGGTGCGCCTTCTCGACCTCGTCGAGCAGGATCACCGCGTACGGCCTCCGCCGCACTGCCTCGGTGAGATAGCCGCCTTCTTCGTAGCCGACGTATCCGGGCGGCGCGCCGATCAGTCGCGCCACCGAATGCTTCTCCATGAACTCCGACATGTCGATCCGCACGAGATGCTCTTCCGAATCGAACAGGAACGTCGCGAGCGCCTTGCACAGCTCGGTCTTGCCGACGCCGGTCGGTCCGAGGAAGAGGAAGGAGCCGTACGGTCGGTTCGGGTCGGAAAGTCCAGAGCGCGATCGACGGATCGCATCGGACACGAGGCGCACCGCCTCGTCCTGACCCACGACGCGCTGATGAATCCGGTCTTCCATGTGCAACAGCTTCTCGCGCTCGCCCTGCATCATCTTGGCGACGGGAATGCCGGTTGCGCGCGAGACCACCTCGGCGATCTCTTCCGTGCCGACTTGCGTGCGCAAGAGCTTGAGCGGCTTCTTGTCGCCGCCGCTTTCCGCCGTGGAGAGCTGCGCCTCGAGCTGCGGAAGCTTCCCGTACTGGAGCTCGGACATCTTCTGCCAGTCACCGCGGCGGCGCGCTTCCTCCATTTCCAGCCGGATGCCCTCGATCTCTTCCTTGATGTGCTGGGAGCCCTGGACCTGCGCCTTCTCCGCCTTCCAGACATCGTCCAGATCGGCGTACTCGCGCTCGAGCTTCACGATCTCTTCCTCGATCGCGGCGAGGCGCTTGCGAGACGCCTCGTCCTTCTCGCGCTTCACCGCCTCGCGCTCGATCTTGAGCTGGATCAGGCGGCGGTCGAGGCGATCCATCGCTTCGGGCTTGGAATCGATTTCCATCTTGATCCGCGAGGCCGCCTCGTCAATCAGGTCGATCGCCTTGTCGGGCAGGAAACGGTCCGTGATGTAGCGATGCGAGAGCTCGGCGGCTGCGACGATCGCCGGGTCGGTGATATCGACCCCATGGTGGACCTCGTACTTCTCCTGCAGGCCGCGCAGGATGGCGATGGTCGCCTCGACGGACGGCTCCTCGACCAGGACCTTCTGGAAGCGGCGCTCGAGCGCCGCGTCCTTCTCGAGATACTTGCGGTACTCGTCGAGGGTGGTTGCGCCCACGCAATGCAGCTCGCCGCGCGCAAGCGCCGGCTTCAGCATGTTTCCCGCGTCGATCGCCCCTTCGGCCTTGCCTGCGCCGACCATGGTGTGGAGCTCGTCGATGAAGACGATGATGCGGCCTTCGTCGTGCGCGATCTCCTTGAGAACTGCTTTCAGGCGCTCTTCGAACTCGCCGCGATACTTCGCCCCGGCGAGCAGCGCCGCCATGTCGAGCGACAGCACACGCTTGTCGCGCAGTGTCTCCGGCACTTCGCCGTTCACGATCCGCTGGGCGAGCCCCTCGACGATCGCGGTCTTGCCCACGCCCGGCTCGCCGATCAGCACGGGGTTGTTCTTGGTGCGGCGCTGCAGGATCTGGATCACGCGCCGGATCTCGTCGTCGCGTCCGATCACCGGGTCGAGCTTGCCCTGGCGCGCCCGCTCGGTGAGATCGAGCGTGTAGCGCTTCAGTGCCTCGCGCTGCCCTTCCGACTCGGCGCTGGTCACGTTCTCGCTCCCGCGCACGGCCTGGACCGCCTGCTCGATGCCTTGGCGCGTGCCGCCGGCCTGCTTGAGGAGCCGCCCGGCCTCTCCCTTGTCCTGGCTGAGCGCGAGGACGAAGAGCTCGGACGCGACGAACTGGTCGCCGCGCTTCTGCGCTTCCTTGTCGGTGACGTTGAGGAGGTTGTTCAGCTCGCGCGAGATCTGCACTTCCCCGGCCTGGCCCTCGACCTTCGGCAGGCGGCCGATCGCCTCCCGCAGCGAATCTTTTAGACCTGGCACGTTCACCCCGGCCCGCTGCAGCAGCGAGCCGGTGCCGCCCTCGTCCTGAGCGAGCAGCGCAGAGAGCACGTGAATCGGCTCGATGTACGGGTTGTCGGCGCCGACCGCCAGGCTCTGGGCGTCGGCCAGCGCCTGCTGGAACTTCGTCGTCAGCTTGTCCAATCGCATGGAGGATTCCCCAATTCAACTGCTTCGGACGTGCGGCCGAATGCCGAATTTTTCAAGTCCGACGGGACCTTGCGGTTCTTTCTTCGGGTGCCGGTGGGATAAACTCAGTGAAATCCGAAGATTACCCCATGGCGATGAAATTCGAGCTGGACTGGCGCATCGGGAAGTACCCGATTTTGAAGGAGATCGGGAAAGGTGCGACCAGCAAGGTTTTTCTGGGCCGCGACCCGTTCGCGGACCGGGACGTGGCCATCAAGGTTTTCTTCTTCGAGGACAGCGCTTCGGATCTGCAGCGCAAGCTGCTGCGCAAGGGCTTCCTCGCCGAAGCGGCGCTCGCCGGGCGGTTGCAGCATCCGCACATCGTCGAGATCTACGACGCGGTGAGCGAGCCCGAGTACAGCTACATCGTCATGGAGCATGTGGCGGGCACCACGCTCGAGAGCTATTGCGAGGTCGACAGCCTGCTCCCGCTCGGCAAGGTGGTCGAGATCATTTTCAAGTGCATCCGGGCGCTCGACTTCGCCTTCCAGAACGGGGTCATTCACCGCGACATCAAGCCCGGCAACCTCCTCTACAGCCCCGACGGCGAAATCAAGGTCAGCGACTTCGGCGCGTCGTTCCAGGAACAGCTTGCCCAGGATACGACTCAGCTCACCGGCATTGGCTCACCGGCCTACATGTCGCCGGAGCAGGTGAGGCTCGAGAATCTCACCCATCAGACCGACATCTATTCACTGGGCGTGGTGATGTACAAGCTGCTCACTGGGCGCCTCCCTTTCAACGCGTCGAATCAGCTCTCCCTCACCTACGAGATCCTGAACGTCGAGGCGCCCCCGCCCTCGACCTTCCGCCCGGAGTTGCCGCCGCTGCTCGACGAGATCTGCCTCCAGGCGATCCAGAAGAGCCCGGCCGACCGCTACCGGACGTGGATCGATTTCGGCAAGGACCTCTCGAAGGCGTTCGGCACGCTACGGCTCGCGGGCGATGCGCTGTCCGATTCGGAAAAGTTCAACGAGCTGCGCGGACTGGCATTCTTCGAGGATTTCGACGACGTCGTGCTGTGGGAGGCGCTGCGTATCTCAAGCTGGCGGACGATCCCCAAGGGCAGGGTCATCATCAACGAAGGCGAGCAGGGCGACAGCTTCTATCTGCTCGTGCAGGGCGAGGTGAACGTGAGCCTCAGCAACAAGATCATCAACACGATCGAGCGCGGTGGCGTGTTCGGCGAGATTCTGTATTTCAGCGACCGGCTCGGCCATCGAACGACGACCATCACCGCGACGGACGAGATCTCGGTGATCGAGATCAAGTCGAAGGCGCTCCAGGTCGCCAGCCCCGCCTGCCAGGTGAGCTTTCAGAAGGCGTTCATGCGGGTCCTCATCAACCGCCTGACCGAAGTGAACGCCAAGCTGGCGGCGGCGCGCTGAGCGGCCCGTTTGGGCCCATACGGCCGGCGCCCGGCCACTGCTCTCCGCCTCCCGAAGCCCCCTTTCCGACCCCGGGTGCCCCCCGTACTGTGACTTTAGACACAGTATAACTGGCGCCGATCCGCGACATCCAAACGGGCGATTGGACTTTCGCTCAACGACCCCATATATTGGTTAGTGTGCAATGCAACATCGCAAACAGATCAACGGAGTATCTAGGAGTTTGTATGACGACCCGCAAGACCACAGTGAATCAGGGCGAGGCGCCCACGCACAGCACCTACCGCGACTGGGAAGCGGTGATGCTGGACCACGCGGCAATCCAGAAACGCGCGCAGGAGATGCGCTCTGAGGCCGCCTGGAGCATCGCACGCGCGGTGCGCGACTGGGCGGTGACCGTCTTCGGCCAGGGCAAGGCCAAGGCCCGTGCAGCCGCCCAAGCGCCGCTCGAGCGGAACGGCCAACCGACGTAAGACTTCTGCCCACGGCCGCAAGCCGTGGCGCACAGTAACCCCTCCGCGCTGGGCTGTCCCGGCTGGGTACCCTCCTCCTCCTTCTCCCAGGCGGTCCAGCAGTCCGGCGTGCGACGGGGCCCACCCGGCACCGGGCCGCGCCCTATCGAGCGCGGCTAGAATCGGCCGATGCGACGGGCCGCAAGAGGGGTCGGATCCCCTTTTGCGAATCCCCCGCTCCAGTGCAATAGTCCGGGTCGGACGATTGCAGAGGGGCGCCGCAAGCCGACTTCATCCATGAACCTGGCACGCCTGCTGGCCCGCGCAGCCGGGGTACTCCCCGAAGCGCCCGCCGTTGCGCACGGACCCATCCGCTATGCGACCTATGCGCAGCTCGCGCGCCGCTGCGCCGAGCTTGCGCACGCGCTGCGCACACGCCTCGCGCTCGCACCCGGCGACCGGATCGCCCTGCTCATGCGCAACTGCCCCGAGTATGTCGAGACGCTCTGGGGCGCGTGGTGGGGTGGATTCTCGACCGTGCCGATCAATGCGAAACTGCATCCACGCGAAGTCCAGTACATCCTCGCGAACAGCGAGGCACGGGCGTGCTTCGTCACCCCGGACCTCGCGGTCGGACTTGCGCCGCTCGCCGCGTCGCTGCCCGCGCTCGAGCATCTGATCGAGGTCGGATCGGCGGACTACCGGGCACTCTTCGGCGGCGATCCGGCAGCCGTCCACGACGCCGGGTCCGACGAACTCGCCTGGCTCTTCTACACGAGCGGCACGACCGGTCGCCCGAAGGGCGTGATGCTCACGCACCGGAACCTGATGGCCGCGATATGGTGTTATTTCGCCGACGTCGATACGATTGCGCCCCGCGATTCGACCATCCACGCGGCGCCGATGTCGCACGGATCCGGCATGTACGGCCTTCCGCACGTCGCGCAGGCGGCGCAGCAGATCATCCCGGAGAGCGGCTCCTTCGATCCCGGCGAGATCTTCGCTCTTGCCGCCCGGCACGGCGGCGTCGCGATGTTCGCGGCACCGACCATGGTCAAGCGCATGGTGGATCATGCGCGCGCCGCCCACCCCGCGCTCGAAGGGCTGAAGACCGTGATCTATGGCGGCGGCCCGATGTATCTGGCCGACATCGAGGACGCGCTGGCGGTCATGGGCCAGCGTTTTGCCCAGATCTACGGTCAGGGTGAAAGCCCGATGACCATCACCGCCCTCGCCAAGCATCACTTCGGCGCGACGTCCCATCCGCGCTACGCGCATCGCCTGGCCTCGGTGGGAGTCGCGCAGTCCGCGGTCGAGGTCATCGTGGCCGGGGCCGACGACCGGCCTCTCTTGCCGGGCGAGCCGGGCGAGATCCTGGTTCGCGGCGACTCGGTGATGAAGGGATACTGGCGCAACCCGGAGGCCACCGCAGCCGCGCTCGCCGGAGGCTGGCTCCACACGGGCGACGTCGGCGCGCTCGATTCGGACGGGTTCCTGACGTTGATGGATCGCTCGAAGGACATGATCATCAGCGGCGGCTCGAACATCTACCCGCGCGAAGTCGAGGAAGTGCTGCTCACGCATCCGGCCGTGCAGGAGGTTTCCGTGGTCGGCCGCGTGCACGCGGAATGGGGCGAGGAAGTCGTGGCATTCGTCGTTCCCGCGCCCGGAGCGGAGGTCGCCCCCGCCGAGCTCGACACGCTGTGCCTCGAGCACATCGCGCGCTTCAAGCGGCCGAAGCAGTACCGCTTCGTCCGCGAGCTTCCCAAGAACAATTACGGCAAGGTGTTGAAGACCGAGCTGAGAGAGCGGCTCAAGAAGGGCGATTGAGTCGCCGTTGCGCCGGCTGTACCCAGTTGCTCTGATTGCCGCGAAGCTATACTGGCAGCATAGCCTCGCTGATCGGCATGACGCCATGCAAGCCACCTACCTCCGCTTCTACGTCCACGAGAATCACAAGCACGGCGGCAAGCTCCTCTACGAATGGCTGCTCGAGCAGGCGTGCGCGCTCGGTGTTTCGGGCGGATCCGCGTTCCGCGCCATCGCCGGCTATGGCCGCCACGGCGTCGTGCACGAGCAGCGATTCTTCGAGCTCAGCGCCAATCTTCCGGTGGAGATCGAGTTCGTCGTGACCGAAGCACAGGCCGAGTCCCTGCTGGACCTGATGCGCAAAGAAAAGATCGAGGTGGTCTACGCGCGGGTGCCCGCGGAGTTCGGAACCACTGGAAACTAGGGAAGGTCTCCACGAGTCCGTTATTCCCGCGCACGCGGGAATCCAGACGGAGCACATTCAGTGGCATGCTGGATCCCCGCTTCCGCGGGGATGAGCCTTGATCAGTCTTTGCCGAGGTTTAGCTTCGCAGCAGGCGGACGGTCTCGAGGCCGAGCACTGTCATCGCAAGCGAGCCGAGGAGATGCAAGGCCGAGTGCGCGACCAGCCAGCCGTACCGTCCGGTGTGCAGGAGCGACACCGCCTCGGCAGAGAACGTGGAGAACGTCGTCAAGGCGCCCAGGAACCCGGTGATCACGAAGAGCCGGACCTCCGGCGCAACGCCCGCTACGTTCTCGAGCTGAGCAATCGCGGCGCCGACCAGGTATCCGCCGAGGAGATTCGCAACCAGCGTGCCGAGCGGAAGGTTCGGCACCAGGGCGTTCAGCGCTGCGCCGAGCCCCCAACGCGCCCATGCCCCCAGCGCGGCGCCAACCCCCACGGCCGCGAAGGCGCTAAGCTGCATCGCGCTTGGGCTTGTCCCAGCGTCCCGCGGCGACGTCGTCCGACCCGCGCGCGTCGACCCAGCGGCTGCCCTCGGGCGTCTCCTCCTTTTTCCAGAACGGCGCGCGAGTCTTCAGATAGTCCATCAGGAACTCGCACGCCGCGAAAGCGTCACCGCGATGCTCGCCCACGACGACGACCAGCACGATCTGATCGAGCGGCTTGAGCTCGCCGACGCGATGTATCACGGTCGCATCGATGATGCGCCAGCGGGAGCGCGCCTCGGCGACGATGCTCTCGAGCGCCTTCTCCGTCATTCCGGGATAGTGCTCGAGCGTCAGCGTGGCGACTGGGGTGCCGTCGTTGACGTCGCGCACGGTGCCGATGAAGCTCGCCACCGCACCCACCTTGGGGTTGGCCGCGCGCAGCGCCGCGATCTCTCGCGCGATGTCGAAATCCTCGATCTGGACGCGGACCGGCATATCAGTCTCCCACGCTACGAGGGGGCCCAAGGAGGGTTGGGGCCCCTCCGCCCCACCCTGCCGCCTCGCGGCGCCCCCTCGTGCTCCCCGAATCCCGGGACAGCGATGCCTGCGGCATCGGTTTCATCCTACCCTCCCGTCACGGGAGGAAAGAATGCGACCTCGTCGCCCGCGCGCACCGGCGTGCCGGGCTCGGCCACTTCTTGGTTGACCGCGACGCGCAGCGATTTGCCCTGCCCCAGGGCGGTCTGCCACGTCGCGCCGCGCGTCATCAAGTGTGCACGCAGCGTGGCAACCGTCGTGACGCCACCGGGCAGCGCGAATTCCTCGGACGCCTTCCCGAGGTCCTCGCGCAGCTTTGCGAAATAGAGCACCTTGATCATGACTCAGAATCGATCTTAACCGAGCAACTCCGAGAGCGGGACGTAGCGGACCATGTCGCCGCGCGCGATCGGGTGGCGCTCGGGATTGTCGACCAGGCCGTCGGCGAAGACCGCGGAGGTCAGCACCGCCGAACCCTGGTTCGGAAAGAGCTCCAGCCCGCCAGCGGCGTTCAATTTTACCCGCAGGAACTCGCGCCGCATGTCCGGCTTCGGCCAGTCGAAATCGGCCCGCAGCGGGAAAGCAAGCGGTTCGATGGCCGAGACGCCCTGACAGCGGAGTATGAATGGCCGGACGAAAACGACCGCGGTGACGAAGAGCGACACCGGGTTTCCGGGCAGGCCGATGAACGCTGCGCGACCCACCCTGCCGAATGCGAGCGGCTTGCCCGGCTTCACCGCGATGCGCCACATCTCGATCTCGCCCTCGGCTTCGACGGCGGCCTTCACGTAGTCCTCTTCGCCCACCGACATTCCGCCGCTGGTCACGATGAGGTCGCTCGAGGCCGCCGCGCGGCGAAACGCCTCACGCGTGGCCTCGAGCGAGTCCGGAACGATGCCCAGATCGTCCACTTCGCACCCGAGCCGCTGCAGCAAGCCCCGGATCGTGAACCGGTTGGAGTTGTAGATCGCGCCCACGGGCAGCTTCTCGCCGGGCATGACGAGCTCGTTGCCGGTGAAGAACACCGCGACCCGCAAACGCCGGTAGACCGGCAAGTTCGCCAGTCCGACCGACGCGGCAAGTCCGCACGCCTGGGGCGTGAGCTTCGCGCCGCGCTCGAGAATGCGGCTGCCCGCGCGGATGTCCTCGCCGGCCATGCGGATCCATTCTCTTGGCCGTGGCTTGTGCCGGACCACGACCTCCTCGCCCTCGATCGTGCAGACTTCCTGCATCACGACCGCATCGGCACCGGGCGGAATCGGCGCGCCAGTGAAGATGCGCGCTGCCGTCCCGGGTGCGAGCGTCTGCCCGATGGTGCCGGCCGGGATGCGCTGCGCTATGCGAAGCCGCGCCTCACCGCTGGCGCAGTCGGCTGCGCGCACCGCGTAGCCGTCCATCGACGTGTTGTCGAGCGGGGGCACGTCGACGGTCGAGAACTGATCGGCGGCGACCACGCGGCCGGTCGCCTCGAGCGTGGGCACCGATTCGGTATCGGCGATCGGCGCCGCGCCGCCCAGCAGAGCCCCCAGCGCTTCGTCGACCGTGATCATTGGCTTGTTCATCGAAATCCGTTGTACTTTAGGACGAAATTCGCGATCCCGTCGTAGTCGTTCAGATCAAACTGCGGCAGGCTCGTCTCGAGCGGGACGTCGGATGCCGCCGCCACGATGCGGTCGTCGTCTGGGTACAGCATGGGCTTGCCGTTCGCCTCGCGGTAGATCTCGAGCTTGGGCATCGGGTAGCGCTTGTAGCCCTCGATCAGCAGCAGGTCGCACGGCGCCATCCGCTTGATCTGATCCTCGATATCCGGCTCGGGTTCCCCGCGCATCTCGTGCATGAGCACCCAGCGCTTTCCGGAGGTGACCAGCACCTCGTAGCAACCCGCCTGCCGGTGGCGATATGAGTCCTTGCCCGGCTGGTCGACGTCGAAGCTGTGGTGCGCGTGCTTGATCAGCGAGACTTTCAGCCCGCGTCCGACGAAGCGTGGAATGAGCTGCTCGATCAGCGTGGTCTTGCCGCTGCCGGACCAACCGGCAAATCCGAATACCTTCATCGCGCGCGGGCGTAGCGCCGCTCGGGCGTCGAGCCCGAAGGGCAAAGTGGTTGATTGAAAAGCGTGAATTCTAACAGCGTGCGGCGCAAACCCGTGCGCGAGCGCACCGCGCGGCCAGGCGATCGAGTTCGTCCGCTCCGTGCGGGCGCATCATGGCGTTGCCGTCGTGAAGAAAAGCTGCTGGCCGCCGATCTTGTAGCTGGCAATCGCCTCCTGCCCCGCTTTCGAGAGCAGCCAGTCCACGAAGGCTTGGCCCATGTCCTTTTTCACGTGCGGATGTCTGGCCGGGCTCACCAGGATGATCCCGTACTGGTTGAAGAGCCGCGGATCGCCCTCGATCAGCACTTCGAGCTCGCCGCGGTTCTTGAACGATAGCCACGTGCCGCGGTCGGCGAGGACGTAGGCATCCATGCCGGACGCGGTGTTCAACGTCGCACCCATCCCGGATCCAGTCTCGCGATACCATCGACCTCTTGCGCCGGTGGGGTCGATGCCGGCCGCTTGCCAGTAGCGGAGCTCCGCGGCATGCGTTCCGCTCTTGTCGCCGCGCGATGCGAACGGCGCCTCGGCCGCGCTGATCAGCTTGAGCGCCGCGAGGATGTCCGGGCCGCCACGGATCTTCGCCGGATCGCGCTTGGGGCCAACCAGCACGAAGTCGTTGTACATGACGTCGTGCCGCTTGACGCCGAACCCCTCGGCGACGAACTTCTCCTCCGCAGACTTGTTGTGGACGAACAGGACGTCCGCGTCGCCCCGGCGCGCGAGCTCGAGCGCCTGACCCGTGCCGAGCGCCACGACGCGCACCTGAATTCCCGTCTGCTTCTCGAACATCGGCAGGATGTGCTTGAACAGCCCCGAGTTCTCGGTCGAGGTGGTGGAGGCCACGGTGATGAACTTGTCCTGCCCGAACGTGGGCGCGTGAGCGAGGATGGCCGACCCGAGGGCGGCGCTGACGAGCAGACGACGCGTCACGTCCATGGCAGCTCTCCTTTGATGAATGCGGCGGCCTCGAAAGTCGTCGGGGCCGTAAAGAATCGCTCGGCGGGGGCACGCTCCGCGAGCCGGCCCTGGTGGAGGAACAGGATGTCGTCGCCCAGTCGCCGTGCCTGGCCGAGGTTGTGCGTCGTCATGACGATCTTCGTGCCGCTCGCGTGCACCGCAGCGATTGCGTTCTCGACTTCACGCGCCGCGCCGGGGTCGAGGCTCGCGGTGGGCTCGTCGAGAAACAGCACTTCGGGGCGGAGCGCCCATGCGCGAGCGAGCGCAAGACGCTGCTGCTCGCCCCCGGAGAGGACGCGCGCCGGCCGGTCCGCAAGGTGTCCGAGTCCGACACGCGCGATGGCCTCGAGGGCCTGCCGCTCCCGTTCGCCGCGCGAAAGGCGCTGGAGCGCGAGTGCATACTCGATGTTTGCGAGCGCCGAGCGCCGCAGCATGATCGGACGCTGGAAGACCATCGCCTGCCGGCGGTGCGCGGCGTTCCCGCTTGCGCCACGCCAGACGACCCGTCCGGCCGTGGGTTGCAGGAGCCCGTGGCAGAGCCGCATGAGCACGCTCTTGCCGGCGCCGTTCGGCCCGACGATGATCGTCCGGTCGCCGCCCGAGATCTCGCACGAGATCGAATCCACGATCGCCCGTCCGCCCGCTACGAACGAGACGCCCTCCAATACCAGCGGGAGGATCGTCGTGGGTGCGCGCATTGCCGCTCCGGACCTATCCATAGCGCCGCTGCGCGGCTTCCTTCGTGAGATAGGCGGCAGCGTTCAGCGCCAGCACGAGCGCGAGCAGGATGATGCCCAGCCCGAGCGCGAGCGGTAGATCCCCCTTGCTGGTCTCGAGCGCGATGGCCGTCGTCATGACGCGCGTGACACCGTCGATGTTGCCGCCAACGATCATCACCGCGCCGACCTCCGCCGCAGCGCGTCCGAATCCCGCGAGCACCGCGGTCACCAGCGAAAATCGCGTGTCCCACAGCAGCGTGAATGCGGCAGCGAGGCGCCCCGCGCCTAGCGATCGCAGCTGCTCCTGGTACTCGGTCCAGGCATCCTCGATGGCCTGACGCGAAAGCGCGGCGATGATCGGGAGGATGAGTATCGTCTGCGCCATCACCATCGCCGCCGGCGTGAAGAGCATGCCGAGCTCACCGAGCGGCCCGGCGCGGGAGAGCAGCAGATAGACGAGCAGCCCGACGACCACTGGTGGGAGACCCATCAGGGCATTCAGGATCACGATGAGTGTCTTGCGCACCGGAAACCGGCCGACCGCGATCGCGGCGCCGAGCGGCAGGCCGAGCAATGTCGCGAGCAGCACGGCGGAGAGGCTCACGCGCACGCTGAGCAGCACGATGTCGAGCAGCGCGGAGTCGCCGCTCGTCACCAGCCCGATTGCCTGTTCGAGCGCTTGACCGAGGCTATCCATACGCCCCGATCAACCGCGGCCGGCGCGCTGGCCGCACCGGATCGGGCTCGGACCAATATATGCACAATCGAGCATCACTATTTCCCACAGTCTTGGAGCTTACTCACCCGGGGAAGTACAAACAATATGCTATATTTTGCATATGTTGCGGATCGAACTCGACTTGGCATGGCGCTTGGGCGGCCGTGATCTGGCGCGCTTCGATGGCGCGCTCTTCGCGCTCTTGGAGGGCATCGCGGACAGCGGATCGCTGCGCTCTGCGGCGAAACGCGCGGGCATGTCGTACCGCCACGCCTGGGGTCAGCTCACGGGCTGGGCGGAGGCGCTCGGCCGTCCGCTCGCATCGCTGGAGCGGGGTCGGGGGACGCGGCTGACGGCGCTGGGCGCCGGCCTCGTCGCGTCGCGACGGGAGATCGAGGCGCGCTTCGGCCCCGAGCTGGCGCGCGCCGCCGCCGAAGCGGCCGCTGCCCTTTCCGCGCCGGACGCCGGCATGGCCCTCAAGCTCACGATCCATGCCAGCCACGATCTCGCCTTGATCAAGGCACGCGAGCGGCTCGCCGCACACGGCCTCGAGATCGATCTGCAGGTTCACGGCAGCCGTGATTGCCTCGAGTCGCTGGCAAGACGGCGCTGCGATATCGCCGGATTTCACACGGGGCCCGACGCAGCGCTCGAGTCGGTGTTTCTTGACGTGTTCCCGCGCGGTCTGCCGGAGCCAATCCGCGTCTATCAACTGTTCCGACGCGAGCAGGGCTTGGTGACGCGTCACGGCCAGACGCCGCCGGTCCGGACGCTCGCAGCGATCGCAGCTAGCGGGACGCGGTTCATCAATCGCCAGCGCGGATCGGGCACGCGCATCCTCATCGACCGGCTCCTGCGCCAGGCGGGAGTCCGGGCTTCGGACGTCCGCGGCTACCAGGACGAGGAGTTCACCCATCTTGCGGTTGCCGCCACCGTCGCGGGCGGCGGAGCGGACGCGGGCTTCGCGATCCGCGCTGCGGCAGCTCAGTTCGGACTCGACTTCACACCGCTGGCGACGGAGGCCTATTACCTCGCGTGCCGGGAGGCCCGGGTCCGGGATGACGGCGTCCAGCGGCTCGTTGCGTTCCTGCGCGGCGCGGAGCTGCAAGCCATCTGCGCCGCCCTGCCCGGCTATGACGCGAGCGGCGCCGGAGCGTCGCAGCGCATCGCCCCGCGCCGCGTGCCGGGCGTGTGACGCCGCCGCACGCACCGCGAGTCCAGTTGCGCGCGGCCGCGCATGAGGAGTAGAGTTTCCGTGCCGGGACGGCAGGCTCCCGGTCAGACGGTGTCCCGTCCAAGCTCTGCAGCGTTCAATTCACTGCATCGAGTGAGGAGTTGCCATGGACACCACCGCTTCCACCAGCGTACCCACGATCGATCCGCAAGCGCTGCTCGACCTCGTCGGCACGCCCCGCACGCCTACTATCATCGACGTTCGCAAGGCAGCCGCCTTTGACGCCGATCGACGCCTGGTCCCGGGTGCAATTCGCAGATCCCACGACGCGGTAGACCGCTGGGCCCTCGCGCTCGAGCGCGACCGTCCGGTCGTCGCCTACTGCGTCCACGGGCACGAGGTCAGCCGGAACGTCGCGGATCAGCTGCGCGGGCTGGGGTTCGACGCCTGCTTGCTCGCGGGCGGCGCGGAAGCCTGGAAAGCCTCCGGGGCGCCTACCATGCGAGCAGACGGCGTGCCGGGCGTCTCCGGCACCGAGCCGTCCCGCTGGGTGACGCGCGAGCGGCCGAAGATCGACCGGATTGCCTGCCCGTGGCTCGTGCGCCGTTTCATCGATCCGCACGCGATCTTCCACTACGTTCCCCCGGAACGCGTGCTGGCGGTGGCCGAGGAGGCTCGTGCGATACCCTACGACGTGCCCGGCGTGCAACTCTCGCACCGGGGCGAGCGTTGCACGTTCGATGCCTTGCTCGCCGATTTCGACCTCGTCGAGCCCGCGCTGAAAGCACTCGCCGTCATCGTGCGCGGCGCTGATACCACGCGGCTCGACCTCGCGCCGCAGGCGTCCGGACTGCTGGCCTTCTCGCTCGGCCTTTCCGCGCTCTACCCTGACGACCACGCCATGCTGGCAAAGGGAATGGACATGTATGACGCCCTTTACGCCTGGCTGCGCAAGGCGCGCGGCGAGGGGCACGACGCGCGGCTGTTCGCAGCGTGAGCGACTCCGCGCAAACCACTCCGGCGGACGCGTCGCGCGCCGCGCGCATGCCGCCCGCTTCGGTATCGCTCCGCGAGGCCTTCGGCTACTGGCTGAAGCTCGGCTTCATCAGCTTCGGCGGACCGGCCGGGCAGATCTCGATGATGCACCAGGAGCTCGTCGAGCGGCGGCGCTGGATCTCCGAGCGGCGATTTCTCCACGCCCTCAACTACTGCATGGTGCTGCCGGGCCCCGAGGCGCAGCAACTTGCAACGTACATCGGCTGGCTCATGCACCGCACCGTGGGCGGCATCGTGGCTGGCGGGTTGTTCGTGCTGCCCTCCTTCTTCATCCTGGTCGCGCTCACGTGGATCTATCTCGCGTTCGGCGAGGTGCCGGCCGTGGCCGGCTTCCTCTACGGCATCAAGCCCGCCGTCACGGCGATCGTCGCCTACGCCGCCTACCGCATCGGCTCACGCGCCCTGAAGAATGCGACGCTGTGGGTGATCGCGGCCATCGCCTTCGTCGCCATCTTCTTCTTCGACGTGCCGTTTCCTGCGATCGTCCTCACGGCCGGCGTCATCGGCTATCTCGGCGGCCGCGTCGCACCGGCGACGTTCGCGATTGGTGGCGGCCACGCGGCGGCAGACCGGCACTATGGCGCCGCGCTGATCGACGATCACGCACCTCCGCCCACCCACGCGCGGCACAGCTGGCCGCATTTCGCTCGTGTGCTGGCGACGTTTCTCGCGCTGTGGATCATCGCGCTCGCGGCGATCATCGCGATCTTCGGCTGGGACGGCGCCTATTCACGCATGGGTTGGTTCTTCACCAAGGCCGCGCTCCTCACGTTCGGGGGCGCCTATGCCGTGCTGCCCTACGTCTATCAGGGCGGCGTGGAAACCTACGGCTGGCTCTCCGCGACGCAGATGATCGACGGGCTCGCGCTCGGCGAGACGACCCCCGGACCGCTCATCATGATAGTCACCTTCGTCGGCTTCGTCGGGGGCTGGACCAAGGAAGTGTTCGGGCCCGGCGCCTTTTTCCTCGCGGGGCTGGCGGGCGCCGCGGTCGCCACGTTCTTCACATTCCTGCCGTCGTTCATGCTCATCCTGCTCGGCGGGCCGTTCGTGGAATCCACCCACGGCAACGTACGGCTCACCGCACCGCTCACCGGCATCACCGCCGCCGTCGTCGGCGTGATCCTGAATCTCGCGGCTTTCTTCGCCTGGCACGTCATGTGGCCACAGGCAAGCGCCAGCGCACCATTCTCCGGACCTTTCGACTGGCCCGCGCTCATCGTCGCGATAGCGGCATTGGTCGCGCTCTATCGCTTCAAGGCAGGTATGATTCCAGTCATACTCGGCTGTGGAGCGGCAGGTCTGCTGCTCCACTTTCTGCAACTACCTTGAGGAGCACCCACCCGATGCCCGCCTACCTGATCGCGGACATGAACGTCACGGACCCCGCCGCATACGAGGAATACAAGCGGCTCGCGCCCCCCGCGATCCAGAAGTACGGCGGGCGCTATCTCGCCCGGGCGGGCGAGACCGCCATTCTCGAAGGGGACTGGGCACCAACCCGCTTGGTCATCCTGGAATTCGAGAGCCTCGAGAAGGCGAAGGCGTTCTTCGATTCGCCCGAATACCGCGTGGCGCGCAAGGCACGCGAAGGCACGGGAAAATTCCGGATGGTCGTCACGGACGGACTATAAGGACCGGGGCGAAGCATGAAGTACCGTAAGCGGGACGCGAAGGACTACGCCCGGCAGCACTTGCGGGGGATTTGGGCGGCTGCGCTAAACCCCTTCACGCCGGATCTCGCGCTCGACGAGGACGGCCTGCGCCGCAATCTTCGCCACTGGTACCGTGACCTCGGTCTGGCGGGGATCTTCGTGTCCGGGAAGCAAGGCGAGTTCTTCTCGATGTCGATTGCCGAGCGCAAGCGCACCTTCGAGCTCGCGGTCGAGGAAGCCATGTCCGCGGGCGGCCACTGCGGCACGATCCTTTCGTGCTCGGACCAAAACCTCGACACAGTCCTCGCGCTCGCGAATCACGCCGAATCCGTAGGCGGGGACTACATCGTCGTGCACAGCCCGCTCCTGCACTTCGGCAACGATGTCGAATCGACGGTGTACGAGTACTACCGTCACATCGCCGAGAAAGTCGACATCGGAATTGCGCTGTGGAGCCACCCCGACGCGGGCTACCTCATGAGCCCGGAGCTCTGCGCGCGGCTCGCTGAGCTGCCGAACATCGTGGCGATCAAGTACAGCGTCCCGCGGGACATGTACGTCAAGCTCACGCGCATGGCCGGTGACAAGCTGATCGTGAGCACCGCATCCGAGGTCGAGTGGTTCGACAACATCGTCGAGCTCGGCTGGCAGGTCTACCTCTGCTCCACGCCCCCCTATCTCATGCAGACGAAGCACGACCGGCGCATGCAGGAGTACACCGAGCTCGCGATGCGCGGCGAAGTCGAGAAGGCGCGCAAGGTTCGCGACAGCCTCGAGCCGGTGCGGCAGGCGCTCAAGCGGACGCGCCCGGCCGGCACGCCCCAGGCGCATCAGAAGTACTGGCAGGAACTGCTCGGCCAGGCGGGCGGCCCGGTCCGCCGCCCCCTGCTCGATCTCTCCGAGCAGGAGAGGGCCGCGACGCGCGCTGCGTTCGAATCGTGCGGTCTGAAACTGAAACCGACCGGAGCGGCCCGCGCAGCGGCCTGATGGAGGACGCCATGGGCATCGGCGCACGGTTGAAGGCGTTCGATCTGCAGGGCTGGATCGAGCAGAACCGTCACCGGCTGCAGCCGCCGGTCGGCAACCAGCTGCTGTTCGAAGACGCCGGCATGATCGTCATGGCGATCGGCGGTCCAAACCAGCGCACCGATTTTCACGATGACCCGGTCGAGGAGTACTTCTATCAGCTGAAGGGCAACATGGTGCTGCGGGTCATGGACGAGCCGGGCAAGCCCCCGATCGACATTCCGATTCGCGAGGGCGAGGTGATGCTGCTTCCGCCGCACGTGCGCCACTCTCCGCAGCGGCCGGAGGCCGGCAGCGTCGGCATCGTGGTAGAGAGCCCGCGCCACGATCCGCATGTCGATGCCTTCGAATGGTATTGCCTGGAGTGCCATCGGCTGGTGTATCGATTCGAGTACCCCCTACGCAAGTCGCAGGAGATTGTCAGCGCCTTGCCGCCGCTCTTCGAGAAGTTCTACGGCGACGAGTCGCACCGCAAGTGCGCGCATTGCGGGACGATCCACCCGGGTCGCAAGGCGCTCCAGCCAGAACCCCAGTAGGAACGCACCGGGCTCACTGACGACGGGCTGCGTCAGGCCCCGGCGGCCTCGTCGTCAGCGCTTCAGGCCCTTCGCCAGCATCTTCCGGCGCAGGAACGCGATCTGCGTGGCGAGCGGCAGGTTCTTCGGGCACACGTCCTGGCAGCCGACGAGCGACATGCAGCCGAACACTCCGTCATCGTCGCCGACCAGATCGTAGAACTCGTCATCCGATCGGTTGTCGCGGGGATCGAGGCGAAAGCGCGCGATCTTGTTCAGCCCGACGGCACCGACGAACTCCGGTCGCATCCGCAGGGTTCCGCACGCCCCGACGCAGCAGCCGCACTCGATGCACCGGTCGAGCTCGTACAGCTCCTCGGCGAGCGCCGGCTCCATCGGCTCTTCCATCCGGCAGAGATCGGCCTCGCCTTCGCTCATGTGCACCCAGGTCTCGAGCCGCTCGCTCATCGCGCGCATCCACTTCCCGGTGTCGACCGATAGATCCGCGATGAGCTCGAAAACGGGCAGCGGTGCCAGCATGATCTCAGGCCCGAGTTGCGCAGTGAGGGTGCGGCACGCAAGCCCGGGGCGACCGTTGATGACCATGGCACAGCTTCCGCAAATGCCCGCGCGACAGACGAAATCGAACTGCAGCGACGGATCCTGCCGCTCCCTGATCTCGGAAAGCGCGAGGAAGAGCGTCATTCCGTCGGCCTCCTCCAGGACGTAGGTCTGCCGGCGTGGCGCGGTGTCCGCCTCGCGCGGGTTGAAGCGAATCACGCTGATCCGCAACGAGCGGGGCTTGGCGCCGTCTGTCGCGCCGCCGGGGACCGTATGCGGCTCGTTCATGCCAGCCTCTCGTCGATGCGCTCGTTTCGGCCGCGAAAGCCCGCTGGCAGGAGATGGTCGAAGGGCATCAAAGCGTGCTGTACGGCGAATCGGTCGGCGCTGGCCAGCCGATTCTTCATGGCTTCGATCTCGGCTGTGCGACGCGCGGTGTCCGGGTGCTCGACGTAGTCCTTCGCGCCGTAGCCCCGCCAACCGGGCGGCAGCTCCATCTTCATCACATCGAGCGGCTCATAACGGAGCGTCGGGAGCGTGTCGCGTTCGCCCGGCCAGGTCGCCAGTGTTCTCTTCAGCCAGTCCCGATCGTCACGGCGCGGGAAGTCCTCACGGAAGTGCGCCCCCCGGCTCTCGGTGCGCGTCAGCGCACCGTACGCGACGCAAAGGGCGAGCTTGAGCATTTTCTGGGTCCGGTACGCGGTCATGAGCTCCGGATTCGCTCCAGCGGCGTGTCCGCGAACCCGGATCGAGCGGCTGCGCAGCAGAAGCTTCTGCAGCGCGTCCACCGCCTCTTCGAGCTCCCGGCCCGTGCGGAAGATGCCGACTTTCGCGGTCATCAGATCCTGCATCTCAGCGCGGATGGCGCTCGCGTCCTCGGTCCCGCCGGAAGCAAGGAGCGTATCGAGCTTCGCTTGCTCGCGCTCCAGAAAATCGCGCACGAGGCCGGTCGAGACGTCGATGTCGTTGGCCGGATTTCCGCAGAACTCCGCGATGCGCTCCCCGACGATCATTCCGGCGACCACTGTCTCGGCGACCGAGTTGCCGCCCAGCCGATTGAAGCCATGCATGTCCCAGCACGCAGCCTCGCCAACAGCGAACAGGCCGTTCAGCGTCGGGCTCTGGCCAGACGGGGTCGTGCGCACGCCGCCCATCGTGTAGTGCTGCGCGGGGCGCACGGCAATCCACTGCTCCACCGGATCAATGCCGAGAAAATGCGCGCAGATCTCCTTCACCTCCCGAAGATTCCGGTCGATATGCGCGCGCCCGAGCAGCGTGATGTCGAGCCAGAGGTGATCGCCAAAACGCGTTCGAGCGCCCTTTCCCTTGCGGATGTGTTCTTCCATGCGCCGGGACACCACGTCGCGCGAGGCGAGCTCCTTCTTCTCGGGCTCGTAGTCGGGCATGAAGCGGTGGCCCGCGCCGTCCTTGAGCAGCCCGCCGTCGCCGCGGCAGCCTTCCGTGACGAGGATGCCCGCCGGGAAGATTCCCGTCGGGTGGAACTGGACCGCTTCCATGTTTCCCAGGGCCGCTACGCCGGTCTCCAGTGCAATCGCGGTTCCGATGCCTTCGCAGATCACGGCGTTGGTGGTGACTCGGTAGAGGCGTCCAGCGCCGCCGGTGGCGATCGCGGTCGCCTTGGCAACATAGGCCATCAGCTCGCCGGTGATCAGATCTCGCACGACGGCGCCGTAACAGCGCCCTCCGTCGTGAATGAGGGCCAAGGCTTCGGCGCGCTCGTGAACGGGCACGCCGCTTGCGATTGCGCGGTCGCTCACGGTGTAGAGGAGAGCGTGTCCGGTGCCGTCCGAGACGTAGCACGTTCGCCATTTCTTGGTCCCGCCGAAGTCGCGCTGCGAGAGCAGCCCGTGCGCCTCTTCGCGCTCGGTAAGCGTCACCTTCTGACCGTTGATGACGACCTGGCGATCACCCTTGCGCACGCGGCTCCACGGCACCCCCCAGGCAGCGAGCTCGCGAACCGCCTTGGGTGCGGTGTTGACGAACATTCGCACGACTTCCTGATCGGCGCCCCAGTCGCTTCCGCGGACCGTGTCCTCGAAGTGCACGTCCTCGCTGTCGCCCTGCCCCTTGAAGACGTTTCCGAGGCTTGCCTGCATGCCGCCTTGCGCCGCGGCCGAATGCGAGCGCTTCGCCGGCACGAGAGAGAGGATCGTCGCGCCGTAGCCGCGCCGCTGTGCGCCGATCGCGGCCCGCAACCCCGCGAGGCCGCCGCCGATCACCAGCACATCCGTATAGATGATCTTCATCGCGTCACCCGGCAAGCCCGCGCTGAACGTATGTGCCGAGCGATGCAAGCCCGAGCGCGAGGTACATCGCCGTGACAATCCACATCGCCATGCGTCGCCGCTTGGCGGCCGCGGCATTCGCAAGCGGCGGGACACCCCACTTGACCGACAACCGGTAGACGCCGACCGCAGCATGCACGAGAACGATCGGCAGCAGCACCAGGTAGAGTGCCCACGCGCCCTGTTGAACGATCCGGAAGGTCGAGGGCTCCGCGCCGATTGCCTCCGGCTGCGTGATCACGGTTATCAGATGGGCGGCGACCAGGAAAAACAGCGCGAAACCTGTCAGCGCTTGCCACCACCACAGCCGCGTGTCGGTGTGGTTGAACGCGCGAACGTGCCCCCGCACCTCCGCGTAGTCCCGGTAGGCATGCGGAAGCTTGCGCATCGCCAGTGCAGCATGAATCACAACCAGCGCGAGGAGCGCCACGGCCGCGGCTGAAACGATCCAGGGGTAAGGAGAGCCGAAAAAGAACTGGCCCTCGAAGAAGCGCGCGACGAAGTCCGCCGCGCCGGGGCCGATCAGGATTGCCGAGTCGAGGAGCAGGTGGACCGCAAGAAACCCTGCTAGGAGCAGTCCGCTGAGGCTCTGGAGCAGGTCGAGACGCGCCGGCCAGGCGCTTTTCCTCGGGACATGCGCGGACACCGCGCTTCCGACGACGTTGCCGGATCCGCTCATGTGGCATCCTCCGACCGACGCTCGCGACGTCGCGGACAAATCATGCAGCGCAACGAAAGACCGTCGGCGGTCCGAACGTCTGGGCCGCCGCACGAACCTCTCAGGCAGCGCCCCGATCCGATCAGCCCCACGGCGAGACCGAGGATCGCAAGGCCGAACGCGAGCCCGACCACTCCGAATACTGCAATCATGGTGCCGAGGTCCATGCGCCTACACCTGCACCGCGCGCCCGCCGAGAGCCGCGAATGCGCCGGTTTGGATCTCGGCGAAGTGTCCGTCGGGCCCGCGGACGATGAAGTACGCCGCAAGATCCTGCGCCTCCGCAAGCCGGACTCCGCGCTGCGGTCCGAGCACGAAGAGCGCCGTTGCCCAGGCATCGGCCGTCGCGCAGTCGGAGTGCACGACACTCACCGACCCGAGTCGATGCGCCACCGGCGCGCCGGTGGCCGGATCGATCTCGTGGGAGTAGCGTCGGCCGTCCTGTTCGAAGAAATTGCGGTAGTCGCCCGAGGTCGCAAGCGACCGGTTCGAAAGCGGCACGACGAACTGCACGGTCCGCGCACCGCCTTCCGGCCGCTCGATCCCGATCCGCCATGGCGCGCCCTCGGCGTTCACGCCGCGCGCGCGCACCTCTCCACTCACCTCGACCAGATAGTCGCCGAGCCCGCGTGCTTCCAGTTCGGCGGCGATCCGGTCTGCGCCGTAGCCTTGTGCGACGCCCGAGAGATCGGCGAACGCTTCGGGTCGCGTCTTGGTGACCGTTCCCGCGCGCGGGTCGACCATCAATGCGGCCCAGCTCACCCGCTCCCGAAGCGCAGCGATCTCGTCCGGCCTGGGCAATCGGCCACGCCCGCGGGGCCCGAATCCCCAGGCGTTCACGATCGCTCCGATCGTGACGTCGAACGCCCCGTCCGAGGCGCGGCTGACCGCATGCGCCTTGCCGAGCACCTCGGCCAGGGCTGGTGACACCGCGAGGGGCGCCTCGGCCCGATGCGCATTGAGCCGCATGAGTTCCGATTCGGGCCGATAGGTCGACATGCCGCGGTCCACCGCATCGACCGCCTGGAAGAGCCCCCGCCCCAGGGCCCGCGCCGCGGCATCGGACATCTTTCCCGCGCGCGCGACCTTCACCGAGTATCGGCCGGCCATCGTCGGGCCGGAGAACGCGAGCAGCGCGGGCGCGGCGCGCTCGCCACAGCCGGTGACGATCGGCGCCGCGACGAGCGCCCCGATGGCCTGCGCGGCGCGTCTTCGATTGAAATCCACCATGAGTCAGTTCCCCGCAAAGTTGTCGTACATGATGTCCTCCGGCTCGACCCCGAGCGATGTGAGCATGTCGATGACGGCGATCGACATGTTCTCCGGTCCGCACATGTAGTACTCGATGTCCTCGGGCGCCGAGTGGCTGGCGAGATAGTTGTCGTGCAGAACCTTGTGGATGAAGCCGGAATAGCCAGTCCAGTTGTCCTCCGGCTGTGGCTCGGAGAGCGCGAGGTGCCACGTGAAGTTGGGATTCTCGCGCGCAATCGCGTCGAAATCCTCGATATAGAAGGCCTCGCGCAGGCTACGTGCGCCGTACCAATAGGTGACTTTGCGCTTCGTACGCAGCCGCTTGAACTGGTCGAAGATGTGCGAGCGCATCGGAGCCATCCCGGCGCCCCCGCCGATGAAGCACATCTCCTTGTCCGTGTCGCGGGCGTAGAAATCGCCGAACGGCCCCGAGACCGTCACGGCGTCGCCGGGACGCAGCCCGAAAATCCACGAGGAGAGCACTCCGGGCGGAATGTCGTCGCGCATGCCAGGGGCGAAGCAGATTCGTACCGTGAATATCAATACGCCCTTCTCCTCGGGATAGTTCGCCATCGAGTAGGCCCGCTGGGTCGACTCATTGACGATTGAGCGAAAGCGCCAAAGGTCACCGCGGTCCCAGGCATCGCGGAAGCGTGCGTCGACGTCGAAGTCCTTGAAGTCGAGCCTGTGCGGCGGGCACTCGATCTGCACGTAACCTCCGGCGCGAAACGGCACCTCCTCGCCCGGGGGCAGCTCGAGCCTGAGCTCCTTGATGAACGTTCCCACGTTGTGGTTGGAGATGACCTTCGTCGTCCAGCGGCGCGACGCGAACACCTCCAGCGGAACCTCCACTTCCAGGTCCGTTTTCACCTTGACCTGGCAGGCAAGGCGACGGCCTTCGCGCACTTCCCCGCGCGTCAGAAGGCTCCGCTCTACGGGCAGCGGTTCATCTGCACCCGTGATCGTCACCTTGCACAGGCCACAGGTGCCCTTTCCCCCGCAGCCCGACGGAATCAGGATGTTCCGCGCCGCAAGCGCCGAAAGCAGGCTCCCGCCCACCGCCGCCTTGATCGCGTTGGCTGCGTCCTTGTTGATCAGCAAGCGCACCTCGCCGGCCGGCACCAGCCGCCGCTTGGCGATCATGAGCAGCATGACGATCAACACGACGACACTGGTGAAGATGATGACGCTGGAGAGAATCTCGGTCATGGTCGGACTACAGCTTGATTCCTCTGAACATCATGAACCCGATCGACATCAGTCCGGTCGCCACGAAGGCGATCCCAAGGCCTCGCAGTCCGCGCGGGACGTTGCTGTAACGCATCTTTTCCCGGATGGCGGCGAGGCCAACGATGGCGAGCGCGAAGCCCGCTCCGGTGCCCACCGCGAAAACCACGCTCTCTGCGAAATCGTAACTGCGGTCGGCCATGAACAACGATCCGCCGAGGATCGCGCAGTTCACTGCGATCAGCGGGAGGAACACTCCGAGTGACGTGTAAAGCGCCGGGAAGTACCGGTCGACGACCATCTCGACGATCTGCACCGCCGCTGCGATGGTGCTGATGAACACGATGAAAATGAGGAAGGTGAAGTCGATCTCGGCAAGACCCGGGTGCACCCACGCGAGCGCGCCCGCGGCGAGCATATGCGTGAGGATGAGGTTGTTGAGGGGCAGCGTGAGCGTCTGCACGAACACCACCGCGATGCCGAGTCCCAGCGCCGTCTCGACCCGGCGCGAGACGGCGAGGAACGAGCACATGCCGAGGAAGAATGCGAGCGCCATGTTCTCGACGAATATGGCCCGGACGGCGATGTTCAGATAGTGCTCCATCGCCCCTTCATTCCTTCTCCTGCTGCTCGGGTTTCCACGTGCGCAGCGCCCAGATGAACGCGGCGATTATGAAGAACGCCGCCGGCGCAAGCAGGAACATGCTGTTCGGCGTGTACCAGCCACCCTCGTTCACCGTCTTCAGCACGACTTGACCGAACACCCTTCCGGTACCCAGCAGCTCGCGGACGAAGCCCACGGCGAGCAGGATCATCCCGTAGCCCAGGCCGTTGCCGACGCCATCTATGAGGCTGATTAAGGGTGGGTTCTGCATAGCGAACCCCTCGGTACGGCCGAGCACGATGCAGTTGGTGATGATCAGCCCGACGTAGACGGACAGCTGAAGGCTGATCTCGTACACGTAGGCCTTCAGCACCTGATCGACGACGATCACTAGCGAGGAAACGATCGTGAGCTGGACGATGATGCGGATGTTGGTCGGGGTTATCGTGCGGATCAGGCTCACGAGCAGGCTGGATACCCCGGCGACGAAGGTCAGCGAGATGGCCATCACCAGCGCTTTGTCCATCTTCGTCGTCACCGCGAGCGCCGAGCAGATGCCAAGCATCTGCAGCGCGATCGGATTGTTGCGAAAGATCGGGTCGAGCAAAGCGGCCCCGGTGCGAGCTCTTGTCCAGTGCAGCATCGTCAGAGCTCCCCCCGCAGCCGCGCCTTGGTTAGATAGGGCCCGAACCCGTCTCCGCCGAGCCAGAACGCGAGCATGTTGGTCACGCCGTCGCTGGTGACCGTGGCGCCGGAAAGTCCGTCCACGCGAAAGGGATCCTTGTCGGGTGGGCCGGCCGGCCCCTTGGTCACCTGGATCCGCGGGATCCACTTTTCGTCGAAGGCCTTGCGTCCGGGCCAGAGGGCCTTCCACCGCGGATTGCTCACCTCACCGCCAAGCCCGGGCGTCTCCTTGTTCTCATAGAAAGCGAGCCCCCGGATCGTCGTCGTGTCCCGGTCGAGCGCCAGGAAGCCATAGAGGGTGCCGTAGAGGCCGTTCCCCTCGATCGGGATCACGACCTGCGCGGCCTCGTCGCCATCCATGACGAGGTACACCGCAGCCAGATTCGGAAGGCGCTTCACCTGCGCGTCGTTCTCCGGCGCGGGTCGACTTCGCTCGGGATCGTTGCGTGCCCCGCGCTGGTCGTAGCTGACCGGGTCGATGTCCGGGTGGCGGACGTACTCTCCGGTCTGGAGATCCACCAGGCGGGCGCGGATGCGCCGCTCGAACACGTTACCGAGATCCTCGGCGGACGCCTCGTCGGGCTTCACCAGCCCGGTCACCTCGAGCAGCACGTTCTTCTGGACGAAGAGTAGTTGGTTCGCCCGCTGACGGTCCTTGAGCAGGATCGTCGAGGCGGCGACCAGCAGCGAACACACTACGCACACCGCAGTGGCGAAGAGGATCGAGTACCACGCCGAGTTAACCTGCACGGCGCGCGCGCCTCCGACGGATATTGCCTCGCACGACGTAGTAGTCGATGAGCGGTGCGAAGACGTTCATGAAGAGGATCACCAGCATGATCGATTCCGGATAGGCGGGATTGAGCACCCGGATGACGATCGCCAGCGCGCCGACCATGGCGCCGTAGATCCACTTGCCGCGGGTCGTGAACGCCGAAGTGACCGGGTCCGTGGCCATGAATATGACGCCGAAGGCCCAGCTGCCAAGAACCATGTGCCACCAGAACGGAATGGCGAATGCCGGGTTGGTTTCCGAACCGACGAGATTGAAGAGCTGCGCGGCGACGATCGTTCCGAGCGCCGCCGCGACCATGGTCCGCCAGGAGTACACCCGCGTCCACACCAACACGCCAGCCCCGATGAGGCACATCAGCGCCGAGGTCTCGCCCATAGACCCGGGTTCCAGGCCGATGAAGGCGTTCCACCAGGAAAGCTCCTCGCCGGAGAACGGCGCGGAGAGCCTGCGCACCTCTTCGAGCATCGTGGCGCCGCTCATTCCGTCCACGGCGTGCGCCGCCGGCACCGGCACCCATAGCCGTTCGCCGATGATCTGCGCCGGGTAGGCATAAAAGAGGAACGCCCGCGCAACGAGCGCGGGATTGAGGATGTTCATTCCGGTCCCGCCGAAGACCAGCTTGGCGATCACGATGCCCCAGCTGATTGCGAGCGCGGCCTGCCAAAGCGGAGTGGTCGCCGGCAAGATGAGCGGGAAGATCAGCGCCGTGACGTAGAATCCTTCGTCGAGCTCCTGATGCCGGAAAATCGCGAATACGATCTCCCAGAGGCGCCCGACGATGAACACGACCGCATAGAGTGGCAGGAAATAAAGTGCGCCATGCGCGACGCTCGCCACGATGCTCGCCGGCGAATAGCCCACGCCGAGTCCGCGCAACACGGCGTGGCGCCAACCGTCGAGCTCGCCAAGCTTCGCCGGATCGAGCGCGAGGTTCGCCTGGTGTCCGGTGTTGTACAGGGCCCAGAGCACGCAGGGCACGAGCGCGAGCATCACGGTCGCCATGGCCCTGCGGAGGCTGATCGCATCCCGAACGTGCACCGCGCCGAGCGCGACATGGCCAGGCGTGTATAGGGCCGCGTCGCGCGCGATCTGCAGCGTCCGCAGCGCCTGGGTCATCCTTCCTTCCTCAGGCGGTCGAGCACGTCGCGCAGCATTGGACCGTAGTCACCCTTGCCCGGCGAGACGAAAGTGCAGAGTGCAAGGTCCTCCTCGTCGAGCTCCAGCGCGCCGAGGCTTTCCGCCTGCTCGAGGTCGCCGGTGAGGAGCGCACGGAGCAGGAACGTGGGCTCGATGTCCATCGGCATGATCGCCTCGTAGACGCCGATCGGCACCATCGGTCGCGCGGCCCCGTGCGCGGCCGTCGTGAGCGCAAACCGGCGGCGCGGACGCAGGGACGACGCAAAGGCCCGAGTGACCGAGAAAACGCTCCACTGCGGCTTGAGCCAGCCCAGGGCTTCGCGGTCGCGCTGCTCTGCGAGCACCGATACCTGCAGGTGGAAGCGGCCGAGATACCCCTCGGCCTCGCCCATTGCCGTGCGGCCCGCGAGCACGGAGCCGGAGATCACTCGGTTCTCGCCGTGCCGAAGCTCGCCACTCACCAAGTCATCGACTGCGGCGCCCAGCCGCGTGCGCAGCAGCCGCGGACGAAGGACGCTCGGCCCGGCGAGCGAGACGACCCGTTCCACATCGAGCCGCCCGGTCGCGAGCAGGTGGCCGATTGCGGCGACGTCTTGATAGCCGACGTGCCACACGGTCTTGTCGTGATGCACCGGATCGAGCAGGTGGATGTGCATTCCGGGCGCTCCGGCCGGGTGCGGTCCGCTGAATTCAGCCACAGTCGCGCGGCTGCCCGCTGGTGACGCCACTTTCGATCCAGGCGCCCGGCACAGGTACACGGGGCCGGAGGTAAGCGCTTCGATCGCGGTCATCCCCACCGCGAAAGCCTCTTCGCGCCCGGATAGCGCCACATCGACTGCCGGTGCGTGCGGCTGCGTGTCGATCGCGGTCACGAAGATCGCGGCGGGCACGCTCCCGGTTTCCGGAGCACGACTGTAGGGTCGCGTGCGAATGGCGGTCCATAGCCCCGATTCGACGAGCAGCGCCCGCACCTCGGACGCATCGAGGTCGCCGGGCGGCCTGCCGCGAAAGCTCGCGAAGCGCACATGTTCCGCTGCACCGCCTTCCTGCTCGGCGGGATCGAGCGCGATGACGACCGATTGGAGTACGCGTCGCTCGCCGCGGTGAATACCGATCACCTGTCCGGCCCCGGGAGAGGTGAAGCGCACGCCCGGATTCTTGCCGTCCTCGAAAAGCAGTTGTCCCCGCGCAACCCGCTCTCCGGCCTGCACGCTGATATGCGGTCGCAGGCCCACGTAATCCGCCCCGAGCAGCGCGACACAGCTGGGTTGCGCCGAGTGAATGACCGGCTCCGGCTCCCCCGCAAGGGGCAAATCGAGACCCTTCCTGATCCGGTAGCGCAACACTTCTCCAGTGGCCCAATGCGAGTTCAGACGTAGCTCTGGTAGTGCGGGTCGTACATCTGGGCCTTCACGAACGGAATCAGCTTGGCGCGCCGCTTGACTCCGGCAACCCCCTCGGCGACTGCCACCTTGACCACCGCCGCGGCGATCTGCGCGGACACCTCCCGGATCCGTGCAAGCGCCGGGTAGAGGCTTCCCTGGGCGAGATCCTCCGCGGTGACCTGCTCGGTGAGTGCCTGCGCGGCGGCCATGAACATCGTGTCGGTCGCGCGGCTCGCACGCGCTGCAATGAGGCCAAGGCCCACCCCGGGGAAAATGTACGAGTTGTTGCCCTGGCGCGGGACGAGTGTCTTGCCGTCGAACGTGACCGGATCGAACGGGCTGCCGCACGCGAAGATCCCGCGCCCGGCAGTCCATCGGTAGGCCTCCTCCGCCGTGCATTCCGACTTCGAGGTCGGATTGGAAAGTGCAAAGACGATCGGCCGCTCGTTCACGCGCGCCATCGTCTCCAGCACCTCGCGGGTGAACGTCTGCCCCACGGCCGCCACCCCGATGATCGCGGTCGGCTTCAACGCCTCTACCGCGGCCGGAAAGCTCGCCACCGGTGCATGCTCCTGCGCATAGTGGCGTTTGTGGTCGGTAAGGTCGGTGCGGCTCGCCACCACGAGGCCTTTCGAGTCGACGAACCAGCAATGCTTCCGCGCTTCGCTCTCCGGCATTCCGCCGTTCACGAGTGCTGCGACGATGAGTTCGCAGATCCCAGTCGCCGCCTCGCCCGCGCCCAGAAAGAGGATCCGCTGATCCGCAAGCTTTCCGCGCGTGATGCGCAGCGCCGAGAGGAGTCCGGCGAGCGCGACTGCGGCGGTGCCCTGGATATCGTCGTTGAAGCAGCAGTACCGCTCGCGGTAATTCGCCAGGATCCGAAACGCGTTCTGGTTCGCGAAATCCTCGAATTGGATCACCACGCCCGGAAACACGGTCGCCGCGGCAGTCATGAACTCCTCGACGAAGGCGTCGTACTCCACGCCGCGCAAGCGGGCCCGCTTCAGACCGGGATAGAGTGGATCGTCCAGAAGCGACTGGTTGTTGGTGCCCACGTCGAGCACCACAGGCAGGCAGAGCTCCGGCCGGATACCGGCGCACGCGGTATAGATCGAGAGCTTGCCGATCGGAATTCCCATTCCGTTCGCCCCGAGATCGCCGAGGCCGAGAATTCGCTCGCCGTCCGTTACTACGATGATCCCCACCTTCTTCTGCGGCCAGTTGCGCAGCACGTCCGCAATCCGGCCGCGGTCTTCCGCGGAGACGAATATCCCCCGCGTTCGCTGGAAGATGTGCGCGTACTGCTGGCACGCCAGGCCGACGGTCGGCGTGTAGATGATTGGCATCATCTCGTCGGGATGATCGAGCACGACCCGGAAGAACAGCGATTCGTTTCGGTCGTGCAGTCCGTTGAGGCTGATGAACTTGTCGAGAGGATCCGCCTGCCGACGCAGGTTCTCCAGGACGCGCCCGACCTGCTGATCCTGGGTCAGCGGCCGCGGCGGCAGCAGTCCACGCAATCCAAGCGCCTCGCGCTCGGCTTCGGTGAACGCGGTGCCCTTGTTGTACAACGGGTCGTGCAGCAATGCCGCCCCCCGCTTGCCTCCCGCAGCGCGCCTGGCGCGTGTTCTTGCTCCTGATGCCATGATCTTCTCCTTATTCTTCGGGGAACCCGCGCGCGCAATCGGCCTGGCCGCCGCGACCATGTAAGCGAATCTGCAACATCACCTCTCCCCCAATTGCCCGCGCCAGCCGGCGCGCTCCCTAGCTCGATGCTCCGTCGGGTGCGAGTCTGCTCCCTTGATTCAGATCAAACGGGCACGGCGTGCCGCAATCTCCGGAGGATTCCGTCAGCCTCCTCCGTCGATTCAGGGGATTCGCAACCGAAGAAGCGTCCCCTCTCGCATCGTCGACCTACGCCGCGACGGGGATCTTGCCGATCTTGATTCGCCATTCCCGCGGGCCAGACTTGTGGACCGCGTCGCCGGTCGAATCGACCGCGACAGTGACCGGCATGTCGCGCACCTCGAACTCGTAGATCGCTTCCATCCCGAGATCGGGGAACGCGAGCACCTTCGAGCCGCGAATCGCCTTGGAAACGAGATACGCCGCGCCGCCAATGGCGATGCAGTAGACTCCGCGATGCTTCTTGATCGCATCGATCGCGGTGGCGCCGCGCTCCGACTTTCCGACCATGCCGATCAGGCCGAGCTGCGACAGCATCGCGTCTACATACTTGTCCATGCGTGACGACGTCGTGGGCCCCGCGGGGCCGACCGCCTCGTCCCGAACAGGATTGACGGGACCGACGTAGTAGATGAACCGATTGCGGAAATCGACCGGCAGCTTCTCGCCCTTCGCCATCATCTCCGCGATGCGCTTGTGCGCGGCGTCGCGACCGGTCAACAGCTTTCCGGAGAGCAGGAGGCGCTCGCCCGCTTTCCAATTCGCAACGTCTTCGCGAGTGAGGTTGTCCAGGTTGACCCGACGGCTCGACGAGAAATCGAGCTTGAGCCGCGGCCACTCTTCGAGGTTCGGCGGATCGAACTCTGCCGGACCGCTGCCGTCGAGCACGAAATGGATATGGCGGGTGGCCGCGCAGTTCGGCAACAGTGCAACCGGCTTCGATGTCGCGTGGACCGGATAATCGGTGACCTTGACGTCGAGCACCGTGGTGAGCCCGCCCAGCCCGGCCGCGCCGATGCCCAGCGCGTTCACCTTCTCGTAGAGCTCGAGACGCAGCTCCTCGGCGCGGTTCGCCGGCCCGCGCGCCTTGAGCTCGTGGATGTCGAACGGCTCCATCATGGCCCACTTCGCCATGAGCATCGCCTTCTCGGGCGTGCCGCCGATTCCGATCGAGAGCATTCCCGGGGGGCACCAGTCGGCGCCCATGGTCGGAACCTGTGCGAGCACCCAGTCCACCACGCTGTCGTTGGGCAGCAGCATCGCGAACTTCGACTTGTTCTCGGAGCCGCCGCCCTTCGCCGCCACGATGACCTCGACCTCGTCTCCCGGAACGAGCTCCACGTGCGTCACCGCCGGGGTGTTGTCGCCGGTATTGATGCGCTTGCCGTCCGGATCGCTCAACATCGAGTTGCGCAGCACGTTGTCCGGATTCGTGTAGGCGCGCCGCACACCTTCATTCACCATCTCCTCGATCGTCAGCGTCGCGTCCCAGCGCGCGTTCATTCCCACACGCAGGAAGGCGATCGCGGTGCCGGTGTCCTGGCAGATCGGCCGATGTCCCTCGGCCGCCATCCGCGAGTTGATCAGGATCTGCGCCAGCGCATCCTTTGCGGCGGGCGATTCCTCCTTCTCGTAGGCCTCGCGGACGCCTCGGATGAAATCGACCGGGTGGTAGTAGGAAATGAACTGGAACGCGTCGGCGACGCTCTGGATGAAGTCTTCCTGCTTGATCGCAGCCATCGAATCTTCCTCGGATTGAATGTCCCGGCCCGGCGCGCTGCGCTCTGGCCACGCACAATTCTGAATTGTGCCCCCAAACTCCGCGGGGCGCCCGGAAGGATGAACCGGGCACGGGGTTGAGTCGGCTACGGCCCCTGGCGGACGCGTCCGACCGTGAACCGGACGGCGTCTACGCGGCCCCTTGCGGCCTTGCCTACGCGTACTCGCCAGTGTACGAAGTCAGCGCCTTCATGTAGTTTGTGCGCTCGAAGGCTGCGGGATCCGGGCACGCCTGCTGGCTGAGCGAGCCTTTCATTTGCTCTACCGATACGTATTCGCGCTCGGTCATCCATTTTTCCACGCTGCTCACCAGAGCCGCGACATGATTCGGGCCCTGGCGCAGCAGGCTGCTCGCGACCATTACGCAATCGGCGCCTGCCAGCAGCAGCTTCAGAACGTCCTCCGGAGTATGCGCTCCACCAGTCGCCGCGAGGCTCGCGCGGACACGACCGCGCAGGATGGCGATCCAGCGCAGCGCGAGACGCAGCTCGTCGGAGGTGGACAGCACAAGATGCGGCGCGACCTCGAGTTCGTCGAGGAGAATGTCAGGCTGTACGAAGCGATTGAACAGCACAAGCCCGGACGCGCCGGCTCCCGCGAGCCGCGCCGCCATATTGGCCATGGCACTGAAATACGGCGAGACTTTCACAGCGACCGGTATGGATATGATGCTTCTGACCGATCCCACCAGATCGGTATACCGCTTTTCGACCTCAGTGCTGGTATCGTCGAGGTCGGTCGCGAGAAAGTAGATGTTGAGTTCGATCGCGTCGGCGCCGGCTTGCTCCAGCTGCCGGGCGATTTGCGTCCAGCCGCCCGGCGTGTAGCCGTTCAGGCTCGGTATCACCGGCACCGAGAGCGCCTGCTTCGCCTCGCCGATCAACTTCAGGTAATGATCGGGGCCAGTCTTGTAGCTTTGCATTTCCGGAAAGAATCCGTGCGCCTCGGGCGATAGCTCGGTTCCAGACAGCATGAGATGGTGAGTGGCCATTTCCTCGTGTTCGATCTCCTCCTCGAACAGCGATGGCAGCACCACAGCCGCCACACCTGCGTCCTCCAGCCGCTTCAGACGGTCGAGCGAGTTGGTCATCGGCGAGGCCGCGGCCACGATCGGATTCTTGAGATCCAGGCCCAGATACCGGCTGCGTAGATCGACGCTCATTGTTCTACCTCCTTGGGGCTGGGCCCGGGGACCGTGGCAGTTGCGGCGCCGCTGCTGTCGTCGTGTTCGTAATCATCGGGCACATTGCGGTGCACTCCGGCCACCTGCTCATAGAGTTGCCAACGCGCGTCGGCCGCGGTCTGCGCCAATTTCGAAAGCATCTTCGCCCGCGCGGGATCGGCCTGCGCGAGCATGGCGAAGCGGCCTTCCTTCATCGTGAACTGCTCGAGAGGGACGGTCGGCTTGCGCGAGTCGAGCTTGAGCGGCTGGTCCTCGCCGTGCATGCCGTGCCGCGGATCGAAGTGGTACAGGGTCAGATAGCCGCTCTTCACCGCGTCGCGTTGGCGGCTCATGCCGGTCGCCATGTCGATGCCGTGCGCGATGCAATGGCTGTAGGCGATGATGAGCGAAGGTCCAGGCCACGACGCCGCTTCCCGGAAGGTGCGTACCGTGTGGACCGGATTCGCGCCCATCGCCACCTGGGCGACATATACGTTGCCGTAAGCCATGGCGATCATGCCCAGGTCCTTCTTGCCAATGGGCTTGCCTGCCGCGGCGAACTTCGCGACCGCGCCGCGTTGGGTGGATTTGGACGCCTGTCCGCCGGTGTTGCTGTATACCTCGGTGTCCAGTACCAGAATGTTGACGTTCCGCCCGGAGGCGAGCACGTGGTCGAGGCCGCCGTATCCGATATCGTAGGCCCAGCCATCGCCGCCGACGATCCACACGCTGCGCACAACGAGGCTGTCGGCAACGGCCAGCAGCTGCGTCGCCCCCGGGGTGCGCAGTTCAGGCAGGATCGCCTTGAGCTGATTGACACGTTCGCGCTGCTGTCGGATCTCCTCGTCGTTGTCTTGCGGTGCTTCGAGAAGGGCGGTAGCAAGTGCTTCCCCGATCTGCGCCCGCAGATCTAGCACCAGCATCCGCGCGAGGTCGCGCTGTCCATCGATGGCGAGCCGCATGCCCAGGCCGAACTCGGCGTTGTCCTCGAACAGGCTGTTCGACCACGCCGGCCCCTGGCCGTCGCGGTTTTGCGAATAGGGCGTGGTCGGGAGGTTGCCGCCGTAGATCGACGAGCAGCCCGTGGCATTCGCGATGATCAGGTGATCGCCGTAGAGCTGCGAGAGGAGCTTCAGATACGGCGTCTCGCCGCAGCCCGAACAGGCCCCGGAATACTCGAACAGGGGTTGGCGCAGCTGCGCGCCCTTCGCCAGATCGATCGCCTCGAACGACGGGCGCACCTCGGGGAGACCGAGGTAGAACTCGTAATTCCGCCGCTCGACCTCGAGATGGTCGAGCTTGGGCTCCATGTTGATGGCCTTGTGCTTGACCATCTCCTTGCTTCGGGTCGGGCAGATATCCACGCAGATTCCGCAGCCGGTGCAGTCGTCCGGCGCCACTTGCAGCGTGTAGGCCCAGCCCTGGAACGGGTCACCCTCCCTCCCCCGCCAAGGCACGCTCTGGAACCCCTCCGGCGCGCCCTTCAGCTGCTCGGGCGCATAGACGTTCATGCGAATCGCCGCGTGCGGGCACATCAGCGGACACAGCGCGCACTGGGTGCAAAGATCGGCATCCCAGATCGGAATCTCGTGCGCGATGCTGCGCTTCTCCCACTGCGAGGTCCCGGTGGGGAAGGTGCCATCCACCGGCATGGCCGAAACCGGCAGCAGGTCGCCCTTGCCGTCGAGCATCATCGCGGTGACCCGCTGCACGAAATCGGGGGCCACGGCGGGTACCGCCGGCCTGCGGCGCAGCGCCGAATCGGCCCGGCCGGGGATCCTCACTTCCCGCAGCGCCGCAAGCGAGGCGTCGACCGCAGCGAAGTTGCGGTTGAGGACCGTCTCGCCGCGCCTGCCGTAGGTCTTGCGGATCGACGCCTTGATCTTCTCGATCGCTTCCTCGCGCGGCAGGATGCCCGAGATCGCGAAGAAGCAGACCTGGGTGACGGTGTTGATGCGGCCCGCCAGGCCCGCCTCTTTCGCCACGGAGAGCGCATCGACCACATACATCTTCAGCTTCTTGTCGAGAATCTGCTCCTGTGCTTCGCGCGGAAGCTTGTCCCAGACTTCGTCGGGTCCATAGGGGCTGTTCAGCAGTAAGGTGGCGCCCGGACGCGCCAGCGCCAGGACATCGAGTTTCCCCATGAACTCGAACTGATGGCAGGCGACGAAGTCCGCCTCGCTGATCAGGTACGTGGATTCGATCGGTTTGGGCCCGAAGCGCAGGTGGGAGATGGTGATCGCACCCGATTTCTTGCTGTCGTAGACGAAATAGCCCTGTGCGTGGAGCGGCGTGTTCTCGCCGATAATCTTCACGGAGTTCTTCGTCGCGCCGACGGTGCCGTCTGCGCCCAGTCCGTAGAACACCGCGCAGGTGACCTCTTCGGATTCGGTCTGGAAACTGTCGTCCACCGCCAGCGACAAGCGGGTGACGTCATCGACAATCCCGACCGTGAAATGGCGCTTGGGTTGCGCTTTCTTCAGTTCGTCCAGGGCGGCCTTGGCCATTGCCGGTGTGTACTCCTTGGACGACAGGCCGTAGCGACCGCCGATGACCCTGGGCGTCGCGAGCTCCTGCGGCCACGCCTCGGCCAAGGCGCTGTTGATGTCCTGATACAAGGGCTCGCCCACCGCGCCCGGCTCCTTGGTGCGGTCGAGCACCGCCATCGCGCGCACACTGCGCGGGAGCGCGCTCACGAGGGCTTGCGGATCGAACGGGCGGAAAAGCCGCACGGTCAACAGACCGACCTTCTCCCCGCGCGCAACCAGGGCGCGAACCGCCTCCCCGGAGGCGCCGACGCCCGAGCCCATCTGCACCAGCACCCGCTCGGCGTCGGGGGCTCCCCGGTAATCGAACAGCCGGTACTGACGGCCGGCCAGCTTGGCAAACCGGTCCATGCTTTCCTGGACGATGCCGGGCACCGCCGCGTAGAAGGTGTTGCAGGCCTCGCGCGCCTGGAAGAATACATCCGGGTTCTGCGCCGACCCGCGCAGGACGGGCTTCTCCGGATTGAGGGCCCGCGCGCGATGCGCGGCAACCAGCGCTTCGTCGATCAGCGCGCGCACCTCTTCCTCGAACAGCAGCTCGAGCTTGTTGACCTCGTGGCTGATGCGGAACCCGTCGAAGAAATGCATGAACGGCACGCGTGCGCGCAGCGTCGCCATCTGGGCGATCATCGCCATGTCCTGCGCTTCCTGCACGCTGGCGGAGGCGAGCATGGCCCAGCCGGTCGTGCGTGCCGCCATCACGTCGCTGTGGTCACCGAATATCGACAGCGCGTGCGTGGCCACGGTACGCGCCGCGATGTGGAACACCGCGGGCGTGAGCTCACCCGCGATCTTGAACATGTTGGGGATCATCAACAGCAGGCCCTGCGACGCGGTGAAGGTGGTGGTCAGCGCACCCGACTGCAGCGCGCCGTGCACCGCGCCTGCGGCGCCGCCTTCACTCTGCATCTCGATCACCTGCGGCACCGCGCCCCAGATGTTCTTCCGGCCGGCGGCCGACCACGCATCGGCGAGCTCGCCCATGCCCGACGACGGGGTGATCGGGTAGATCGCGATCACCTCGTTGGTGAGGTGGGCGATGCGTGCGGCGGCCTCGTTACCCTCGAGAACAACCTGGCGTGTGCTCATCTTTCCCTTTCGATCATCCTGCACCCCCCGCGCGCGCCGCAGATCGGGGGCAGCGAGGAATCAATCCGACCGCTAAAGTAGCCCGGACTTGCCGGCCTGCCAGCGGCCATACTCGGTCGTCATGATCGCCACGTGCTCGCGTTCCTCGGCGGCGAGTTCCTTGTAGAGCTCCTTCTCGATCGAGCCCTCCGGCGCCCGCTGGCCCTGCTCGGTGAAGAACTCGACCGCGCGCTCCTCGAAGGAAATGGCGATGCGAAACAGGTTTGCCGGGTCTTCGGGCTTGCGGTCCACCCCGGCGAAGATGGCTGCATGATCGATCTGGAAATCCTCGCCTGGTTTCGGCAGGTCGGCATGGTAGCGCCTAGACAAGGTCTCCATGTGCTCTTTTTCCATCTCGGCAAAGCGGGCGAAGAGCTCGCGCAGCGCCAGATCCGTCGCCTCTCTCGCGGCACGCTCGTAGAAGGCGTGGCCGCCGAGTTCGATTTCGAACGCCGCACGAATTGCGTCCAGGCCTTTCGTGTCGTCGATAGCTCCCCGATCGAGCATCTCGAGCTTGCCCTTGCAATGTGGGCACATGCCGTAGGGAAATGCGAATCCTTCGCTGACTTTCCCGCACTCGTTGCAGCGCCACCTCAATTCGACATTTGCGCAGCAGATGTAGACCTCTTCGCCTTCGATCGGGCGGTGGCACTTCGGACAGACGATCATGGCTGGCCCTCGTTTTGCAGGGTTGTCGGCGACGCGCTGGTCGGCGTAGGCGCACCCAGCGCAGCGGGCGGCACGAAGGCATCGACGTCGGTTTGCGTAATCGGCCAGGTCCGCTTTCCGCCCTGCAGATAGGCGCCGATGGCCTTGGCTGCGCGGCGGCCGGCACCCATGGCAAGAATGACGGTTGCCGCACCGGTCACGATATCGCCGCCGGCGAATACGCCCGGCAGCGTCGTCGCCTGCGTCTCGGCATCCGCAATGATGTAACCCCATTTATTGAGGCCCAACCCCGGCGTCGACTGGGTCACGATCGGGTTGGCCTTGGTGCCGAGGGCGTAGATAACGGTATCGCACTCGAGCTCGACAAATTCATCCAGAGGCATGGGCTTGCGGCGACCTTTCTCGTCGGGTTCGCCCAGCATCATCTTCCGCACTTTCATCCCGCGAACGTTGGCGTCGTCGTCAGTGAAGATCTCGACCGGCGCATGCAGAAAAAAGAACTCGATGCCCTCCTCCTTGGCATGACGAATCTCCTCGACGCGCGCTGGCGCCTCGGCTTCCGAACGGCGATAGACGCAGCGCACGGTCGGTGCACCCAGGCGCTTCGCCACGCGTAAGCAGTCCATGGCCGTATTGCCGGCGCCGATCACGATCACGCTCTTGCCGAGCGTGATCGGCGTGTCGAGGTAGGGAAACTTATCGCCCCCCATCAGGTTGACGCGCGTCAGGAATTCGTTCGCCGAGTAGACCTGGCCGGCAAACTCGCCGGGAATGTCGAGAAACGAAGGCGCGCCGGCGCCGGCTCCGATAAATACCGCGTCGAAACCCATTTCCTCCATGAGCTTGGGGACGGAGAAGGTCTTGCCGATCACCTTGTTGGTTTCGAACTTGACGCCCATGCCCTTCAGGTTCTCGACCTCGCGGCTGATGATGTCGCGCGGAAGTCGGAAGGACGGGATCCCATACTGGAGCACGCCGCCAATGACGTGCAGAGCCTCGAACACGGTGACGTCGCAGCCGTAGCGCGCCAGGTCGGCGGCGACCGCGAGACCCGAGGGGCCGGAACCGACAACGGCCACCCGGCCGAGCGTGCCCTCGAAGCTTGGCGGCACGGCCCGAGGCGCCCGGGCGTTGTCACCGACGAAACGCTCGAGCCGACCGATCGCCACCGGCTCCATCGCCTCCTTCTTGTTCTTGCCTACGACGCATTGAGCCTCGCACTGCGATTCCTGCGGGCAGACGCGGCCGCAAACCGAAGGGAACAGATTGGATTCGTTGATGACGCCGAGCGCACCGTCGAGGTCGCGTACCAGCAGGTGGCGAATGAAGCGCGGAATGTCGATCGACACCGGGCAGCCGGCAATGCAGACGGGCTTGATGCACATGATGCAGCGCTCAGCTTCCGCCAGGGCATCGTGCATGCTGTAGCCCAGGTTCACCTCCTTGAAGTTGCGCGAGCGCTCCAGTGCGTCGCGCTCCGGCATCTTCACGGCGTTCGGCGCGAGGTCCTTGTATTTCTTGTAGTTGCGCTTGTTCTGCTCGAACAGCATCTTTTCGACGTTGCAGACATGGGCGTAATCCTCGCTCGCCTTCGATTCCTCCCCTTTGAAGCGGCGCTGACGCAGCATCAGTTCCTTGAAGTCGACCTGGTGCCCATCGAAATCCGGGCCTTCGACGCAGGCGAACTTGACCTTGCCGCCGACGGTGACGCGGCATGAGCCGCACATCCCGGTGCCGTCGACCATGATGGCGTTGAGCGACACCATCGTCTTCACGCCATACGGACGCGTCGTCTCGACACAGGCGTTCATCATCGGCAGCGGCCCGATGGCGATGACCAGATCTGGCCTTTGCCGTTCGAGCACCTCTTTCAGCGCCGAAGTGACGAAGCCTGGTGTGCCGTAACTTCCGTCATCGGTGTAGACGATCAGGTTGTCGCAGAATTCGTTGAAGCGGTCTTCCCAGAACACGAGATCTCGGTTGCGAAAGCCGACGATGCCCGTGGTCCGGTTGCCGGCGCCCTTGAACGCCCGCAGCTGCGGATACACTGGGGCCACGCCGAGCCCGCCGCCGACCAGCACGACGTGCCCCACGTTGCTCACGTGCTGCGGCAGGCCGAGCGGCCCGACGAAATCGGAGAAGCTGTCGCCCTCCTTGTAGTGATCGCGCATCTCGACCGTGGTCTTGCCGAGAGACTGGATCACCAGAGTGATGGTGCCCTTGTGGCGATCGAAATCGGCCACCGTCAGCGGAATGCGTTCGCTGCCTTCGTGCAGGCGCACCATGACAAAATGGCCAGGTTCTGCGGAGCCCGCCACGTCGGGAGCCAGCACTTCCCACAGGAAGGTGGTATCGGAGAAAACTTGGCGGCGAACGATCGTATACATGGAGAGGTCTGGCGGTTAGGCCGGCCTTTTCTCGCCAGAACGTGAAGCGACGTCGCGCGGGTGCTTTGTTTTGCTCTTGGTATTCAGTTTATTGACGAACATTTCCCCCCTTCGGCAGTGAGCAAGTGGCTGGCTTCTAGAACACTGTCACGTCCATTGTTCCTGCGTACTGACCCAGATCAAACTGAGGTCCTATCTCGTCGGGCCAAACCGCCGCGCTGCTGCAAGAACTCGGGAGAGTGCGGAGATGGTGCACCGTTATCCGAAATCCTTTTGCGGATCCATCTCGCCGGGTTCATGGACCGGGTAGCGGGCTTCGCGATCCGAGAAAACGGGAGGAAGGGGCTGCGACGTAGCCGCGCTGCCAGAAATGAGAAGCCCCTGGGACATCGCAAGGGCTTGAATGGATGGCGCGCCGGATCAGAGCAGAAATGCGACGGCCAGCAGGCAGCTGAAAATGAGCTGCAACTGCGCGGTATCGGCAAGGAGACGGTTGAACCCGGGCCCCGGCCGCTCGCGTATGAACCGCACCGCGATCCACGCCGCCATGGGCGAAGAGCAGAACGGAAGCAAGAGCCACCAACCTGCATGGGTGACGGAGCCGAGCCCCAAGAGCAGGGCGTACGGCACCCCGAGCAGGACGACGAACTCGACCTGGCTCCAGGCGCGTCCGGCACACACTGCGAGCGTGCGCTTGCCCACCGATCGGTCGTTGTCGAGGTCGCGGTAATTGTTGACGACGATGACCGCTGCCGCGAGCGCTCCGATCATGCTGGCCGCGAGCACTCCGCCCCAGGTCCACGAGAAGGTCTGCAGGTAGTAGGTCCCGAGCACCGCGGCCAGCCCGAAGAACACGAAGACAAAGAGCTCGCCCGTCGCACTGTAGGCGATCGGCCGCGGTCCCCCCGTGTACGCGATTCCGGCGGCGATCGAGGCGAGCCCCAGCAGCAGGATCGGCCAGCCGCCGTGCCACGCCAGCCCCGCCCCGACGACCAGAGCCGCGGCGAACACGAGCACCACGGCTCTGCGCACTTCACCCGGTTCGAGCCAGCCCGAGCTGACGGCACGCGGCGGGCCGAGCCGCTCCGCGCGATCAGCGCCACGCTCGTAGTCGCCCACGTCGTTGTAGAGATTCGTGCCGATCTGAATCAGAAGCGCTGCGGAGGCAGCGAGAATGAAGGGGATCCACAGGATGCGGCCGGCGTCGTGCCACGCGAGGGCTGTGCCCACGAGCACGGGGGTGAGCGAGATCGTCAGCGTAGCCGGCCGGATCGCAAGCCACCAGATGTGCAGCCGCGACGACCCATCGACCGCGCTCTCGACCGGCTTCGTCATCGCGGGCGAGTCTATCACTCACGACAACCCGCGTTTATCTGGCAGGTTGGGGCCAGAAAAAGCCGCTACTCCGGACGCCCTCCTACCGGGAAGGAGGGTAACGAGAGGAAACCAGGCGGTTCCCTCCTATTCGTGACCTACCAGGGTTTTTTCCTTGAAACCCGTTGGGATTCCGTGAACAAAAAAAAGGGCGCCGAAGCGCCCGCCCTCCTCCCAGGCTAATCTGTATGGCTGTTAGCGGCGCGACCCCGGCACAGGAAACCCGCCCCGCGCCTCCCGCGGAACGGGAGGTTCGGCGCGCGGTGCTTCCTTAGCTCGTCTGGGTGCGGGCCTCGCCGGCGGAAGGCTTCTCGACTTCGTCGGCGAACTTCTGCCGGGATTTTCCGGCCTTCACTTCCTCGTACCAAAGCTGGTGATGGTGCTCCGCCCAGTGCTCGGTCACTTCTCCGTGCCGCATCGCACGGTAGGCGTTCCGGACACCGATCGTGCCAAGGTAGATATGAACGGCAGCAAGCGCCATCGCGACGAACGCCGCCACCATGTGGATCATGCTCATGTTCTGCATGACCGAGCGCCCTTGGCCGTAGTTCGGGAAATTGAGGATGAGGCCGGTGACCACCAGTATCGTGGTCAGGATGACCAGCACCACCCAAAACACCAGTTTCTCGCCGGCGTTGAAACGCTTGGACGGCGTTTCCTTGCCGCGGAAGTAGCCAAAGATATTGCCGAACCACTTGAAGTCTGCCGCACTGATGCCGTTGTCCCGGATGTATTGAAAGAACATCCACGGCACCGCGATGATCAGGATTGGCCCGACGAAGTTGTGCAGGTTCTTGGAAAGGACCGCGAGCCATGCGAACAGCGTGTAGCCCATGATCGGGAGGAGCAGGTCCTTGCCGAACGTGATGATCAGGCCGGTCACCGCGAGGACGGTCCAGCAGATGGCCATCAACCAGTGCGCATACCGGTCGGCCGGGGTGAATCGCCGGATCATCCGCTGGCCGGGTTTTTCGACGTCCCCCATCGGACCACGTATGACATAAAAGATCGCGATTCCCGCGAGGGCGACGGCGACCAGCAATCCGCCCCAGAAGGCGATCGGCACGCGCGCCTGGCGCCACGTCTCGCCGCGGCTCTGGACGAGCACACCCGTCTCCACGCCTTGCACGGTCGTGTATCCGGGCGCGCCGGAGCGCACATCGCGCCAGACCGGTGCGTTGTTTCCGGGTTGAGCTAGCTCGCGCTCGGCCTGAGCGGCCGGGCCCGAGGCGGGCGGTTGCTGCGCGAGCGCAGGTACCGCAGCGGCGAACATCACCGCGGCGGCCAGCGCGCCGAACGTTCTTCCGAGATTGGGCACGTCAGCCTCCGATACGAACGTACTCGTTCTGGCCCTGGGTCCGCGTCTGGATCTCGCGCTCCCACTTCGCCTTGTCGCCCCCGAATTGCGGGCTGTCCCAGGGCTTCGTGTCGGGCTTGCCCTGGTACTTGCCCTGCTTGTACACGGTCACCTGCTGGTTCTCGCCACACCCGGCCAGGCCGAGTGCGGCGATTGCGGCGATCGCGGCGATGACGACTACCCGCCCGCGTCTCACTTCCTTGCTCCTTGCGGCGCACCGTAGGCCGTCGACCAGCCCCACAGTGCATCATCGCTGGCCCGGCCACGCTTCAGCACGCGCTGGCGATAGATCTCGGAGATGACGTCGCCGTCGCCGCCGAGCAGCGCCTTGGTCGAGCACATTTCCGCGCACGCCGGCAGCTTGCCCATGGCGAGCCGGTTTTCGCCGTACTTCTTGAACTCGGCCTCGGTATTGTCCTTTTCAGGGCCGCCCGCGCAGAACGTGCACTTGTCCATCTTGCCGCGCAGACCGAAGGCGCCGGCCTGCGGGAACTGCGGCGCGCCGAACGGGCACGCATAGAAGCAGTAGCCGCAGCCGATGCAGAGGTCCTTGTCGTGCAGGACCACACCCTCCTCGGTCCGGTAGAAGCAATCGACCGGGCACACTGCCATGCAGGGCGCGTCCGAGCAGTGCATGCATGCGACCGAAATGGACTTCTCCGCGCCGATGACGCCATCGTTCACCGTCACCACGCGCCGACGGTTCACGCCCCACGGCACGTCGTTCGCGTTCTTGCAGGCGGTGACGCACCCGTTGCACTCGATGCACCGCTCGGCGTCGCACAGGAATTTCATTCTAGCCATGATCGTCTCCTTATCCTTGTCCTATGCGTCAGGCCCGGGCCACCTGGCAAAGCGTGGTCTTGGTCTCCTGCATGTTGGTGACGATGTCGTAACCGTAGGTCGTGGCCGTGTTCACCGCCTCGCCACGCACGATAGGCGCCGCGCCGTCCGGATACAGGGCGAGCATGTCGTCGCCCTGCCACCAGCCGGAGAAGTGGAACGGGACGAACACGGTGTCGTTCCCCACCCGCTCGGTCACCAACGCCTTGACCTTGATGCGCGCGCCCGTCGGCGAACTCACCCACACGTACTCGCCGTTGCGGATCCCGCGATCGGCCGCCACCTTCGGGCTGATCTCGACGAAGTTGTCCTGCTGCAGCTCGGCGAGCCACGCGTTGGAGCGGGTTTCCTCGCCGCCACCCTCGTACTCCACCAGCCGTCCGCTCGTGAGGATAAGCGGGAACTTCTTCGAGTCGCCGTCGGCCACCGACTTGTCCTGCACGGTCTTGAAGAGCGTCGGCAGACGATCGAGCATCTTGACGTCGTTGTGGGTCGGCCACTTCGCCACCAGGTCGGGCCGCGGTGAATACAGCGGCTCGCGGTGCAGCGGGACGGCATCCGGGAAGTTCCAGACCAGCGCGCGGGCCCGAGCGTTGCCGAACGGGACGCAACCGTGCTTCAGGGCGACGCGTTGAATGCCGCCGGTGAGGTCGGTCTTCCAGTTCTTGCCCTCGGCCTCCGCCTTCTCCTCGGCGGTGAGATCGTCCCACCAGCCCAGCTTCTTCAGGAGCTTGTCGTCGAACTCGGGATAGCCGGACTTGAGCTCGCTATCGACCGAGTGCGACCCCTCGCCGGCCAGCAGGTCGACGCCATCCTTCTCGACCCCGTAGCGGGCGCGGAAAGTGCCGCCGCCGTTCATCACGCTCTTCGAGGTGTCGTAGAGGTTGGGCGTACCTGGATGCTTGACGGACGCGTTGCCCCAGCACGGCCACGGCAGGCCGAAGTAATCGCCGGTCAGGTCGTATCCGGTCTTCTCGTCCTTGCCGCCCACGGCGCGCAGCGTCTTCACGTCGAAGACGTGCATGTTGCGCATGTGGGCCTGGATGCGCTCCGGGGACTGCCCGGTGTAGCCGATCGTCCAGGTGCCGCTGTTGATCTCGCGCAGCACGTCCTCGATGTCGGGCTCCATCATGCCGCCCTTGCCCTTCACCAGCTTGATGTTCTGCTTGCCGTCGCGCTTGCCGATCAGCTGATCGCCGAAGCCGAGCTTCTCGGCGAGCTGGTACATGATCATGTGATCATTGCGCGACTCGAACAGCGGCTCGATGACCTGCTCGCGCCACTGCATCGACCGGTTCGAGGCGACGACGCTTCCGGAGCATTCGAACTGCGTGCACGCCGGGAGCAGATAGGCGCCGTCCTTCCGCACCTTGGCGAACATCGCCGCGGAGGCCGATGGATAGGGGTCGATGACCACCATCATGTCGAGCTTCTCCATGGCCTTGAGCATGTCCAGGCCGCGGCTCTGCGAGTTCGGAGCGTGGCCCCAGAACACCACCGCCCGCAGGTTCGACTTCTGGCCGATGTTCTCCTTGTTCTCGAGAACGCCGTCCACCCAGCGCGAAACCGTGATCCCCGAATCGTCCATCATCTTGGGATCGGCAAACTGCTTCACGAGCCAGTCGTAGTCGACGTTCCAGACGCGCGCCCAGTGCTTCCACGCGCCCGCCGCGAGCCCGTAGTAGCCGGGCAGCGTGTGCGAGTTCGGGCCGACGTCGGTCGCGCCCTGCACGTTGTCGTGGCCGCGGTAGATGTTCGCCCCGCCGCCGGTGCGTCCGGCATTTCCGAGCATGAGCTGCAAGCACGCGCTGGCGCGCACCACGGCGTTGCCGTTGGTGTGCTGGGTCTGGCCCATCGCCCAGATGATGAAGCCCGGGCGATTATCGGACAGCATCTTCGCGACTTCGTACATCTCCTTCTCGGAGACGCCGGTGAGTTCCTCGACCGCCGCCGGCGTGTACTTGGCCATGATCTCTTCCTTGACCTTGTCCATGCCGTAGACACGCTTGGCGATGAAGTCCTTGTCTTCCCAGCCGTTCTTGAAGATGTGATACGCCAGCCCGAAGAGCATCGGGACGTCGGTCCCGGAGCGGAACCGCACGTACTTGTCGGCCTTCGCGGCGGTGCGCGTGTAGCGCGGATCGGCGACGATGACCTTGGCCCCGTTCTCCTTCGCGTGCAGCGTGTGCAGCATCGAGACCGGGTGCGCCTCGGCCGCGTTCGAGCCGAGGAAGAAGAGGCACTTCGAGTTCTGCTCGTCGTTGTACGAGTTGGTCATCGCCCCGTAGCCCCAGGTGTTGGCGATGCCGGCGACCGTCGTCGAGTGGCAGATCCGGGCCTGGTGGTCGACGTTATTCGAGCCCCAGAGTGAGATCCACTTGCGGAGCAGATAGGACTGCTCGTCGTTGTGCTTGGAGGAGCCGAGAATGAAGAGCGCGTCGGGGCCGCTTTCCTCGCGAATCTTCTTCAGCTTGTCGGTGATGTCGGAGTAGGCCTGGTCCCAGGAGACCTTTTTCCACTTGCCAGCCTCGAGCTTCATCGGGTAGCGCAGGCGGTGCGAATGCTCCGTCGCCCCGTGCTCGCGCAACGCCGCGCCCTTGGCGCAATGAGCCCCGAGGTTGAGCGGCGAGTCGAACACAGGCTCCTGACGGACCCACACGCCGTTCTGCACCACGGCATCGACGGCGCAGCCGACCGAGCAGTGCGAGCAGACGGTGCGGCGCACTTCGACCTTGCCGCCCGCAGCGGGGGTCGTTGCGGCATCCGCCTTGCGGATCATGTTGAACGGCAGCTGGCTGGCAACGGCACCCGCCCCGACAGTCACGCCGGAGCGCTTGAGAAACGCGCGCCGGTCGATCGTGCGGCCGAGCATCCCGTTGAGACCCCGCGCGAGCCGCGACTGCGGCGCTGCGGCACTAGTGGCTTTTCTGGTTAGCAGCATGGCGGCCCTCCTCGCTCAGACCAGCGTGGTCCGGTAGTACTTGCGGATGTGTTCGGTGACCTTGTACCCGGCGCCCTTCGCTTGGGCGGTCTTGGCCGCCTCACCGGCAACGGGGGCAACGGTCTTGGCCGCGACTGCCGCGACGGTCGCCGCGCTTCCGGCGCCTACCGCGACGAGAAAATTACGGCGGCTGCGTTTGGTCTTGTCCATCGTTTTATCTCCTGTTGGATATCTAGACCATGTCGAACGATTGGGACTCGACGTCGAGATAGGCCCGTGTCAGGCGCGCGACGTCCTTGTAGAAATGGGCTCCTCCGTTCTCCAGCACCGCATCCGTGAGCGGCACGTAAGCTGATCTAATATAGCGCAAAAAAAAATTTTTCTGAAATGATATTTCCGGACCGTCGCTGCCCTGCACAATCAAGTGCCGCATGACCTCGAGTAGTCCCGCGAAGTGGTCTTCGGGCTCGTTCGTCTCGCTACTCCGGCTAAGTCCCAACTTCGGCAACTCATCCCGCAGCGCAACAAGGACGCGCTCGCGGCCCGTATCGGTTAGGTAGTGACTGCAATAGAGCGTGATCTCGGAGCGTCCCGTGCCGACGAACAGGGCGTCGTATTCGATCGCAAGCTCATCGGGGCGCGCCCCGGCGCTCGCACGCGCAAGCCCGCGCCATGCGGCCGCAAGCGCGGTCTCGCCGGTGCCCTCCGCGGCGCCTTCCGTCGACTCCCCACTCTGAGAGACTGCGTCCAGCAGGGCCTGGTCGGGACCGGCGTACCACAGCCGCGCGAGCAGCCCGTAAAGGTTGGCGCGCGCCTGATCCTCTTCGCCGAGCGCCGACCCGCCTTCAGGCATGACGATATCGGCGCCGCTGCTCATGGCTTGGCATCGAAGATCCTGGCTTCGGTCTTGTTTTCCATCATGTCCACGATCCGGCAGTCGGCGCACATCATCATGCGCCGCAGCACGGCGTCACCCTGCCACATCGAGTGGCCCGCCCGCTTGGCGGTCCTGCTTGCGATCAGCTGCTTGGTGCCGAAAGGCTTCCCGCACTTCACGCAGTTGAACGGCTCGGCCTCGTTCAGAACGACTTCCTGGCGTACCTTTTCCGTCAGGTTGAGCCGCGGGACGAGCGTCACCGCGGATTCCGGGCAGGTGTTGACGCACAGCCCGCACTGGACGCAGTTGCGCTCGACGAATTTGAGCATCGGCGCATCGCGGCCGTCGACCAGTGCGGATTCGGGGCATGCGCCCGCGCACGCCATGCAGAGCGTACAGGTCTGCTTGTTGACCGCGACGCTTCCGAACAGCGCTCCGGCCGCGAGCGGAATGACCTCCTGAGGCGTCGGCGCGTGTTTGGCGAGGTGCTCCAGCGCGAAGTCGAGCGTCGCGCGTTTCTCGGCACTCAGGTTGAAGGTCGCGGCCTTCGCAACCGTGCGGGCCGGCGCAAGCCTCCAGAGCGCAGCTTCGAGCTCCGCCGGCGTCTCGGCGCGCACGAGCTCGACGTGCCGACCGGTATATCCCAGTGCATTGAGAATGGTCTGCGCCACCTGCATTTCGGCGCTGAGCGCGGCTGCGTAGCCCTCGGGCTCGCGCCCGGTCGTGACGACCAGGACCTGGCTCGCGCCGTAGGCGATCGCCCCGAGCACGGTGTCGAGGCCCACCGAGGCAATATGGAAGACGTCCAGCGCGAGCATGCGCGCCGGCAAACCTTTTCCCCCGCGGATCGCGTGCCGCCCGACCCCATGCACCAGCGCGCGGCCGTCTTCGGTGTTGTGATACAGGATGCATGCATCTTTACCGCCCGCGTCGCGGTAGGCGGCAAGCATCGTTTTCATCCGCTGCCCCGTATGGGGCACGCCCGGATAGACATGGCTCATGGCGCCGGACGGGCACACGGTCGAACAACCGCCGCATCCCGCGCAGAGGTGCGGCTCCACCTGCACGCGGTCGCCGTCCGAGCGGATCGCCCCGGTCGAGCACACGTCGATGCAGCGCGTGCAGCCCGTCTTGCTCGATCGCCCGTGAGCACAGATACGCTCGTTGTAGGCGACGAACTTCGGCTTCTCGAACTCACCGACGAGCTGCGCCAACTGCGCCGCCGCCAGCGACTGGTCGAGCGGATCGCTACCGGGCGCCAGGTATCCCTGCGGGAGATCGGGGGTTCGCAGCAGCGGCGCGGCGGACAAGTCCAGGACCAGATCGAAGGTTTCCTTCCGCGCCCGATCGGCGCGGGAGAAGTCGACTGCGCCGATCGTCCCGCACGCCTTCACGCACTGGCGATGCGCCTTGCACCGTTCGAGATCGATCTGGTAGGTGAAGTCGATGGCATTTTCCGGGCAGGCGTCCAGGCATGCGTTGCAGCGCGTGCAGACCGCCAGATCGATCGGATTCTCCTGCTCCCACGCGACTTCGAACGCGCCGAGATATCCCGACACCTCCACTTTGCGCCCCGACCAGACCGGAAACCGGCGCTCGGCCGGCAGCTCCCCGCCTTCGCTGCGCGTGATCAGCACGCTCGGCTCGAGCGGGCCGGCAAGCCGTCCGGCCCAGTCGAGTGCGGCTGCGGAAGGGCCGATCACCAACACCTGCCCGCCCGACTCGTAGTCGACGCGCGGGACCGGGTCCGGCTCGGGCAGCGCCGCGGCCGCGATGAGCGCGGCGATCTTCGGCGTGGCCTGCTTCCCCTCGGCGGACCAGCCCGCCGCCTCGCGAATGTTGAAGAAGCGCAGCTCGCTCTTCGATTCGCGCAGCGTGGCGAGCTCGGTGAAAAGCGGCGCCTCTTGGGTGCAGGCGACGAGCACATCGGGATCGCGCAGCGCCGCCTCGAACGCTCCGGACTCCTTGCGACAGAGCTCGGTGTGGACCTGGATCGGTTCGCCCGACTTCAGGGCCGCTGCCAGACCTTTCGCATCGAGCGGAATCGTGCGATTGCAACTGCAGAGCTTGAGCGTCTTGCCTTTCAGCGACATTGATTACCCGTTCTGTTTCTGCGGTTCGCCGGAAGGTTGCGATTGTCCGTCCTCGGCAGCTTGCGCCGGGGCCTCGGCGATCCGCGGCGCCTCGGCCGCTGGATCCGGCGGCGGAGGTGCGCCATCTGCCACCGCTTTCGCCGCAGCTTCGCGCTCTTCGGCCTCGACCCGATCCGCTCCGTCCTGTCCAAGCAGTGTCCGCCGCGCGTGCGCGAGCTTCCCGGCCATCCCTGCGGGGAGCGCCTCCAGCATCGTGTAGTCCCCGGCGTAATCGTCGAGCATGTCCTGGACGTTGAAATGCGGGTCGGAGTAGAGCTTCCTCAATGCCACGCGGCGCAAGGCCTCGGGAACTCGCGGGTCCATGAACGGACGGAAGTCCGAATCGGGCGTGAGCTGATCGATCGGCGGCAACTCGGGAAGCGGCGCATCCGCGGCCTTCGCATCCGACGGCTTCGGTGCGGCGGCAGAGGAAACCGGAGCGGGCGCGGGTGCCTGCTCGACGTCGACGCGCTCGCGCTTGAGCCGCGACCAGCGCGCGAGAAAGGGCTCGGTATCCTTCGCCATTAATCCATCACCCCTTGGCCCGGTCCTTGGGATGCATGAACGACCGGGGCTTGATGCGCTTCTTGGGCTCGGGCCGATAGTTGTCGCGCACATAATCGCCGAGCCACAGCACGAGCTCGTGCGGCATCCGTACCGGGTCGACGTCGTCACCGGCGTCCATCCAGGTGCTCGCCTCGTTGTAGCTCGCGCTGACCGTGTGCGGTACCGCCTGGTCGTCCTCCATGTGCCACATCACGAAGAGCTGCGGCTCGGCAGTCGACACGTTCAGAAAGTAGCCTTCCGCCTCGTCGCTCCGCAGCGTCAGTTCGTAGCCGGGGTGCAACCATCGCGTGCTGGCGCTGTCCTCTGCAATGAGGCGCGGACCGGCGTCTCCGGCATCCGGAATTACCGCGACGGCTTGCCATTGCTCCGACTGCCACCGGTTGGCGAGCGCGCGACGCTCCATCACGACCGCCACCCGAACGCTTGGACCTTGCATGGGCTTATCACTAAAATAGATGTTTATGCTGAAGCAGCTATCATGCTTGGCGGGTAGGCCGTAGAGCAAGCCCTGAGATGCAACCATGACAGACCGTATTGTCCCACTTGTCGACGCGCGCCGCGCAAAGCCCTTGCCTGTGGTGGGGACACTGGGCGCCGGGGAAGCGAAACCTGGCGCCGACACCCTCGGTCGGCCGCTCCACGATCTGCGCATTTCGGTCACCGATCGCTGCAATTTCCGGTGCACGTACTGCATGCCGCGGGAGGTCTTCGGACCGGATTACGAGTTCCTGCCGCGCAGCGCGGTGCTTTCCTTCGAGGAGATCGTCCGCCTCGCGCGAATCTTCAAGTCGCAGGGCGTGGCGAAGATCCGGCTCACCGGGGGCGAACCGCTGCTGCGGAAGGATCTCGAGCGCTTGATCGGGATGCTCGCGGACATCGGTGGCCTCGAGCTCACGCTGACGACCAACGCCTCGCTCCTTGCGCGCAAGGCGGGTGCGCTCAAGAGCGCCGGCCTGCACCGCATCACGGTCAGCCTCGATTCGCTCGACGAGCGCGTGTTCCGCGCGATGAACGACGCTGACTACCCGGTGAAGAGCGTGCTGGACGGCATCGATTCGGCGGCGGCGGCAGGATTTGCGCCGATCAAGATCAACATGGTGGTCAAGCGCGGCGTCAACGACCATACCGTGGTCGACATGGCGCGCCACTTCAAGGGCAGCGGCCACATCGTCCGGTACATCGAGTTCATGGACGTCGGTGCCACCAACGGGTGGCGAATGGATGACGTCGTGCCCTCGGCCGAGATCGTGCGGCAGATCGACGCGGAGATGCCCCTGGAGCCGATCGACCCCAACTACTACGGCGAGGTCGCGGAGCGCTGGCGCTATCGCGACGGGTCGGGCGAGATCGGGGTCATCTCCTCGGTCACGCAGGCTTTCTGCCGCACTTGCACGCGTGCCCGCCTCTCGACCGAAGGCATGCTGTACACGTGCCTCTTTGCCACCACGGGTTACGACCTGCGCGCGCTCCTGCGCGGGGACACCGCCGATACGGAGATCGCCGCAGCGATCGGCCGCATCTGGCAGGTCCGCGCCGACCGCTACTCCGAGTTCCGCACCGCGGCGACCGCAGGACTGCGGAAAATCGAAATGTCCTATATCGGAGGGTGATCGGGAAGATGAACGCCCCCCACCGCCCCGAGCTGACCGACGCCGGCCGCCCGGCAACCTACACGGTCGACGCGCTCAACGAGCGCGGCGAAGCGCTGCCCACGCCGATTGCGGGCGAGCATCCCCTCACGCTGTACGTGGACAAGCGCGAGGTCGTCACCCTGATGACCCTCGGCCAAGCGCCCGAGTGCCTGGCGATCGGCTATCTGCGCAACCAGCGGCTAGTCGGCTCCATCCGGGAGATCGCCGCGGTACAGGTCGACTGGGAGACCGATTCGGTCGTGGTGAAGACGCGCAAGGGCGTGAAAGGCCTGCGCGAGCGAATGAAGAAGCGCACGGTGACCACCGGATGCGGGCAAGGGACCGTGTTCGGCGACCTCATGGAGGAGATCGAGTCGATCAAGCTCCGTGACGACGTCCGGCTCACCGAAGAGTCGCTCTACAGCCTGCTCGACGCGGTCCGCCGCCATGAGACCGTGTACAAGGCCGCGGGTGCGGTGCACGGTTGCGCGCTCGCCAGCAACGATGGCGATCGAAGCGAGATTCTCTCGTTCGTCGAGGACGTCGGCCGTCACAACGCGGTCGACGCGATCGCCGGCCAGATGTGGCTCGACGGAATCGACGGATCGGACAAGATCTTCTACACCACCGGCCGGCTCACCTCCGAGATGGTGATCAAGGCCGCGCAGATGGCGATCCCGTTCCTCGTTTCGCGCTCGGGCCTGACCAAGATGGGACACGACATCGCCACGCAGATCGGCATCACCATGATCGGGCGAGCGGTCAACAAGCACTATCTCCTCTTCACCGGCAAGCATCGCTTCGTGAAGACCGTCATGCCGACTGCCCTGGCGTAGAGGCGCTCTCGAAATCGAGACCATGGGATGGGTTACGGCGAGGCGCGCCGAGTGAGGAGTGGGGAGGCGGTCACGGGACTGATCCTCGCCGGCGGGCAGGGACGGCGCATGGGCGGCGTCGACAAGGGGCTGCAGTTGCTCCGCGGCAAGCCGATGGTGGCCTGGGTGCTCGAGCGACTCGCGCCGCAGGTCGACGAGGTGATCGTCAACGCAAATCAGAACGCCTCTGCGTACGGCGGATTCGGACACCGGGTCGTGCCGGACCAGATCGGCGGCTTCGCGGGCCCGCTCGCGGGGCTGCAGGCGGGCCTCGCCGCTGCGGCCCATCCGCTGGTCGTCACGGTGCCTTGCGACTCACCCTTCCTGCCGCTCGACCTGGTCGTGCGGCTACGCGACGCCATGCAGAGCGGTGGCGCGGATCTCGCCGTTGCAAAGACGGGCGAGCAGCCGCATCCCGTTTTCTCGCTGGTGCGTACTGCAGTGCTCGCCAACCTCACCGACTTCCTCGCGCGCGGTGGCCGAAAAATCGACGCGTGGTACGCGGCGCTCCAGGTCGTCGAGGTGCCGTTCGACGACGAGGCCGAGGCGTTCTCCAACATCAACACCCGCGAAGAGCTCAAGGGTTTCGAATCCTCGGCATGAGACCGCTCGCGACTTTCGTCAGCTGCCTGGACGACTACGATCCGAACGCGCTCGCCGTCGACAAGGCCCGCGAGATCGTCCGGTCGTACGTGACGCCCATCACCGTCAACGAGAGGGTGCCCGTCCGGGCCGGTCTCGGGCGCGTGCTCGGCGCGGACATCATCTCGACGATCGACGTTCCGGCGCACGACAACTCGGCCATGGACGGGTGGGCGGTGCGTGGCGACGACCTGAATCCCTCCGGTGACACCCGCCTGAGCGAGATCGGCACCAGCTTCGCCGGCCGAGCCTTCACCGGGCAGGTCGGTAAGGGAGAGTGCGTACGCGTGATGACCGGCGCGGTGATGCCGGCCGGCACGGATACCGTGGTCATCCAGGAAGTGGTGCGCGTCGACGGGACCGCGATCACCGTCCCGGCCGGCCAGACGCGCGGCCAGAACATGCGTTTCGCCGGCGAAGATCTCGCGACCGGCAAGCCGGTGCTGCGCGCCGGACATCGCCTGCGTCCCGCCGAGCTCGGGCTCATCGCATCGCTCGGCATCGCCGAAATCGCGGTGCGGCGTCGACCGCGCGTCGCCTTTTTCTCGACGGGCGACGAGCTGGCATCCGTCGGACAGGCACTTCGCCACGGCGAGGTCTACGACTCGAACCGCTACACGATCCACGGCATGCTGGCGCGACTCGGCTGCGACATCATCGACATGGGGGTGGTCCGCGACAACCGCGAGAGCCTCGCGCTCGCGCTGCGCGAAGCCGCGGCCGCCGGCGACGCGGTGGTGACCTCCGGCGGCGTCTCGGTCGGCGAGGCCGACTTCACCCGCGAGGTCCTCGGTGAGCTGGGCGAAGTGCTCTTCTGGACCATCGCCATGCGCCCTGGACGACCGATGGCGTTCGGCCGGATCGGATCGGCCTATTTCTTCGGGCTGCCCGGCAACCCCGTCGCGGTCATGGTGACCTTCTACCAGTTCGTGCGCGACGCACTGCTCGCACTCTCCGGGCGCACCGACGCATTCGAGTTGCCGCTCGTGCAGGCACGCAGCGTTAACGCCTTGCGCAAGAAGCCCGGCCGCACCGAGTTCCAGCGCGGCATCCTCGCGAAGAACGACCGCGGCGAATGGTCCGTTCGAGTGACCGGGCAGCAGGGATCGGGCGTGCTGCGCTCGATGTCGGAAGCCAACTGCTTCATCGTGCTCGAGCACGACCGCGGCAACGTGCAGGCGGGCGACTACGTCAGCGTCCAGGTGATGGACGGGGTGGTGTGAGCGTCTAAACGCAAGTGGTGCTTCTCTGGCTCGCGAGTTGGTAGTGGGCCTGCGGCCATGCCCGTCGAGCAAGGGCTCGGTGTGGCGAGGCAGCGGCCATGCCGTCGAGCGCGGGCTCGATGCGGCGAGGCAGCGACCATGCCCGTCCGGCGCCTGCGGCCGCAAACGCCCTCCTATGGGTCCCGGTTTGCGGCGGGCAGTCAACCCACGACTACCCGCGCACAAACCACCCATGACGGAGGGCGCGGCCAAAGGCGCCGGCCAAGCATCGGCCGCTGCCCCGTTACACGCCAGTGCCTCGCGTGGGCCCGACGAAAATCGACGTACTTCCGGCGCCCGCAGCCGTCGTTTAGCGGGTGGCTCGTGCGCGGCCTGTCGTGTGTTGACTGGCCGCCGCGAGCCGGGTCACCCGCTCGACGGCTTGCCTTGCGGCACCATGAGCCCGCCCCGGGCCGACTCGCCCCGTGCGATTCCGCAGACGCTTAGCACCCAAATCGCTCGAGGCGCCGGACGGGCATGGTCGCTGCCCCGCTCTCACGTGCCGGGACTTCTCCGCCCACCTCGATCTCGCGTTTCGGCTCGCTCAGCCCGACGCGCCGGGTTCCTCGTCGTCGGAGGCCGATTCGATCAGCCGCTTCGCCTGCCGGTCTGGCAACGCCTCGACGTCTTTCAGCTTGCGCTCCATCTGGCGGGTGCGGGTCTCGGCGGACACGATCGAATTGGTCACCGCCTGGAGCTGCTGGCGCGTCCGGGCCAGCACTTCGCCGAATTTCCCGAACTCGACCTTCACGGCGCCGAGCAGCGACCACACCTCGCTCGAGCGTTTCTCGATCGCGAGCGTGCGGAATCCCATCTGCAGGCTGTTCAGCATCGCGAGCAACGTCGTCGGGCCGGCGATGGTCACGCGATGGTCGCGCTGCAGGGCCTCGACCAGGCCGGGGCGGCGCAGCACCTCGGCGTAGAGCCCCTCGGTGGGGAGATACAAGAGGCCGAAGTCGGTGGTGTGTGGCGGCGCGACGTACTTGTCGCGTATGGTGCGCGCTTCCTCGCGCAGTCGGGTCTCGAGCGCCTTGGCCGCGCTCTCGATCTCGTCCTGATCCGCGCGGTCCTGCGCGTCCTGCAGGCGCTGATAGTCTTCCAGCGGAAATTTCGCGTCGACGGGCAGCCAGACGGGCGAACCCCCGTCGTCGCGCCCCGGTAACCGGATGGCGAACTCGACGCGCTCGCGGCTGCCGGGAATGGTCGCGACGTTCTGCTCGTATTGTTCCGGCGTCAGCACCTGCTCGAGCAGGCTGCCGAGCTGCACCTCGCCCCAGGTGCCGCGCGTCTTCACGTTCGTGAGAACCCGCTTCAGGTCGCCCACTCCGACGGCGAGCGACTGCATCTCGCCGAGACCCTTGTGGACCTGCTCGAGGCGCTCGCTCACCAGCTTGAACGACTCGCCGAGCCGCTGCTCGAGCGTGGCGTGCAGCTTCTCGTCGACGGTCTGGCGCATCTGCTCCAGCTTCTGCGCGTTGTCCTGCTGGATCTTCTCCAGGCGGCCATCGATCGTCTCGCGCAGCTCTTTCAGCCGTGCCTCGCTCGACTGGCTGACACCGGCGAGCTGCTGGTTGAGCGCTTCGCCGAAGCGCCGCAGCGAGTTCGCGGTCTCCTCGCGCCCCTGGCGTGCGTCCTGCTGGGCGAGGCGCAGCTTGTCGTCTACCGTGGCGCGCACGCTCTCGAGCTTCGCCTCGTTCGCCTTGGTGAGCGAGGCGAGGCTCTGGGCGAAACCGTCGATCTGGCCGTGCTGGACGGTGGCGATCTGCGTCAGCTGGTCGCGCACCGAGTGCCCGAACCGCTCCATCGTCTCGCCGAGCTCGGCGCGTGCGGCACGGGCCGCTTCGGCCGTCTCCAGCCGAGCGCGTCCGAGCTCGTCGCGGAGGTCGCGCTCCTGCCGGTCGCCGAGCTGGCCGATGGCGTCCAGCCGCGCGCGCCATTCCGCGTTACTCCGGAACTGACGGCTGATCACGACGATCTGGAGGATCAGCACCGCCAACATCGCGACGCCCAGCGCGGCCGCAACCGCGGCGACTAGCAGCATGGTCTCGTCCATGGCCGGGGAGTATAGCCACCCGGTAGCTCATCAAGCGAGCTTCCAAACCCGTCAGGCTACGGGTCGCTGCGGCTAGAATCGCGCTTGAAAGGATCGGCAGATGACGAGTCACTGGTCCGGCTACCCGGTGCCGGCGATGCGCGTCGAGACGCACTTCGGCCGGGCGATGCGCTGCTTTGCGGATCGCCCGGCAAATATGAACGCCATGTTCGCCGCTGCGGTCGCGGCGTTCCCGGAGCACGAGGCGGTGGTCGCGCTCGAGCGCCGCGTGCGCTACGCGGACCTCGATCGGCTCGCCGCGCGCGTCGCTGCGAACCTCGCACGGCGGGGCGTGGGGCGGCACGATCGCGTGGCGATCGTGTGCCGCAACGATCTCGAGTTCGTGCTCGCCACCCTCGCGACGCTCCGTCTCGGCGGCATCGTGGTCCCCGTCAACACGCGCGAGCAGCGCGGCGAGCTCACTTACATCCTCCAGCAATGTGCGGCCAAGGCGATCGTGTTCGACGCCGACCTGGCGGAGCGACTGCCCACGGCGGCCGAGACGCCGGAGCTCGTGCTGCGCTTCGCCGTCGGCGGGAGCGCGCCCGACGCAGAATCTTTCGGGACGCTGCTCGATGCCGCCGCGGCGGAGGTCCCGGTCGCGGCCGTCGGCGAGGAAGACACCGCAGTCATTCTCTATACATCCGGCACGACGGGGCGACCCAAGGGCGCCATGCTCACGCACCTCAACCTCGTGCACACCGTACTGCACTACCGGGCCTGCATGCGGCTCACCGATCGGGATCGCTCGCTGCTCGCCGTGCCGGCGAGCCACGTCACCGGCCTTGCGGCGATCCTCTTCACCATGTTCGGCGCAGGCGGATGCGTGATCATGATGCGCGAGTTCAAGGCGGGTGCGTTCCTGGCCCTCGCCAGCCGCGAGCGCATGTCGCACACCCTGGTCGTGCCGGCGATCTACGCGCTCCTGCTGCGCGATCCGGACTTCGACGGCTACGATCTTTCCGCATGGCGCGTCGGCGGTTTCGGCGGCGCGCCGATGCCGGAAGGCACGCTGCGTGCGCTCGCCGGAAAGCTGCCGAAGCTCGCGCTCGTCAACGCCTACGGCGCGACCGAGACCACTTCGCCGACGACCTTGATGCCGGCGGGTCTGCAGGCCGCGCATCTCGACAGCGTCGGCGTGGCGGTTCCCTGCGCGGCGATCCGCGTCGTGGACGAGAGCGGCGGCGATGTGCCCGTGGGTGAAGTCGGCGAGCTGTGGATCGCGGGCCCGATGGTCGTGCCCGGTTACTGGGAGAATCCGGCCGCAAGCGCGCGCGAGTTCGCGGACGGCTACTGGCGATCCGGGGACGTCGGCTCGCAGGATGGCGACGGTTTCGTCCGCCTTTTCGATCGCAAGAAAGATCTCGTCAATCGCGGTGGCTACAAGGTGTACAGCGCCGAGGTCGAGAGTGCGCTCTCGACGCATCCTGCCGTTGCCGAGGCCGCGCTCGTCGCGCGGCCCGATCCGGTGCTCGGCGAGAAGTCGCACGCCTTCGTCGTGCTGCAGGATCGGAGCTGCACCGCCGCGATGCTGCGCGAGCATTGCGCCGCGCATCTCGCCGACTACAAGGTGCCGGACTTCTTCACGCTGCTCGACGCGCCGCTGCCGCGCAACGCCAACGGCAAGGTTCTCAAGCAAGCGCTCCGCGAAATGGCGGACTGATCACTTCGGACCACGCATGCCCTTCGCCTACTACGATCGTCTCTCCGCCGCGCGCAAGAAGATCTACCGTCAGAGCGACGAGATCCACGTCGTCCGGCTTCCGGCGCCCGAAGCGCTGGCGCCGCTCGTCGCGCGCGTCGAGCACTGGCTGGCCCGCGAGAACCGCGACGAGCTCGAGCTGGCGTGCCAGCGGCTCGCGAACGGCATCAGTGACCAGTTGAAGGTGCGCCGTGTCCGGATAAAGGTGCTCACAGTGCGCCCGCGCGAGGACTGGGGCGAGCTCCACGGTCTCTACGACGGCACCGACGGCCGCACGCCGGAGATCTCGCTGTGGATGCGCACCGCGCACCACAAGCGGCCGGTCGCGATCCGCACTTTCCTGCGCACGCTCCTGCACGAGATGTGCCACCACCTCGACTACGAGCTTTTCAAGCTCGCGGAGACGTTTCACACCGAGGGGTTCTACAAGCGCGAATCGAGCTTGACCAACCAGCTCGCCGGACCGCCCAAGCGCCGCGCACCTTGACCGGCGCTGCGGCCCACCGCGTCAACGCAGCGCGCTAGCCGGCCGCGACAGCGCGCGCCTGTTGTTCGGATTGGCGCCGCTCGCGCAGGAATCGCGCCAGCGCCGTGGCGGTGTATGAGCCGCGCTTCACTGCGGCGACCGCTTCGGGTGTGCCCTGCACGACGATCTTGCCGCCCGCCTCGCCGCCTTCCGGCCCGAGATCGATCACCCAGTCCGCTTCCGCGACCACGTCCAAATCGTGCTCGATGATCACCACGCTGTTGCCGGCGTCGACCAGACGGTGCAGGACGCGGATCAGCTTCTCCACGTCGGCCATGTGCAAGCCGATCGTCGGCTCGTCGAGCACGTAGAGCGTGGTGCCCTTCGCCCCGGTCCCGGTCTCGACCTCGACACCCTGCCTGCGGATGCGCGCGGGCGCCGCTGGCTTGAATTTCGCGAGCTCGGTCACGAGCTTGATGCGCTGCGCCTCGCCTCCGGACAGCGTCGGGCTCGCCTGGCCGAGCGTGAGGTAGCCCAGGCCGACGTCCTGCAGCAGCCGCAAGGCATGGTGAATCGATGCATGCGCGGCGAAATACCCGACCGCTTCGTCGACGCTCATCGCGAGCACCTCGGCGATCGTCTTCTCGCGGTAGCGGACGGCGAGCGTCTCGTCGTTGAATCGCCGGCCGCCGCAGACGTCGCACCCCACCTTCACGTCCGGCAGGAAGCTCATCTCCACCGTCTTCGCGCCCTGCCCCTCGCACGCCGGACAGCGGCCGCCCGCGACATTGAACGAAAAGCGGCCCGGGTTGTAGCCGCGCAGCCGCGCGTCCGGTGTGCCCGCGAACAGCTTGCGGATGTCGTCCCAGAATCCGACGTAGGTCGCCGGGCACGAGCGTGGCGTCTTGCCGATCGGGGTCTGGTCCACCTCGAGCACCCGCGTGATCTGCCCGGCGCCGCGCACTTCGCGGCAGCCGCGCAACGCAGCCTTCCCGCGCTTCACGGCAACCAGCGCGCGCAGATTGTCGTGCAGGACGTCGCGCACGAGCGTGCTCTTGCCGCTGCCGGAGATCCCCGTGACGCACACGAGGCGTCCGAGCGGAATCTGTGCGCGCAGGTTCTTGAGATTGTGCAGCTTCGCGCCGATCAGCTCGATCGCGGCGGTCCGTGCCTTGCCGCTGCCCGTCAGGACGACCGGGCGGCGGCCGCCGAGCACCGGATGCACGAGAGGCGTGGCGAGCGCGCGCCCGGTGAGGGAATCGGCGGCGCCCATCACGTCGTCGAGCGAGCCTTCGGCGACCACGCGGCCGCCGTGAACGCCCGCCCCGGGACCGAGGTCGATCAGATGCTCGGCGCGGCGGATGGTCTCCTCGTCATGCTCCACCACCACCACCGCGTTGCCCTTGTCGCGCAGCTGCGTCAGCGTGGCGAGCAGCCGCTGATTGTCGTGCGGATGCAGACCGATGGTCGGCTCATCGAGGATGTAGCACACGCCGCGGAGGTTGGAGCCGAGCTGAGCGGCGAGCCGGATGCGCTGCGCTTCCCCCCCGGACAGCGTGGGCGCGGCGCGATCCAGGGAAAGGTACGCCAGCCCGACCTGGGAGAGAAACTCGAGGCGCGCATCGAGCTCGCCCAGGATATCGCGCGAGATCTCGGCGTCCCGGCCCGCCAACCGCAGCTTGCGGAAGTACTCGCGCGCGGTCACGACCGAGAGCTGCGTCAGCTCGGCGATGCTGCGGCCACGAAACTGCACGGCGCGCGCGGTGGCGTTCAGCCGGCTGCCCGCGCAGTCCGGGCACGCGATCGCCTCGCCTTCCCACCATTCGTTCCACCAGATCTCCTCGCCGGTCTGGTCCGCATCGAATCCCGCCAGCTTCACGCCGGTGCCATAGCAGCTCTGGCACCAGCCGTGCTTCGAGTTGTACGAGAAGAGGCGCGGATCGGGCTCCGGGAAGCTGCGACTGCAGCGTGGACACGCGCGCTTGGTGGAGAAAATCGTCTCGCCGTTCGGCGGCGGTTCGAGCCTGATCTTTCCCGCCCCGCTCTTGCTCGCGGTCTTGCTGACGCGTGCAGACACGCGCCCGGCCTTCGCGGTCGGCCTGGATCGCGCACCGTCGACCGCGATGATCACGCTGCCCTTGCCGTAGGCGAGCGCCTCGTCCACCCGCCCGCGCAGGTCGCGCTCGCTGCGCGGGCCGACTTCGACCATCCCGACCGGCAGCTCGATGTCGTGTTCCTTGTAACGCGCCAACCGCGGCCAGTTACCGGTAGACACATGCTCCCCGTCCACTCGCAGGTGCGCGTAGCCCTTGCCGGCCGCCCATTTCGCCAAATCCGTGTAGTAGCCCTTCCGCGCGACCACCAGCGGCGCAAGGACGTTCACGCGGCGGCCGCGATGCTCGCGCAAGATCTTCGCCACGATCGATTCGGGAGTCTGCGGCTGGATCGGCGTCGCGCAGTCCGGGCAGTGCTGCACGCCCAGCTTCACGAAGAGCAGCCGGAGAAAGTGATAGATCTCGGTAACGGTCGCAACGGTGCTCTTGCGACCGCCTCGGCTGGTCCGCTGTTCGATTGCGACGGTCGGAGGAATGCCGTAGATCGCGTCGACTTCGGGACGTGCGGCCGGCTGCACGAACTGGCGCGCATAGGCGTTGAGCGACTCGAGATAGCGCCGCTGACCCTCGGCGAAGAGAATGTCGAAGGCGACGGTGCTCTTCCCGCTTCCCGACACGCCCGTGATGACGGTGAAGCGATCGCGCGGGATGTGAACGTCGATGTTCTTGAGGTTGTGCTCGCGTGCGTTGTGGATCCGGATGGTGCGCGGGGAATGACGCGCGGGTTGCATGGCGGTAACCACCCCGCCTCTCGCAGGCCGGGAATAGCCCTTTCCGAGTGCGGCTTCGTACTCGCGTAGCGCGGCACCGGTATGGCTGAGCGCGTGGCGCGCCACTTGCTCGGGGGTGCCGACACAGACCACTTCACCGCCCGCGTCGCCACCCTCGGGCCCGAGATCGATCACCCAGTCGGCGGCGCGGATCACGTCGAGGTTGTGCTCGATCACCACCAGCGAATGCCCGGCCTTCAGCAGCCTGCGAAAGGCCTGCAGCAGCTTCGCGACATCGTCGAAATGCAACCCGGTGGTCGGTTCGTCGAACAGGAAGAGCGTTCCGACGCCCCCGTTGCCGCCCGTTGCCAGGTTGCCTGCGAGCTTGAGCCGTTGCGCTTCACCGCCGGAAAGCGTCGGAACTGGCTGACCGAGCTTCAGGTAGCCAAGCCCGACAGCCTGCAGCGGTTCCATGCTCCGCAAGACATCCTTGTGCCCGGAGAAAAGGGCCACGGCATCGTCGACCGTCATGTCGAGCACGTCGGCGATCGATTTCGGCGGCACGCTCCGGCCCGCCCCCTCGGGCCGCCACTTCACCTCGAGCACCTCGGCGCGGTAACGCCGGCCATCGCAATCGGGACAGCGCAGGTACACATCGGACAGGAACTGCATCTCGACGTGCTCGAAGCCGTTCCCGCCACAGGTGGCGCAGCGCCCGTTGCCGGCGTTGAAGCTGAACGTTCCCGCCGTATAGCCGCGCTCCTTGGCCAGCGGCTCGTCCGCGAAGAGCTTGCGGATCGCATCGAGCGCGCCCACGTAGCTCGCCGGATTGGAGCGCGTGGTCTTGCCGATCGGCGACTGGTCGATGAGGACCGCCTTCTCGATGTGCTCGTGGCCTTTGATCGACCGATGCCGGCCTGGCACGTCGACCGGCTTGCCCTTGAGCTTTGCCAGTCCGCGATAGAGCACTTCCTCGATCAGCGTCGACTTCCCCGAGCCGGACACCCCGGTGACGCAGACGAAATGGCTGAGCGGGATGCGGACGTCGACGTCCTTGAGATTGTGCTCGGCGGCGCCCGAGAGCTCGAGCCACGCATTCACCGCGATCCCGTGGCTCCCGGCGGTGCGTGCCCGGTCGGAGACCGCCTTCTCGCCGCGCAGATACTGCGCGGTCAGCGTCTTGCCGCCGCGAATCAGCTCGTCGGGCGGCCCGAAATAGACGACCTCCCCGCCCCGCTCGCCCGGTCCGGGCCCGAGATCGAGGATCTGGTCCGCGGCGAGCATGATCTGCGGATCGTGCTCGACGACCAGGAGCGAGTTACCCGCGTCGCGCAACCGCTCCAGCACCCCCACGATCCTGCGAATGTCGCGCGGATGCAAACCGATGGAGGGCTCGTCGAGCACGAACAGCGTGTTCACGAGCGAGGTGCCGAGCGCGGTGGTGAGATTGATGCGCTGTACCTCGCCGCCCGAAAGCGTCCGTGACTGGCGATCGAGGGTGAGGTAGCCGAGTCCCACCTCCACCAGGTAGCGCAACCGCGTGCGGATCTCCCCGACCAGCAGGTCGGTGGCCTCATCGAGTGGTGCCGGCAGCCGCACGTGCGCGAAGAAATCGCTGCATCGCCCGATCGGCAGCAGCATCACGTCATGAATCGTCAGGCCCGGCAACGCGGCGAACGCTTCGTCCGGGAAAGCCGTTCCCACGGGCCGAAAGCGCGCGTCGCGCGGCATCGCCCGGTCCGCGCAGGCTTGCGATCCCATCCGGTAGAGCAATCCCTCGGTCCGCAGGCGCGCGCCCCCGCAGGCGCCGCAGCTGTTGTACGCGCGGTACTTGGAGAGCAGCACCCGGATGTGCATCTTGTAGCTCTTGGTCTCGAGCCAGTCGAAGAAGCGCCGCGCCCCGTACCAGACCTTCTTCGTCCAGGGCCCCTCGCCTTCGATCACCCAGTTCCGCTGGTCGTCGGTCAGCTCGCGCCACGGCACGTCGATCGGAATGCCCCGCTTGCGCGCGAACTTCAGCATGTCGTCCTGGCATTCCCGGTAGCTCTGGGTCTGCCAGGGCCGGATCGCACCCTCGGCGAGGGTCTTGCCCTCGTCGGGAATCACGAGCCCGTAGTCGATTCCCATGGTCCGACCGAACCCGCGGCACGTCTCGCACGCGCCGAGCGGCGAGTTGAACGAGAACATGCTCGGAACCGGCTCGCGGTAGTGAATGTCGCAGTCCGCGCAGTGCAGATCGGTCGAAAAGCGCAGTGGCGGCTCCGCGGTGCCTGCTGGGTAGACGCTCGCGCGACCGCCGCCGATCTTGAAGGCGGCCTCGAGATCCTCCGTGATCCGGCTGCGGTTCTCGGCGGCGAGGCGCACCCGGTCCTGGATCATCTCGAGGGTCGCGCCGCGCTTCGCATGCACCCGCGTATAGCCCTGGCGCTCGAGCAGCTGCAGCACCTCGGCCTCGCCGAAGTTCCGCGGGACCGTGACCGGGAAAGTGACGAGCGCCGGCGCATCGCCGGACTCGCTGCGCGCGAGCAGCAGCTCGCAGACCGACTGGGCCGTGTCGCGCTTGACCCTGCGCCCGCAACCCCGGCAGTGCAGCTCGGCCACCCGCGCGAACAGCAGTTTCAGATGGTCGGCGAGCTCGGTCATCGTGCCGACGGTGGAGCGCGAGGTGCGGACCGGATTCGTCTGGTCGATCGCGATTGCCGGCGGAATCCCCTCGATGCGCGCGACGCGCGGCTTGTCCATCCGATCGAGGAACTGCCGCGCGTAGGGCGAGAACGTCTCGACGTAACGCCGCTGGCCCTCGGCATAGATGGTATCGAACGCGAGCGAGGACTTGCCGGAGCCGGAGACACCGGTCACGACGATCAGCTGGTACAGCGGAAGCTCGAGGTCCAGGCCCTTCAGATTGTTCTGGCGGGCCCCGCCGACGAACATGTGCTCCTGGTTCATGCGGGAATCGGGGGTTGCGGCAGGAAAACGGGCACCAAACCGCCGATTCTACCGGCAGCGTGGCGAACGCGAGCCGCGTGTCTCAATCCCGCCGATTGCCGGGATAAGCCACCGATCGGTCACGACTCATCCGGCGTCCCGCAATGCGAGCATCGGCGGATGATTGAGCGCCGCGCGCGCGCCCATCCAGGCGTTGAAGCTGACGCACACCACCCCGAGCACCGGGCCGGCGATCCAGATCCAGGGGCTGAACGCGTAAGGGAAGTTGAACACCCGATCGGCGAGCACATAGCCGATGCTGAACGCCGCGATCGAGGCGAGCATGCCGGCGATCAGGCCGAGCGCGAGGAACTCGGCCTGCTGCGCCTTTGCGACCTGGGCGCGTGCTGCGCCGAGCGCGCGCATGACCGCCGCCTCCTGGAGCCGCTCGTCCTGGGTCGCGAGCAACGCCGCGTAGAGCACGAGCACTCCGGCGGCCAGCGCGAACAGGAACACGATCTGCACCGCATTGACGACCTGGTCGACGATCCTGAGCACCTGATTGAGGATCGCGCTCATGTCCACGACCGTGAGGTTCGAGAATTGCGCGACGAGCCGGTTCATCGCGTCGTTCGCGCCCGCCGGCACGTAGAAGCTCGTCAAGTAGCTCGTCGGCCGATCGTCGAGCAGGTTCGGCGTCGTGATCACGAAGAAGTTCACCCGCATCGAATCCCAGTTGAGCTTGCGAAGATTCGTGACCGGCGCCTTGAACTCGCGTCCCGCGACCGACCAGGTGAGCGTATCGCCCAGGTTGATGTTCAGCCGCTTCGCGATGCCCTCCTCGACGGAAAGCGCTCCCCGACCGAGATCCTCCCCCTGGAACCACGCGCCGGCCGCAATGCTGTTGTGGGTAGGCAGCGATTCCATGAACGAAAGATTGAACTCGCGCTCGACCAGGCGCTTGGTCCGCTGATCCTCGAAGCCATCCGCATCGACTGCGCGGCCGTTGATGGCCATCAGGCGCCCGCGCACCATCGGGTAGGTGACCGGAGCCGGCAAGCGCTCGGCCGCGAAAAACTCGGCGAGCGGTGCACGCTGCTCGGGCTGGATGTTCAGGATGAACCGGTTGGGCGCATCCGGCGGCGTCTTGGCCCGCCAGGCCTCGAGCAGATCCGCGCGCGTGAAAGTAAGCAGCAGGATCGCGGTGAGGCCGAGCGCGAGGCCGGCCACCTGAATGGTGTTGGCGACGCTGCGCCGGCGCAGGCTTGCGAGTCCGTAGTGCCAGGACGGCCGTGCGCGCACGCCGAGCCGCGCGGTCATCCGGATCAGGAAATAGCCGAGCAGCCCGGACACCGTGAGCGCGGCCAGGAATCCGCCGAGGACGTAGCCGGCGAGCTTCGCGCTGCCAGCCTGCCAGAATATGAGGCCCGCGAAAGCGGCGAAGCCGATGCCGTACGCGACGAGGGCACCGTGCTTCGGCGGACCGGCGTCGCGCCGGATCACGCGCAGCGCCGGGACGTTCTTGAGCTGCAGCAGGGGCGGAACCGCGAAGCCGAGCAGGATGACCATCCCGGTGCCGAAGCCCTGCAGCGCCGGGCGGATCGACGGAGCGGGGAGCGGTACGGCGAGCAGCCCCCCCAGCCAGTATTCGAGCCCGGTCTGGACGGCAAATCCGAGCGCGCAGCCGAGAGCGCATGCCAGCACGCCGAGCGCGGCGAATTCCCACGCGAAGAGCGAGACGAGCCGCCGTTGCGACGCACCGAGGCAACGCATGACGGCGTAGCCGTCGAGGTGGCGCCGGGTGTAGCGGCGCGTTGAGAGCGCGATCGCCACGGCGGCCAGGATCACCGCGAGCAGCGCCGTGAGCCCGATGAACTGCTCCGCGCGCTCGATGGTCGCACTCGCTTCGGGGCGCGCGTTCTCCAGTGACTCGAGCCGCTGGCCGCGTGTGAGCCGCGGCTTCACCCATTCGCCGAGCGCGCCGATCGACTCCGGATCGCCGGCGGCGAGCAGGTAGTAGTAGACGCGGCTCCCCGTCTGCACGAGCCCGGTCGCGGGAACATCCGCCAGGTTCATCAGCACCCGCGGCGCCAGATTGAAGAAGCTCGCTCCCCGGTCCGGCTCGATGGTCAGCACGGCGGCCACCTTCAGCCGCGCGTCACCGAGCTCGATCGCGTCGCCGGTCTTAACGCCGAGCAGGCTGAACAGGCGCTCATCCAGCCAAACCGTGCCGCGATCCGGCCCGCGCTCGGTCGGCCGATCGGCCGTGTTCGGCGCGTCCGCGATGCGCATGCGCCCGCGCAACGGATAGTTGTCCGTCACGGCCTTGATGCCCGCGAGATAGGCGCTCTCGCCGTGACGCGCCATGCTGATGAACCAGGTCGCCTCGGCCTGGCGGAGGCGCCGCTGCGCGATCTCGTCGCGCACGTCCTCGGGCCACGGCTGGTCCGCCACCAGCAGCAGATCGCCGCCGAGCAGCTGATGCGCGTCACGCACCAGCGCCTGGCGCACGCGATCGGCGAAGAACGCGACGCTCGTCACGCTCGCCACGGCGATGACGAGGGCCGCCGCGAGCACGCGGAGCTCCCCCGCGCGCCAGTCGCGCGCGAGCATGCGTAGGGGCAGAGTTGCGTTTCCGGCCATCGGCGTCAAGCTCCTCTGGCGCGCCTCATGCCGGCGCGCCGTTCACGATCCGCCCGCCGGCGAGCCGGATGACCCGCGTGCAGCGGCGAGCGAGCATCTCATCGTGCGTCACGAGCAACAGGGTGGTGCCGTTCTCGGCGTTCAGCTTGAACAGGAGATCGATGACGCCCTCCCCGGTCGCCGCATCGAGATTGCCGGTCGGCTCGTCCGCCAGCAGAAGCTTGGGCTGCACCACGAATGCCCGCGCGAGAGCGACGCGCTGCTGCTCGCCGCCCGATAGGGTCTTGGGATAATGCGCGAGGCGCTCGGCGAGGCCCACCCGCTCCAGCATCGCGCGCGCCGCGGTCTCCGCGTCACCCCGGTTGGCGAGCTCGAGCGGCAGCGACACGTTCTCGAGCGCGTTCAGCGCGGGCAACAGCTGGAAGGACTGGAAAACGAAGCCGAGCAGCCGCGCGCGCAGCATCGCGCGACCGTCCTCGTCGAGCTCGAAGAGCTCTTCGCCATCGATGCGCACCGAGCCCGCGCTCGGCGTGTCCAGTCCGGCGAGCAATCCGAGCAGCGTGGACTTGCCCGATCCGGACGCGCCGACCACGGCGACGGCCTCACCGGGCATGACCTCGAGGTCGATATCCGTCAGAATTGCGAGATGCGACTCGCCACTGCGGACGCTCTTTGACAAGCCGGTCGTACGGACGATCGGCGTAGCGGATGATTCAGTCATGCTCAGAAAATTGATCCTAGTTGTTCTTGCAGCGGCCTGGTGCCCGGCCGCCGCCGCGGCCACGATTCTCGTTTTCGGCGACAGCCTTTCAGCCGCTTACGGCATCGGCGCCCGGGAGGGATGGCCCACCCTCCTCGAGGAGCGCCTGCGCCAGAAAGGGGCCGATTATACCGTCGCCAATGCGAGTATCAGCGGCGAGACGTCGAGCGGCGGCGCCACGCGCATCGCCGACGCCGTCAAACGCACTCGTCCTGCGGTCGTCATTGTCGCGCTGGGTTCCAACGACGGTCTGCGTGGTCTTCCGGTGAGCCAGATGAAGGCCAATCTCACCCGCATCGTGCGCACCGCAGAAAGCGCCGGGAGCAAAGTGCTGGTCGTTGGCAGCCGAATGCCGCCGAACTACGGACCCCGCTATACCCGGGAATTCGAGCAGGCGTTCGCGGAGGTCGCCAAGCAGGAGAACGCGACGCTCGTACCCTTCATGCTCGAAGGAATCGCGGGCACGCGGGACTATTTCCAGTCCGACAATCTGCACCCGACGGCGGCCGCGCAGCCGATCATTCTCGACACGATCTGGAAGAGGCTCGCACCCCTGCTCGCCGAAGGCGCCGCTCCGCGTTGACCCGATCAAGCCATCGTCACCCGCGGCGTTCCGGCCGCCAGCGAGCCGATCACGCGTGCGTCGTCGAATCCGTCACGCCGGAATATCGCGATCACCTCTTCGGCCGACTCCGGCGTGCAGGCCACCAGCAGCCCGCCGCTCGTCTGCGGGTCGGTGACGAGATTGGTCTTCCAATCGGCAAAGTTCGCCGGAAGGCTAACGTGGCTTCCGTATCCGAGCCAGTTCCGGTCGGACGCGCCCGTCGCCACGCCCTGCGCCGCCCATTCGCGCGCCACGGGCATGATTGGCAAGTCGTCGAATCTCACCGTCGCCGCGAGCTTCGAGCCGCGGCAGATTTCGAGCAGGTGGCCTGCAAGCCCGAAGCCCGTAACGTCGGTCAATGCATGCACGCCGGCCAAGTCGCTGAGCGAGGTGCCCGGCGTGTTGAGCTTGGTCGTGGCAGCCAGCATCTCCGTGTAGCCTTCGGCTGATAGCCGGCCCTTCTTGAGCACCGCGGAGAGGATCCCCACACCGAGCGGCTTGCCGAGCACCAACACGTCGCCCGCCTGCGCGCCGTCGTTGCGCTTGACTTTGTCCGGATGAACGACGCCGAGGGCCACCAGTCCGTAGATCGGTTCGAGAGTATCGATCGAGTGTCCGCCCGCAATGGGAATACCGACCGATGCGCACACCGATTCGCCGCCGGCGATGATCTGCTGAATCACCTCGACCGGCAGCTTTTCGAGCGGCATGCCGACGACCGCCAGCGCGAAGATCGGCTGGCCGCCCATCGCATACACGTCGGAGATCGCATTGGTCGCGGCGATGCGGCCGAAGTCATACGGGTCATCGACGATCGGCGTGAAGAAATCGGTGGTCGCCACGATCGCCTGCTGGTCGTTCAAGCGGTAGACCGCGGCGTCGTCGCTCGACTCGATGCCCACCATCAGCGCCGGCGGCAGCCCGCGCACCGGCGCCTTCGCGAGAATTTCCGAAAGAATGGCTGGCGCGATCTTGCAACCGCACCCGCCACCGTGGCTGAACTGGGTCAGGCGGATCGGGGACTTGTCGGGGGCGTTCATGCGAGGTCTCCTTGCGGCGCGCGTGTAGAATTAGCGGCTATTGTCGCCTATTCTGGTGGTTTCTGACGGATCCTGACGATTTCAGATAGCAATTGTTCTTGTTCGTTGCTGGAGAATCGGCTCGACGCTTTCGACCGATACGCAAGAGTGAAGTTTCCGGATTCCGCATCCGTCGCGCAGATCGACCTCTTCGACGAGGTGATCGACGTCCGCTCGCCTGCCGAATACGCGGAGGACCATGTCCCGGGCGCGCACAGCCTCCCGGTGCTCGACGACGCCGAACGCGCCGAGATCGGGACGCTGTACAAGCAATCGTCGCCATTCGAGTCGAAGCGGCGCGGAGCGGCGCTTGTCGCGCGCAACATCGCGCGGCATCTCGAGACGAGCTTCGCGACGAAGGACCGTTCGTGGCGGCCGCTCGTCTACTGCTGGCGCGGCGGCAAGCGGTCCGGCGCCATGGTTCACGTGTTGCGCGAAGTCGGATGGCAGGCCGCGCAGCTCGACGGCGGATACAAGGCCTACCGGCGTGAGGTGGTGGATAGCCTCGACACGCTGCCCGAGCAGTTCCGCTATCTCGTCCTCTGCGGTGAAACCGGCAGCGCGAAGAGCCGGCTCCTCGAAGCGCTCGCCCGCGAAGGTGCGCAGGTGCTCGATCTCGAAGGCCTTGCGCGCCACCGCGGATCGGTGCTCGGCAATCTGCCCGAGGCGCCACAGCCGGCGCAGAAGATGTTCGAGACGTTGATCTGGGACGCGTTGCGCCGCCTCGAGCCGGCGCGCCCGGTTTTCGTCGAGGCCGAGAGCAAGAAGATCGGCCAGTTGCAGGTGCCCGAGGGACTCATTCACCGCATGCGCGCGGCGGAATGCGTCCGCCTCGGCGTGCCGGCAACCGAGCGCGTGCAGTTCCTCATCGACGAATACCGCCACTTCCTCGCCGACCCGGCCACCCTGAAGGCGCAGCTCGATTGCCTGACCGGTCTACACGGCAAGGAGACCATTGGCGCCTGGAAGTCGTTCGTCGATCGCGGCGCGTGGTCCGAGCTGGTCGCCGACCTCCTCGCGAGTCACTACGACCCGGCTTACCAGCGATCGACCCACAAGAACTTTCCGCGCCTCGCCGACGCCCGCGTTCTGCGACTCGCCAGCCTCGCACCCGAAGCGATCGAGCGCGCCGCGCGCGATCTTCTCGCTGAAGTCGGAAGTACATCTACCGCCCTCGCCTGAGCTAGCGAGGCGAGGCAGCGGGGCAGTTTGCCGGGTGGCGGTCTCTATCGCCTCTGCGGCACCATGATCGCGCACCGGGCCGGCTCGCCCCGCGCACGATTCACACAGCACAGTATCCCCGGCGGGGCGCGCGTCCCAATAACTCAGAGACTTCCGAGCACCTTCAGATGCTGGACGACAGATCGGCCGAGCGCCGGGAGCGAATAGCCGCCCTCGAGCATCGAGACCACGCGCCCCTGACCGGTGCGGTCGACGACGCCCTTCACCTTGGCGGTGACCCATGCGTAGTCGGCATCGATGAGGCGCAGCATCGCCATATCGTCCTCGACGTGGGCGTCGAAGCCGGCGGAGAAGCAGACCATTTCGGGGCGAAACGCCTCGAGCGCAGGCATCCAGAACTTCTCGACCGCGGCGCGAAAGCCATCGCTCCCGGTCCCGGCTGCGAGCGGCACGTTCACCATGTTCGCCGCAGGGGCGTCGGTGCCGCTGTAGGGATAGAACGGATGCTGGAAAGTGCTCGCCATGAGCACGCGCTCGTCGTCCGAAAAGATCTCCTCGGTGCCGTTTCCGTGGTGCACATCGAAGTCGATGATGGCCACGCGTTCCAGACCGTGTGCCTCGAGGGCGTGCATGGCCGCGATCGCGACGTTGTTGAAGATGCAAAAGCCCATGGAGCGGGTGCGCGTCGCGTGGTGACCCGGCGGTCGCACGCTGCAGAACGCGTTCGGATGCTTCCCGGAGAGGACGAGGTCGGTCGCGAGCACGCCCGCGCCGGCGGCGCGCAGCGCCGCGGTCCACGTTTCCGGGCACATCGCGGTATCCGGATCGAGGTGCACGATGCCCCGCGAAGGCGCGGTCGCCTCCACCGCTTCGATATAGGCCTGCGGATGCACCCGGAGCAGATGTTCCATCGCGGCAGGCGGCGCTTCGTAGCGCGCGAGCAGGTCGGAGATGCGGCCCGAGATCAGGCTGTCTTCGATGGCGGCGAGTCGGGCCGGGCATTCCGGGTGATATGTGCCCATGTCGTGCCGGGTGCAATCGACATGGGAAATGAATGCCGTCCCGCCAGTTGCCATAAATTCCTCATTCCCCTCGCGCAGTGCGCTGCAATCATAGCCCAATTGCGCGTAGACTAAGATTTTCAAGCAGTTCCGTTGCTTGGTTGGTTGAATTCCTGATGGCGTTTCCCAGTCTCCAGCGTGTCACGCAGCAAGTCGGCACGGTCATCCTCGGCAAGGAACAGCAGATCCGGCTCGCGCTCGCCTGCCTTTTGTCGCGGGGCCACCTGCTGATCGAGGACGTTCCGGGAGTCGGCAAGACCACGCTCGCGCATGTCCTCGCCCGCACGCTCGGGTTGGCATTCCACCGCATCCAGTTCACGAGCGACATGCTGCCGGCCGACATCATCGGCGTGTCGATCTACGACCGCGAATCCGGAACGTTCAAGTTCCATCCGGGACCGGTGTTCTCGCAACTCGTGCTCGCCGACGAGGTGAACCGGGCCACGCCCAAGACGCAGAGCGCCCTCCTCGAGGCGATGGAAGAGCACCAGGTCACCGCGGAAGGCGAGACGCGCCGGCTGCCCGAACCGTTCTTCGTCATCGCGACGCAGAACCCGTCGCATCAGGTCGGGACTTTTCAGTTGCCGGAATCACAGCTCGACCGCTTCCAGATGCGGGTGGAGCTCGGATACCCGAATCGCGAGGCCGAGCGGGCGCTCCTGCAGGGCGTCGACCGGCGCGACATGACCGCCTCCCTGAAGGCGTGTCTCGATCCCGGCGAGCTTCTCACCTTGCAGGCGGCCGCCCGCCAGGTGCACGTCGCGCCGGCGCTGGTCGATTACGTGCAGGCGCTCGTGGAGTACACGCGCCGCTCGCCGGACTACGTGAACGGCCTGTCGCCACGCGCGGCGCTGGCGCTTCTCGCCTGCGCGCGCGCCTGGGCGCTGATCGAGGGCCGTGATCGCGTCATCCCCGAGGACGTGCAAGCGGTGCTGCCCGGCGTGGCGGGCCATCGCCTCCATCCGCTCGTGAACGGCGTGCGCCGGACGAGTTCCGACATCGCGGTCGGTCTGGTGGAGGCGGTACCAATCCCGTGAGTTACACTGCGCGGCGCGCATGGCACTCGAGCGACTTCTTCGACACTCCCAGTTCTGGCAGCTCGTAACCAGTCGGGCTCGCCCGGAAGCCGGCGCGATCTTCCTCGCGCAGCGACGCGTATACATCCTGCCGACTCGCCACGGTGTCACGTTCGCCCTGGCGCTGCTGCTTATGCTGGTCGGCTCGATCAACTACGGATTGTCGCTCGGCTACGTGCTGACCTTTCTGCTCACCGGCATGGCGCTGGTCTCCATGCTGCACACGTATCGCAATCTGGCGCATCTCTACGTCAGCGCGGGGCGCGTCGAGCCGGTGTTCGTGGGCGACGCCGCGCTCTTCCAGATTCATGTCGAGAATCGGCACAACTTCGAGCGCATCGGCATCTGCCTGCGCGCGCCGGACGCCACCACGGAATGCGATGTGGGGCGGCGCCTGACCGCGACGGCGACGCTCGGCATCCCCGCTCGACGCCGTGGCAAGCTGCCGCTGCCGCGCGTCACGATCGAGACGCGCTACCCGGTCGGCCTGTTCCGCGCGTGGAGCTACGTCCAGCCGGACATCGAGACCCTTGTGTACCCGCGTCCGGACGACGCCCCACTTCCCCCCGCACAGCTCATCCCGGACACCGGCGCGCAACTGAGCGCCGGTATCGGCACTGACGATTTCGCGGGCCTGCGACCTTATCAGCCGACCGACTCGCCGCGCCACATCGCATGGAAGTCCGTGGCGCACGGCAACGAGGTGCTCACCAAGGTGTTCGCCGGTCGCGGTGCCGAGGAGTTGTGGCTGGATTTCTCCGACCTTCTCGACGGGCTCGATCTCGAGCAGCGACTCTCACGATTGGCCGGCTGGGTGATACGCGCCGAGCGCGAGGGATACGCCTATGGTCTGCTCCTGCCACGCAAGACGATCAAGCCGGCGCACGGCCCCGCCCATCGCGACGAATGCCTGAAGGCGCTCGCGCTCTATGAACCCCGCCCCAGCGCTCGCTAGCCTGCTCGTGCTCTTCGCGGGCATCGCGCTCGCGGCGGCGCCCCACATCCCGCGCCTCCCCTGGTGGGTGAGCGGCCTCGCCGCCGCCGCGGTGGCCTGGCGTGCCTGGGCGGCCTGGCGCGGCGAACGGATGCCGCGCCGATGGCTGCTCTACGGGCTGGTGATATTCGGGGTCGTCGGCGTCTTCGTCACGCATCGCACGCTCTTCGGCCGCGACGCCGGCGTGACGATGCTGGTGTTGTTCCTCGCACTCAAGCTGCTCGAGACGCGCACGCAGCGCGACGCCGTCATCGTCACGTTTCTGTGCTACTTCCTCGCACTGACGAGCTTCTTCTACAGCCAGACGATAGTGACCGCCGCGCTGATGCTCGTCACGGTCCTCGTGCTCACGGCCGCGCTGATCGGCTTCAACTCGCCCGGCCGTCCGCTGCAGGGCCACTTCAAGACTGCGGGCGTGCTGCTTGCCCAGGGTTTGCCGGTGATGCTCATCCTCTTCCTTTTCTTTCCGCGCGTGCCGGGCCCACTGTGGGGCATGCCGATCGACGCGTACTCGGGTATGACGGGGCTTTCCGATTCGATGACGCCCGGTGCGATCAGCTCGCTCTCAACCTCCGACGCCATCGCGTTTCGCGTGCAGTTCGACGAAGCACCGCCGCACAAGAAGTTCCTGTATTGGCGCGGCCCGGTGTTCTGGGATTTCGACGGTCGCAGCTGGAGACCGAGCAGCCGGATGCTGCCCCGGCAAGCGGACTTCGTGCCCGCAGGCGCGCCGCTCACTTACACGGTCACCGTGGAGCCGCATAATCGGCGGTGGTTGTTCGCGCTCGATCTGCCCGGGCGCGTCCCGCCCAATGCCGACGTCATGGCCGACTTCCAGCTGCTCGCGCGCATCCCGGTCCGCACGCGGGCGCGCTACGCGATGAGCTCGTTCCTCGACTACCGGACAACGAGCGGAGATTCCGAGCAGGATCTGGATGCGGCGCTGCGGCTGCCAACCGGTTTCAATCCCAAGGCGACCGCGATCGCCGAGCAGTGGGCCCGTGACTCGGCCGATCGTACGGAGATCCTCGCGCGTGGAATCGAGTTCTTTCGCCGCGCCGGGCTCGGGTACACGCTCTCGCCGCCGCCGCTCGGCCACGATTCGGTGGACGACTTTCTGTTCGGCACGAAGCGCGGCTTTTGCGAGCACTTCTCTTCTTCGTTCGCCTACATGATGCGCGCGGCGGGCGTGCCGACGCGCGTGGTCACCGGATACCAGGGCGGCGAGGCGAATCCCGTGGACGGCTACGTCGTCGTTCGCCAGGCGGATGCCCATGCCTGGACCGAAGTGTGGCTCGACGAGCGCGGCTGGGTGCGCGTCGATCCGACCGCCATTGCCGCGCCGCTGCGCATCGAATCGGGGCTCGCCGCCGCCGTTCCCGCCGGAGAACCGGTACCATTCCTGGTGCGCGCCAACCTCAACTGGTTGCGCGCGCTGCGATTCAATTGGGAGGCGCTCGCGAACTACTGGAATCAGTGGGTGCTCGGCTACAACCCCGAGCGTCAGCGGGGCCTGTTCAACCGGCTCGGGATGCCCGAGGCGAACTGGCAGGCGATGGCGCAAGTCCTCTTCTGGACCGTGGGCGCGGTCATCGCGGTATTCGCGCTTTGGTTGCTGCGCCGGGCGAAGCCGGGCGACGCCGCGCAAGCCGCATGGACGAAGTTCTGCGCGAAGCTCGCGCGGCGCGGAACGCTGCGCGAAGCAAGCGAGGGTCCGCAGGCCTTCGGACATCGCGCGGTACGCGCGCACCCGGCCGTGGCCCGCAGCATCGATGCCATCACCGCACTGTACATCGATCTGCGCTACGGGCCGGCGCCTGATCATCGCGGAGTGACGCGCCTGCGCACGCTCGTGCGGGAGTTCCGGATTGGAGCCGATCGATCGGCGCGCTCGCCGCGGCGTTGTGCGCGGCATCGGCCATCGCCCAACCCGGTTTCGTCGAGCGCCCGGAGGTGCAGTCTTTCATCGGGCAGATGTCCGTCCGGCACGGGTTCGTCGCGAAGGAGCTCGAGACGCTCTTCGGCCGGGCGCGCTTCGATCCCGACGTCATTCGCCTCATCACGCCGAAACCGCGCGGCGAGCGATCCTGGCAGGCCTATCGGGCGAACTTCCTGAACGAGCGCCGCATCGTTGCGGGCAGCCGGTTCTGGACGCAGCATGCAAAGGTGCTCGCCCGGGCCGAATCGCAGTTCGGCGTACCGGCCGACGTCATCGTCGCCATCATCGGTGTCGAGACCGAGTTCGGCCGGAACACCGGAACGTTTCGCGTCGTCGACGCCCTCGCGACGCTCGCCTTCGACTATCCGCCGCGCGCGGACTTCTTCCGCTCGCAGCTCGAGGAGTTTCTGCTGTTCGCCCGCGAGGACGGCGGCAACATTCTCGGATTCACCGGGTCCTACGCGGGCGCAATGGGCATTCCCCAGTTCATGCCCGGCAGCTATCGGCGTTTCGCGGTCGATTTCGATGGCGACGGGAAACGCGACCTGCTGGGCACGCCAGCAGACGCCATCGGCAGCGTCGCGAACTTTCTCCGCGAGCATGGCTGGGAGCGCGGCCTCGCGGTCGCGTTTCCGGCGGCGGTCGAAGGCGACGCGTTCCGCGCATTTGTCGACGGCGAAGTGAAGCCCCGGCATCGCGCCGACGCATTGCGCGCCGCGGGCGTCACGTTCTCGCGCGACGCCACGCCCGACACCCTCTGTGTCCTGATCGAGCTCGAATCGCCCGATGCGGCGCCCGAGCACTGGGTCGGCGTGCACAATTTCTACGTGCTGACGCGCTACAACCGGTCGAGCTTCTACGCGATCGCAGTGCTGGAGCTCGCCGCCGAAATCCGCGCGGCGCGCGCGAAGCGTTAGCGCGTCGCTGCATGCAGGGCTGAATTCCCGGATCGCCCGATAGCGGGTCAGCGGCCATGCCCGGCCGGCCGCGGCGCGCGGCGGCGCGCCGGTTTAGAGGAGTTGCTCTTTCGAGAGCCCGCGCCGGTGCAGGATCTTGCGCAGTTGCGCGAGCGCTTCGAGCTGGATCTGCCGCACGCGCTCACGGGTCACGCCGAGCGACACGGCGAGCTGCTCGAGCGTGACGACTTCCGCGCCGCTCAGGCCGAAGCGCCGCTCGATCACCGTGCGCTGTTTTGCATTCAGCTGTCCGAGCCACTCGTGCACCAGGTCCTCGATCTCGATGGTGGCGAGTCGCGCCTCCGGCGCGGCGGCGGACTCGTCGGCGATCGATTCGCCGATCGACAGCATCGGGTCGATGTCGAGCGGCGCGTCGAGCGAGGCCAGATGCTCGTTGTGCGAAAGCATGCGCCGGACATCCTCCGCAGACCGGCCGAGAAGGTGTGCGATATCCTCGATGCGCGGCTCGCGCTCGCCATGCATCTCCAGGTGCCGCCGCGCGCGCAGCACAGTGTTCATCTCCTTGATGACGTGCACCGGCAGACGAATCGTGCGCGACTGATTCATGATCGCCCGCTCGACGTTCTGGCGGATCCACCAGGTGGCGTAGGTGGAGAATCGGAAGCCGCGCTCCGGATCGAACTTCTCCAGCGCATGCATCAGCCCGAGGTTGCCCTCCTCGATGAGGTCGAGCAGCGGCACGCCGCGGTTGATGTACTGCTTGGCGACGTTCACCACGAGCCGGAGGTTGTGCTCGATCATCTTCTGCCGCGCGTCGAAGTCGCCACGCACCGTCCCGCGCGCGTAGCGCCGCTCCTCCTCGACCGTCAGGAGCGGCTTGAGGCCGATCTCGTGCAGATAGATCTGGGTGACGTCGGAGAGATGCGCACCGGCGCTCGGCACAGCCTGCTCGGTGGAATCGCCGGCGCCGTCTTCCGGCGGAGCGTCGCCGGGTCCGGGCTCGTCGCCGGCCCGCTCGCCTTCCTCGTCGTCGCGCGCGTCGCCGGGCGGGACGGGATGCATGGTCATGGCCGTCCGGGCAGGAGCTGTTCCGGATCCACTGTCTTGCCGAGCCGGCGGATCTCGAAATGCAAGCGCGGGCTCGCCGCGCCGACGCCGCTCGTGCCGATCTCGGCGATCTTCTGGCCTTTCGCGACGTTCTGCTTTTCCTTCACGAGGATGGCGCTGTTGTGCGCGTATACGGACAGGTACTCGTCGTTGTGCTTCACGATGATGAGCTTGCCGTAGCTCGGCAGACCCTCGCCGCTGTACACCACTGTTCCGGCGGCCGACGCGTAGACCGGCTCGCCGAGCTTGCCCTCGATCGCAACGCCCTTTCCGCCGCTCTGCTTGAAGCTGCCGACGATCTTGCCGGCTGCGGGCCAAGCCCAATTCGGACTGCCGTCGCCCGACGAGCTTTGCCCGGTCGGAGGCGGTGCGACCGGGTTTTCCGGCGCGGGCGCGGGTGCCGGCGGAGCGGATCGAACTTCCTCGCCGCGGCGCAGCAGCGCAAGGTTCTGCTCGGAATACGGCAGCTTGACGGCCTTCGGGCCGGTCTTCAAACCGGGCGTGCCAGGGGTCGCTGCAGTCGGCGGTGCGGTCGTGGCCGAAGCGACCGATCCGGGTTGCGGCGCGCCCGTGGCGCCGAGCGGCCGCCCTTCGACGGGCGCCGTCGTCGCAATGGGACTCACGGACACCGCCCCGGACGCTTGGTCCGCCGAGACACCGGAGGCGGATCCCGGCCGCGACAGCACCAATACCTGACCCACGCGCAGCCCGCTCGGGTCGCTGATATTGTTGAGTGACGCGAGCTCGCGGTGGTCGACACCGTTCATCACCGCGATGCTGTACAGGGTGTCGCCGCGCTTGACGACATATGTGCCCGGCTGCGCGCTCGCTCCGGATCGGGCAAGCGTCGAATCGACCGCTATTGGCTGTGGTGCCTGCCGGTCCGCTACCGGCGCCTGAGTCCGCGTCGCGCAGCCCGCGACGGCCAGGCCGGTCGACACCAATGCAATCCACGCAAACGCTCGCATCATCTCAACCCTTCCCCGCCCGCAGCGGCACGAACCGCGCCGCATCCAGGCGAGTCTCCTTGAATCCGGATGCCGTCCGCTCGATCAATCGTAGCTCCTGGTTGTCCGTGCCGACGGGAATGACCATTCGCCCGCCCGCAGCCAACTGCTCCTGCAGCGCCCTGGGAACTTGCGGCGCGGCCGCCGCCACCACGATCGCATCGAAAGGTGCGACCGCCGGCAATCCCTGGTACCCGTCGCCGTGCGCCAGGCGCAGATTCTGGATGCGCATTGGCCGCAGGTTGGAGCGCGCCTTTTCCAGAAGCGGTGCGATGCGTTCGATAGAGTATGCCGCGACCGCAATGCGCGCGAGCAACGCGGCGCCATATCCACAACCCGTTCCGACCTCCAGCGCCCGGTCGAGTTCCCGGCCGTTGCGCACGACCTCGAGCATGCGCGCCACCGTCAGCGGCTGAGAAATGGTCTGCTCGAATCCGATCGGGAGCGCGGAATCGTCGTACGCGCGGCTGGCCAGCGCCTCGTCCACGAACACGTGCCTGGGAACGTCGCGCATCGCTTCCAGCACGACCTCGTCGGCGACGCCGTACTCGCGCAGGCGGGCGACCATGCGGTCGCGCGTGCGTTGCGACGTCATCCCTGAACCGGGTGTCGGGGCGAGGCTCATGGCATCCTGGCTTAACCCACCCAGCCGCGCACCAGCGCGATCTGCTGCTGATGCGTAAGATCGATCTGGAGCGGCGTAACGGACACACGGCTCGATTCGAGCGCGTGGAAGTCGGTTCCGGGCCCGGCGTCCTGCGCGCCGCCCGCTGCGCCGATCCAGTACACGGTCTGATTGCGCGGTGTCACCGCCTTGATCACCGGCTCCGCCTTGTGGCGCTTTCCCAGGCGCGTCACCTCTATGCCCCGCAGCGTCTCATGCGCGATGTCCGGGACGTTCACGTTCAGCAGCACGGGCTGCGCCGGTGGCGTGCGCCGGAAGCGCTCGACGAGCTCCCGCGCGATCCGGGCCGCGGTGGCAAAGTGGCGCCCCTCCTTGCTCGCCAGCGATACCGCGATCGACGGGATTCCGAGCAGGAAGCCTTCCATTGCCGCGGCGACGGTGCCTGAGTAGATCGTGTCGTCGCCCATGTTGGCCCCGAGATTGATGCCGGAAACCACGAGGTCGGGCAGCTGTTCGAGCAAGCCGGTCACCGCAAGGTGAACGCAATCGGTCGGCGTCCCGTTGACGAACATGAATCCGTTCGCCGAGCGCCGCACGGTCAGCGGCCGATCGAGGGTGAGCGAGTTCGACGCGCCGCTGCGATCCCGCTCCGGCGCCACGACGGTGATGTCGCCCAGGCCGGCCAGGGATTCGGCAAGCATGGCCAGGCCGGGCGAGAAGTATCCGTCGTCGTTGCTGAGCAGAATGCGCATGCTTGCCAGGGCAGTCACGCGGAAGCGTGCGGCGCTCGATCGAGGTGGTCGAGGTGGCCGAGATCGATGCAGAATTTGCCCGACGACATGATCGTCGGATTATAAGGCAGCGTGAGGCGCTCAACGCTCGGGTCGCGCGACCTTGCAGGCCCAGTCGAGCTGCCATGCGGCTATGGTCCTCGGCGGCACCGGCGCCATGCTGATTCCCGCGCCACCCAGCATGACGTGCTCGATCAGCCGGGCGTCGGTCGAGAATGCCATGGCTTCCCGGAACCCCTGGGTGCGTGCCGCGCAGTCCATCACGCGCAGGACCTTCTTCACCTTGATGAATCGCATGGACGCCTCGTCCTTGATCGAGGGGTTGGCGTACTCGATGCGTTCCCAGAACTCGACGCGGCCGCTGCGGGTGATGACGCTTTCGGCGTCGACCTCGAACCGAATTCCCGCCTTGGCGCCCGGGACCTGGATCCACGTCTCGCCGGCATGCGCGGCGCCGGCCGTTGCAACCAGGGCCGCCAGCATGCGCACCACGCGTGTCAAGATTCCCGGCTCCCGTAAGGCCAACGACCGGTGCCGGGGTGTCCAAACCCTCCGGCGCCCGCTGGCGCTCGCGCGGAAGTTAAACGACCTTACCCGCCTTGACAAGCCGGCACGGCGCTCAGGCAGCCTCGTCGACGGGCTCTGCGCACGCCAACTCGTCCAGGACTGCGCGCACGAGCGCACCCACCCTGGTCTGCGCGATCCGTTCCTCGTTGATGAGCGCAAGCAAGTCAGGGTCGCTGACCCTCAGAATCGCGCTCGCGCCGCCCGACGAGATCTGGAAGGTATGCCACTCGCGCCGGTCGTGCGCTCCCTGGCCGTCGTTCCAGACGATCGACCCGAGATTGAGCCTCCTCGCGTGCAGCAGCGAGACGAGATGAGAAACCAGCAACGCAGCGCCCGCGCGCCGAATCTCCGCATTGACGTACGCGGTGGGAAGAGAGCCTTTGTCTAGGTCAGGCTTCATCGCAAGCGTTGGCGAATGACTGCTCACGAGATCACACTCTTTTAGCTTACGCCACTGCGTGCCGACGTCGTGAAACCGAAGCAGCGAAAGCGAGAACTTTTCCGCCGTCCGCGAATGATTTTTCGCGAGCCGATTCGCGGCGCGCGGCCGAACACGCCACTCTCCGCTACAGTGTCGCTACAATCGCGCGGGCTATCCGCATGCAAGGATCTGATTCTGATTGGCAATGATGAATACCCCGCCGAATGAGCGGAAGATGCACGAACACTTATGAAGCTTGCCGCTGTCCCGAAAAGCGGCTTCTCCCGACGATTCCGCCACCCTGAACCGGAGCGGTCACCGCGAATCGCCATTTCGGGTGGCGTTTCAAGGAAGGCATCCTCCCCGTCCTCGGGGTACGGAAGGGCGCTTTGACTAGCGTCGTGCTTCGCACGCTGGGTCCGCTCCTCGCGCCGGCCGTCGTGCTGGCCGCCGCTCGGCTCGCGCTTCCCCAGACCGGCGCCTTGCCAGAAGGCGTCCCGACGTGGATCCCCTGGGGTGCGCTCGTCCTCGGCGCCACGCTGGCGGCAGCCTTCAGCCGGGGCCGCATCTTCTTTGCGCTCTGCACGCTCGCGCTCGCCTACCTTGGCGCGAGCCAGTGGATGACTACCGGTCTCGCGGGCTGGCCTGCCCGTACCGTGCACACCGCGATGTGCGTGTTCGTCCCGGTCAATCTCGCCTTGTTTGCGATCTTCCGCGAGCGGGGCATCTTCAACGGGCACGGCGGCAACAAGGCCCTGCTCATCGCGCTACAAGTGATCGTCACCGCCTGGATCGGGCTGGAGCGGCAGGCGGTGCCGCTCGAGCTCGCGACGCAGCCGTTCTTGCCCGCGTGGCTCATCCGCGGCACTCCCATACCGGATGCTGGATTGATGCTGCTGTTGGTCGCGTTCGCAGTCGTGCTCGCGAAAGCGCTCCTGTGGCGCTCGCCGGTCGATGTCGCGATCGCGGGGGCGCTATACGCGTTCGGTGCGGCGGCAGACGGCGCGGCGCGACTGGACGCTTTCACGATCTACCTGCTCGCCGCAGCGCTGATCCTCACCATCGGCATGCTGCAAGACACTTACCGCATGGCGTTTCGCGACGAGCTCACGGGGCTGCCGAGCCGCCGGGCGCTGGGCGATCGCATGCTCGGCTTGGGCCGACGTTACGTCATCGCCATGGTGGACGTCGATCATTTCAAGAAATTCAACGACAGCTACGGCCACGACGTCGGCGATCAAGTGCTGCGCATGGTGGCCGCCAAGCTGCGCGACGTCGAGGGGGGTGGTCGGCCCTACCGCTATGGCGGCGAAGAGTTCACGATCGTGTTTCCCAACCAGAGCATCGACGAGGCGCAGCCGCACCTGGAGGCGCTGCGCACGCGCATCGCCGGTTACCGGATGGCGATGCGCGCTCCCGATCGACCGAAGCGAACCCAGACCGGCAAACGCCGTCGCGCGGCCGCGAGCAAGGCGGCGCGCGAAGTCTCGGTCACCGTCAGCATCGGCGTCGCACAGCGCACCGAGCAGCTCGACACGCCGGAGAAGGTCATACAAAGCGCCGACAAGGCCCTGTACCGCGCCAAGAAAGCCGGGCGCAATCGCGTCGCACGCTGATTGCCAGGACGAATGCAGCGCTAAAATTCCGCGCGATGCCTTGGTCCAGCCAGATCGACATCTATTGTGAGCGAACCGACCTCTCGCTGTGGTCGGAACCGCTGAACGCGATCACGAATCTGGCGTTTCTGGTGGCAGCCGCGCTCCTCTGGAGATCCCAGTCCGCGGGGGTGACACCGGTCGGCGCGCGGGATCGCGCACTGGCGGTGCTGATCGGCGCAATCGGCGTTGCGAGCTTCCTCTTCCACACACTGGCGACAGTGTGGGCCGGGCTCGCCGATACCCTCAGCATCCTCGCGTTCGCAGCCTACTTCCTGTTCCTGTTTCTCACCCGGGCCGCGCGGCTCGACGGCGGGGTCGCCCTCGTCGCTGCATCCGTCTTCGCCGCGCTGAGTTACGCTTTTCCGAAAGCGCTGCCACCTGGTCCCGGGACCGGATCGGCGGGATATCTGCCGTACGTCATCGCGCTGGCGGCGATGACCGCGTATCTCTGGCGCACGCAGCGCGCTGCGGCGCGCGTGTTTCTGGGCGCGACGCTCTTGTTCCTGGTGTCGCTCGCGCTACGAACAGCCGATCCCGCACTGTGCGCGGTGTTGCCCGTCGGTACCCACTTCCTCTGGCACCTCTTCAACGGAGTCGTGCTGTATCGGCTCGCCCGCGAGCTGAGTATCGGATTGCGGAGCGAGTGAGCGATGCTCCGCCGGCTAAGCGGCGGCCATGAGATGCGTGCAGAACTCCGCGGCAGGCATCGGCCGCCCGAAGAAATAGCCCTGCATCTCGGCACAACCCTTCTCGAGGAGATTGCGGCACTGCGCCTCGCTCTCCACACCCTCGGCTGTCACATCGAGGTGCAACGCGTCGGCAAGCGAGATGATCGCGGTGGCGATCGCACCGCTGCGTCGATGCACGAGCAGGTCGTGGACGAATGACTGGTCGATCTTGATCCGGTTCACCGGAAGCTTCTTTATCCGGTCGAGGCTCGAATAGCCGACGCCGAAGTCGTCGATCGCGATCTTCACGCCGAGATCGCGCAGCCGGGCAAGCGTCTGGAACATCACGTGCGAGTGCTCGGCGAAATCGGTCTCGGTCAGCTCGAGCTCGAGCAAGGAGGCGTCCAGGCCGCATGCGGCGAGCGACGTCTCCACGATCGGGATGAAGTTCGGATCGTCGAGCTGCCGTCCGGAGACGTTCACCGCAATCCGGATCGGTGGACAGCCCGAGTCCTGCCATGCCTGGCTCTGGCGGCAGGCCTCGCGGATCACCCATGCCCCGATCGGCACGATCTTGCCGGTCCGCTCCGCCACCCGAATGAACTCGCTCGGCGCGATCGCGCCGAACGAAGGGTGGTGCCAGCGCAGCAGGGCCTCCGCACCGGCGATCCGGCCGGAGGCCGCGTCGACCTGAGGCTGGTAATGGAGCTCGAGCTCCTTGCGCTCGAGCGCGCGGGCAAGCGCTCCTTCGATGTTGGGCCGCGCGCCGTCTGCACGCGGCGACTCCGGCGCATAGGCGCGAACACAACTCCCGCCGCTTCGCTTCGCCGCCGCGGCCGCCTGTTCGGCGCATTGCAGGAGATCGGCCGCGTTCGACGCGTGGTCGGGAACAATCGCGATACCGATACTCGCCGAGACGCACACCGCGCGGTCGTTCGCCAGGAACGGCGGCAGCATCGCCTTCAGAAGCTTGCCGGCGACGGTGTTTGCGTCCTGATGGCTCTTCATGCGCGGCACCAGTACCGTGAACGCGTCGCCTCCCAATCGGGCCACGGTGTCCTGCTCGCGGACCGCCGCCCGGATGCGCGCCGCGGCCTGCACGAGGAGCCGATCGGCGATCTCGTGCCCGAAGGCGTCGCGAACGACGTCGACGCGATCAAGGCTCATGAACAGCAGCACCACCTGCTCGTCGGTGCGCTTGGCGAGCGCGATCTGCTGCGCGACGCGGTCGTGGAACAGTAGCCGGTTGGGCAGTCCGGTGAGCGGATCGTGGTGCGCGAGATGGTGCAACCGCGACTCCGCATCGTTGAACACGGAAAAATCCTGCAGCAGCGCGAGGTACCCACCCGTGCCGCCGCTCGCGTCCGCGACGGTCGAGATCGCAAGCCATGCCTGGCGCTCCTCGCCGTTCGCGTGACGATTCCAGATCTCGCCGGACCACTCGCCGGTTTCCCGGAGGCGCTTCCACATCCGCTCGAAGAATCCTGGCGCATGGCGTCCGGATCGCAAGATGCTCGCCGGGTTGGCCACCACGGCCTCGGCTTCGAAGCCGGTGAGCCGCGTGAACGCGGCGTTCACCGCGAGAACGCGTCCGCCCGCATCGGTCAGCATCATCGGATCGGTGGCGGTCGCGAACGCGAGATCCGGGAGGGACTGCTTCGGTGCCTCGGCCCCGCTCGCTTCCTGGACGCGGAGCAGCCAGCTGAGCGTTCCGGCGCCGCCCGGATGCGCGATCAAGCTCGCGATCACCGGCACCTCGCCCGCGCGCGCAGTCCGCAACGCGCCGCGCCAGCTAAACGTGTCCGTGCTGGTTATGGCGCGGATCCGGTCCAAGAGTGCCGCGAACTCGGGCTGACCGGACATCGAGACGAAATCGTCGATGTCCGCGCCCTCGAGCTGGGTCGCTCCGGTGAGGAGCGACGCGAGCTCACCGTCGCATTCCAGCACGCGCCCGCTGAAATCGGTGACGAAATGCAGCTCGAGGGGCGCGGCGTCCGGGCGCCGCACGAGCGTCTTCCCGGCCGGCGTGTTTCCGCGTGCGCCGCGCGATTCCCGCGACCCCTGGGAAACCTGAGAAACCTGCAAACCTGCAGCGACCTGCCGAGCCTTGAGCCGCGCGAGCTCGTGCAGGAGTTGCTTCGAATCGATCATTCCTCCCCCTGCGCCCCACGCATCAGGGTTTCGCCGCTCGCGCGGCAACAACTATTCTTGTACCTGCTCATTCAGGCTTCCCCCTCCTTTTCGACTCTCGGGAATCGCCTAACTGGCCGCGACGAGCGCATGCCACCCGCCGGCGGCCGAGCGCACTTCGCGCTCGAGCTCCCCGAATGGTACCGGTTTTGCGTGGACCCGGATGCCAGCCGGCAGCCCGCCACGCGCTATGACATCGTCGTGCGTCAGCGCCGTCACGGCGATGATCTGCAGGGCCGCCTGCTGCGGATGATGCGCGAGCACGCGGATCATTGCGATCGCATCCAGCCCTGGGAGCACTGCCTCCGTGATCAGCATGTTCGGCTGCTCGCGCCCCACCAGCAGCAAGGCCTGGTATCCGTCAGGGGCCGCGAAGATCTCGATCCGCGGGTCCCAACCCCGCAGACGCATCTGATAGAGCTTGAGCAGCGCGGGATCGTCATCGGCGACCACGATCTTGAACGGCTCTGCGGCGTGCGGCGCTTGTGCCGCGCGCGTCTCCCCTGCCATGAACCGGCACAGCGAGTCGACGCCGATGCGACGGTGCCCGCCTTCGGTCTTCCACACTTGCAGGACACCGCGCTCCGCCCAGAGCTGCACCGTGCGCACCGAGACTCCGAGTGTTTCGGCCGCCTCGCGCGTCGTGCAGTACGGCGGCTTGCGCCGCTCCGTGGAGCCTCGCTTGACCATCTTCGTTGCCAGCCGCGTGCCGGCGCCCGCTCGCAGTGAGCATTCGGTCGGCGGAACGATAGCGCTGGCTGACTGCGCTCCGTACCCCGGTTCCGAATACAATCATATTTACCGAATTTATTACTTATCTAATCATTTCAAACCATATTATGCGTATTTTTCGCAACCGGTCAAGCCGATTTTGTATGGCGCGTTCGGCGGCCGCGCGCCGGGTTCCGCATTTCGCTCGCGTACCCTGTCCGGCGTGGCCTGGGGTCGGCCGAAGGCCCGTGGTGTAAGCTCGCCCGCACTGGATCGAGCCCGCACGACCCGCCGCAGGCGCCACATCGGGAGAAAAGCGCATGAACCTGGAGAAGGTGATCTTCGGTTTCGTCATCCTGCTGGCGGCAACACTCAATTTCGGGTTCGTCTACGGCGACATCGACAAACCCGAGCATCACGACGCCTACGAGCTCTTCGCCGTTGTGGTCGTGAACCTGATCGCCGCGGTGCTCAAGTTCGGCGACCGCACCCAGATCGGCGCGGTGCATCTCGCGACCAGCCTCGTCGCTGTGCTGCAACTCGTGGCTGCTGCGCTGCTCTGGTTCTATGCGGTTAACGTCAGTCCGGATGGACTGACTTCTGGCAAGCTCGCGGGAATCGTCTCGCTTTCGGCGGGCGCCTTGTTCGCAAACGTGGTGTCGGTCATCATCCTGGTCGCAGAAACGGTGATGCTCCGCAGGTAGCCCGATGGACAGCGTGCTCTTTCTCGCGCTGCGGCGGCTGCGGCTGCCGATCATCATGCTGATCGCGATCTACTCGGTCGGGGTGATCGGACTGGTCCTCATTCCGGGGACCGATGCCGACGGGCGGCCCTGGCAGATGAGCTTCTTCCACGCCTTCTACTTCCTCTCGTATACCGCCAGCACGATCGGCTTCGGCGAGCTGCCCCGGCCATTCTCGGATGCCCAGCGGCTCTGGGTCACCGGCATCATCTATTTTTCGGTGATCGGCTGGACCTACTTCCTCGGCAGCCTTCTCGCCCTGGTGCGCGACGGCGGATTCCGGCTCGCGCTGGTGACGCATCGCTTCAAGCGCGAGGTGCGCGCCCTGAGCGAGTCGTTCTTCGTGATCTGCGGCTACGGCGAGACGGGCTCGCTCATCTGCCGCGCGCTCGATCGCATGGGACTGCACTTCGTCGTGGTCGACATCGACAGTGCGCGCGTCGACGAGGTGGACCTGCAGGGCTATGCGCGCGACATACCCGCCCTGGTGGGCGACGCGCGCATCGTCGCGAATCTCGTCATGGCCGGCATCACCCATCGTGCCTGCCGCAGCGTTATCGCGGTCACGAGCGACGATCGCGCGAACCTCGCGGTCGCCATCGCCGTGAAGCTGCTCAATCGGAATACGCCGGTGGTCTGTCGGGCCATGAGCCGCGAAGTGGCCAAGAACATGTCGTCGTTCGGCACCGACCACATCATCAACCCTTTCCAGCGATTCGGCGAGCAACTCTGGCTCGCGCTCCACGCGCCAGCGGTGTACCGGCTGATCTCCCGCCTCACCGGTCTCCCGGGCACGACCCTCGATCTGGACAAGCGGCCGCCGCACGGGCACTGGATCGTGTGCGGCTACGGGCGCTTCGGCCGCGAGGTCGCCGGATGCTTCGACCGCGAGGGCCTCGCGGCGACGGTGATCGATCCGGATCCGCAGGAAGGGGAAGACAGCCATCGCGTCGTGCGCGGCTACGGAACCGAGGCCGGGCCCTTGCGCGAAGCGGGCGCCGAGACTGCGGTGGGCATCGTCGCCGGAACCGACAACGACATCAACAACCTCTCGATCGCCGTGACCGCGCGCGAGATCAATCCGAAACTCTTCGTCGTGCTGCGGCAGAACCTCGAGGCGAACCGGCCGCTCTTCGAGGCGTTCGCCGCCGACATCACGATGGTGTCGGCGGAGATCGTCGCGTATCAGAGCCTCTCGATCGTCACGACGCCCCTCCTCGCGCGGTTCCTCGGCATGGCCGGCACCCAGGAAGAATCCTGGGCAAGCAGCGTCGTCGCGCAACTGGAGGAGGTGGCGGGCCCGGTCGTCGCCGCGACCTGGGGCGTGGACATCAATGCCTCCGCGGCACCCGCCATACATCGAGCGCTCATGTTCGAGAAGAGCGAGGTCTCGATCGATGTGCTGCTGCGGGATCCGACGTCACGCGATCGGGGACTCGCCTGCATGCCGCTGCTGCTCTCGCGCAATGGCGAGGAATTCCTGGTGCCGGACTCGACCATGCCGCTCAAGCCCGGCGACCGGCTGCTCTTCGGGGGCACCAACACCGCGCGCGATCGGCAGCGCATGACTCTGCGCAACGAACACGCCAGAGACTATGTCCTGCTCGGCTATGACCGCCCCGCCGGCTGGGTGTGGCAGTGGTTGACGCGCCGGAACGGGGATGCGGCTTCGACGACGATGCGTTGACGCGGCCTGTGGCCGAAGTCTGCTCTCGCAGTGGCGGGGCAGCGGCCATGCCCGTCCGGCGCCTACGGCCGCAAACGCCCTCCTGCGGGGGACCCGGTTTGCGGCACCATGAGCCCGCCGCGGGACCGCTCACCCACGCGCAACAGTGTCTTTCTCTTGCGGCTCCATGAGCCCGCACCGTGCCGCCTCGCCCCGCGCCGCAAACTGAGAGATCCTCCATGATTGCCCGTCAAGTACGGTAACCATCATGAGCCGGACCTCGATCCACGCGATCCGCCGGCACCAGCAAGCGCTCGCGCAGTGCCGGCGCTGCCCGCAGATGCAGGGTGCCCCGGTGCTCGGCACGCCGGTGGCGAGTCCGGTGATGCTGATCGGGCAGGCGCCGGGCGCGAAGGAGCTGGTGATCCACCAGCCCTTTGCATGGACGGCGGGCAAGACGATGTTCGGCTGGTTCGCGGGGATCGGACTGGACGAGGAAGCGTTTCGCAGCCGCGTGTACATGGCGGCGGTATGCCGGTGCTTTCCGGGTAAGCTCGCGCGCGGGGGCGACCGCGTGCCGAACCGCGACGAGATCGCGAACTGCGCCTCCTGGCTCGACGCCGAGCTGGCGCTGCTCGCGCCCGAGCTCGTCATCACGGTGGGCAAGCTCGCAATCGCCACGTTCTTCCACGCGGAGAAGCTCGAGGACGTGGTCGGCAAACGCCATCGCGTGACGCGTCGCGGGCAAGTCCTTGACGTGATTCCGCTTCCGCACCCATCAGGCGCATCGACGTGGCATCGCACCGAGCCGGGGCGAACCCTGCTGGCCCGGGCGCTCGCCGTCATCGCGCGCCATCCAGCATGGCGAGATATCGTGCGCGCGGTGCCGGAAGGACGCTAACCGATCTTCGTCAAAGCTTGTCGAAAGCGTCGGCGATTCTGCGGCGCATGCCGGCCTCAGGCTGGGGGCCCAGACCCGCGGCCATGTTGTCGACCACATGCCTGGGATTGGACGTCGCCGGGATCGCGCAGGTCACCGCGGGATGGCCAACGATCCATTTGAGGAAGATCTGCGCCCAGGAAGCGCACCCGATCTCTGCGGCCCATCCCGGCAACGGCTCGCCGCGCACGCGCCGGAAGAGACCGCCGGAGCCGAACGGCCGGTTCACGAGCACCGCAACGCCAGCCGCCTGCGCCGCCGGAAGCACGCGCCGATCCGCCTCGCGCTCGTTCAGCGAGTAATTGACCTGCACGAAGTCATAGGTCTTCGTGCGGATCAGCCGCTCGAGCTCGGCATGCGCGCCCGCGTGATGATGCGTGATGCCGATGTAGCGCACCCGCCCTTCGCGCTTCCATTGCACCAGCGTCTCGGTGTGGGTTTGCAGGTCCTGGAGATTGTGGATCTGCATGAGATCCATTCGCTGGACGCGCATACGGCGAAATGACTCCTGCATCTGTCGCACCCCGCTCGCCTGCCCGCTCGTCCAGACCTTGGTCGCATGGAAGAGCGCGCCCTGAACTCCGAGCTCGGTGGAGAGATCTCCGACCGTCGCCTCGGCGCGGCCGTACATCGGGGAGCTATCGACGACGGTGCCCCCGCATGCGACGAAGCGTCGGAGAACCTCCCTGAGCGGCGCCCGCGCCGACTCGGACGCATCGACATCGAAGGTCTGCCAGGTTCCCAGTCCGATCACTGGAATCGCTTCGCTGCTGCGCGGGACGGCGCGCCGTGCGATCGGCTGCGCCCCTGCCGCGGCTGAGTCTCCGGCCTTCGATATGAGCAGTGCCCCGATTGCTGCGAGCTGTCCCAGCGCGGCGCGCCGGGACACGTCGACGTCCTCGCCGATCATGTGCCCTCCTCGTTCGCGATCGCGATGCGCGCGTGCCGGCGTGCGAGCCACAGCCCGGTCGCTGCCCGGATTGCGGCAAGCGGCAGCGCGAACAGCGAAATTCCGGCGATGCCGGCGCCCAGCGACCTGAGGCTGCCACCCACCGCGACGAATCCGTGCAGGCGCCGGGCCTGCACGGTGTTAAATATGTCCGCCATGAAGTTCCAGAACACCGAGACGATAAACTGATTGAACACACTCACCCGGACGAAAAACCCCATCGCGCTCTGCCGGACACCGACCTCACTGGTGAAAAACATCCAGCAAATCGCGAGGTTGGCGGCGAAAAAGAGGTATCCGGCGGGGCGCAGGCGCCGGCGCGCGCCACCGCCCCGACGCCCAACCGAAGAGCGGCACCGCCGCAAGCATCGCGAGGAACACCGCGCTGAAAAGCCACGGCAGGCGCTCCAGCCCGGCCTGCACCGCCATTTCGTCACGCGCTGGCCGCTGTACGTAGTCCCCGCAGAGTAGGCAGAAGAAGTAGGCGAGCGACCACAGCACTACGGCGACCTCGCCGACGCCGACGTGCAGGAATCGCGCGAGCCAGTGCTCGGCACGTGTGACGCGGGACGGCACCTGAGCGGATTCTCTCATGTGCGGAATTTACGTAGTCGCGTAATCCACACTTCAGGGTGCGCGACGAACCGGCACGCGGTGCACTGCACCACATCTGTCTTAATACACAGAACGTATAGGCAAATATGAGCGTCTCGGATACGTTTCATGTCGCAGGACACGGAAGTTCGTTCGCTGGCATGAGGCTTGCAACGGTTCGGGGCGGAGGTCACGCTATGAACTACGACAAGATCGCAGATTGGCAAGATGCCGAAGTCGAGGTCACCGTGCTCGCCGTGGATGAAGCGGCGGACGGAGTGCCCGTCGTGCTCGGCAAAGTCGACGGCATGCAGCTCGAGCTCTGGTCGGTGACGCCGCCCGCGCTCGCGGCCGCGCGGCTCCTGGCGCGCGGCACGCGCATCATGGCCCGCATCACCAAGTGTCCGCCGGTCATCAGCACCCGCAGCTACGGCGGGCTCCGGCGAACGCTCGATCGCATCCGCTTCTCGCGCCTGCTCGATCTGCGCCCGGCCTGATTTTAGCCACCGCCCCGCTTCGTGTCGTGGCGGCGGCACCACGGCCGGATTCGCGGCCGTTCCTAAATCCTGAACGCTTCGAGCGTCTCGGGGGCGAACAGCTCCTCGGGCGCATGGAGTCGCTTGGACAGGCCCTGCTCGTGGTGGTAGCGCAGAAACGTCTCGAGCACGTGCCGGTTGGGCGCCAACCCGTACGCCCACCAATCCTCGCCCAGCTCGCGCCGCGTCTCCGCGACATGCGCGGGAAGCCACGGCAGCATCGTCTTGAGGGCCGCGATTTCGTCCAGGTCGCGGTAGGTCTTGCGTTGCGCGGCGAGAAATGCCTTGTAGAGCGCCTGGGCGCACCAGCGGTTTCGCTCGTACACGTCGCGCCGAATCGCCACCGTGTGCATGATCGGAAAGATCCGCGTCCGCCGGAAGTACTCCCGCTCCACCGCGGCATAGTCCTCGAATAGCCGGCGCACCGCATCCGGCCGCGTGCGCAGCGTCGACGGGGCGCGCGGCGCGTAGAGCGCATCGATCTTCCCGTCGGCGAGCAACTGGGCAAGCGTTTGTGTCGCATCGATCGATTCGAGGCGGACGCCGGGAGGAAGCTCGACCTTCTGCTTCTCGATGCGCCCGCCTTCCTCAAGACCGCCAGTGAGGTACTCGACGCTCTCCACCGGCACGCCGTATTCCTCGGCGAGAATGCCCCGAATCCACACATTGGCGGTCAGCTGATACTCGGGATTCCCGACCCGCTTTCCCACGAGCTGTCGGGGCTCCGAGATGCCGCTAGCCGCGGCAACGAAGATGCACGAGTGCCGGAACATCCGCGAAGGGAACACGGGGATCGCGATGAACGGCGGCTCCGCGCGCTCGAGCGAAGCCACGTACGAGGAGAGCGACATCTCGGCACAGTCGAACTCCTGATTGCGCAGCATGCGGAAGAACGTCTCCTCCACCGGCAGCGTCAGATAGACAAGATCGACCCCCTCAACCGGGATGGTGCCGTCCGCGAGCGCCCGGGTGCGATCGTAGTCCCAACAGGCCAGCGTCATGCGCAGCTTCGACACGTACCCTCCGTCCGCTGTCGTTCCGGCCCGCGGTATCGCGCACGCGCGGCAACCGCAGAAGCGCAGCTGCGCTCGATTATACTTGCCGCTTACCGGCGCACCGCGAGAACGACGGACCGATGTCCCGCGACTGGCCTCGAGGCCTGTACCAACTCCTCAAGTCCCAAGGCATACGCCAGGTGAGCGTGGTGCCGGATGCCGGCCACATGGAGCTCATCCAGCTCTGCGAGTCCGACGCCGGCATCGAGCTGGTCCGCCTGACCACCGAGGAGGAAGGCGTCGCCCTCGCCATGGGCGCTTGGCTCGGGGGCGACAAGAGCGTGCTCCTCACCCAGTCGAGCGGCGTCGGGAACTGCGTCAACATGCTCTCCATGCTCGCGGTTTCGCAGACACCGCTCGCGATGCTCGTCACGATGCGCGGCGACTGGGGCGAGTTCAATCCGTGGCAGGTGCCCATGGGCCGCGCGACCCAACCGGTGCTCGAGGCAATGGGCGTGCTGGTTTCGCGCGCGGATCGTGCGGACGACGTCGTGCCGCTCGCCGAAGGTGCGCTGCGCATCGCGTACAACACATTGCGCCCGGCGGCGCTGCTCATCGGGCAGCAGTTGCTCGGCGCCAAGACCTTCAGGGACTGAGCATGAGCACCGCCGAGCGTGGCGCGAACGGCGACCAGCTGCAGCGACGCGCTGTCGTGAAGCACCTGCTCGCGGACCGCGGCGAGCTGCTGGTCGTGGCAGGCCTCGGCGCTCCGGCCTGGGACGCCACCGGGGCCGGCGACCATCCGCTGACCTTGCCCCTGTGGGGCGGGATGGGGGGCGCGGCGATGATCGGGCTCGGACTCGCCATCGCACAGCCCGACCGGCGCGTCCTGGTGCTCACGGGCGACGGCGAGATGCTGATGGGTCTCGGCTCGCTCGCGACGATCGGCATCCGGCGCACCCGCAACTTGTCGGTGGTGGTGCTCGACAACGAACGCTACGGCGAGACGGGGATGCAGGCGACGCACACCGCGTATGGCGCGAACCTCGCCGCCGTGGCGCAGGCGTGCGGTTTCACGGCGAGCACGACGGTGACGACGATGGGCGAGGTCGCGAGGCTGCGCAGTGATGTGCACAGCGGCACCGGGCCTTTGTTCGCGCAGATCAAGGTGGCGACCGACAAGGTACCGCTCGTCCTGCCGCCGCGCGACGCCACTCACCTCAAGAACCGCTTTCGGGAGACGCTCCTCGGCGAGCGGGCACATTTCCAGACCTGACGTTACCATTCTCCAGCGTCGAATTCGCGACGGTCGTTCCCGCCCCTGTCGAGGAATTGACGGCGCGTGCCGCCCGAGGTGTGCTTCCCGGGTTCCCGGGCCCGCCTCCCGTTCACCAAGACGCGCCAAATCCGGTCTGGATTGGCCTCCTTCGACCGAACCACGTGTGACAACACGCACGGGTCCGTCTACCCGATGGCTCGGTGTGTGAAATCCGACACTTGCGAGACCTCGAAAAGCCCGCTCAGGCATTCCCTTTGCTCAATAATGGGGGCAGTCCGATGTTTTCCGATAACTTCAATACGGAGAGAGACATGGACGAGACCCTTGAGACTGGACTTGAAGTGCAGGATCTGGCCGACGACGACAATTTCGAGCCGATCGGCCTCGATCTCGGCAAGCGCTGGCAGGGGCAACTCCGCCGCGCCGGTTCACCTCGCGAGCTTCCGCGCCCGCAGGCCGGTGACTACCCGGTGTGGCTCACCGTTCCGGCGAAGATGCATGTCGAAGAGTTGACCGTCGAAGAAGCCGAGGCCTGATCCCCGAATCACGCTTGCCGGTCGCCGCTCACCCAAGCGGGAGCGGTGGCTCTTCCATTGCCGGGATCTGCTCGCGCAGCTCCAGCACCCGGTCCTGCCAATAGCGCTGGGTGTTGAACCAGGGGAAAGCGGCGGGAAACGCGGGGTCGCTCCAGCGCCGCGCGAGCCACGCCGAGTAGTGAATCAGTCGCAGTGTCCGCAGCGCTTCCACCAGGTGAAGCTCGCGCGGATCGAGCTCGCGAAAATCCTCGTAACCCGTCAGCACGTCGGCGAGCTGGCGCGCCATTTCAGCCCGCTCGCCTGAAAGCAGCATCCACAGATCCTGCACCGCGGGCCCGGTGCGACAGTCGTCGAAGTCCACGAAATGCGGGCCGCCCGTCGGCGCCGCGTGGGGCTCGGGCACTACTCGGGGCTCGGTCCAGAGAATGTTTCCCGCATGGCAATCGCCATGCAGGCGCAGCGTCGCCACCGCTCCGGAACGCTCGTAAGAGCGGCGCACGCCATCGAGCGCCATGTTCACCGCGCTCGAGTAGGCGTCCGTCAGGTCTGCGGGGATCCAACCCCCGGCGAGCAGAAAAGCGCGCGGCTCTTCGCCGAAGCTCGCGATGTCGAGCGCCGGACGGTGCGCAAACGGGCGCACCGCGCCCGTCGCATGAATGCGCCCGATGAAGCGGCCGATCCACTGGAGCGTCCGCGGGTCGTCCAGCTCGGGCACCCGTCCGCCCCGGCGCGGGTACACCGCGAAGCGAAAGCCCTCGAACTCGTGCAACGACCGGTCCCGGATCACGAGGGGCGCGACCACCGGAATCTCGCGCTCCGCAAGCTCCAGGGTGTACTGATGCTCCTCGACGATCGCCGCATCGGTCCACCGGCCCGGGCGGTAGAACTTCACGACCACGGGCGGTCCGTCCTCGATATAGATTTGATAGACGCGGTTCTCGTAGCTGTTCAGCGCGAGCATCCGCCCGTCGCCGAGCTGGCCCACGCTCTCGAGCGCATCGAGCACGCGGTCGGGCGTGAGATTTGCGTACGGCGGCGGCGGAATGTCCGTAGTCACGCTCGGCATTCTAATTGCGTGCCCCAAAAGACAAACCCCGCGCAGGCGGGGTTTTCTTCTAGCAGGAAGGAGGGTAACGGGAGGGAACCTGCGGGTTCCCTCCTGTTCGTAACCTTCCGCGGTTCTTCTCCGCTAAGAACGACAACTTCCTGCAGAGGTTCACTATCCCGCGGCGGTCGTGACCCCGCTCGCGGCCTCGCGGCGGGTTCCGGTGTCGCGATAACGGAAGCTGATCCGCGCGCGGGTCAGATCGTAGGGCGAGATCTCACACTTGACGCGGTCACCCGGCAGGATACGGATGCGAAACTTGCGCATCTTGCCGTTGGCGTAGCTGATGAGCTCCGCGCCGTTGTCGAGCTTCACCCGGAACTGAGCGTTTGGCAGCGCCTCGGTCACCACTCCGTCCATCTCGAGGAGTTGTTCTTTCGCCATGCGATTACTCCTCTGTCGCGGCGTCCCGCGTGGTGTGGGATGTCCGGCGGGTGTTCTTGGCGGATTGCGTGCCCGAGCGCTTCGCGCGCCGCGTCGCAGGTTGCCGATAAGACGGTGCGTCGCCCTGCTGGCGCCGCAGCGCCAGGATCATTTCAGTCGCTTCACGTGGGGACAGGGGTCGGGCCATTTGAGCACCTCCATGGTTGGGGTCCAGAAAAGCGAAGCCCCTCGGTCCGGGTGCAACCGCCCGAGGGGCTCAATGCTTTGAATTATATCGGAAACGGGCCTCGGACTCAACTCGGCGAGGCGCCACCCGAGTAAGCTATCGTGACCGCCGCCGACTGTAAACGCGTCCCTCACGAACCTCCGATGCTCGACACCCTCCGCGATACTTTCCGCGAACTACGCTCCGCGGCGCCCTTCTGGTCCCTCCGCGCCGTGGCGGAGACCCACGAAGCGCTCGCCGTGCGGCAGGACACGCCCGAGCCGACGCGCCTCGCGGTCGACTGCGGCGCCATGCTCACGGCGATCACCGACGGTGGATACGGATATTGCGCGACCAGCGATCTCTCGCGCGCCGGACTACAGGCAGCGCTCGATCGCGCGGGCGCGTGGGCCAAGGCAACGCGCGCCGCGAGCGTCCACCGCTTCGATCCGCGTCGCATGCCCGCACCGCACGGCGAGTATGCGTTCGATGCCCCGATAAACGCGAAACCGTCGCGGCGCGATCTGCTCGCGCTCCTCGCCGACGAGTGCCGGCGCGCGAAGGTCGGCGACCGCATCGTCGAACGCTTCGCAGGCATCGATCTGCGCGATGTGGAGCAGCGCTACCTGACCAACACGGGCGGCGACGTGCGGCAACGCTTCCAGTACGCGATCCCCCACGCTCGAGTTGTCGCCAACCACGGGTCCGACACCCAGGCGCGCAGCTTCGAACACGCACAACAGGGCGGGCTGGGCACGATCGAGCACTCGGGCTTCATCGGTTGCGGGGGACGGCTTGCGGACGAGGCCTTGCAGCTGCTTGCCGCGCCGGACTGCCCGGCGGGAACGATGGACCTGCTCCTGCTACCCGATCAGATGATGCTGCAGATCCACGAGTCGATCGGTCATCCGCTCGAGCTCGATCGCATCGTAGGCGATGAGCGCAACTACGCGGGCACGAGCTTCGTGACCGCCGACATGTTCGGCAGCTATCGCTACGGGTCCGAGCTGCTCAACGTGACCTACGATCCTACGCTGCCCGCGGAAATCGCCACGTTCGCCTTCGACGACGACGGCAGTCCCGCCGCCAAGACCTGGCTCATTCGCGACGGCATCCTCGAGCGGCCGCTCGGCGGCCACCTGTCACAGCTGCGGGCCGGCGTGGCCGGGACGGCGAACTCACGCGCGTGCAGCTGGAACCGGCCCCCGATCGACCGGATGGCGAACCTTAACGTCGAACCGGGCACGAGCACGCTGCAGCAGATGATCGCGTCGGTCGAGCGCGGCGTGCTGATGCGCACGAACGTGTCGTGGTCGATCGACGACTCGCGCAACAAGTTCCAGTTCGGGTGCGAGTGGGGCGAGATCATCGCGGACGGGCGGGTTCGCGGCGTGGTGAAGAACCCGAACTATCGCGGCGTGTCGGCCACTTTCTGGCGCAGCCTGCGCATGGTGGGCGATCCCGGCACGTTCGAGATCCACGGCACGCTCTACTGCGGCAAGGGTGAGCCCAACCAGGGCATCCACACCGGCCATGCATCGCCGGCGTGCCTGTTCGCCGGCGTGTCCGTGTTCGGAGGCGACTCGGCGTGAAAGACGCTTTCTTCGCGCTCGCCGAGCGGATGATGCGGGAAACACATGCGAACGAGACATTGCTGCTCTGGCTTTCCGGTGAGCGCTCGGACTTCGTGCGATTCAACCAGGGCAAGGTGCGCCAGGCCGGTACGGTGGCGCAGCAATTCCTCACGGTGCGCCTCGTCTGCAACGGACGCCAAGCCGCGGCGACGATCACCCTCGCGGGTGACGGCCAGGACGCGGTGCTCGCGCGTGCAGCCGTTGCGCGGCTGCGGGACGCGCTCGCCGACCTCGCGGAGGATCCGTGGCTGGCGATTGCCGAGCGCCCGGAAGCGACGACGCACGAACGCGGCGGCCGCTTTCCTCCGGCCGAGGAGATCATGCAGCAGGTGGTCACCGCTTCCGCGGGCCGCGACCTGGTCGGTTTTCACGCCAACGGATCCATCTGGCGCGGATTCGCCAACTCGTTCGGGCAGCGCAACTGGCACGCGGTCGACTGCTTCAATCTCGACTGGAGCGTGCATCTACGCTCGGACAAGGCCGTCAAGTGCAACTACGCGGGATTCGACTGGGACCCCGCGACGTTCAAGGCGAAGCAGGCGGAAGCGCTGCGCAAGCTCGCGCTCCTCGAGGCGGCTCCGCACACGATCGAGCCGGGCGAGTACCGCGCCTATCTCGCGCCGGCCGCGCTCGACGAGCTCGTGGGCCTGCTCGGCTGGGGCGGATTCTCGGCCCGCGCGCGCGCGACGCGGCAGGGCCCGTTGCTGCGGATGGAACTCGGCGAGACGTTGTCGACCAAGCTCTCCATCATCGAGCACACCGCGGACGGCATCGCCCCGCCGTTCCAGCGCGATGGCTACGTGAAGCCGCCGTCGGTGTCGCTGATCGAATCCGGCCGTCTGGGCGCTGCGCTGGTGTCGCCCCGCTCGGCGAAGGAGTACGGCCTCCCATCCAACGCCGCCAACGGCCGCGAAAGCCCGGAGTCGCTCGACATGGCGGCGGGCACGCTGGCGCACGACGACGTGCTTGCGGCGCTCGACACCGGGCTCTACATCGGCAATCTCTGGTACACGAACTTCTCCGATCGACCCGCCGGGCGCATCACCGGAATGACACGATTTGCGACGTTTTGGGTTCAGGGCGGGCGGATCGTCGCGCCGGTCAGCGTCATGCGGTTCGACGACTCGATCTTCCGGATGCTCGGCAAGCACCTCGTCGACCTCACGGTGGAGCGCGAACTGCTGCTGGACCCCGGTACCTACGGCGAGCGCTCGACGGGGAGCGCCCGGCTGCCCGGGATGCTCCTCGCCGCGATGCGCTTCACCCTGTAAGGGGTCGCCCTTTCGGCGTATTTGCAGAGACCGGCCGCGCGACTAGACTGAGAGCGTCGCGACCCATAGGAAGCAGCCATGGCCGACACGGTGCGCAAGGTCGAGCATTTCTCGACGCTGGTTCCCAACCGGCCGGGCCAGGCGTTCAAGGTGCTCTCGACGCTGGTGAGCGCGGGCGTCGATCTGCTCGCCTGCACTGGCACGCCGCGCGGCCGGCGCGCCCAGATCGATGTCGTGCCCGACAACAGCGCGAAGCTGCGCGCGGCGGCGCGGAAAGCCGGCCTCGAATTCGCGGCGCGCAAGACCGGCTATCTCATCCGCGGCAAAGATCGACCGGGAGCGCTGGCGAGCCACCTGGCAAAGCTCGCCGCGAAAGAGGTCAACGTGACGGGGATCGACGCGCTCACCGCCGGCCGGGGGCGCTGGGGCGCCATCATCTGGGTCGATCCGGTAGACGTCGCGAAAGCGACGAAGGTCCTGCGCGCGAAGGCCCGGTGAGCTGCCGCGGGCGTCTCAGCCCGTCTCGCGTGACGCCGAAGCCGGCGGCTGATTCGTCCGGCGCGCGCGCCACTCCCAGGGCGGCACGGGCGCGTCCTGATTCCACAGGCCCCGTCTCGCGTCCCGGGCGGCCGCTTCGGCAAGCGCGTAGCTCGCCCGGTCCGCGCGGGACTGCTCGGCCGCATAACGCGTGAAGTGCCACGCATAGCCCGCTTCGATCAGCGCGAGCGAGGCGTCCTGCCCATCGCGCACCACTTTGCCGACGATGCGGCCGTAACGATCGCGCTTGTCGTACTCGACCTCGACGACCGCTCCGAAGACGAGACCGGAAAGGTGGCGCTTCGCGCGGTCGCCGTACGGCTGGGCCTTCTCCGGCGCATCGATGCCCGCAAGCCGCACCACGTGCCGCACCTTTCCCGTAGCGAGCACCGTGACCGTGTCGCCGTCGGCCACGCCCACCACGCGGCCGCGCAATGTATCGGCGGCCACCCCGCTCGATAGGGCGGCGGCCGCAGCAAGCAGCACGACAGGAATAAGCGGCTGACGCCGACTGTACCGGGTACCGATGGCGATCTCACGTCCCGGGGCCACCCCGGACTTGATACGCGCAAGGCTAAGGGGGGCGCCCCGTACCGTGTAAGGAAGAGGTTCACACCGGGCCCACGGAACCCACCGAACCCACGGAACCCACGGAACCCACGGAACAATGGGCCGCGTGTAAACTGTCAAGCCGACGCGCCCGCAGAGGCTGCGATGAGTGGACGGATTTGCGCTTCACCAGTCAGATTGCCGGTTTTCACATTGCC
>JBFJOO010000001.1:0-150284 GCA_041617635.1 Burkholderiales bacterium | reverse complement strand
TGCGCCCGACAAGGAGACCCAGGACATGGTCGACGAGATCCGCATACCCAAGGGCGAGACGGTGCTCGGCGCGACGCACTAGCCGCGCAACCTGCAAACCCGAGCCGGGGCGGCGTCAATCGCGCCCCGGCTTTTTTCTTTTGCGCTGGCGACCCGGCCGACAATCGAGGGGCGATAGGCCGAGCGCGTTATTCGCGCAGCGGGTTGACATGCCCGACGGCGGGTGCTTAGCTTGACCACGATCACCCGCGCGGGGAGGCGCCGATGAAAGGACACGAAGGCAAGGGACCGCGGCTCGTCGCGCTTTGCATGCTGGGGGCGATCCTCTTCAACTTTCCGATTCTGGCCATCTTTAACAAACCGGGAACGGTGCTCGGAATCCCGACGCTCTACGCCTACATCTTCGTCGCTTGGGCGCTGCTCATCGCGGCCATGGCGCTCGTCGTCGAGCGCGGCGACGCGCCATGAGCTGCGACGGGGACCCGCTGCCGGAACGTCCCTAGCAGCGGCGCCCGCGGGGGGGATCGACCATGCTCCAAGGCTGGGTGATCGTCCTTACCTCGTTCGCCTACCTGGGGCTGCTGTTCGCGATCGCGTACTACGCCGACCAGCGTGCCGACCGGGGCCGCTCGCTGATCGCGAGCCCCTACATCTACAGCCTTTCGCTCGCGGTTTATGCGACCGCGTGGACCTTCTACGGCAGCGTCGGCCGTGCGGCATCCGACGGCGTGGGCTTCCTGCCGATCTATCTCGGGCCCACGCTCATGATCGCGCTGTGGTGGATCGTGATGCGCAAGATCCTGCGCATCTCGAAGCAGAACCGCATCACCTCGCTCGCGGACTTCGTCGCCTCGCGCTACGGCAAGAGCGCCCTGATCGGCGGCGTGGTCACCATCATCGCGGTGATCGGGATCGTGCCCTACATCTCGCTGCAGCTGAAAGCCGTCTCGAACAGCTTCATCATCCTGCTGCAGTACCCCGAGATCGTGATGCCCGCGAAGGTGGCCGCGGCGCCGGTCCTGCAGGACACCGCGCTCTGGGTCGCCCTGATCCTGGCGCTCTTCACGATCCTTTTCGGCACGCGCCACCTGTATTCGGCCGAGCACCACGAAGGCATGGTCGCGGCGATCGCCTTCGAGTCGCTCGTGAAGCTGCTCGCGTTTCTCGCCGTCGGAATATACGTGACCTTCGTGATCTACAACGGATTCGGCGACGTGTTCGCCCGCGCCGCGGCCGATCGCAAGCTCGCGCCCATGCTCACGCCGATCGAGGGTGTGGCCGGCAGCTATGCGACCTGGGTGTGGCTCACGATCCTGTCGATGCTCGCGATTATGTTTCTGCCGCGCCAGTTCCAGGTCACGGTCATCGAGAACGTCGACGAGCGCCACCTGCACAAGGCGATCTGGCTGTTTCCGTTGTACATGCTGGCGATCAACGTCTTCGTGCTGCCGCTCGCCTTCGGCGGGCGGCTGCACTTTCCCGATGGCAGCGTGGATGCAGACACTTTCGTCCTCACCATCCCGATGTACGAGCGGCAGGAGCTGCTGGCGCTCCTGGTGTATATCGGCGGGCTCTCGGCCGCGACGGGAATGGTGATCGTCGAGACGATCGCCCTCTCCACGATGGTCTGTAACGATCTCGTGATGCCGGTGCTGCTCCGGATGCGGCGTCTCGCGCTGGCACAGCGCCCCGACCTCACCGGCCTCCTCCTCGGCATCCGGCGGGGAGCGATCGTCCTCATACTGTTGCTGGGCTACCTCTACTTCCGACTGGCGGGCGAGGCCTACGCGCTGGTCTCGATCGGGCTGATCTCGTTCGCCGCGGTCGCGCAGTTCGCTCCCGCAGTGCTCGGGGGGATCTTCTGGAAGAACGCCACCCGCCGGGGCGCGCTGTGCGGCCTCCTGGCCGGTTTCGGCGTGTGGTTCTACACCTTGCTCCTGCCGGCGCTCGCGCGCTCGGACTGGTTGCCACGCAGCCTGCTCGATGAGGGGCCGTTCGGGGTCGCGCTCCTGAAGCCGCTCGAGCTCTTCGGGCTCGCGGGCCTCGACCAGATCACGCATGCGATGATCTGGAGCATGATTGCGAACATCGGCGCGTACGTGGTGGTCTCGCTCCTCGGCACGCAGAGTGCCGAGGAGCACCGCCAGGCGAGCCTGTTCGTCGACGTGTTCCGTCGCGAGGGCGGTGGCGCGCGACTGTGGCGCGGCACCGCTTCGGTGCCGGATCTATACAACGTGCTGTCCCGTTTCGTCGGGCCCGAAGCTGCAGACGCGGCGTTCGCCGGCTACGCGGGCGCGCGGGGGCGGGCCTGGCCCGATTCGGCACTGGAGGCCGACGCGGAGCTCGTCCACGCGGTCGAAACGCAACTCGCTGGAGCGATCGGCGCCTCCTCAGCGCGGATCATGGTGGCGGCAGTGGTGAAGGAGGAGCAGCTGACGCTCGACGAGGTGCGGGAGATCCTCGACGAGGCCTCGCAAGTGGTCGTCTACAGCCATCGTCTCGAGCAGAAGTCGCACGAGCTCGAGGAGGCTACCCGGGAGCTCAAGGCGGCCAATGAGCGGTTGACGGAGCTCGACCGGATGAAGGACGACTTCATCTCCACCGTCACGCACGAGTTGCGCACGCCCCTCACCTCGATCCGGGCGTTCGCCGAGATCTTGCTCGACGATCCCGACCTGGCGGTTGCGGAGCGCACGCGCTTCCTCGGCATCATCGCGCGCGAGACCGAGCGCCTGACGCGCATGATCAACCAGGTGCTCGACCTGGCGAAGATCGAGTCCGGCAAGGCGGAGTGGCACGTCACGGCCGTCGACTTGAAAGAAGTGATCGAGGACGCAGTCGCCTCGACAAGCCAGCTCTTCCGGGAGAAGCAGGTCGAGCTGCACGCCGCGGTTGCGTCGCATCTCCCGCGCGTGTTCGTCGACCGGGATCGCATCCTGCAGGTGCTGCTCAACCTGCTCTCGAACGCAGTCAAGTTCTGCGACCGGCCTGATTCGCGGGTCGAGATCACCGCGCGGCAAGAGGGCGAGCGCCTGCGCGTGGACGTGACCGACAACGGGCCGGGCATCAGCGCGAGAGATCAGGAGACCATCTTCGAGAAGTTCCGGCAGGTCGGCGACACGCTGACCGAAAAGCCGCATGGCACGGGTCTCGGCCTGCCGATCAGCCGCCAGATCATCGAGCACTTCGGCGGCCAGCTCCGGGTCGAAAGCGAGGTCGGTCGCGGATCCATCTTTTCCTTCACGCTGCCCCTGCAGCGCGGAGACGCGGGGCAATCGAGCTTCGCGCCCGCGGCGACGAAATGAAAGGCCTGTCCATGGCGCACAAGATCCTGATCGCGGACGACGAGCCGAACATCGTGGTTTCGCTGGAGTACCTGATGAAGCGGGAAGGCTTCGACGTGCGCGTCGTGGCAAACGGCGACGACGCGCTCGCAAAGGTGGCCGAATTCGCGCCCGACCTCGTCCTGCTCGACGTCATGCTTCCGCGCCGCAACGGCTTCGAGGTGTGCCAGCAGCTGCGCGCCGATCCCCGCTGGCGCAGCCTCAAGGTCGTGATGCTCACGGCCAAGGGGCGCGACATCGAGATGCAGAAGGGGCTCGCCCTCGGCGCCGACGCGTACATCACGAAGCCCTTCTCGACGAAGGATCTGGTCATGCGCGTGAAAGAGCTGCTCGGCGAGCGGGAATGAACGACCGCACGAGCATCGCAGTCGCGTTCGCGGTGACGCTCGGAATCGTCGTGGCCGTCGTCGGGCTGACGGGTGGACTCGTCTGGGCCGCGCTTGGTCCCGAGGAGCGCGCCGCCGCGGTCGCAGTGGTCGGGCCGCGCACCGGGCTGCTCGTCCTCATCGGCCTCATCGCCACCGGCCTCGCGAGCCTTGCGATCCAGCCCGTGATCCGCGCGTATTACACCGGTGCGCGCCGACTTGCCGAAGAGGCGCGAATCATGCTCGACGCGAATCCGGAATATCGGATCCCGCACGCGGGTCCGCCGGGCTTGCGGGACCTCGGGCAAGTGGTGAACGAGCTCGCGAACCGAACGCGAGAGCTGCGCGAAGAGGTAGGCGAGAAGGTTGCGGCGGCCAAGGCTTCTGTCGAGGAGGAGCGCAACCGGCTCGCCGCCCTCATGTCCGAGCTCACCCAAGGCGTGCTGGTGTGCAACGCCGAGGGGCGCATTCTTCTCTACAACGCGCGCGCGCGGCAGATCTTCGCCGCTGAGGGCAGTGAGGCTGCGGTGCCGGTGGGGCTCGGCCGCTCCGTCTTCGGGCTCATCGACCGGAACCTCATCGCGCACGCGCTCGAGACGGTCGGGCAGCGCCTCGCGCAGGGTGAAGCAAGCCCGGTGGCGCATTTCCTAACGGCGACGCACGGGGGGCAGTGGGTGCGGGTCTACCTGGCCCCGGTGCACGGTCATCCGGGGCCGCGCGGCACGGAGGCTGCCGAACGACCGGAGGCCTTCGGTGTCGTGCTGACGCTGGACGATGTGACACGCGTCGTCGAGGAGGACGACCGTCGCGACCGGATGCTGCGCTCGCTGAGCGAGGACATCCGCGCGCCGCTCGCCAACATCCGCGCAGCCGGCGAGAGCCTCCTCGATTACGGCGACATGGATGACGCGCAGCGCTCCAGATTCCTCGATGTGATCGCCGAAGAGGCGCGAGCGCTTTCCGCGCAGCTCGATCGCACCATGCACGAGCATGCCGGCTCGCTCAAGACGCGCTGGCCCCTCGAGCACGTGCTGGGCGCAGATGTGATCGGCGTTGCGCAGCGACGGATCGAGTCGCGCGAGGGAATGCGCGTCGCCGTCACGGACGTTGACGAGGCGCTCTGGCTGGAGGCGGACAGCTTCTCCCTCACGCAGGCCCTGGCCTATCTTGCCGGCCGTCTGAATGAGGACCTGGGCATCGACGAAGTGCGATTAAGCCTCGTCCGCTCCGACCGTCACGCGCAACTCGACCTCGCATGGAGTGGCGGCGCGGCGACCTCTGCAGCGCTCCAGGATTGGGAAGAAGAGCCCATGCGCGCCGGCGGCGAGGACAGTCCCATTTCGGTGAAGGACGTGGTCGAGCGCCACGCGGGCGAGGTCTGGCACAGTCTTCAGAGCGCCGGAGAGGCCTCGTACTTCCGACTTCTCCTTCCCGCAGCAAGCGCCGCGTCCCTGGAGCGGCGCGCGGCGCCCGCGATCGGCAGCCGCCCGGAGTATTACGACTTCGACCTCTTCCATCAACCCGGGCAGTCGCCGGATCTCGACAGCCGCCCGCTTGCCGAGCTCGCATGCACGGTCTTCGACACCGAGACAACCGGGCTGGAACCCTCCGCCGGAGACGAAATCATCGCCATCGGGGCGGTGCGCATCGTGAACGGGCGGCTGCTCCGCCACGAAGTGTTCGACCAGCTGATCGATCCGCGCCGGCCGCTCGGCCAAGCGTCGATCCAGATCCACGGAATAACGCCTGATATGCTGGAAGGGCAGCCGACGATCGACTATGTACTGCCTCACTTCCTGAAATTCAGCGAAGAAACCGTGCTGGTGGCACACAACGCGGCCTTCGACATGCGGTTTCTGCAGCTAAAGGAGGCCACCACGGGCACCCGATTCACGCAGCCCGTGCTCGATACGCTGCTGCTCTCGGAGGTGCTCCACCCGAACATCAAGGAGCATCGGTTGGAAGCGATCGCGGAGCGGCTGGGCGTCAACATCGTGGGCCGGCACACCGCGCTCGGCGACGCGATCGTGACGGGCGAAGTTTTTCTCCGGATGGTGCCGCTTCTCGTCGAACGCGGCATCCGGACCCTTGGCGAGGCCCGCGAGGCATCGCAGCAAACCCTGTTTGCACGCGTCAAGTACTAGGCTCGCACCATGACTGCCGCAGCTGCGGAACACGCCACGCCCCGGGTCCTCGTGCAATCCATGTACAACCCGCTCTCGGCGGTCGTTCGGCGCAAGCCCGTCTGGTGCGCGCCGGGTACCCGTCTGCGCGCCGCGCTCGAAACGATGCGGGAGCGTCGGATCGGCTCGATGATCGTGGCAGATTCCGAGTCGCAGGAGCCGCTCGGGATCTTTACCCTGCACGACCTGCTGGAGCGGGTCGCTCTCGAACAATGCGACCTCGATCAGCCGATCGACGGGGTGATGACGAGGCCGGTCGTCACGCTCGAATCGCATGTCTCGGCCTATCAGGCCGCGGTCGCGATGGCGCACCACGGGTTGCGACATGTCGTGGTGATCGAGCACGGACGGCTTGCCGGCGTCGTCTCGCAGAAGGATCTTTTCAATCTGCAGCGCATCGGCACGATGGATATAGGCGCTGGGATTCGCGCAGCCGCCGACCTCGACGCCCTGCAGCATGCCGCGCGCGACATCCACGAGCTCGCGCGCAACATGCTCGGGCACGGGGTGGGCGCCGAATCGCTGACGCAGCATATCTCGGCCCTGAACGACCTCCTGACGATCCGCATCATCGAGCTCGTCAGAACGCGGCACACGCTGCCCGCGGCAAGGCTCTGCTGGCTCGCGCTCGGATCGGAAGGCCGGTACGAACAGACCGTCAGCACCGACCAGGACAACGCGCTCATCTTCGATGCGCCCGGCATTGCGGAAGACGAGATGCGCCGCGCGCTCATCCCATTCGCGCAAGAGGTGAACCAGACGCTCGACGCGTGTGGCTTTCCGCTTTGCCGAGGCGGCGTTATGGCCGGCAATCCACCGTGGTGCTTGAGCGCTGAGGAATGGCATCGCAAGTGCCAGGGATGGATCAAGTCGCAGAATCCCGAGGCGCTGCTGAACGCGGTGATCTTCTGCGATTTCCGACCGCTCTGGGGTGACGCGGAGCTCGCCGACGAGCTGCGCGAATGGCTTCTCGCCACGACCCGCGCGAACTCGCTCTTCATGTTCCAGATGGCGCAACTCGCGCTCGGTGTGCGCTCGCCGCTCGGGGTGCTGCGGAACTTCGTGTACGACTCGAAGGAGTTTCCGCACACAATCGATCTCAAGGCGCACGGCACGCGGCTATTCGTCGATTCGGCCCGCGTGTACGCGTTGGCGAAGGGGGTCGCGCACACGAATACCGCCCAGCGGCTGCGACTCGTCGCCGAAAGGATCGGTATGGGGACCCATGAAGTGGAAGCCGCGGTCCAGGCCTTCAATCTTCTGCAGCTGCTGCGGCTCCGGACCCAGCTTGCAACGGATGTGAAGCCCGGCGGCGAAAACCGGATCGATCCGGCTACCTTGAACCATCTGGACCGGCGGTTCCTCAAGGAGGCGTTACGCCACGCGCGCAGGATCCGCCACCGGCTCGAGCTCGATTATCATTCGCGTTAGGTCGGGCGAGCTCGAAGCGGGCCCCACGCCTTGGCTTTGGGCGTGACATCGGCTTCGGAGGCAGGTAACATGCGCGGGCACTCAATTGAGCGACTCCAGAACAAGAATGTCGCGAACAAGGCCCGCGCGAGCGGGCCTTGTTTTTTTCCGGGGCGTAAAGCGCTCCGAACAAGCCGGAAGATCACGAACGGGAGGGAGCCGGCTGGTTCGCTCAACGACAAGAGCGGAAGGTCACGAACGGGAGGGAACCGGCTGGTTCCCCTCCCGTTACCCTCCTTCCCGCTGAGAGCTGGCCGCGCACGTACGGCGGTATTCTTGGCGGGAGGGTGCCTTCCGGCTATAATCCGCGCTCATTTCTAAGCGCTTCGGCTCCCGAGGCGTGCCGATTCCGGCCAAGTAGCTCAGTTGGTAGAGCAGAGGACTGAAAATCCTTGTGTCGGTGGTTCGATTCCGCCCTTGGCCACCACCTCCTTTCAGGCGCGGCGTTTTCTACGCTGCTGATTTCGCCGCAGGCAAAATCCAGCCAAAGGCGATTCCGCCCTTGGCCACCACCTTGTTTCAGGCGCAGCGTGTGCTGCGCTGCTGATTTCGCCGTAGGTGTTCGAGTCCTTGAACGGTGCTACGCGGTCGGTCACCAAGATCGCCTCCCGCTCGCACGCATTGGGCGCGAGATCCGCGTAGCAGCGAACGTCGTCCCCCGATCGGGAGTGCGGCCGCCTCGATCGCTCGCCGGACGCTATGATGCTATCGATCTGCCGGCACGGGGAAGGCGAGCATGCGCATCGAAGTCATCTGCACGGGGGACGAGGTTCTCACCGGCAAGACCGTCAACACGAATTTCACTTACATCACCCAGAAGCTCGAGGATGTCGGGCTTGCGGTGCGATGGGAGACCACGGTCGGCGACGACCGCGAGGATCTGTTGCTCGCGTTCCAGCTCGCCGGGGCGCGCGCCGACGCCGTCATCGTCAACGGCGGGCTCGGGCCGACCGTGGATGATCTCTCCCAGGAGATTGCCGCGAAGGCCGCCGGCGTGGAGCTCGTCCTGAACGAGCCGTGGCTTGCGCACATGGAGGCGTTCTTCGCGCGTCGCAGTCGCGTGATGCCGCCGAACAATCGGAAGCAGGCGATGCTCCCCGCCGGCGCCGAGGTGCTCGACAACCCGGTCGGGACGGCCTGCGGCTTCGCGGTGGACATCGGAAAGGCGCGATTTCACTTCACGCCGGGCGTGCCCCGCGAGCTGCGCCGCATGCTGGAGAACGAGATCATTCCGCGGTTGCTCAAGAAAAGCGGGCTGCAGACGGCGATCCACTTGAAGCGGTTTCATTCCTACGGCATCGGCGAATCGCGCGCGGACACGATGCTCGCGGACGTGGTGAATCTTGCGCCCGAAGGCACGGTGAAGCTCGGGTTCCGGGCGCACTATCCGCAGCTCGAGACCAAGCTCGCCGTGCGCGGGCGCGACATGGACGACATCCGCGGCAAGCTCGCAGCGGTCGAGCAGGAGGTGCGCAAGCGCCTGGGCAATTTCGTCGTCGCCGAGGACGATCGCACCCTCGAGGGGGTGGTACTCGCCGAGCTGTCCGGTCGCAACGCGACACTCACCACCGTGGAGATGTTCACCAGCGGGCAGATCGCCGGTCGCATCGCGCACCTCCCCGGCGCGGAGCGCGTGTTTCGCCGCGGCATCGTTGCGCGAGACCTCTGCGGTGTATTCGCTGCGGTCGGGCTCGACGGCGAGCCCGCGGGCGGGGGTGCCACAGTCGAGGCAGCGGAGGCGGTGGCGCGCGCCGCGCAACGCCACACCGGATCGACGCACGCCCTGGCGGTGCTGATCGACCTCGACGCAGGCGCCGACCGGGTCGATTTTTCCGGAAACGTCTGTGTGGCGATCGCGACGGATGGCGACGTGGCCACCCGGCGCAGCCGCCTCGTCGGCGGACGTGACTGGGTGCGCCTCGGCGCGGTGGAAATGGGGCTGGACTGCTTGCGGCGCACCCTCCAGAGGCTGCCGGTGCACGAGCGGATCGATTTCGAGAAAGTCGAGGAAAAAAGTTGAAGGAGATGGCAGGGCCGTCGAGGCGTCACTTCGCGTTCCTTGCGGCGATCGAGACTCGGCGGGCGCGATGTCGGCCGACCGGCGTCCCCGCCCGGGCGCTGACCGTCGTCCGACACCACTGTCAGAAAAGTCACGCGCGATGCGTGGATTGGCGGGATTTTCTGCCGTCGCCGCTTGGCATCGGAATTGCATATTGTCCCGGTCGATACCAGGGACCCTCGCTTGCAAAAGCTGATCCGCACGGCATTCCAGCCGATCATGAGCGCTCGCGGCCAGATCGTGGTCTACGAGGCGCTGCTGCGCTTTCGCGAGGGATCGAATTCGCCGGAGTCGCGTGAGACGTCGATTCGCCGCTGGGAGGGAACGGGCTACATCGGGACCGTGGATCTCGCAGTGCTCAAGCAGGCGGTTGCGGCGATCGACCAGCTGCACCGCTCGGTCTCGGTGAGCGTGAACGTTTCGTCGATCACAGTCAGCCAGCACGCCGGGCGCTACCTGCGCGAGCTGGCGGAGGTCGGCCCGCATGCAAAGCGCCTGATCGTCGAGATCACCGACACGGTGATTCAGCAGGATCCGCGTTCGTTGCTTTCGTTCGCCAAGGACTGCGCCTGGCGCGGCGTGCGCGTTGCCCTCGGCAACTGCGCGCCCGGGCTGCCGCGGTGCGACGAGAAACTGCTCCGGACGCTCCGACCCAAGCTGATCAAGCTCGACCGCAAGGCGATTTCGACGGCATTTCAGACCCTCGACGAGGAGCCATTGCGCGAACTGGTCGCCCTCGCCGCTTCGCTGGGATGCCGCTCTGTCGCGCAGGGCATCGACAGCCAGGAGAAGCTCGACTGGGCCTATTCGCTGGGCATTCGTTTCTTCCAGGGATTCCTCGTCGGACACCCGCGTCAATTTCCGGTGCTCGACGAGCAGGCGACGTTCCGCAACCTCGACCTCACCCAGCCGCCGCGGGATTTGGACAGCGTGCCGGCCGTGGCCGCCTGACCTTTCCCCCACCCGCGCGCGCGAAGCGGGGCAGAATAGCCGTCGGCCGCGCACCCGATGCCGGGAACCGATTCGCAAGGGGGAGACCATGCAAGGCAAGATTGCGCTCGAAGAGCATTTCGCGATTCCGGACACGTTGAACGACTCGGCCGGATTTCTGCCTGCCGACGTCTGGACCGAGTTGAGCGGGCGCCTGCTCGACATCCACGAGAAGCGGCTGCATCTCATGGACCGGCACGGCATCGAGATGATGCTGCTCTCGCTGAACGCGCCGGCCATCCAGGCGATTCCCGACCCGGCACGCGCCAACGAGATCGCGCAGCGCGCGAACGATTTTCTCGCGGAGCAGGTCCGCAAGCGTCCCGACCGATTTCAGGCGCTTGCAGCGCTCCCGATGCAGGATCCGGACCTGGCGATTCGCGAGCTGGAACGGTGCGTCTCGAAGCTCGGCTTCAAGGGCGCGCTGGTGAACGGCTTCTCGCAGGTTCGTGAAGCGGACACCGCGGTCTACCTCGACCTGCCCCAGTACCTGCCGTTCTGGGCAGTGGTCGAGCGGCTCGCCGTGCCCTTTTATCTCCATCCGCGCAATCCGCTGCCGAACATGGCGCAGATCTACGAGGGTCATCCCTGGCTGCTCGGACCGACTTGGGCGTTCGGCCAGGAGACTGCCGTGCATGCGCTGCGCCTGATGTGCTCGGGACTGTTCGACAAGCACCCGCGGATCCAGATCATTCTCGGGCACATGGGGGAGGGGCTTCCGTACAGCATGTGGCGCATCGACAATCGAAACGCCTGGACGAAAGCGCCGCCGCGGTACCCGGCCAAGAAGCGGATCGCGGAGTACTTCTCGCAGAACTTCTATGTCACGACGTCGGGCAACTTCCGCACCCAGACCCTGATCGACGCAATCCTCGAGATCGGCGTCGACCGAGTGCTCTTCTCGACGGACTGGCCGTTCGAGAACATCGATCACGCCGCTGACTGGTTCGACGTCGCCAGCATCAGCGAGAACGATCGGCGGCGAATCGGGCGCGAGAACGCGATCCGCCTCTTCAACTTGAATCGCGCCTAGAAAAAAGCGCCCGCGCGGCCGAGGCCGCGCGGGCTTGCCAACTCCAGGGCGTCCAGAAGCCTCGGAGCGGTACAACCGCCGTGGGTCAGCCGATCTGCACCGGCACGAAGATGCGCGCCGCGCCGCGCTGGACGAGGAGCGCGGCGTGCTTCCCAGCGTTGTCGATGGCGCGCTTGAGCTCTTCGGGCGAGCGCACTGGCTTGCCGTTCACGCCGAGGATCACGTCTCCACGGCGCACGCCGGCCTTGGCCGCCGCGCCGATCGCGCGCTCGACGAGCAATCCGCCCTCGGTTCCCGCCTGCTTGGCTTCCTGGTCGGCTAGCGGGCGCACCGCTACGCCGAGCTTGCCCTGCGCGGCAGGCGTTGCCGCCGCGGCGAGCGTCGCCTCGTCCGCGGGCATCTCACCCACCGCGATCGTGAGGTCCTTCTCCTTGCCTTCGCGCCAGATCCTGAGACCCGCTTGCGATCCGGGCTTGGTCTCGGCCACGCGATGCGGAAGGTCAGTCGAGTCGCTGATCGGCTGGCCGTTCCACGCGAGGATGACGTCGCCGGTCTTGAGTCCGGCTTTGGCCGCCGGGCTGTCAGGCTCGACCTTCGCGATCAGCGCGCCTTCGGCTTTCGCCAAGCCAAACGAATCCGCGAGGGGCTGGGTGACCGACTGGATCACGACGCCGATACGGCCGCGGGTGACCTTGCCGTACTTGACCAGATCATCCTTGACCTTCATCGCGACATCGATCGGGATGGCGAAGGACACGCCCATGTAACCTCCGGTGCGGCTGTAGATCATGGAATTGATGCCCACCACCTCGCCGTCGAGATTGAAGAGCGGCCCCCCGGAATTGCCGGGGTTCACCGCGACGTCGGTCTGGATGAAGGGCACCAGGCGCTCATCGGGCAGATTGCGCGACTTCGCCGAGACGATGCCCGCAGTCACCGTGCTCTCCAGGCCGAAGGGCGAACCGATCGCCGCCACCCATTCGCCGACCTCGGTCTTCTTCGCATCGCCGATGCGAACTGCCGGCAGGCCGGTGGCCGCGATCTTGAGCACCGCCACGTCGGTGCGCGCGTCCGCGCCCAGCACCTGGGCGGAGAACTCGCGCTTGTCCGAGAGCTTCACCGTGACCTCCTCGGCCCCTTCCACCACGTGCGCGTTGGTGAGGATGAGGCCGTCCGGGCTGATGATGAAGCCCGAGCCCACGCCTTGGCTGGGCTGGGGCATGAGCGGGCCGCCTTGCTCCCCGCCACGCGGCATGGGGATGCCGAAGCGGCGGAAGAAGTCTCCGAAGGGGCCGTCTTCGTCGAACTGCGGCATTCCGGCCGCCAGCGCGGGCCCGGGCTTCTTCACTGCGACGTTCACGACCGCGGGACCCTGCTCGGCCACGAGTTTCCTGAAGTCGGGCAGTGCGAGCCGCGTGGTCGCCGGATTCGCCGCCGTCGCGGACACCACAGGGGACGCGGTCATGGCGTTGGCCTCGGTCACACCGGGCAGCTTGGCGTCGGTGCATCCCGCCGCGAACGCAGCGGCAACCGCCAGAGCAATGGCCGCAGGGGCTAGACGATTGCGTTTCAGCATTGTTTTGTCTCCTATCGCTGGTAAGCGCCGAGGGACCATCCCTCGTCTCGCCAACGATCCTGAGACGCAATCCTTAAGCCGAGCTTAAGAGCGGTTGAGGGGTCGCTCTGAGCCCCCTTCCGAGCGCAGTAGCGGGCGTCAGGCGGGCGCGAAGCGGACCCGGACGGCCAGCCCGGCGCCGCCTAGACCGGTGCCGAGCTCCAAGCGCGCGCGGTGCAGGTCGGCCACCTGGCGCACGATGGCGAGGCCGAGTCCGCTGCCGGGCTGCTCGGTCCCGGCCACGCGATAGAAGCGGCCGAAGACCCGCGCCCGCTCGGCCTCGGGGATGCCGGGCCCGTCGTCCGCGACTTCGAGAATCGCATCGCCTGCGGCGCGCGACACCCGCATCACGATGGTGCCGCCGGAGGGCGTGTAGCGAATCGCGTTATCGACGAGATTGGAGACGAGAATGCGCAGGGCGTCCTCCGTGCCCAGCGTCGCGATATTCTCCTCCGCGTCCACTTCGAGCGCGACTCCCCGGACCTCGGCGAGCGCCGCGAGATCCCCCGCCACGGAATTCGCCAGGGCACCGAGCTCCACGCGCTCGACGGGCCGATCGGCGGCGTCCGGCTCGAGACGCGCCATGACGAGCAGCTGCTCGACGAGGCGGGTCGCGCGTTTGACGCCCTCCCTGAGTCGCGCCACGGCGCTTGCGCGCTCGGCGTCGGTCTTTGCGCGCTCGAGCAGTTGAATCTGCAACCCCAGCGCGGTCAGCGGCGTGCGGAGCTCGTGCGCCGCATCGGCGGCGAAGCGGCGCTGCAGTCCGAAGGACTGCTCGAGGCGCGCGAGCAGCCCGTTCAGGGACGCGACGAGGGGCGCAACCTCTTCGGGCAATCGGTCGGCGGGCAGCGGCGCCAGCGAAGCGGCGCTTCGCGATGCGATCGTGCGCGCCAGGCGGGCAACCGGCGCAAGCCCGTGGCCCACGAGCAACCAGATCAGCACCCCGAAGAGCGGCAGCGCCGCGAGTATCGGGATCAGGATGCGCAACGCCACGTCGGTGGCGAGCTCGCGCCGCAGCGCGATCGCCTGACCGACCTGGATCGTCTGCAGGCCCATGGTGGCCGTGTAGACGCGCCACTCGCGCCCCTCGTGCGCGAGGCTCACGAACCCCTCGGTGCGCACCAGCGGAAGCGGTGCCACCGTGTTCGAGAGATAGAGCGCCACTCCGGTCGGCCCCCAGATCTGCACCACCACGCGCTGGCGTGCGTCGCCACCGCCGCGAGTCAGCCGCGAAAGATCGAGCACGGCGTGGTCGCGCAGCGAGAGCGCGACCTGGCGGAGCTCCTCGTCGAGCAGCGCGTTGATCTCGCTCCGCGCGGAAAGATAGGTCGCCGCGCTAGCCACGATGCCGACGAGCAGCAACGCGCCGAGCAGGGCGACCAGCAGGCGCTGCCGGAGCGAGGTCATTCGGCCGTCTCGAGCGTGTAGCCGACGCCGCGCACGTTGCGGATGATCTCGACCCCGAGCTTGCGCCGCAGGTTGTGAACGTGCACTTCGACCGCGTTGCTCGCGATCTCCTCGCCCCAGCCGTACAGCCGGTCTTCCAGCTGCGAGCGCGAGAGCACGACCCCCGGCCGCTCGGCGAGCGCTTCGAGCAACGTGAACTCCCGCGCCGAAAGCGCGACCGGTCGCGCGCGCACGAACACCTCGCGGGTCGCGGGATTGAGCGTGAGCGGTCCGCAGCGGATTTCGGGCTCCGCGCGTCCGGCCGCACGGCGGAGCAGCGCGCGCACGCGCGCCGCGAGCTCGTCGAGATCGAAAGGCTTGACGAGATAGTCGTCGGCGCCCGTGTCCAGGCCCTTGACCCGGTCGGGAAGCGTGTCGCGCGCGGTTATCACGAGCACTGGAACGTCATTGTGCGCGGCGCGGAGCGACGCAAGCACCTCCAATCCGCCGCGGCGCGGCAGCCCGAGATCGAGGAGCACCAGGTCGTAGCGCTCGGCACGCAGTGCGGTTTCCGCCGCGGTCCCGTCTTGCACCCAATCGACCGCGTAGCCCTCCTGGCGCAACCCCTCGCGCACCGCATCGCCGACCATCGGGTCGTCCTCGACCAGGAGCAGCCTCATCGACTCGACACGCCAGAAGCGGTCTCGAAAAAACGGCCATGCTTCTTCCTGCGAGAGGAGTCGTACGAACAAGGGGGAACTCCCCCTTGGACATCCCCTACAAACAAGGGGCACGCCCCTTGTGTATCCCCTCTTTCGCGGGAGTCGTCATGTCTTGAGATAGGCTCCAGTTCCGCCCCATGAGGAGTGATGACGCAAAAGGTGTGGGATCAGCCGGCCTTGAAGCTCTGGAGCTCGAAATGGTCGCGCGAGAGCAGGTTGAGCTGCGCGGCCTGCGTCTGGAACGTGAAGCGCACTGAACGCTTCACCGCCGGCGCAAGCCAGGCGGTCGCGTAAAGCCGCACGACGTCTGCCGCGCTATCCATCTGCCCGGCGACGAAAAGCCGGGTGCCGAGAATCTCGATTCGAACGGCGTCGAAGCTTCCGGCCGGGACCGAGACGCGCTCGGTTCCAACGGCGCGGGCAGTGGTTGTCCACGTAGTGCCCCAGTTCACTGTCGGCATCGTTACGTTGATCCGCTCACCGGTCGGCACGTCGCCGAACGCGAGCGCGTAGGGCGAGAATTCGTGCACCATCAAATTCGTGAGCGGTCGGGCGGCGATCTCCCAGGCCGACGTGAACAATCGCTCTCCGCCGCTGCCCGGCGCACCTTGCTGCGCGAGCCGATCCTGGATGCCTTGGCCCGTGACTGCAGTGACCGTGTAGGTCAACGTGCGCGGCCCGACGGCGCTCCAGTCGCTCCGATAGCCGTAAGTCCATGTCGTGCCGACGCTCGGGGCGAGTTCCGCGGCAACCGTGCGCGGCGCAAGCGTCGCGGGCGCCGCGCAGGCGCCAACCAGCGACGCCACGGCGCCGGCGCCTAGGCTCTTGATCACGACGCGCCGGCTCGGCAGCAACGGCGTTTCGGCTTGCGGAGAGTGTCCGGATCGATTGCGCATGATGAGCTCCTGTCAGGACTTCTTGTTGCCGCGCGCGGCAAGATGGGCGAGGACGTGGGCATCAAGTCAACAATCTCGGCGCCGAACTATTCCCGAATGCCCGAGCGGCCGCAGGATGTGCCCCTTGCGCGCAGTGCATGCGATACTAGCGCCGTTTACCGATGACAGCCAAGAGAAGAGGAGAGTGGATGCGAATGCAAGTCTTCAGGAGCAGTTTGATCGTGGTGTGCGGCGGCGTGCTGCTTGCAGCCTGCGCGCCGGACGCTTGGAAGCCCGACAATGCCTACGATGCGTTTATCGACCGAGTGCAGAAGGCGTGCTACTACGATCCGATCAGCTCGACGACCGTCGGCAATCTGCTGGAAGCGGGTGGCTCCGATAACGCCTCGTACTTCATGGACGAGACCTCGCGCCTCTACGCCGGGCGAATCACTCCCGCGAACTGGACCATGTCGATCACGTCACAGTTGCAGGCGAACCCCACGGACCGGGGGATCAAATGCCTGCTGAGCGAATACGAAAAAGAGAAGGGCAAGGCGCAGTAGGTGATCCGCGCGGTCGCGCGGCAGGGTCGCGGCGGGGCGGCCGTCATCGATCCTGGAAAGAGCGGCGAGGGGGCCGCGCAGCCCCTCGATCGAGACTCTAGACGGGATCGTCTAGTTGAGGTCCTTGTCCTTCCAGAACTTCGTTCCGGCGACCGCGCCACCGAACTGCAACCCGTTCGGAGTGAGCGTGTAGTACGTCGCGTCGGCGATCAGATTCTCTCCGCCTCCACTGCCGACATCCTTGCCTTTCACGCCGGCGCTCGCGCCGCCGCCCCCGCCGAACTCCCAGCCCTTGTCCACGAAATGTTTCACTGCCTGCTCGTTCTTGAATACGATCAGGACCCGGGTCTGGGAAGCGCCGATTTGCACGCCCGCGCTCGCCTGGGCCATGTCCATGAACGTGTCCTTGCCGGTCTTTTGATCATGAACGAGACCCTTGCCGCCCGCGCCGCCGATCAGGAACGAGAGGCCGTAGGTGGTGAACGTCGCATACCCGGTCGACTTCGCAACCATGCCCTTCAGCTTCGGCTCAGCTTTGTAGAAATCATCGAGCGTCGCCTTCGAAGCCTTGCGCACTTCGGCCTGCTTCTCCGCCTTGGTGGACCCGGCGAGTGCGCTGCCGCCCGCGAGGGCGATGATTGCCACGCCTGTGGAAAGTACTTGGTGAAGCTTCATAAGATTCTTCCTTCTCGGGGCAGAACAGAGATTTCTTTTTTGAAGGATGGGATATGCTGCAAGGCTCAGCCCGAGAAACCTTCCCGCGCGAGCCTCCTCTGCGCGCCCATTGTAGGGTGCCCGCGTCGGCCCAACTACCGTGGCGCCAAAAAAACATGTCGTGTCGCCACGACGGCGCACCGCGCTCGGACGATAATCGGGTTGCACAGCGAGTGGCCCCGTGCCAAGGCCTGGGGTCAGTTTGGATTTTCCCGCTAAGATAGAAGATTCAGCGTCCCGCCGGGGGCACGGGATGCTCGGCCAGCCGCAGAAGAAACCACCGACAAGCGAGAAATGAAAACTCTCGGTCGCTACGTCTTGCAGGAGGAAATCGGCCGCGGCTCGATGGGTACGGTTTTCAAGGCCTCCGACCCGATGATCGAGCGCACGGTCGCCATCAAGACTATCAACGCGCTGCAGATCCAGGACGGCAGCGTCGAGCCCCGCCGGCGCTTTCTGCGCGAGGCGAAGGCTGCGGGGCGGCTGAGCCACCCGTGCATCGTGACGATCTACGACGTGGGCGAGTTCGAGGACATCGCCTATATCGTGATGGAGCTGCTCGAAGGGCGCTCGCTCAAGGACATCCTCGACCGCGGGGAGCGGATCTCGCTTGCGACCGCCGTGCACATCGTCCTGCAGACCGCTGATGCCCTGGAGTACGCGCACCGGCAGGGCGTCGTGCATCGCGACATCAAGCCCGGCAATCTGATGCTCACGAAGCAGGGTCTCGTGAAGATCACCGATTTCGGCATTGCGCGCATCGACCAGATGTCGCGCACCCGGACGGGTGTGGTCATCGGCTCGCCCCGCTACATGTCGCCCGAGCAGGTCTCGGGCAAGAAGGTGGATGGCCGCAGCGACGTGTTCTCGCTCGGCATCTTGCTCTATGAGCTCGCGACCGGCGTCGCGCCGTTCGACGCGGCGCGTCCGGAGGATTTTCTCACGCTGATGCAGAACATCGTCAGCAAGGTGCCCGAGCCGGCGAGCAGGCTCAATAAGGAGGTGCCGAGAGCGCTCGATGCGATCATCGAGCAAGCGCTTCGCAAGAATCACGCCGAGCGCTACGCGACTGCGGACAAGCTGGCCGAGGACCTCCGCGCAGTCCTGCAGACCGAGCTCAAGTCGAGCGAGAGCAAGTCGAGTATCGCGGCGCTCGCGTCAACGGGCGACCTCGTGATGCCGGAGTTCGACTTGTTCGCGAGCTCCGAGCCGGCAGGCGTCTCGCAGCCGGCGCCGGGCCCCGCGGCGCCTGCCGCCGCAAAGCCGGCCAAGCAGGCGGGCAAGGACGGGAGCGCGGGCTTGCTCGAGCGGCTGAAGAACCAGGCCGAGGCGCTGGAGAGCGCGACCTCGACCGACGAAGTCGCCGCGCAAACGCTTATGCTCGCGCTCGACATCGAGCGGAAGATGCGCACCGGCTTCGCGTTCTGCGAGGAGCTGGTGCGCTACCTCGGCATCGTCAAGCCCGAGATCGCGCATGATTACGCGCTCGAAGGCGTGGGCGCCTTTGCCCGGCCCAAGCTTGCCGACGCGTTCGTCGACAGCAAGCTGCGCCGCGCCGACGGGCGGCCGTGGATGGACATGATCACGCTCACCGTCGTCTGCATCTCGCCGACCACGCTGCGCCGCGAGCTCCCGGCCGCGGAAGCGCAGCCGCTCATCGACCGGCTCACCGCGGCGAATCTGCGCTTTACCGCGGACGACGCGAGCGGCGGCCAGAACGGGGGCGCCAGCGTGTTCGAGATCGCCGGCGAGATCACCATCTACGCCCGCGTCATGGCCGATCGCGAGCGCGGCCGGCTCGCGTTTCTCTGCAAGAACGTGGCGCAGTTCGGTTCCCAGAACATCGTGCTCGACGGCAAGACCGCGCGCGAAAACGTGTTCGAGGAGTTCGTGAACTACCTGCTCGGCCAGCCGAGCCAGTTTCTGCAGATTGCCGGTCGCACTGCACCTTCGGTGCGCGCGTAGCCGATTGCCAGAATTCCGTGCGGGGCGTGTCGCGCTCCCGTTGACCCAGTGTCCGTGCTCAAGTCAGGAGTTCTTCAATGGAGTGGCTGACCGACCCGCAGGTTTGGATCGCGCTCGCGACCCTCACGGCGCTCGAGATCGTCCTCGGCGTCGACAACATCATCTTCATCTCGATCCTCGTCGGGCGCCTGCCCGAGGCGCAGCGCAATCGCGCCCGAACGATCGGTCTCGCGCTCGCCATGGGCACGCGGATTCTGCTGCTCTTCTCGCTGTCGTGGATGATGACGCTCACCGCACCGCTGTTCGCGGTGTTCGACCAGGAGATCTCGGGGCGCGACCTCATCCTGATCGGGGGCGGGCTCTTCCTGCTCTGGAAGAGCGTCCACGAGATCCACAACTCGCTTGAGGGCGAAGTGGACGCGCGGGCCGGTGCCGCAGTGCGGGCGACGTACGCCAGCGTGCTGGTGCAGATCGCGATCATCGACATCGTGTTCTCGCTCGACTCGGTGATCACCGCGGTCGGTCTCGTCGACCAGTTGTCCGTGATGGTGATCGCGATCGTCACCGCGGTCGGCGTGATGATGTTCGCTGCCCGGCCGATCGGCGAGTTCGTCGACCGCCATCCGACCATCAAGATCCTGGCGCTCGCGTTCTTGATCCTGGTCGGCTTCGCGCTGGTCGCCGAGGGGTGGGAATTCCATGTGCCGAAGGGCTACATCTACTTCGCGATGGCGTTCTCGGTCGCGGTCGAGATGCTCAACCTGCGCATGCGTGCCCGGGCGGCCCGGCGGGCTGCGCCCCTGCAGCTGCGCAACGTCGCGCTCGCGGGGCTGGGGCCCGACGGCACGCCCGGCGCGGAGGTCCGGCCGCCAGCCGGGGGGATTTCCGGTGAGCGAGAGGGGCCGGGACCTGGCAGGAGGGGGCCGGACTGAGCCGACACCGCGGTGCGAGCCGCGCCAATCCCGAGGGTTTCTTGATCCAGGTCGAGTGCCAAAGCCCTGGTTTGGCTATAATTTCCGCCCGGAGCCCACCCTCGATGCAACTCTTTGCCCTCGGTCTCAACTACCAGAGCGCGCCGCTTGCGATCCGCGAGCGGATCGCGTTCACCGGCGAGGGCCTGAAGGGGGCGCTGCGCGAGATTGCCCGCGTTCGACCGGCCGAGGAAGCGGCGATCCTTTCGACGTGCAACCGCACCGAGCTCTATTGCGCGGCCGGCGAGCCGAGCGAGGCGTTCGCGTGGCTGGCAAGCCATCACAGCCTCCCGGAAGGCGATCTCCGGCCCTACCTTTACACGCTGCCGCGGGAAGCGGCAGTGCGGCATGCGTTCCGGGTCGCCGCCGGCCTCGACTCGATGGTGCTCGGCGAGCCGCAGATCCTCGGCCAGCTGAAGGACGCCGTGCGGCAGGCACACGAGGCCGGGTCGCTGGGCGCGACGCTCTCGCGGCTCTTCCAGCGCTCGTTCGCGGTGGCGAAGGACGTGCGCACCAACACGCGCATCGGCGCCAACGTGGTGTCGATGGCCGCGGCGGCGGTGAGGCTCGCGGGGCGCATTTTCCCGAGCATGCGCGACCGGCGGGTGCTCCTGATCGGCGCGGGCGAGATGATCGAGCTCTGCGCCACCCATTTCGCCGCGCAAATGCCGCGCGCCGTCACCGTCGCGAACCGCACGCTCGACCGTGCGCAGTCGCTCGCGCACCGTTTCAGCGGCCAGGCGATCTTGCTGCGCGACCTTCCGGAGCGCCTTGCCGAGCACGACATCGTCATCTCGTGCACCGCGAGCTCGCTGCCGATTCTGGGCAAGGGGATCATGGAGCGGGTGATCAAGGCGCGCCGCCACCAGCCGGTGTTCATGGTCGACCTCGCGGTGCCGCGCGACATCGAGCCCGAGGTCGGTGAGCTGGATGACGTCTACCTCTACACCGTGGACGATCTTGCCAGCGTCGTGCGCACCGGCGTCGACGAGCGCCAGTCACACGTCGCGCAGGCCGAGGCGATCATCGACACGCAGGTCGGCAACTTCCTGCACTGGATGGAGTCCCGCGAGTTCGTTCCGCTGATCAAGGGTCTGCGCGACCAGGGCGAACGGGCGCGTCGGCACGAGATCGAGCGGGCGTTGCGGATGCTGGCGCGCGGCGATGATCCGGCCCAGGTCCTCGAGGCGCTTTCCCACGGACTCACGAACAAGCTCCTCCACGCGCCGACACAGGCGCTGCACGAGAGCGACGCGGATGCGCGCGCAAGAGCCCGCGATATCTTGTCGCGCATCTACAACCTGCGGTCCGACTCCTAGCTGCGCTCGGGCAAACCGCGGTCGTTCCCGCGAACCGGGAATCGAGACCGTGGCGCCGGCACGACCGCGACGTCTGAACCGCTTCCTGGCCCACGCACATGAAACCGAGCATCGCCGCAAAGCTGCAACATCTCGCCCGCCGTCTGGAGGAGCTGAACCGGCTGCTTTCCGCCGAGGACGCAACGCGCGACATGGAGCAGTTCCGCAAGCTCTCGCGCGAGCACGCCGAGATCGGGCCGGTGGTCGACTACTACCAACGCTACCGGAAGGTGGAAGGCGACATCGCGGCGGCAACCGAGATGCTGGCGGATCCCGAGATGAAGGCGCTCGCCGAGTCCGAGCTCGAAGAGGGGCGGGCCCGGCTGGAGGAGCTCGAAACCGAGATCCAGAAGCTGCTCCTGCCCCGCGACCCGAACGACGAGCGCAACACGTTCCTCGAGATCCGCGCGGGGACGGGCGGAGACGAATCGGCGCTCTTCGCGGGCGACCTGTTCCGCATGTATGCGCGCTACGCCGAGCGCAAGCGCTGGCAGGTGGAGATCATCTCCGAAAGCCCTTCGGACCTGGGCGGGTACAAGGAAATCATCGCGCGCGTGATCGGCAACGACGTGTACTCGAAGCTCAAGTTCGAGTCGGGCGGTCATCGTGTCCAGCGCGTCCCGGAGACCGAGACCCAGGGGCGCATTCACACGTCCGCCGCGACGGTTGCCGTGATGCCCGAAGTCGACGCGGTGAGCGACGTGATCCTGAATCCCGCCGACCTCAAGATCGACACGTTTCGTGCTTCGGGCGCGGGGGGGCAGCACGTGAACAAGACCGATTCGGCGATCCGCATCACGCACCTTCCGACCGGGATCGTCGTGGAGTGCCAGGATTCGCGCTCCCAGCACAAGAACAAGGAGCGGGCAATGAGCGTGCTCGCCGCGCGCATCAAGGACAAGCAGATGCGCGAGCAGAACGCGCAGACCGCCGCGACGCGGAAGAGCCTCATCGGGAGCGGCGATCGCTCCGAGCGCATCCGCACCTACAATTTTCCGCAGGGACGGGTGACCGATCACCGCATCAATCTGACCCTCTACAAGATCCAGGCGATCATGGACGGCGATCTCGACGAGCTGACCGGGGCACTCTCCGCCGAGCATCAGGCGGAGCTGCTCGCCACCTTGTCAGACGAGGCGGCTGCGCAGCCGGCCGCCTGACGGTGCACGACGGCGCGCCGTCCGGCCTTTCGGCGCTCGCCCGGCCAGCGGCGACTCGCGTACGCAGAGCCAGGCCACCCACGCCAGGTAGGCGATGCTCGCTGCGCCCGCGGCGCCCGCGAAGGTGTTCACGATCAGAGTCCAGCTCATGGGTGTTGCCTCCTTGTCTTCGGTTTCGCGCACCCCACGGCGCGTCCGGTGGGGAGGACTGTAGGTCACCGGAGGGGCGGTTTCCGCGTCGCTTGACGCGCCGGTCCTGTGCCGCATTCACGGCCGGCGGGAGCGCAAGCCCCAGAAAAAAATCGGGGCGCATTTTCATGCGCCCCGGGAGGAGCACGCCTTGGCGGGCAATCGTGCTAGAGGAGTACCGGGTGGCGAGGATGCCGCCCCGGTGAAGCAAACGGTACGCGGGGCAGCGCTGGCACTCTTCGAAGCACGTCACAGGGATTTTGTGACGTATTCACATTCCAGCCGGCGGCGCCGGCTCGGCCGCGTCGGGCGGCGCGGTCCGCTCACCACTGCGCTGGAAGCTTCTTGTGCAGGCTGATGTGCTTCGACTCGACCGAGATATAGCCGCCGGCGGTGAGATCCTTGACGATGCGGCTCACCATTTCCCGCGAGGCACCGATGCGCGCCGCGATGTCGTTCTGCGTGAGCCGCTCGGGAACGACGCGCCGGCCGTCCTGTTCGATGGAGTGCGCGTCGAGAAACTTGACGAGGCGGCCGTAAACGTCCTTGAGCGCGAGGTCGCGCACGGTGTCCGTCAGGCTGCGCACTTTCCCGATCAGCGCATAGATCAGGTGGCGCGCGAAAACGGGATTGCGCTCGATGAGGCCTTCGACGTCGCCCCGCGGGATCACGTAGAAGCGGCACGGCTCGAGCGTCATGATCGATGCGGCGCGCGGTCCGCCATCGAGCACGAGCTCGCCGAAGTAGTCGCCCGCGGCAATGGTGTTCACCACGACCTCCTTGCCCTCCTCGTCGCTCACGAACGCCTTGACGCGCCCGGAGAGCACCACGTAAAGCGAGTCAGTCGCATCACCCTCGTGGACGACCACGACGTTCTTCTGGAACGAGCGCGGGACACCGTGCGGGGCCAGCTCGCGCAGGGCGGTCTCGTCGAGATGGGTAAAGGGGCCGTCTTGCGCGGACATTGGCGGTACATCCGGTGGCATGTCTTGGTGGCCTGGTGGCACATCCGGCGGCGCAGCCGGCGTGAAAATGGCGACCGCATAGTCTTGCACGGAGCTGCGACGGCCGCAAACCGTTCCGGCCGGCGAGTCGCGGGTCTGGGACAATCCGGAACCGCCGCAACCGGCGCGCCGCCCGCATGGCGTCGACGATGCCCGAAACCGTGCGTACCTTGATCGAAACGAGCGGACTGCCTCCAGGAGAGGCACGGCTCCTCGTCGCGCACGCGCTCGCGGTGGATCGCGCCTGGCTCATCGCGCATCCGCACGATTCGATCGATGAGGCGCGGCAGCAGGTCGCCCGCGGATTCCTCGCGCGCCGGCGCGCCGGCGAGCCGATCGCATATATCGTGGGCCGTCAGGAGTTTTATGGCCTGGACCTGGCCGTCACGCCCGACGTGCTGATTCCGCGGCCGGAAACCGAGCGGCTCGTGGAACTTTCCCTTGAGCGTCTTGGCCGCGAATCCCGCCGCGTCCTTGACCTCGGTACCGGTAGTGGCGCGATCGCGATCGCGATCGCGTACTCGGCGCCCGACGCGCAGGTCTGGGCGACGGACGTGTCGCCCGCCGCGCTCGCAATCGCCCGCGCGAACGCGGCGCGGCACGCGCCCGGCGTTCGATTCGTCGCGAGCGACTGGTTCGCCGCCCTCTCCGGCGAGCGCTTCGATCTCGTCGTCACCAACCCGCCGTATGTCGCCGCGCAGGATCGCCACCTCGCCCAGGGTGATCTGCGCTTCGAACCACGCGCCGCGCTCGTCGGCGGAGCGGACGGCCTCGATTGCATTCGACGCATCGTACGCACGGCGCGCGCCCATCTTGCGCCATCGGGATGGCTGCTCTTCGAGCACGGGTACGATCAGGCGCAGGCCAGCCGTGCGCTGCTCGAGGAAGCGGGCTACGCGGACGCGGCGAGCTGGCCGGATCTCGCGGGCATCCCGCGGGTGTCGGGCGGGCGGAGCGGTTCGGATTAACGCCGCTTGCGGGGCGGGCGCAGTGCGCGCTTGAGGGCGGTGAAATCGGCCGACGCGCCACGCATCGCGCGTTTTTCCATCGACCGGTAACGGCGTAGCACCTCGGCGCCGAGCGAAGTGAGAAGCGCGCCGCCACCCGCGGCCCCGCCCTTCGCCGACTCCACGAGCGGCGCGCGGAAGCAGCGGTTCATCGTATCGACGAGGAGCCACGCGCGCTTGTAGCTCATTCCCATTTCGCGCGCCGCCGCGGCGATCGACCCGGTCGCGGCGATTTCCTCGAGGAGGTCGGCTTTCCCCGGTCCGATCGCGATATTGCGCTCGAGCACGACGCGCAGGCGCACGCCGACGGTGATGTTCCCGGTTTTCATTCCCGATCCGCCCGTCCAATCGATTGAGTCATCCCCGCAGAGGCGGGGATCGAGCGCTTAATCGAACGAGTCTTGGGCATAGATGCGCCCGCTTTCGCGTCAATGACACGACTGCACGATGTCATTCTAGCCTCGCGCAGGCTGGATCTGTACATGTTTTCACGCCGTCCCGAATACGATATGGTTATATGGCTATAACGAGCCTGCGGAGCCCCAGCTTGATCCGATCGACTTGCCTGTGCGTGCTGCTCGCGACGCTCGGCGCGGCGCCCGCGCGGGCAGCCGAGGTGCCGGTGATCGCGGCGGCGGCGAACCTGACGTTTGTTCTGCCCGAGATCGCGACGACCTTCGAGCGCGCGACCGGACGGCGCGTTAAGCTGTCTTTTGGCTCCTCGGGAAACCTCGCGCGACAGATCGTGGCCGGGGGACCCTATGAGCTCTTTCTGTCCGCGGACCTCGCAAACGTCGACTTTGTCGTCGACCGCGGCCGCGCCGAAGGCGTGGGTCGGGTGTATGCAGTCGGGCGGCTCGCCCTCTTTGCGCCAAACGATTCGCCGGTGGCGGTCGATCCGGATCTCGCGGGCCTGGCAAAGGCGCTGCGCGCGGGCGACCTGCGGCGCATCGCGATTGCGAGCCCCGAGCTGGCGCCCTACGGTTCCGCGGCACGCGAGGTCCTGCGGCGCAAGGGGCTGTGGGACGCGTTGCAGGGAAGGCTTGCGATCGGCGAAAACGTCGGCCAGACGGCGCAGTTCGCGCTCAGCGGAGCCGTGGAAGCCGCCTTCATCCCGTACTCCATCGTGCGCGCGCCGGTCTTGCAGGGCAGGGGGCGGTCCGCGCTCATCCCGGCGAATCTGCACGCGCCGATCGAGCAGCGCATGGTTCTCCTGCGAAACGCCGGCGACACCGCGCGGGCGTTCTACGCATTCCTGCGGGATCCCGTTGCACGGGCCATTTTCGAGCAGTACGGGTTTGCCGTTCCGGAAGGCTAGCAAGTGGACTGGACCGCTCTGTGGCTTTCGCTGAAGCTTGCGCTGGCGACCGCAGCCGTGCTGCTGCCGCTCGCCATCCTCCTCGCGCGCGAGCTTGCGTGGCGGCGTTTCGCGGGTAAGGCAGCCGTCGAAGCGCTGGTCGCGCTGCCGCTCGTCCTGCCGCCGACGGTGCTTGGCTACTACCTGCTCGTGGTCTTTGCGCCGCAATCGGCGCTCGGCCAGGCGTTCAGCGCGCTCACTGGCGGGCCGCTCGCGTTCAGTTTCGCAGGATTGCTCGCGGCGTCGATCATATTCAATCTGCCGTTCGCGGTGCAGCCGGTGCAGCGCGCGTTCGAATCGGTGCCGGAGCACGTTCGCGAAGCGGCGTGGCTGTGCGGCATGTCGGGCTGGCGGACGCTGTGGCAGGTCGAGCTGCCGCTCGCGTGGTCCGGCTTGCTGAGCGCGTTCGTGCTGACTTTCGCCCACACCCTGGGCGAATTCGGCGTCGTGCTGATGGTCGGGGGCAACATCCCCGGCGAGACAAAGACGGTTGCGATTGCGATCTACGATCGCGTGCAAGCGCTCGACGATGAGGCGGCGGGCGCCATGTCGGCGCTGCTCCTGGGAATATCGTTCGTGTCCATCACGGTGATCTACACGCTCGATCGGGCGAGGCGGCGGCGTGGCTGAGCCGGCACTCATCGTCCGGCTCGACCAGGCGGCGCCGATTCCGCTCAAGGTCGCGTTTGAATGCGCGGCCGGCGAACTCGTCGCGCTCGTCGGTCCGTCGGGCAGCGGGAAGTCCACCATCCTCCGGGCGATCGCCGGCCTGGTGAGGCCCAGGTCGGGCGAGGTGCGCTGCAGCGGCGAGACGTGGCAGGCCGCGACGCACTTCGTCCCGCCGCAGGCGCGCCATGCCGGGCTGGTCTTCCAGAACTACGCGCTCTTTCCGCACATGAGCGCGCGCCGCAACGTGGAGGCGGCGCTGGGCACCGTCCCCCCGGCGGCGCGACGCCATCGCGCGCGCGAGCTGCTCGAACTCGTCAACCTCGGCGGTCTCGAGGATCGCTTGCCGCATGCGCTCTCGGGCGGTCAGCAGCAGCGTGTCGCCGTGGCCCGCGCGCTCGCGCGCGATCCGCAGGTTCTGCTGCTGGACGAGCCGTTCTCGGCCGTGGACCAGGTGACGCGGCGCAAGCTGCAGCGCGAGCTCGCGCAGCTGCGCCGCCGGCTGCGCATGCCGATCGTGCTCGTGACCCACGATCTAGAGGAAGCGGCGATGCTCGCCGACCGCATGGTCGTCCTGCACGCCGGCGAGACGCTCCAGGCCGGCCCACCCTTCGAGCTGATCGGCCGGCCCCGCAACGTGCAGGTGGCGCGACTGGTCGACTTTCGCAACCTGTTTCACGGGGTGGTCATCGCGCACCGACCGGAAGCGGATCACAGCCTGGTGCGCTGGCTGGACTACACGCTCGAGACGCCGTTGCGCACGGAGTTCGACGCCGGCGGCCCGATCTCCTGGGGAATCCTGCCTGCGCACTGCATCCTGCACCGGCGCGATCGGCCGTCGCGCGGGGAGCGCGAGAATCCCGTGAGCGGAGTGATCAGCGAGTTCGTGCCGTTCGGTGAGAACGCGGCGGTGGCCATGCGCGTGGACGGCCGCGTGGACGCGGAGCTGCAGCTATCGATACCGCTCCATGTTGCCAACCGGAACGGCCTCGCGCAGGGCGCCACGATCCGGGTCTCTCTGCTCCGCGACGGAATCCACCTGATGCCGTTCCAGCCCCTCGACCGCCGCCCCGGCGGTCCGCACGGGGCAGGTGTTGACCCACGCTTGGCGGGTGAGTAAAATCTGACTAAATTGGTCGGGTATTGAGCCCCGGACCGAAACGAGACGAGGACACCAGAGATGAGCATCCAGGACGAGATCAAAGGCATCGTGACTTCGCACCGGGTCGTGCTGTTCATGAAGGGCACGCCCGATTTTCCGCAGTGCGGCTTCTCCGCGAACGTCGTGCAGATCCTCAAGGCATGCAGCGCGGTGGATGTTGCCACCGTGAACGTGCTCGAGCATCCCGAGATCCGGCAGGGCATCAAGGAGTACGCGAACTGGCCGACGATCCCGCAGCTTTACGTGAACGGCGAGTTCGTGGGCGGATCGGATATTCTCGGCGAGATGTATCAATCGGGCGAGCTGCAGGCGATGTTGGCGCCGAGCGATCAGAACGCGTAAGTCTGCACCGGGGCGGGCGGCAGCTCGCCAGAATTGGGGGGATATACAAGGGGGGCATCGCCCCCCTTGTTCGTTTCCGTCGGGCGAGCTGCAGGCGATGCTCGCGCCGAGCGATCAGAACGCGTAAGTCTGCACCGGGGCGGGCGGCAGCTCGAACTTCTTCAGCCCTTCGTCTCCGCGAGCAAGCGCGCCATCATTCTTTCGGCTTGCGCGGCATAGCCTCCGCCGAACAGGTTCGCGTGGTTGAGCACGTGGTAGAGGTTGTAGAGCGTGCGGCGCATCCCATAGCCGTCAGCGAGCGGCGCGGCTGCACGGTACGCCGCGTAGAACGCCGCGGGAAATCCGCCGAACAGCTCGGTCATCGCGAGATCGACTTCGCGGTCGCCGTGGTACACCGCCGGATCGAACACCACCGGCGTGCCGTCCCCGAGAAACGCCGCATTCCCGCTCCATAGATCGCCGTGCACCAGCGCGGGGGTCGGTGTGTGACCCGCGAGCATGCGAGGCAGCGATGCCAGTAGCGTATCGCCCAGTCGCTGCAGGTTGCCGCGCATTCCGTTCTCTGCCGCGAGCGCCAGTTGCGGCGCGAGCCGCTCCTGCCGCCAGAATCCGATCCAGGACTCGGACGCCCGATTGCGCTGCGCCGTCGCGCCGAGGAAGTTGTCACGGCGCCACCCGAAACGTTCTCCCCGCTGCGAGTGCAGGACCGCAAGCTGTCTGCCCAGCTCGCCATGGGCGGCGGCGTCTCCCGGCCCGAGCTCGAGGTGCTCGAGCGCGAGGAACGCCGTGCCATCCGCGGTGCCCTGCGCGATTACGCCGGGTGCGCGGACACCCGCCGCAGATAGCGCGCCGAGCCCGTCCGCCTCTGCGGCGAATGCGTCCGCGAAACGGTCGTCGTTCAGCTTCGCGAAGATGCGCGTGTCGTCGCCCTCGAGCACCAGCGCCCGATGAATGCAGCCGCCGCTGACGTCGCGCGTCTGCTGGATCCGAAAGGGCCGCCCGATCGAAGCCGAGATTGCACGTTCGAGCTCGGAGCGCAGAGCAGGCGTCACGTAAGGAGGAAGGAAGCTTTTGAAAGGAGCTTGCGGTATCCAGCTTACCGGGTAACGGGGGGAAACCAGGCGGTTCCCTCCTGTGCGTGACCCTCTGCTCTTGGTTCCGAGGAAACGAGCCGGTTTCCTCGCTGCGAGCTCAGACCGCGGTCAACCTGTTGTTGGCCATCGTCAGCCGCTCGACCAGGATGTCCATGAAGGCGCGATCGAATCGGTGGCGGCAGGCGTCGGAGGCGTTCTCGAGGTCGTCGCAGCGGATGGTGATGATCCGCGAGGGGCTCATCGTCGACACGTCGGCGCTCCGCTCGTTGGTCGCGCGGGAGAGGTAGGCCATCTCGCCGAAGCACTCGCCCGCAGAGAGGATGTTGAGGAGCTTCTGCTTCTTGGTCACCTTCACTTCACCCGATGCGAGGATGCAGAAGTAATCGCCCGCGTCGCCTTCCTTGATGACGATCTTGCCCGGGGCCGCGTCTTCCCAGGCGCTGATGCGCAGCACCTCCCAGAGCTCGGCATCGGTGAACTCCGCGAAGAACGGCATCGCGCGCAACGTGCTGAACTTCTCGCTGTCGGCGACTTCGTGGGTGCGCGCGGCGAGATCCTTCGACCGCAGCGCGTCGGCGAGCGCAATCGAAAACTCCTCCCAGGTCTGGTAGCGGTCTTCGACCGCCTTGGCCATCGCCTTCTTGACGATTCCGTCGAGCGCCGGCAGCACGTCCCGGCGATGCGACGACGGGGGCGGCGCCTCGACGCTGGTGATCTGGTACATCATGCTGAAGTTGTTCTTGCCCTGGTAGGGCAGCGCGCCGGTGAGCAGCTGGTACATGACGACGCCGAGCGAGTAGACGTCGGTGCGATGATCGAGCTGCTGCTCGCGAACCTGCTGCGGCGACATGTAGGCCGGTGACCCGATTCCGGTTACCTGGGTCGTGTCGCCGGAGCTCGCCATGATGGCGGCGCCGAAATCGCAGACCTTGATGTCAGTGGTGTCGTCGGTCGCGAGCAGGATGTTGGTGGGCTTGATGTCGCGGTGCGTAATCCCGAGATGGTGGGCGAAGTCGAGCGCGCGCGTGCACTTGAAGACGATCTCCACCACCTTGTCGATCGGCAGCAGATTCTCAGGCGTGCAGTACGGCTCCAGCGTTCCGCCGGGCACGTACTCCATCACGATGTAGCTCGAGCTGCCGGCCACCACCGCGTCGTAGATCTGAACGATGTGCGGGTGGGCGAGCTTGCCGGCGAGCGAGGCCTCCGTGACAAAGAGCTTGCGGTGGACTTTGCCCAGGCTCGCGTCGCCGATGCGGTCCCGCCAGACCACCTTGACGGCGACATCGCGCTTGGCAAATTCGTCGTGGCACAGGAAGACCTCGCTGGTCGCGCCGTCGCCCAGCTTGCGGATGACCTGGTACTTCCCGATGTAGTCGGGGATCGTATGGTCGGTGCGGTTGGGAATCTGCGCGGCCACGGAATCGGTCATGGCGTCATGCGAGCTCGGCCCGGGCGCGCCGCACGGCGTCCAGCACGCGATTGGGCGCTGTCCCGCCGGGGTGATCGCGGCTCTCCAGCGATCCCTCGACCGTGAGGACCGCGTAGACGTCCGCCTCGACCTGGCGCGCGAACGACTGCAGCTCGGCGAGCGGCAGGTCGGCGAGGTCGCAGCCCCGCGCCTCGGCTGCGCGCACGGCCCGGGCGACCGCTTCGTGGGCGTCACGAAACGGCACGCCTCGCTTGACCAGGTAATCGGCGAGATCGGTCGCGGTGGCGAAGCCTTCGCGGGCCGCAGTGAGCATTTTTTCCGGGTCGATCTCGATGCCGGGGATCATCTCGGCGAAGACGGCCAGCGTTTCGACCAGAGTGTCCACCGTGTCGAACACCGGCTCCTTGTCTTCCTGATTGTCCTTGTTGTACGCGAGCGGCTGACCTTTCATCAAGGTAAGAAGTCCCACCAGATGCCCAAACACCCGCCCCGCCTTGCCTCGGGCGAGCTCCGGCACGTCCGGGTTCCGCTTTTGGGGCATGATCGACGAGCCGGTGCAGAACCGGTCGGGCAAGCGGATGAACCCGAACCGCGGGCTCATCCACAGCACGAGCTCCTCCGACAACCGGGAGAGGTGGGTCATGATGAGCGCGGCGCAGGCCGTGAACTCGATCGCGAAGTCCCGATCCGAGACCGCGTCCAGCGAGTTCTCGCACACCCCCTCGAAACCGAGCTCGCGCGCGACCCGCTCCCGGTCGATCGGGAACGAGGTTCCGGCCAGGGCGGCTGCGCCGAGCGGCAGGCGGTTGACCCGACCGCGGCAGCCCGCGAGCCGTTCCCGGTCGCGCCGGAGCATCTCGTAATAGGCCATCAGGTGGTGACCGAAGGTGACCGGCTGAGCCACCTGGAGGTGCGTGAACCCCGGCATTGCCGTAGCGGCATGCCGCTCCGCAAGGTCGACCAGTGCCGCCTGCACCGCCCGGGTGAGCGCAGCGATCTCGTCGATGGCGGCCCGCAGGTAGAGGCGGAGATCGGTTGCGACCTGGTCATTGCGGGACCGCCCGGTGTGCAGCCGCTTGCCCGCGTCGCCGACCAGAGCGGTGAGCCGCCGCTCGATGTTCAGGTGGACGTCCTCGTCCTCCAGGGTCCACTGGAACGTTCCCGACCGGATCTCGTCAAGGATCGTGGCCATGCCCCGCTCGATTGCGGCAAGATCGTCCGGGCCGAGCACGCCGGTTGCGGCGAGCATGCGCGCGTGCGCGAGCGAGCCCCGCACATCGAACTCCGCCAGCCGGCGGTCGAATCCGATCGACGCGGTATAACGCTTGACGCGCTCCGCGACCGGCTCCGCGAAGCGGCCCGACCAAGCCTGGCCGGCGTGACCCTTTTCCTCAGGGACGGACATGACAGCTTGAATTTCCGCTGGGGGAAATCGAGAATGATCGCGAGAATGAGCGAAAAATCAGCATCTTATACCAGAATTCTGAGGTGCATGTCGTGAATTCCTCGCACGCGGCGCGGATTTCGCACGGCGACGGGCCGACCGATACCCTGCCGGATTTCCGCAACCTGGGGGTGATCGCGCGCATCCTGGTGATCGTGAACGGGCTGGCGTTCACTGCTGCCGCGGTCAAGGCGAGCAGCTTTCCCCAGATCCTGGACGCGTTCCTCGAGGTTGCGCTGCTCGCCGAGCCGGTCCTCATCGCGAGCCTCCTGGCGCTTTACGTTGCCAATGCCGGACTCGCCCGAATGCCCTATCCGACCGCGGTGGGGATCGTATTTGCCATCGTGCTCCTGCTGACCGTCGCCGCCTATCCGCTCTTGCCGGGGTACGACTTCTCCCCCGGAGGGCTCGCCCGGAGCGCGGCGTTTGCCGCGCTCGTCACCGGGTTCCTGGCCGGCTATTTTTTCCTGCGCAATCGCGCGTTCTCGCCGGCCCTCTCGGAGGCGCGATTGCAGGCCCTGCAGGCGCGGATCCGACCACACTTCCTGTTCAACTCGTTGAACGCGGTCCTATCGCTCATACGCACCGACGCGCGGCGCGCCGAAACGGCCATCGAGGATCTGGCCGAGCTCTACCGCATGCTGATGGCCGACACGCGCACTCTCACCTCGCTTGCGGAAGAGCTCGAGCTCGTGCGCCAGTACCTGAATCTCGAGCAGCTCCGCCTCGGCGAACGCCTGAACGTCGAGTGGCGCATCGAGTCGGCGCCGCGCGATGCGCTCGTCCCCCCGCTGCTGCTGCAGCCGCTCGTCGAGAACGCCGTGTATCACGGCATCGAGCCCGGGGTTGAGCCGGGCACCATAGAGATCGCCATCTACCTCGACGGCGACCGGCTGCATGTCCGGCTCACCAATCCCTATCATCCCGAGCACCAGCACCGTCAGGGCAACCGCATCGCGCTCGGCAACATCCGCGAGCGCCTCCAGCTGCACTTCGACGTCGAGGCGAAAATGGAGAGCGGCGTGGTCGGCGAGAGCTACGAGATCCACATGCAGATGCCCTACCGCCGGAGGGCGGCATGACCGCGCCGCTCCGCATCTTCCTGGTCGATGACGAGGCGCCGGCGCGCACGCGGATGCGCGCGCTGCTCGGCGATTTGCAGGCCGATCTTCCGAACGTCGTCACCGGCGAGGCGGCGAACGCTCATGAGGGCCTCGCGTTGCTCGCCGAGCACCCCGCGGACGTCGCGCTGGTGGACATCCAGATGCCGCAGATGAGCGGACTGGAGTTCGCGCGGCACCTCACTACGCTGGAAAAGGCGCCGGCCGTGGTGTTCGTCACCGCCCACGACCAGTATGCGATCGAGGCGTTCGAGGTGAATGCGCTCGACTATCTGTTGAAGCCGGTGCGCGCGGCGCGCCTCGCCGCGGCGCTGGGCAAGGCCGCCGCCTCCGGGGCCGTGAAGCGCGCCGCGCTCGAGAAGGCGGCACAGGCGCCGCGGCGTTACCTCTCGGTGTCCGAGCGCGGCCGGATCACGCTCGTCCCGGTCGCGGAAATCCTCTATCTGCGCGCCGAGCTGAAGTACGTCACCATTCGCACGCGGGATCGCGAGCACCTGCTCGAGGAGTCGCTCACGGCGCTCGAAAGCGAGTTCGGCACCACGTTCGTGCGCGTGCACCGATCCTGTCTGGTCGCGCTGCGCGCGCTGCGTGGCATCGAGCGCGTCACCGACGAGGACGGCGAAGGCGCCGGATGGGCGGTCATCCTCGAGGGCACTGCCGAGAAGCTCCCCGTCAGCCGGCGCCAGTGGCCGGCGGTGAAGGCGATTCTCAAAGGATGACGGGCTAGGAAAGGCCCCGAGTCATCCCCGCGTTCGCGGGAATGACGGCCCTTTGCGGACCTTTCCTACCGACGCAGCTTCGCGAGACCGGCGTCGATGCGCCCGTCGAGGTAGTACCCGTAATAGTCGGCGGTTCCGAAACCGACCAACGGGGCGGCCAGCCGCTCGCCGTCCGGGCCCAGCACCAGCACCGTCGGCACGAAGCGCACCTCGTGCCGGCCCGCAAACGCCGCATGAGTCGTGACGGCCCCCGAAAAATCGGCGAGCGCGGCGCGCGCGTCGATATCGACCTCGCGCACGATGATGCGCGCAGCGTCGGCGGGGTTCGCGAGCAGGGGCAACAGGTACTCCGCGCGCACCCGGTGGCACCATGGGCATCCGCTCGCCGAGAAGAGGACGACGATGACGCGCCGCGTCTCGCCCGCCGCGCGGCCGTCCGCGGAAAAGTCGCGCGCGTGGGAAATGCCGGACGCCGCGTGCGCCGCGGCGGAGAGGCCGATCGCGCATGCTAAAATCGCGGCACGCAGCGTCGCAATGCGCTGTCTACCCTTACCCATCGGCCCTCTTTCCCTCATCTCCGGAACCCCGTGAACTCGCGTCTGGTTATCGCTTCGCGCGAGAGCCGGCTGGCGCTTTGGCAGGCGGAGCACGTGCGCGCAGCGCTCGAGGGATTATATCCGGCAACGCGGGTCGAGATTCTCGGCATGACCACGCAGGGCGACCGGGTGCTCGATGTCACGCTCGCGAAGATCGGCGGAAAGGGCCTGTTCGTGAAGGAGCTCGAGGTTGCGATGGCCGCGGGCCGCGCGGACCTCGCCGTGCACTCCGCGAAGGACGTGCCGATGGATCTCGCCGAGGGATTCCGGCTCGCCGCCATACTGCCCCGCGAGGATCCGCGCGACGCGTTCGTCTCCAACCGCCATGCACGGATCGACGACCTGCCCGCCGGCGCGGTGGTCGGCACCTCCAGCCTGCGGCGCGAAGCGCAGCTCCGTGCGCGGTTTCCGGCGCTGGAGATCCGGCCCCTGCGCGGCAACGTCGACACGCGGCTCGCCAAGCTCGACCGCGGCGAGTACGACGCGATCGTGCTCGCGGTCGCCGGATTGACGCGGCTCGGACTCGCCGGGCGGATTCGCGCGATGCTCGATCCCGCGGACAGCCTGCCGGCCGCGGGGCAGGGCGCGCTCGCGATCGAGTGTCGCGCCGACCGGCAGGACCTCGCCGGGTTGCTGGCCCCGCTGAACGACCCGGCAACCAGCGCGTGTGTGCGCTCCGAACGCATGGTGAGCCGGTCGCTTGCCGGGAGCTGCCAGGTGCCGCTCGCAGCGTTTGCCGTGATCGACGGCGATACCCTTTGGCTGCGGGGGCTCGTGGCGAGCCCGGACGGCAAGCAGGTCGCGCGCGGCGAGGTTCGCGCCGCGATTGCGGAGCCCGAGCGCGCGGGGAGCGAGCTCGCGGCGCTGCTGCGCAGCCGGGGCGCGGACGACATTCTCGCCAGGCTCGAGTCGTGAGCGGCGACCTGGCCGGTCGGCGTATCGTGATCACGCGTCCGGCGGGACAGGTCGAGACGCTGGCGGACCTGATCCGCGCCGCTGCCGGCACGCCCATCGTGTTTCCGGTCATCGAGATCCGGGACGTCACCGACGTCAAGCCGCTCGCCGCGCTCGTCGACCGGCTGGACGACTTCGACGTGGCGGTATTCATCAGCGCGAACGCCGTGGCCAAGGCGATGAACCTGGTGCAGTCGCGCCGCGCCTGGCCCCGGCACGTCCGCGTGGCCACGATCGGCAAGGGAAGCGAGAAGGCGCTCCGGCGCTTCGGGTTCACCGACATCGTCGCCCCGACCGGACGCTTCGACAGCGAGGCGCTGCTCGAACTCGCCCCGCTCGCCGATCCATCCGGCAAGCGCGTGGTGATCTTCCGCGGCGACGGCGGGCGCGAGTTCCTGGGCGACTCGCTGACGGCCCGCGGCGCGGCAGTGGAATACGCGGAATGCTATCGACGGGTGCGTCCGGATGCGGACGTCGCGCCGCTCCTCAAGCTGTGGGCGCGAGGCGAGCTGGACGGCGTCACCGTGACATCGAGCGAAGGCCTGCACAATCTCTACGATATGGTCGGCAAGCTCGGTCAGCAGTGGCTGCGCCGCACGCCGACGTTCGTTCCGCACGCGCGGATCGCCGCGAGCGCGCGCGCCCTCGGCATGGAGCAGGTGAAAGAAACCGGCCCGGGGGACGAGGGGCTGGTCGAGGGCTTGAAGGCTTTTTTTGGTAAAGTGCACGAGGATCGCTGATCAAAACGATATGACCGAACCTACGAAACCCGACCCGAACGAACCTGCGCCGCAAGCGAGCCCTACCGAAGGCCAAGCTGAGGCGCAGCCGGAGGAATCGGCTGCCAAGCCGGAAAGCGTCGCGCCGAAGGCCGCGCCTGCGCCCGCGCCCGCGCCGCGTCGGGCGGGCACCGCGTTGCTGTGGCTCGCGGTGCTGGCCATTTTCGGCCTGCTCGCCTTCGAGTGGTATGACACGCGCGTCCGGCTCAGCCAGCTCCGCGACGACGCGGCCGCGCGGGCGAGCGAGTCGAGCACCGACGCGCGCCGATCGCTGGAGGCGACGCGGGAACTGCGCGAGTCCTCGCGCGAGCTGGCGGGGAAGATCGGCGCAATCGAAGCCAAGCAGAACGAGAGTCGCAGCCGGGAGGTCGCGCTGGAGGCCTTGTACCAGGAGCTCTCGCGGGGCCGGGACGAATGGACGCTCTCCGAGGTCGAGCAGACCCTGCAGATCGCCGCCCAGCAGCTGCACCTCGCAGGCAACGTCTCGAGCGCGCTGGCCGCGTTGCAGGAGATCGATGCGCGGCTCGCACGCGCCGACCGGGTCGAGCTCGGCGCGCTTCGCAAGCTGATCCAGCGCGACATCGAGCGGCTCAAGGCCGCGCCGAATCTGGACGTCGCCGGGCTCACGCTGCGCCTGGATGACGTGATCGAATCGGTCGATGCGCTGCCGTTGCGCAGCGAGGAGAAGAAAACTGTTCCCGAGCCGTCGCCCGCCGCCCTCTCCGGCCGCTGGTGGGAGCGGCTCGCCGCATCGGCCTGGGGCGAGGTCAAGGGTCTGGTGCGGATCCAACGGGTCGACGTCAACGATCCGCGGCTGCTGGCGCCCGAGCAGGCGTATTTCCTGCGGGAGAATCTGAAGCTTCGACTGCTGCATGCGCGGGTCGCGCTGCTCCAGCGCAACGAAGCGCTGTTTCGGAGCGACATCAAGCAGGCGCGCGAGTGGATCGACCGGTACTTCGATCCCCGCGTCAAGTCGGTGACCGGTGCCGCCGAGACGCTGACGCAGCTCGACGGCGCCGCCCTGCAAGTCGAGCTGCCGAGCCTCACCGAGAGCCTCAACATGGCACGCCGGCTCCGCCAACCGCGTGAGAGTAGCTAAGACATCCGATGCGGCTGCTTCTCTGGTTCATCATCATCGCGGCGCTCGCCGTGGCTGCCGCAATGTTCCTGCGCCACGACGCCGGCTACGTCGTGGTCGTGACGCCGCCCTACCGGGTCGAGATCTCGTTCACGCTGGCCATCGCGGGAGTCATTCTCGCCTTTCTCGTCCTGCATGGATTGCTGCGCGTGGTATCCCACACGCTGCGCATGCCTGCGCAGGTCTCTCAGCTGCGTAAGCGCTGGCGGCAGAAGCGCGGTCGGGAGGCATTGCGCGGCGCGATGCAGACGCTGCTCGAAGGGCGCTATGCGAAATCGAAGAAGCTCGCTCGGCGCGCGTACGATCTCGACGAGGCGCCGGCCCTCGCCGCGCTTACCGCGGCGCGCGCCGCCCATCAGATGCGCGATGGCGAAGAGCGCGAACGCTGGCTCGAGCGGGCAACCGGCGCGCCGGGCGATTCGCTCGAGGCGCGGCTTGCCACGCGCGCGGAGCTGCTCCTCGACGAGCGCCGCTTCGAAGAGGCGCGCGACGTCCTGCGCGAGCTCGATGCCAAGGGCCCCAAGCAGGTCGCCACGATGCGACTGCTCATGCGGGCCGAGCAGGGGTTGCAGCACTGGGAAGAGGTGCTGCGCATCGTGCGCCTGCTCGCGAAGCGCGACGCGCTATCGCCCGAGACCGCGGAGACGCTCCGCATCACCGCCACCGTCGAAACCCTCAAGCGGAAGGCGGTGGATCTGGAAACGCTGCAGGCCTTCTGGAGCAACCTCCCCGCGGCCGAGCGCAGAGAGCCGCGCGTGGCTGCGACCGCCGCGCGGCAGTTTCTCTCGCTCGGCGGGTGCAAGCAGGCGCATCGCGCGCTCACGGACGTGCTGAACCGGGAGTGGGCTCCCGAGCTCGTGGTGCTGTTTGCCGACTGCCAGGACGAGAACACGCTCGAGCGCATCGAGCAGGCCGAGCGCTGGCTGAAAGACCGGCCGCACGACGCCTCTCTCCTGCTCGCGCTGGGGAAACTGTGCCTGCACCAGGAGCTGTGGGGCAAGGCCCAGAGCTATCTCGAGGCGAGTCTCTCGCAGACCTCCTCACGCGCGACCCATCTCGCGCTCGCGCGGCTCTTCGACCGCATCGGTCGTGAGTCGGACGCGAATCTTCACTATCGCGCCGCGACCGATCAATCCTTGCCCGCCTGATCGAGCGCCGAGCGCCGAGCGTTTAGCTTCGGCGGGTCAGCGGCCATGCCCGGCCGGCGCCTAGGGCTGGCTCGCCCCCCCGCAACCGAAGCACGACGTTCTTCCTATACTTGGACGGCGATCCGTTTCGTGCGGCGATCCTGCCAGAGGTTGTGGGCGAAGATCGCGAGGAAGATCGCGAGTCCTGCGAAGTTGATCAACATCGAAGTCGGCCAAAGCAGCGCCACGCCCGTTCCCGCGAGCAGGACCGCGACCGGGATCGGCAGGCGCGCTTCCATCCAGAGCTCGGAGGCTGCGGCGAGCGCGTAGATGCCGAACGCGGCGAAGAAAGCGATCTGGAAGTCGGTCCAGAGATCGGCGTTGAGGAACGGCGTGTAGGCGAATAGCAGGGGCACGATGTACAGACCCTTCGCGAGCCGCCACGACGTGAATCCGGTCGCCATCGGCGGAGATCTCGCAATGGCCGCTGCCGCGAATGCGGTGAGGCAGACGGGGGGCGTCACGCTCGAATCCTGCGAGAGCCAGAAGATGATCATGTGCGCGGCGAGGAGCGCGCCCGTGAGCTGCGCCGCGCTCAGCGTCTGCTCGACGACCATCGAGCGCATTTCCTGCGGAATCGCGGCTGTCAGCGCGGAGGCGGTGTCGAACGACATCGGCTGGCCGATCGCGGCCACCTTGTCGGGCGCGACGAGCATCAGCACGGCCTTGGCCGAATCCGGGACGTTGCCCGCCATGAACGCGTTCACGAGCTCCTGCTGCGTGATCATTCCGGCAAGCGCCGGCGCCGACAGGGTCGCGAGCACGATGTAGGAGGCCGTCACCGGCAATCCCATGCCGAGCACGAGCGAGGCGAGGGCGATGAGCACGAGGGCGATCATCAGGCTGCCGTCCGCCCACTGGCTGATCATCAGGGAGAAGGTATTGCCCAGCCCGGTCGTCGCGACCGTGAGCACCACGAGGCCGATCGCGATGAGCAGCGTCGCCGTGACCACCATGTTTCGCGCACCGAGGGCAAGGGCTTCGATAACCTCGCGTGGCCCCATGCCGCGCCGACCCGGCGCCACCCAGGACGCGACGACCACCGCCACGATCGCCGCGCCCGCGCAATAGGTCGGGGTGAAGCCGTAGATCAGCAATCCGACCAGCACGCTGATCGGCAGGAAGAAGAGGAGTCCCCCGCGCTTCATGACCTGGCCGATGGTGGGCGTGTCCTCGTCCGTCGTGGTGGTGAGGCCGAGCCGCTTCGCCTGGATGCGCACGTAGCAGGCGACCGAGACGAAGTAGAGGATCGCGGGCAGCACGGACACGGCGGCGATCGTGAGATAGGAGATCTGGGTGTAGCTCGCCATCACGAAGGCGCCGGCGCCCATGATGGGTGGCATGAGCTGGCCGCCGGTCGATGCCGCGGCTTCAACGCCGGCCGCGAAGCGCGCGGGAAAGCCCGCGCGCTTCATCAGCGGGATGGTGATCACGCCGGTCGAAACCGTGTTGGCGACCGACGAGCCGGAGATGGTGCCCATGAGCGCCGAGCCGATGACCGCGACGAACCCCGGTCCGCCGATCATCCGGCCGGCGACGGCGCGCGCGAAATCGACGATGAAGTCACCCGCACCGGAACGCGTGAGAAACGCGCCGAACAGAATGAACATGACCACGAAGGTCGCGGAGATGGTCGCGATCATGCCGAGCATGCCGTCGTCGCTGTAGAAGCTTCGATAGAGCGTGATCTCGAGCGACAAGCCCGGGAAGGTGAGCATTCCCGGCACGTACTGGCCCCACCAGACGACGTACGTGAACGCCGTGAGAATGATGCCCGGGATGATCCAGCCGGTCGTGCGGCGGGTGAACTCGATGGCGAGCACGACCGCGATGCCGGTGAAGATCCATTCGTACCAGAGGAAGCTCGCGTTGCGATCCGCAAAGCTCTCCTCGCCGAGAAAGAGATAGGCGACGCAGGAGAGCGCCGCGGCGCCGATCGCGAGATCGAGGCCGAGCGCCAGGCGCTGGCCGGCGCGGGTCTTCGCATGCCATGCCGGGTAGAGCAGGGCGCACATCAAGCCGAAACCGCCGAAGTGCACGGCCGACACGCGCAGTTCGGACATCGTTCCGAGCGTGTTGAAGTAGATGTGCAGGAGCGCGAGCCCGACGCCGAGCCAGAATGCCGCCCGACCCGGCAGGCTCGCTGCGCTCCGCCCGCCGGACGGGTCCTCCGGGTCGCGCGGGACAGCCGGCTCGGGCGTCGCCGCGTCAGGTCGCGCGGTGCCCTCGGCGCTCATTCGCCTTGCCCTAAAAAATGTACGAGATGCGTGGCGGCGGCAGGCCGCCGCCACGCCACGGTCACTTCGCCATCAGGCGATCGGGGATGGTGATCCCGACTTCCTTGTAGTACTTGGCCGCGCCCGGATGCAACGGCAGCGGCAGCCCGCTGATCGCGGACTTGAGCGACATCTCTTTCGTCGCTGCATGGATGTTGTTCAGGAACGGCAGATTCTCATAGATCGTCTTCGTGACGAGGTACACGTCCTCGGCGGGCACGTCGGCGTTGACCGCAAGGAAGTTCGGCTGCGCGACGGTCCTGAATTCCTTGGTCTGCCCCGGATAGGTGTTGGCGGGCAGCACGTACGGGTAGAAGAGGTCGTTGCCGCCGTCCGCCTTGGCGGCCTGCTCGGGCGTGAACTCGAGCAACCTGACCTTGTCGCCCATCTGCGCGAAAGCGCGCGTCACGACCGAGACGGGCGGGCCGCCAGTCGGGTTCGTGCCCAGGATCGTCCCGTTCTGCATGGCATCGATGCTCGGACCGTAGCCCTGGTACACGAGATCCATCTTCTCCGGATCGATCCCGAGGTTGCCCAGCAGGAACCGGTTCGAATGCTCGGTGCCCGAGTTGCGCGCCCCGATCGAGAACTTCTTGCCCGTCAGGCCCCTCAGATCGTCCACGGTACCCGTCTTGGCGGCGTCCGCGGAGACCATGAAATGCTCGACGTTCGGCCAGAGCATCGTGATCGAGCGGATATTGCCCTGCGGGCCGTCGGCCTTGAGCGCTCCGGTTCCCTGCTTGGCGTACATGCCGAAAAGCCCCTGCAGAATCGCGAACTGCGCCTGCTTCTCGCGCATGAGCTTCACGTTCTCCCCCGATCCGGCCGAGCTGATCGCACTCATGTCGAGCTTGAGCGTCGGCTGCAGCTTGACCTTGATGAGGGTCGCGACGGCAACGCCTACCGGGTAATACGTTCCGCCGGTGGTGGCGGTCGATAGGACATAGGATCGGGCCTCCTGCGCGTTCGCGCCCGTGGCGACCGTCAGCGCGGCCGTCAGCAGAACGCCCTGCAAAATGCGAATGAATGTCATCTTTCCTCCGAGTTCGATTGGATGGTGCGGGTCCCGGACCCGGTCGGCGCGTTGTGTGAAGTGGGGGCGCCGTCGCGGGGACGAGAGACGAATTATGCCCGGGATTGGGGCGCGCGTCCGCGCGGACCCGCGTCGGCGATCAGGTCACCAGCGCCGAAAGACGATGTCCCAGACGCGGTGACCCAGCTTCAGCCCGCGCCCCTCGAATTTCGTGAGCGGGCGCGCGAGCGGGCGCGGAGCGTAATCCGGCGCGGTGTTCTCGAGCAGCGGCTCGGCCGAGAGGGCGGCGAGGACATGCTGCGCGTAGTCTTCCCAGTCGGTCGCGACGTGCAAGATGGCCCCGGTCGTCAGCCTGCGCGCCAGCATCTCGACGAAGTCGGGTTGGATGAGGCGGCGCTTGTGATGCCGCTTCTTGGGCCACGGATCGGGGAAGAAGATGTGCACGCCGGCCAGCGCGCGGTCGCCGATCATGTGCTCGACCACTTCGGTTGCATCGTGCTGGATGATGCGCACGTTCGTGAGGCCGAGCGCCGCCACGCGCCGCAGCAGCGCGCCCACTCCCGGTGTGTGCACCTCCACGCCGAGATAGTCGATGTCGGGGTGCGCCTGCGCGATCGACGCGGTGGTCTCGCCCATGCCGAAGCCGATCTCGAGCACATTCGGCGCCGACCGGCCGAACGCGCGATCGAGATCGAGCCGCTCGCGGGCGAACGGGATGCCGAACCGGGGGGTCAGCTCGGCGATCGCACGGGCCTGCGCCGGCGTGGTGCGGCCCTGGCGCAGCACGTAGCTGCGGATGGTTCGCTCAGGACTTCGGGGCAATGAGGCCGGTCGTCGGCGAGCTGGACGTCGCCGAGTAGAGCTTCTTCGGCATGCGCCCGGCGAGAAACGCCTCGCGCCCCGCCTCGACCGCCTTGCGCATGGCCTGGGCCATGAGCACCGGGTTCCGCGCTTTGGCAACCGCGGTGTTCATCAGCACCGCATCGCAGCCGAGCTCCATCGCGATCGCTGCGTCTGAAGCGGTGCCCACGCCGGCATCGACGATCACCGGAACCTTCGCCTGCTCGAGGATGAGCGCGAGGTTCCACGGGTTCAGAATACCCATGCCCGATCCGATGAGCGATGCGAGCGGCATCACCGCCACGCAGCCGATCTCCTCGAGCCGTTTCGCGACGATCGGGTCGTCGCTCGTGTACACCATGACCTTGAAGCCGTCCTTCACCAGCGTTTCCGCGGCGCGCAGCGTCTCCATGACGTTGGGGAACAGCGTCTCCGGGTCACCGAGCACTTCGAGCTTCACGAGGTCGTGCCCGTCGAGGAGCTCGCGGGCGAGCCGCAAGGTGCGCACGGCGTCGTCGGCGTTGTAGCAGCCGGCGGTGTTGGGCAGATAGGTGTACTTCGAGGGCGGCAGCGATTCGAGCAGGGAGGGCTCGCCCTTGTTCTGGCCGATGTTGGTGCGGCGGATCGCGACGGTCACGATCTCGGCGCCGCTCGCCTCAACGGCGCGGCGGGTCTCGTCGAAGTCCTGGTACTTGCCGGTGCCGATCAGCAGGCGCGACGAATACGCCTTGCCGGCCATCACGAACGGGTCGGCGCCGGTGCGGGATTCGGGTGCGTTCATGTCGGAATATCCAGTTATCCGCCGCCCACCGCGACGACGATTTCAAGCGAATCGCCGTCCGCGAGCGGCGTCTGCGCATACCGGCTGCGCGGCACGATCTCGCCGTTCATCTCCACGGCGACCTTCTTGCCGCTGAGATCGAGCCGTTCGAGCAGCCGCGCCACGTCGAGTGCGTCCTCGAAGCGCCGCGGCTCACCGTTGACCGACAGCTGGATCGTGCGCAGGGCGGGTTGCGATGCCATCGGAAAATGATACCACCGCCGCCGCAGCGCGCAGACCCGCGGTGAAAGGCGCGGGCCTCCCGTCAGCCGGCGAACCGTGGCTCCGGCAGTCCGCGGATACCCAGCCCGGTGATGCGGAACAGGCTGCCCGCGAGAAACTGCGGCTTCACTTCCCGCCGGAAGAGCTCGTGCACCGCGGGATGCTTCACCCGCGCCATGGACGTGCAGTAGAGCTCGTCGAGCCGGTCGCCGCCGAACATCAAGCTGGTCACGTTCTTCACCGGCATGCCGATGCGCCGCTCCACGCTCCCGTCGGGCGCATAGCGCACGAGCTCGCCGCCGATCACCTGCGCGTTCCAGACGCACCCTTCCTCGTCGATGGTCGAGCCGTCCGCGACGCCGGCGTCCTCCTTGAACGAGGCGAAAAGCCGCTTGTTCGAGAGATTCCCGGTCTCGATGTCGAAGTCGTACGCCCAGTACTCGCCCTGGAAGGTGTCCGCGAAATAGAACGTCTTGTTGTCCGGGCTCCAGCACGGGCCGTTCGAGCAGATGATGCCGTCGTCCACCTTGGTCACCTTCAGGTCCGGATCGAGGCGGAAGAGCCCGCAGATCTTGAGTTCCTCCTTGTCGTCCATGCCGCCCGCGTAGAACCGGCCGCGGCGGTCGCACTTGCCGTCGTTCAGACGGCTGCGCGGCTGCTCGGCGTCGACCAGCGTGATGAGATCGAGCTTGCCGCTCTCGAAATCGAAGAAGTAGAAGCCGTCGTCCAGCGCGAGCACGGCGCCGCCGTTGCGGCGCAGCGCCATGGCGCCGACGTCGTGATCGAGCGACCAGTTCTCAACCTTGCCCGACTTCGGGTCCATACGCCAGAGCGAGGGCTTGCCCACGCGCCGGCCGGTGCCGTCCACCCAGTAGAGACGGCCCTCCTCGACGTCCCACACCGGCCCCTCGCCGAGATGGTTTTCGCATTGCAAGACGCACTCGATCTTGATGGTCATGAGCCAGCCCCCTCCTTCAGGTCGATCGCATTATCCCCGAGTGTCGTGTCGGCGCGCAGCTTGAACTTGGCGACCCGGTGCGTCGGCGTGTGCGGCAGCGCGTCCACGAACGCGACGTAGCGCGGCACCTTGATCGCCGCGAGCCGCTCGCTGCACCAGTCCGCGATGGCGCGCGCGGTGACGGTCGCCCCGGGCTTGCGCACCACGGCGACCAGGATCTCGTCCTCGCCGAGCGCGTCGGGCACCGGAATTGCGGCGGCTTCCGCCACGTCGGGATGCGCGCCGATCACCCGGTCGAGCTCCGCGCCGGAGATGTTCTCGCCGCGCTTGCGGATGATGTCCTTCTTGCGCGCCACGAACCAGAAGTAGCCTTCCGCGTCGCGGTAGCCGAGATCGCCGGTCAGGAACCAGCCGTCGCGGAACGCCGCCGCCGTCTGCTCGGGATCGCGGTAGTAGCCCTTCATCACGATCGGCGTTCGCACGGCGAGCTCGCCGGTCGCGCCGTCCGGGAGGTCGCGCCCGGCGTCGTCGATGACCTTCATCTCCGCGAAAGCCATGCCGTGGTCCGGATGCCGGCTCGGCCGGCCCATGCTGCCGATCTTGTGAGGCCCGTCGAACGGATTGTTGAGGACGCCCGGAATCTCCGACATGCCGTAACCCTCGACGAGGTGCGGCACGCCGAATTCGCCCTGGAAGATCCGGTAGGTTTCCGCGGTGAAGGGGGCGCCGTAGACCTTGCGCAGACCGTGGCCCGGGACGAACTCGGTGCGCGGCCGTTGCGTCAGGATGCTCGAGACGGCCGCGATCGTGTTCACCTCGGTGGCACGCGTCTCGGCGACCGTGCTCCAGAAGGCGGAGGCCGAGAACTTCGGCACGAGGACGATCGTGGCGCCTGCCGCCAGCGTCCCGGCCAGCGAGTAGAAGAGCGCATTGATGTGAAACATCGGCAGGATGCAAAGCAGCCGGTCTTCGGGCTGCAGGTGCATGCGCTCGACGAAGCCTTCACCGGCGAGCAGGACGTTGCGCTGGCTGTGAGTGACGCCCTTTGGAAACCCGGTCGTGCCCGAGGTATAGATGAAGACGCAGATCGAATCCGGCGCGCCGGCGTCTGCCGGGGTCTCGCCCGGCGCGTCCTCGAGCGCGTCCGCGAAGATCACCTGCCGCGGATCGCCCGGCTCGTTCAGCATCAGCCAGGGCGCGGGCGCGACCTTCGCGCAGGCGGCGCGCACTGTTTCGAGGGCCGCGGGCGAGCACAGCACGCCGCTCACCTGCGCGTGCCCGAGCACGTAGCCGGCTTCCTCGGCGCCGTACTCTGGATTGACCGGGACCATGATCGCGCCGAGCCGCGCGAGCGCGAAGAACGTGACGATCGTGGACGGGTGGTTGAGCGACATGAGCCCGATCCGGTCGCCGGCGCGCACGCCGCGCGCCGCAAAGAGCGCCGCTGCGCGCTCCACATCGTGCGCGACGTCGAGATAGGTCGACGATTCGCCCGCAAAGGCCACGAACTCGCGATCCGGCGCGGCCGCAGCCCGGCTCGCGAGCATCGACCACAGCGTGCCGCTGTGCGCCGGGTAGTCCGAAATCACGTCGATCGGCTTGCGCGAACCGCTCATCGCTTCTTCCGGCGGAGTCGGCCACGTGCGTGCGTCGTGGCTTCGTGCTCGATCCGGTGCCAGATCTCCTGCGCCATGGGCCGGCGGCTCTCTTCGAGGACATGACCGACCAGCCCCACGGCACGCGCCATCACGCCGAGCCCGCGGCACACCTGCCAGGGGAGCTTCATCTCGCAGCAGATGGCGCCGATTGCGCCCGTCGCGTTGATCGGGAGCGCTCGGCCATGGGTCTTTGCCGCGCGACGCGCGACGAGTTGCATCAGCCGGATGTATGGTCCGCCGAAACCGTTGGCGCGCGCCAGCGCGAAGAGCCGCGGCACGCGCGGATCGATCGGCTTGTGAATCGGATGGCCGAGCCCGGGGACCGGCCGGCGCGCTGCGCCCTGCGCAGCGACGATCCGGTCGGCGAGCGCGGGGAGGGCGACGCGCGCGCGCGGATTCGGCAACGCTTCGATGAGCATCCGCGCCGCGCCTTCCGTCGAGCCGACGAACACGCTGCCGAGGCCGAGCAGCCCGGCGGCCACGGCCGCCTGCACCGCTTCCGGCGCGCCCGTGTAGGTCAACCGCGTCGCGAGCGTCGACGGCACGATCCCGTGCTCGACGAGCGTCACCAGGAGCGCGTTGAACATCCGCGACTCGCGGGCATTCGGCAATCGCCCGGTGACTTCGAGAAACCCCATGTCACCCAGGTTGATCCGACCGATGAGCTCGCGCGTCAGATCGTATCCGAGCACGCCGATGCGCTCCGGAGTGCTCCACGCGATATCCGAACGGATGGTTGACTGACGCTTCATTTCGCCTCCCCTGCAACCCGCATTCCCGCGTTTACATGAGGGTTGTGTCGCTCAATGATATGCCGGCCGGCACGGTACGCGCGTAGAATGCCCCCCAGTTGCGCGCTGGACTTTCCGCGTGTGACACCAGTGGTATTGGTGATATTGCGTGTCCAGCCCGCACATCGTCGGGTTGTATGTTGGCCGGCCTCCGGCCTAAAAGGATCTCGATGGCCGAGAGCGCGACCCGGCAGGTTTTCAACCTCTATCTCATCAAGCCCTCGCACTACGACGACGACGGCTACGTCATCCAGTGGGTGAGGTCCTCGATTCCCGCTAACACGCTCGCCGCGCTCTACGGCCTCGCGCTCGACTGCGCTGATCGACGCGTCCTCGGCCCCGACGTCGAGATCCGCATCACCGCCTGGGACGAGACGAACACGCGCATCAGGACCGAGCGCATCATCGATTCGATCCGTGCCGCCGGAGGGCAAGGCATGGTGGCGCTCGTCGGTGTGCAGACCAACCAGTTTCCGCGCGCCGTCGACATCGCGCGCCCGTTGATCGCCGCGGGCATACCGGTGGCGATCGGCGGATTCCACGTGAGCGGCTGCCTGGCGATGCTGCCGGAGACGCCTGCCGACCTGCGCGAAGCGATGGCGCTCGGCATCACGCTTTTCGCCGGCGAGGCCGAAGGCCGGCTCGAGGAGCTGCTCAAGGCCGCGCACGGCGGCACGCTCGCGCCGCTCTACAATTTCATGAACGACCTGCCCGGTCTGGAGGGCGCACCGACTCCCTATCTGCCGCGCGACGTCGTCGCGCGCACCGGCGGCATGCGCACGAGCTTCGATGCGGGGCGGGGCTGCCCGTTCCTCTGCAGCTTCTGCACGATCATCAACGTGCAGGGCCGCAAGTCGCGTACCCGTAGCGCCGACGACGTCGAGCGCATCGTGCGCATCAACCTTGCACAAGGCGTGCACAATTTCTTCATCACCGACGACAACCTGGCGCGCAACCAGAACTGGGAATCGATCTTCGACCGCCTGATCAAGATGCGCGAGGAGGGCCAGAACATCCGTATCGTCGCCCAGGTCGACACGATGACCCACAAGATTCGTGGCTTCATCGAGAAGGCCGCGCGCGCCGGCGTGAACCGGGTGTTCATCGGCCTGGAGAACATCAACCCCGACTCGCTCAAGGAAGCGCGCAAGGGCCAGAACCAGATCACCGAGTATCGTGCGATGCTCCAGGCATGGCACGCGGTCGGCGCGCTGACCTATGCCGGCTATATCCTCGGCTTTCCCGGCGACACGCCGGAATCGATCGAGCGCGACATCGGCATCATTCAGCGCGAGCTCCCGATCGACCTCCTCGAGTTCTTCATCCTCACTCCGCTGCCCGGCTCGGCCGACCACAAGAAGCTCTTCCTCGCCGGCGCGCAGCTCGAGGGCGACATGAACAAGTACGACGTGGTCCACGTCACCACCCCGCACGCGGTCATGTCCGACGCGGCGCTGCTCGGAATCTATCGTCGTGCGTGGGAACTCTACTATTCGCCACAGCACGTCGAGACCGTGCTGCGCCGGTCGAAGGAGTGGGGCTACGACCCGCAGAACATGATGTGGAAGCTGATCTCCTTTCACGTCCCGCCGCTGCTGGAGAAGGTCCATCCGCTCGAGGGCGGCATCGTGCGCCGCAAGTATCGGCGCGATCGCCGGCACGGCTTGCCGCTCGAGAACCCGCTCGTCTTCTATGCCCGCTACGCCTGGGAGATGGTGGCCAAGCACGCGCGTTTCCTGCCGATCTACCTGCGCTACCGGCGCACGCTCGCGCGGGTGATGAAGGATCCGACGCCCTACACGGATACCGCCATGACGCCGGTGAAGCCGGGCGAGTACGAAGAGCTCGAGATATTCAAATCCACGCACGGCGGCCAGACCGCCGTCGACAAGCTGCGCAAGCGCGCGGCCGCCCGCCCGGGTGCTGCGCCGATCCCGACGGCCGTCCCGGCGCCCGTCACCTCGCCCGCGAAGGCGGTCGAGCGGGTTTGAACGGTACGCAGGGTCCGTCGGTCGTGGCGGCCCGGTCTGGGTACGCGTCAGGATCGACACCGGGTTGGTCCCCGCCATAGCGTTTGCGATCGACGAATCGCGGCCGACCTATGCCGGACGGCTGCCTCGGGAAGAGATCGTGCGGCGGATTGCGTCGGCGTCCGGAACGATCGAGCACTGCGCCGACTACCTGGAAGAGACCGTCGCGCATCTCGAGGAGCGCGGCATTCACGATCGCGCGCTGAGCGTGATCCTGAAGCGCGTTCACGAATTGCGAGGAGAAGGCTAGCGCTACGCGGCACCCCCGGGTTACTTCCTCACGACCAGCGACTCCTCGGTGATCAGAGCCGGCGGCTTGCCCTGCAGGGCGTACTCCGCGTACTGGTGGATCAGCTTTGCCACGATGCCGGTCCAGCCGGTCTGGTGGCTCGCGCCGAGGCCGGCGCCGGTGTCGCCGTGGAAATACTCGTGGAACAAGATGAGGTCGCGCCAGTGCGGGTCGGTCTGGAACTTCTCGATGCGGCCGTACACCGGGCGCCGGCCGGTCGCGTCCTTCAGGAAGATGTCGATGAGCCGGCGCGAAAGCTCCGTCGCGATCTCCCAGAGCGTGGCTTGGTTGCCGGATCCGCTCGGGCACTGCAGCCTGAAATCGTCGCCCAGGAAGTAGTGGTAGCGCTGCAGCGACTCGATCAGCAGGTAGTTGAGCGGAAACCACACCGGGCCCCGCCAGTTCGAGTTGCCGCCGAATAGGCCGCTCGTCGACTCGCCGGGCGCGTAGTCCAGCACGAAGCGCTGGCCATCCAGCTCCAGCACGTAAGGATGCTCGGCATGGCGCTTGGAGACCGAGCGCACGCCGTGGGGGCTCAAGAGCCTTGCCTCGCTGAGCACCCGATCCAGGATGCGCGCGAGCTTGTTCGAGTCGACGATCGCGATGCGGATGCGCTGCTCGACCCCGCGATGGGCGAAGTCGGCCAGCCCGCGCAAGAGCTCCGGCCGGTGCTCCGCGAACCAGCGGTACCGCGCGCCGAAATCGCGAAATCGCTCGAGGGCGTCGCGCGCGGCCGTGCCGATGGCGAAGAGGGGGATCAGTCCGGCGATGGTGTACGCCTTCATCCGGTAGCAGCGGCCGTCGGGGAACCGCAGCGCGTCGAAGTAGTAGCCTTCCTCCTCGTCCCACAGTCCGCCCTCGCGGCCGCCGATGTGATTGACGGCCGTGCCGATGTACACGAAGTGCTCGAAGAACTTGGTCGCGATGTCCTCGTAGACCGGGTCCTCCTTGGCGAGCTCGAGCGCGATAGCGAGGAGGGAGAGGCAATACATCGCCATCCAGCTCGTGCCGTCGGCCTGCTCGAGGCGCCCGCCCGAAGGCAGGCCGGCGGTGCGGTCGAAGGCGCCGATGTTGTCGAGTCCGAGGAAGCCGCCCTCGAAGATGTTGCGGCCGTCCGCGTCCTTCCGGTTCACCCACCAGGTGAAGTTGAGCAGCAGCTTGTGAAACACCCGCTCGAGGAACAAGCGATCGGCGTGGCCGTACATCTTCTCCTCGATCTGGTAGACGCGCAGCGCGGCCCACGCGTGCACCGGCGGATTGACGTCCCCGAACGCCCACTCGTACGCGGGGATCTGGCCGTTCGGGTGCATGTACCACTCGCGGGTCAGCAGCAGCAGCTGATCCTTGGCGAAGTCCGGATCGATCATGGCGAGCGGAATGGTGTGGAACGCGGAGTCCCATGCGGCGAACCAGGGGTATTCCCACTTGTCCGGCATCGACAGCACTTCGGCCGCGTCGAAGTGCCACCAGTCGTGGTTGCGGGCGTGCTTGCGGCTCTCGGGCGGCGGCGGCCCTGCCGGATCGCCGTCGAGCCACCGCCTCACGCTGTAGCCGTAGAACTGCTTGCTCCACAACATGCCGGCGAACGCCTGGCGCTGGACGTTGCGCATGTCCTCGGGCAGATCAAAGGGCGTGACGCGGTGGTAGAACTCGTCGGCCTCCTCGCTGCGCCGCGCGAACGTCGCGTCGAATGCCGCGCCAAGCGGCGCGCGCATGTCCGCCGCGCTGCTCAGCCGCAGCTTGACCGACACCGTCTCACCCGCGCCGACCAGCAGAACGTAGTGCGGCGCGGCCTTGGTGCCGGCATGCGCGGGATTCACGGCGTCGTGGCGACCATGCACGACGAACTCGTTGATCCCGTCCTTCACGTGCGGTGCGGCGTTGGGTACGCCGAAGAGGCGCGCGTTGTTCGTCACGTTTTCCGTGAAGAGCGCCTCGCCCGGCGGATCGCAATACAGCCAGAACGCGCCGAGCTCGGGATGCGTGGCCTTGAGGACCAGGCTCTCGTGGTCGGCCCGCGCGCTCTCGATCAGCGGTTTCGCCGTGCCCGGGAACCAGGACCAGGTATTCCGGAACCAGAGCGTGGGCAGCACGTGCAGGGTCGCAGCCTCCGGGCCGCGGTTCGCGGCGCTGATGCGCACGAGAATGTCGTCCGGGGAATTCTTCGCGTACTCCACGAATACGTCGAAGTAGCGATCGTCGTCGAAGATCCCGGTGTCGAGGAGCTCGTACTCGGGATCGTGCCGTCCCCGCCGGCGGTTCTGCGTGACGAGTTCCCCATAGGGAAACGCCCGTTGCGGGTACTTGTAGAGGTACTTCATGTAGGCATGGCTGGGAACGTTGTCGAGGTAGAAGTAGTACTCCTTGACGTCCTCGCCGTGATTGCCCTCGTTGCCCGTCAATCCGAACAGACGCTCCTTCAGTATCGCGTCCGCGCCGTTCCAGAGCGCGAGCGCGAAGCACAGGTGCTGCCGGTCGTCCGAAATCCCCGCGATGCCGTCCTCGCCCCAGCGGTACGCGCGCGAGCGGGCCTGATCGTGGGTCAGGTGTTCCCACGCGGTGCCGTCCGGGCTGTAGTCCTCGCGCACCGTGCCCCACTGCCGCTCGCTGACGTAGGGCCCCCAGCGGCGCCACGCCGCGTCGCCCGAGCGGGCGGCGAGCAATCGCTTTTCTTCGGCGGTCATCGATCTTCCTCGTGGGTTCCTCGGCCTGGAAACGCCGGCCGCCGGCGTCGTGCGAGCGCGGATCGCTGTACACTTTATAGAACTGACCGTTCCGCGTCAGCGTCATCCATTCCGGACGTCGACGCGTACTTCGAGATGCCGGCGGCTCGCCCGGGCACGTCGCATTCCGCACGACTGATTCATGAGCGAAACGCTTCCGATCATCTACCTCGCGCGGCACGGCGAGACCGCCTGGAGCCTTTCCGGCCAGCACACCGGAACGACCGACATTCCGCTCACCGAGCGCGGGGAGCAGAATGCGCGGCGGCTCGGCGAGCGGATGCGCGGCCTCGCTATCGCGAAAGTCTTCACCAGCCCGCTCGCGCGTGCGACGCGCACATGCGAGCTGGCCGGGTTCGGCGCGACGGCCGAGATCGACCCTGATCTCCGCGAGTGGAACTACGGCGCGTACGAAGGCCGCCGCACCGTCGACATTCACAAGGAGAAGCCGGACTGGCAGCTGTTTCGCGACGGATGCCCTGGCGGGGAGTCACCCGGGCAGGTCGGCTCGCGTGCGGATCGCGTGGTGGGTCGCGCACGCGCCGTTTCCGGCACCGTGCTGATCTTCTCGAGCGGGCACTTCCTGCGGACCCTCGCGGCGCGCTGGCTCGGACTGGAAGCGGCGGCGGGCCGGCATTTCCTGCTCGGCACGGCCGCGCTGAGCGTGCTCGGTTACGAGCACAAGCTGTCGCAGCCCGTGATCCGGCTGTGGAACGACACGCGCCACGTCGTGGAGTGACATTTGGCCGCGCCCATCGTCTTCCTGGTCGACGTGGACAACACGCTGCTCGACAATGACGCGTTCCAGCTCGACATCAGACGGCATCTCGAGCGCGAATTCGGCGCCGAATGCCGCGACCGGTACTGGGCGATCCAGGAGCGCCTTTTCACGGAGCTCGGCTACCGCGACTATCTCGGCGCGTTGCAGCGCTACCGGGTCGAGCATCCGCAGGACATCCACCTCCTGTCGATGTCGTCGTTCATGGTCGACTATCCGTTCGCAGAACTGCTCTATCCGGGGGCTCTGGAAGTTCTCGCGCGATTTTGCGGCTGGGGGCCGACGGTGATCCTCTCGGACGGTGACGTGGTCTTCCAGCCGCGCAAGGTCGAGCGCTCCGGCCTCTTCGCCGCCGTGGCAGGCAACGCGCTCATCTACATCCACAAAGAACGGGCGCTGGACGACGTCGCCCGCCGCTACCCGGCCCGGCATTATGTCGTCGTCGACGACAAGCTCCGCATCCTGACCGCGGTCAAGGAGACGTGGGGCGAGCGGGTGACCACCGTCCTGCCGAGGCAGGGCCAGTACGCGCGCGACCCCGGCATCCTCGCTTCGTTTCCGCCGCCGGATCTCACGGTCGAGCGGCTCGCGGACCTGCTGGCCTACGACCTTCCCACCTTTCTCGCGGGCAGCACACGCACGCCGCGAGCCGCAAAGGAGCCACGATGAAAGCGACACAAAAACTGCACGACCTGGGCCAGAGTCTCTGGCTCGACAACATCACCCGGGACCTGCTGGACTCCGGCACGCTGAAGCGCTACATCGACGAGCTGTCGGTGACCGGGCTCACGTCGAATCCGACGATCTTCAATCTGGCGATCAAGAAGAGCAGCGGCTACGACGCCGCGATCCGGAAGCGGCTCAAGGGGTCGAAGTCGAGCGAGGCGCTCTTCTTCGAGCTGGCCCTCGAGGACCTCACCCGTGCGGCCGATCTGTTCAAGCCGGTGTGGGAGCGCACCGCGGGCGTGGACGGCTGGGTGTCACTCGAAGTCTCGCCGCTGCTGGCGCACGACACGGCGAGCACGCTTGCCGCGGCCAAGGACCTGCACGCCCGGGCGGGGCGACCCAACCTCTTCATCAAGATTCCCGGCACGCGCGAAGGTCTTCCCGCCATCGAGGAGGCGATCTTCGCGGGGGTGCCGATCAACGTGACGCTGCTCTTCTCGCGCGAGCACTACATCGCCGCCGCCGACGCCTACATGCGCGGGATCGAGCGCCGCATCGCCGCGGGACTCAATCCGCATGTCGGTTCGGTCGCATCGCTCTTCGTCAGCCGCTGGGATGCCGCGGTGCAGGACAAGGCGCCGGACGCGCTGCGCAACCGGCTCGGCATCGCCGTCGGCCAGCGCGCATACAAGGCGTATGCCGAGATGCTGCGCTCGCCGCGCTCGCAGCGCGCCTTCAATGCGGGCGCCCGCCCGCAACGGCTGCTGATGGCGAGCACGGGAACGAAAGACCCCAAGGCCTCGGACGTTCTGTACATCAACGCGCTTGCTGCACCGCTGACCGTGAACACGATGCCCGAGCCCACCCTGAAAGCCTTTGCCGACCACGGCGAGCTCGGTGCGGCCATGTCCCCCGATGGCGGCGATTGCGAAGCCGTGCTGGCGAGCTTTGCGAAGGCGGGAATCGACGTCGACGCGCTGGCAGCCCGGCTGCAGGACGAAGGGGCGGCCGCGTTCGTGAAATCGTGGAACGAGCTGATGGAAGTGATCGCCTCGAAGTGCGCGACGCTCGAGACGGCCAGCTGATCTGCAAGGTACGAAGGGAGCACGAAGATGGCAGGTTCACCCGGATCCGTCACCACCCGGGCGGCGTGGAAGGCCCTCGCCGCGCATCACGCGGCCGTGCGTGGTCTGCATCTTCGCAAGCTGTTCGCGGACGACGCGCAGCGCGGCGAGCGGATGACCGTCGAGGCGGCGGGGATCAGCCTCGACTACTCGAAGAATCGCATCACCGACGAGACCATCGAGCTGCTCGCCCGGCTCGCAGACGAGTGCGGCGTCCGGGCGCGCATCGACGCCATGTTCCGCGGCGAGAAGATCAACGTCTCGGAGCAGCGTGCCGTCCTGCACGTGGCGCTGCGCGCGCCCAAGGGGGCGTCGATCGTCGTCGACGGCGAGAACGTCGTGCCGCAGGTTCACGCAGTGCTCGACAGGATGGCCGAGTTCGCAAATCGCGTGCGGGATGGCGCATGGCAGGGCCACACCGGCAAGCGCATTCGCAACGTCATCAACATCGGCATCGGGGGCTCGGACCTCGGGCCCGTGATGGCCTACGAGGCGCTCAGGGCGTACAGCGTGCGAGACATGACGTTCCGGTTCGTCTCCAACGTGGACGGCACCGATTTCGCCGAGGCGACGCACGATCTCGACGCGGCGGAGACGCTGTTCATCGTCTCCTCCAAGACGTTCACGACGCTCGAGACCATGACCAACGCGCACACCGCGCGCGCATGGTCCGTGGGCAGACTGGGCGGCGCCGAGAAATCGGTCGCCCGGCATTTCGTCGCGGTCTCGACCAACGCCGCCGAGGTCGCGAAATTCGGCATCGACACCGCCAACATGTTCGGGTTCTGGGACTGGGTCGGCGGACGCTACTCAATGGATTCCGCAATCGGCCTCTCGACGATGCTCGCGATCGGTCCCGAGAATTTCCGCGCCATGCTGGGCGGCTTCCACGCGATGGACGAGCACTTTCGCACCGCGCCGTTCGAGCGCAACCTGCCCGCGCTGATGGGCCTTCTGGCGGTCTGGTACAACGATTTCTTCGGTGCGCAGACCGTCGCGGTCCTGCCCTACGAGCAATACCTGAAGCGCTTTCCGGCCTATCTGCAGCAGCTGACGATGGAGAGCAACGGCAAGCACGTCACGCTCGACGGCACGCCGGTCGGCTGCGACACGAGCCCGGTCTATTGGGGCGAGCCGGGAACGAACGGCCAGCACTCCTTCTATCAACTCATCCACCAGGGCACGCGCCTCATTCCGTGCGACTTCATCGCCTTCGCCCAGGCGCTCAATCCGCTCGGCCGGCACCACGATATCCTGATCGCGAACGTGCTCGCGCAGGGTGAGGCGCTCGCGTTCGGCAAGACGCCGGAGGAAGTGCGCGCCGAAGGCTCCCCCGACTGGCTGGTCCCGCACCGCACGTTCGCGGGCAACCGTCCCTCCAACACGCTCTTCCTCGACCGGCTGACCCCGGCGGCGCTCGGCTCGCTCGTCGCGCTCTACGAGCACAGCGTGTTCGTCCAGGGCGCCATCTGGCACATCGACTCGTTCGACCAGTGGGGCGTCGAGCTCGGCAAGGTGCTCGCCCAGCGCATCATCCCGGAGCTCGAAAGCAAGACCGAGCCGAAGCTCGGCCACGACAGCTCGACCAACGCGCTGATCCGCCGCTACCGCAAGCTCAGGCAGGCATGACCGTCGCGACGCAACGCGCAGAGTCGTCATGACGCGGGAATCCAGTGTGACGGCCTGCGACGGAATACTGGATCCCCGCCCGCACGGGGATGACCCGATCAGAAACGTCCCGGAAAGGAGCTTCACATGCAACTCGGAATGATCGGACTCGGCCGGATGGGCGCCAACATGGTGCGGCGCCTGATCAAGGGCGGCCACGATTGCGTGGTCTTCGACGTGTCGCCGAAATCGGTCGAGGCGCTCGCCAAGGAGCAGGCGGTCGGCGCAGCGTCGCTCCAGGATTTCGTGAAGAAGCTCCAGAAGCCGCGCGCGGTGTGGCTCATGGTCCCGGCGGCGGTCGTGGACAAGACAGTCGAGGAGCTCGTGCCGCTCCTCGAGGCGGACGACATCCTCATCGACGGCGGCAATTCCTACTACGTCGACGACATCCGGCGCGCGAAAGCGCTCGCGCCGAAGAAGATCCACTACGTGGACGTCGGCACGAGCGGCGGCGTGTGGGGCCTCGAGCGCGGCTACTGCATGATGATCGGCGGCGAGGATGCGGTGGTGAAGCATCTCGATCCGATCTTCGCCCGGCTCGCGCCCGGCCGGGGCGACATCGCGCGCACCCCGGGACGCGAAAAGGCGGGACGGGAAAAGGCCGGTGGCACCGCCGAGCAGGGCTATCTCCACTGCGGGCCGAACGGCGCCGGCCACTTCGTCAAGATGGTCCACAACGGCATCGAGTACGGTCTCATGGCTGCGTATGCGGAGGGGCTCGGCATCCTGAAGGCGGCGAACATCGGCAAGCGGGAGCATGCGATGGATGCGGAGACGACGCCACTTCGCGACCCCGAGCACTATCAGTACGACCTCAATCTCCCGGACATCGCCGAAGTGTGGCGGCGCGGCAGCGTGATCTCGTCGTGGCTGCTGGACCTGACCGCGGCGGCGCTCATCGACGATCCGGCGCTCGCCAAGTTCGCCGGGCGCGTCTCCGACTCGGGCGAGGGGCGCTGGACGATCAAGGCTGCCATCGACGAGGCGGTGCCGGCACCGGTGCTGACCGAGGCGCTGTATTCGCGATTCGCCTCGCGCGGGGAGGCCGAGTTTCAGAACAAGGTGCTCTCCGCGATGCGCTATGGTTTCGGCGGTCACCTGGAGAAAGCGAAGGGCGAGTAACCCCGGGGCGACCCCGGAGCCCGAAACGGGCCCGCGCCCGAGAGAGCGAGAACGAGGCTGCGATGAGCGAACCCCATTCCGACGCGCTGGTGTTCTTCGGCGCCACCGGCGACCTGGCCCACAAGAAGATCTTCCCGGCGCTCCAGGCCATGCAGAAGCGCGGCCACCTGAACGTGCCGGTGATCGGCGTGGCGAAGGCCGGCTGGAACCTCGAGCAGCTCAAGGTGCGCGCGCGCGACAGCCTGGAAAAGCACGGCGGCGGCGTCGACGAGAGAGCGTTCGCGGCGCTCACCGCGCGGTTGCGCTACGTGGACGGCGACTACAACGATGCGGCCACGTTCGCAGCGATCCGCGGGGAAATGGGGGAGGCCAAGCGCCCGGCGCATTACCTCGCCATTCCGCCCAGCGTATTCGGCCTAGTCGTCGAGCAGCTTGCGAAAGCCGACTGCACGCGCGGCGCGCGGGTCATCGTCGAGAAGCCTTTCGGTCACGATCTCGAGTCGGCGCAAAAGCTGAACGGCATCCTGCTCGGCACCTTCGACGAGGACCACATCTTCCGCATCGACCACTACCTCGGCAAGCGGCCGGTGCACAACATGCTGTTCTTCCGCTTCGCGAACGCCTTTCTCGAATCGTTCTGGAGCCGCGAGCACATCGAGAGCGTGCAGATCACCATGGCCGAGGACTTCGGAATCCGGGGCCGCGGCGCGTTCTACGATCAGATCGGGACGATACGTGACGTGATCCAGAATCACCTCTTCCAGGTGCTGGCCAACCTCGCGATGGAGCCGCCGGTGCGGACCGACAGCGAGTCGATCCGCGACGAGAAGGTCAAGGTGCTGAAAGCCATCGCGCCGATCGCGGCGAAGGATGTCGTGCGCGGCCAGTTTCGCGGCTACCGCAAGGAGCCCGGCGTCGCGCCCGATTCGCAGGTGGAAACGTTCGCCGCGCTGCGGCTCGAGGTGAGCTCGTGGCGCTGGCAGGGCGTCCCGTTCTACATTCGCGCGGGCAAGTCGCTGCCGGTGACCAGCACCGAGCTCGTGGTGCGGCTGCGCCGACCGCCGGTCGTGTTTCCGACCTGCCAGCCCGAGTCCAACTACTTCCGCTTTCGCATCAGCCCCGAGGTCACCACCGCGATCGGACTCACCGCGATGGACATCGACGAGAAGATGATCGGTCAGCAGACCGAACTGATCGCGAGTCAACGCCCCGGCGCGAACGAGATGGATGCGTACGAGCGCGTCCTGGGCGACGCGATGGCGGGCGACCGGACGCTCTTCGCGCGCGAGGATTACGTCGAGGAAGCATGGCGCATCGTGGACCCGGTGCTGAAGCAGGGCACACCGATTCACGAGTACGCGCCGCACACCTGGGGTCCCCCCGAAGTCGATGCGACCGTGGTGCCGCCCGGCGGCTGGCAGAACCCGGTCGTGACGCGCACGTGAAGACCCGGGTCCTCGCGGACGCCGATGCGGTGGCGCGCGAGGCCGCGGCGGTCATCGCGGCCGACGCCCGCGCGGCAATCGCGGCGCGCGGGCGCTTCATTATGGCCGTCAGCGGCGGCCGTACCCCTTGGGTGATGCTGCGCGAGCTCGCGAATCAGAGCGTTCCCTGGAACGCGGTGCACGTGCTGCAGGTCGACGAGCGCATCGCTCCGGCAGGAGACCCGGAACGCAACCTCACGCACCTGCGCGCGAGCCTGCTCGCCCACGCGCCGTTGGGCCCCGATCAGATTCATGCGATGCCGGTCGAGCTCACCGACCTGAACGATGCGGTCGCGCGGTACGCCGCCACGCTTCGCGATATCGCCGGCGCGCCGCCGGTGCTCGATCTCGTCCATCTCGGGCTCGGCCCCGACGGCCATACAGCGTCGCTCGTTCCGGGCGACCCCGCGCTCGACGTCGCCGACGCGGACGTCGCGCTGGCGGGACCCTACCAGGGCCGGCGGCGCATGACGCTCACGTACCCGGCGCTCAATCGCGCGCGTCGCGTCCTGTGGGTGGTGACCGGCGCCGAGAAGGGGCCGATGCTCGAGCGTCTGTGCCGCGCCGACCCGTCGATTCCGGGCGGGCGCATCGAGCAGGCGCGCGCGCTGCTGCTGGCGGATCGCGCCGCGACGGCGGCATAGCGGGCGGTCGGGCCGCCGGCCGCGCTGTCCCTCGAAGAGAGTGCTGGCGCGTTATCTATTATTTGGCGAGTTTCCTCGGCCGACTGGCAGGAAGCTTGCTTTTTCCTCCTCTTCGGGAGTGAATATCGTGTGCGGGTGAATCGGAATCCTTTGATGGCGTGGTCGAATCAATGGAGCAGGGTGCGGTCCAAAGCGGTGCAGGTGGCCCGGGGCGCTGCCGTCGCGGTGGTGTTGCTTTGCGTCGCGGCGGGCATTGCGCGGGCGGACGCGCAGCATGATGCACTCGCGCGGGCGCGTCACGACCTGGCGGTCAGCGAGCAGGTGCTGGCGCGTTTGACCGAACGTGTCGAGGTGGCGCGGGCGAGCGCCGCGACCCGGCCCGAGGAACGCGCGCGGCTCGATCAATACCTCGTGCGCGTGCGCGCGCTGGTGGCCGAGAATCGCGAGCGGGTGAGGCATCTCGCGGAGCGCGTCGCCGGGCAGTCGAGGAGCAACGCCGGTGGATCTGGGGCGCCGATTGCCGCCGCAACGGAAGCCGAACAAGTGGCCATGCTCGACGCAAAGCTGAACAATTCGTTGGAAGCGTTCGACCAGCTGTTGCTGGACGAGGCGCGCAAGGCGCGCGCACGCGAGGCCGAAGCGTCGGCGGATGCCGGCAACGGTGGGTCGGGAGTTCGATCGGGTAAGGGGGGGAAGGGGGCCGCGGGATCGCGTAACGCGGGGTCGGCCGGAGGCGACTCGACCGCGGCGAAGCGCGGCGCCGACAAGGACTCGGGCGCCGAGGCTCGATCGGACGGCGGACCGCGCGGCACCACAAGTGACGGCTCGCCGGGCGGGCCGGTCGGGGGCAGCGAGCGCGGCGCGTCGGGGACGGAAACGGCCGGGGCGCCGCCCGCTGACGTCGGCGACGGCAACGATGATGACATCGTCGCCCGCCAGATTCGCAAGGCGGCCGAGGCGGAGCGCGATCCGGAGTTGCGGAAGAAGCTGTGGGACGAGTACCGAAAGTACAAGCAGGGGACGAGCGGATGATCTCGATGCTGCGTTTGATCGTGTGCGGAGTCGCCGCGCTGGTCGTCGCGGGCGTTCAGGGTTGCGCCACGGGTCCGACGAAGCAGACGGTCACGCCCACGTCGGTGATGTCGGCGCAGACGGCGGTGGCCGAGGAGAAGCTGCTGGACGTCGGCATCTATGTCCTTCAGACGCCCAAGGCCGATCCTGAACCGAAGAATAGTGTGGTCGCCGGGCCCGAGGCCGGTCCCGATGCGAAGCAGGGTGGGGCTTCCGAGATCCACGCGGCCGAAGCCCGCTTCATTCCCTTCCACCTCAAGCAGACGCTGCAGCGCACCGGATACTGGGGCGCGGTGCGGGTCGTCCCCGACCGGGCCGAAGAGGTGGACGTCAGCGTGAAGGGGAGGCTGCTCGAATCCAACGGCGAGACGCTCAGGGTGCAGATCACGGTGGCCGACGTCACGGGCCGCGTGTGGTTCGACAACGAGTATTCGGCGGTGGCGACGGTGCAGAGCTACTCGTCGCTCAAGGAAAAGGATCACGACCCCTACCAGGATCTCTACAACCGGATCGCCAACGACATGCTCGCGTACCTGCAGAAGCTCGGCACGCGCGAGATCGCCGAGATCCGGCGTGTCGCGCTGCTCAAGTTCGCGAAGAGCGTCGCCCCTTACGCCTTCGCAGGCTACCTGGCGCAGGACGGTTCCGGAATCACCCGCGTGAGCAGGTTGCCGGCCGAGAGCGACCCGATGCTCCTGCGAGTGAAGCGGATTCGCGAGCGCGAGTACATGTTCATCGACACGGTGAACCAGTACTACGGCAACCTCTACAGCGACATGCGGGAGCCCTACGGGCAATGGCGCAAGTCGTATCTCGAGGAGCTCAACCAGCAGCGTGCGCTGGAGCGGCAGGCGTGGGAGCGGCGCATTCTCGGCGCCGCGGCCATTGTCGGCGCGGTGCTGATCGGCAGCCGCTATGGCGACACGTCCGCAGGAAACGTGGCGCAGGGCGTCATGGTCATCGGCGGCATCGAGGTCTTCCGCTCGGGAAGCCAGTTCGCGAACGACGCGAAGATCCACGCGGACGCGATCAAGGAGCTCGGGGTGTCGTTCAAGGGCGATGTCGCGCCCATCGTCGACGAAGTCGAGGGCCGCACGGTCAAGCTTTCCGGCTCGGTCGAGACCCAGTACGCGGAATGGCGCAGGACGCTGCGCGAGATGTTCGTCGCGGAGACCGGCCAGTCGCCGGAGACCGCAGCGTCGGCGCGGGAAGCGCCGGGGACGAGCGGTAGCGGCCGGTAGTTCTGCGCGCCCGGTGCGCATCGTGAGCGCGACGCCAGAGAAATACTCCGCAGGTGGGACGCCGCCGGCTGCGGCGTCGGCGCCGACCGGCGTGCGTACGCGTTCGATGGTTGCCGCGCATTGGGTCCTGCTCGCGTTCGCCGCCGCGATCGCGCTCGCCGCAACGGTGTTCGTGCTGCTGCCCGGCTGGCTTGCACCTCGTCCGTCGCCGCAGACCGCAGCGCCCGTCGCCGCGCCCGCTCCCGAGCGAGCGGCGGATACCGCCGAAGTGGTGCGCCAACGACTGGCGGCCGCGGAAGCGAAAGCGCGTTACGAGGCGCGCTTGAAGGTGGTGCGCGACCAGCGCGCCGAGGCGTGGGCGGCGGAGGACCTTGTCGCAGCGATCGACGCGGCCGCGCGCGCGGCAGCGGCGGTCGCCAGTGGCGATCATTCAGGCGGTGCGCAGCGCTACGAGGGTGCGAGCCGGCGGCTGACCGAAATTTCGGGGCGCGCCGAGACGGTGTACGCGGAAGCGCTCGAGCGCGGCGAGGCCGCGATCCAGTCCGGCGATCAGAAGCAGGCGGTCGATGCCTTTCGTCTGGCGCTGGCGATTCGCCCCGATGCGGAGCCGGCGCAAGCCGGGCTCGCGCGCGCCGAGCAGCTGGCGAAGGTGCTCGAGCGAATGAGTGCCGGCGCCGCGCATGCACGGGCCGGAGAGTGGGAGGCGGCGCGCGGTGACTACGCCGAAGCCGTACGGCTCGACCCTGCGTTCGGGCCCGCGAAAGAAGCGCTGGCGCGCGCCGAGCGCAGCGTCGCGGACCGGCAGTTCGCACAGCTGATCACCCGCGGGCTCGCCCACCTCGATCGCGCCGAATGGTCGGACGCGGAGCGGGCGTTTCGCGCCGCCGCCCGGCTGCGGCCCGGTGATCGGTCGGCTGCCGACGGGCTTGGCCGCGCGAACGAGGGTCTCGAGGGCGTTCAGATCGCATCGATTCGGAGCGAAGCGCAGCAGCTCGAAGCGGGCGAGCGCTGGACCGGGGCCCTCGCCGCGTATCGGCGCGCGCTCGCTGTCGATCCGGCGCTCGATTTTGCGCAGCGCGGCGTCGCGCGCAGCGAGCGCATGGCCAAGCTGCACGCCGCGCTCGATGCCCTGCTGGCCGATCCCAAGCGACTGTATTCGCCATCGGTGCGTGAGGAGGCACGCACGGTTCTCGCGGCGGCGGATGCGGCGCCCAGCGGGCCGCGGCTCGCGCAGACTCGCGCGCAGCTCGACGCTGCGCTGCGGCGCGCCGCGACGCCGATCGCCGTGCGCCTCACGTCCGACGCTGCCACCGAGGTGACGGTCTATCGTGTCGGGTCACTCGGCCGATTCCAGGCGCGAGAGATCGAGCTTACGCCCGGCACGTACACGGTGGTGGGATCGCGCTCGGGGTACAAGGATGTGCGGATCGAGCTCGTCGTGGATCCCGACTCGCCCGCGCCGGGAGTCTTCGTCGCGTGCCGGGAGCCGGTGTGAAGGTGATCGCGCGGGGCGCGGAGGGCGAGCGCGCGGCGGAGCTCACGGCGCGCGGACTGCTGGTCACATTGCCGTACGGAAGAATGCTCGGCATCGCGGTCATCGGCGAAGCGGGCGGCGAACCGTACCTGCAGTCTCTCGACGGCGAGACCGCCGTCTTTCTGAACGGCCACCGGCTCGGCGGATCGCAATGGCTGCGCGACGGCGACCGGCTCGAGATCGCCGGGCGGACCGTGGCGGTGCGGCGGGAGCCGGGCGCGCTGGTGCTGGCAACCGATCTGGGTCTCGTGCTCGAGCCGACGCCAGTGGCAATCGTGATCGGGCCGCCCGCGTCCACCGCAGTGCGGACGCAGCGCCGGATCGCGGCGCCGCTCGTGCTCGCCGCGCTCGCCGCCCTTGCGTTGGTCATGGGGTATCTGTTCGCGGCCCGCATGGTCGTCGTGACCATACAGCCTGCGCCCGACCGGGTGACGCTCGACGGCACGATTCCGGTGATGCCGGCGGGCGAAGGGTATCTCGCGCTCTCCGGCACATATCGCCTGCGCGCCGAGCGCTCCGGGTACCAGCCGCTGGAGCGGGAGATCCAGGTCACCGACGCTTCCCGCCAGGAAGTGTCGTTCACGCTGGAGAAGCTGCCCGGCTATCTGTCCGTCGAGACGCCCGGCGTGACCGGCGCCGTCGTGCTCATCGGCGGCGAGATACGCGGCGCCACCCCGCTTGCCGGCCTCGAGCTTCCAGCCGGCGAGTATCCGGTCGTCGTGCGCGCGAAGGGTTTCGTCGACTACTCGGCAAGCATCGGCATCGAGGGACTGGGTCGCCGCCAGACGTTGACCGCAGCGCTCGTCCCGGCCGCCGCGGCGGTGACGATCCTGTCGGACACCCCGGGTGCGCAACTCTGGATCGATGGCGCGCAGCGCGCCGGTCTGCCGTTCACTGGCGAACTCTCGGCCGGTATTCACGCGCTCGAGATTCGCGCGCCCGGCCGCAAGGCGTGGAAACAGGAGATCAGCGTCGTGCCTGCCCAGCCGCAGACCATCGGGCCGGTAGCGCTCGCGCCCGCCGACGGACGATTGCAGCTCTCGAGCGAGCCCTCCGGCGCGAGTGTCGCGCTGGACGGGCGCTACGTCGGCACGACACCGATCACCCTGGCGCTCAGCCCCGATCGCGACCATCGCATCGCGCTATCGCTGCGCGGCCGCGCAGCCGAGAATCGCGTCGTTCGCCTGGCCGCGGACGAGGCGCGCAGCCTCAGCGTGACCCTGCAAGCGGTGTTGGGCCAGGTGCGGCTCGAGGTGGAGCCGCGCGACGCAGTCCTCACGATCGAGGGGCGCGCATACGGTGCGGCCCACGGGCTGCACGCGCTGCCGGCCGTGCCACAACTGCTCGAAATCACGCGCGAGGGCTTCGCGCCCGGACAGCTGTGGGTCACGCCCAAGCCGGATTTCGAACAGACGTTGCGCATGACCCTGCGCCGGGCCGGCACGCCTGGAACCGAAGGTTTGGCGGAGCGCATCACCGCGCCAGACGGAACGATCATGGTCTTGCTGCGTCCCCGTCCGTTCACGATGGGGGCCTCGCGCCGCGAGCCGGGCCAGCGCGCCAACGAGACGCTGCACGCGGTCAAGCTGGAGCGACCGTACTATCTCGCCGCGACGGAGGTCACGAACGCGCAGTTCCGCCGCTTCCGACCGAATCACGATTCCGGCCGGTACGGTTCGATCGGCCTCGACGACGCAGCGCAGCCCGTGGCCAACGTGCGCTGGGAAGACGCGGCGGCCTACTGCAACAGTCTGAGCGCTGCGGCGCAGCTGCCCGAAGCCTACCGAGTCGAGAAGCGCGCCGTGGCGCTCGCGCAGCCGGTGGGGCGCGGCTACCGGTTGCCGACCGAAGCGGAGTGGGAGTGGGCTGCGCGCCACGCCGGCAGTGCGCAACCGACGCGTTTTCCGTGGGGCGACGCCATGCCGCCGACGTCGCGCAGCGGCAATTTCGCGGACCGGTCGGTGGCGGGGGTGCTGGCTGATACGATCCCTGGCTACGACGACGACTACGCGGGCTCGGCACCGGTCGGGCGGTTCGCGCCGAGCGGTGCGGGACTCCACGACATGGCGGGCAACGTGGCCGAATGGGTGCACGACGTGTACGCGATCCAGAAACCCGGCGGCGAGGCGACCGACCCGATCGGTCCGCAGAGCGGCCGGCACCGCGTCATCCGGGGCTCGAGCTGGATGCATTCGGGCATCAGCGCGTTGCGCTGGACGTATCGCGACTACGGGGCCGATCCGCGACCGGATGTCGGTTTTCGCTGCGCGCGCTACGCGACGGAAGCGCCATGACGAGGCAAACGAAGCCTGCTGCAGGACGTGTCATGCTGTGGATCGTTGCCGCGGGCTTCGTCTTTTCCGCGTCAGCCGTCGGCCAATCCGGCGAGCGCAAGCCGCCACCGGCCGCGCAGGACCACGCGAAGCAGGACGACAAGACCAGTCCGCCGCGCCCGGCAAAGCCGCCAGCGCGGGAGCGGCAGCGTAGCGACGAGCGAATCCGGCTCGATGCGCCGGTCTCGTTTCCGGTCGACATCTGATCGCGCCCGGTACACTGCCGTCACCCGGGTAAGCGAGAAAGTCGCCGGCCGGGCCGGTGACTATCCTCGTGATCGGGGGAGCACGAAGGGGGGCTTGCCTCCCTCGTGGCGTGAAAACTAAAGAAAGTCGCCGGCCGGGCCGGCGACTTTCCCCGTGATCGGGGGAGCACGAAGGGGGCTTGCCTCCCTCGTGGCGTGGAACCAGCGAGGCGATCCATGTTCAAGCAGATTTCGGTCGAGTTTGTCTACCAGCTCTTCGCGCTCCTCTTCTCCATCATCGTCGTGCATGGCATCTACGTGTCGGTGATCCGGCCCCACGCCGAGGCCGATCTCGCGGCGCAGCGCACATTGATCGCGCAGCAGCCGGATGCCGAGGTGTCGAGCACGTTCTACGTGGTGATCAAGGACTATGAGCAGGAGGCCTGTTTCATCCTGATGCTGTGGGCGCTGGCGATCCTCGGCTACAAGGGCGTCACCGTTCTGCGCGAGCGCCATCTCCTCGAGCAGGACCTGCTGCCGCTGACCGAGGGCATCAAGATCCTGCCCGAGGATGCCCGGCGCTACGCCAAGCCGCTCGATGCGCTGGCGGCGCCGCTGCGCAACCTGTTGCTGCCGCGCGCCGTGTTCCAAGCGCTCACGCGCTTCGAGACCACCCAGGAGGTCCAGGACGTCGCCTCCGCCACCAGCACCCTGTGCGCGAACGAGGGCGAGCGCCTCGATTCGGAGCTCGCGCAGATCCGCTACATCGCATGGGCGATTCCGTCCATCGGCTTCATCGGCACCGTGCGCGGGATCGGCAACGCGCTCGGCCAGGCGCACCGCGCCGTGCAGGGCGACATCACCGGCGTCACCCAGAACCTCGGCACCGCGTTCAACTCGACGCTGATCGCGCTGCTCCTGAGCATCGTCCTCATGTTCCTGGTCCACCAGCTCCAGCTCGCGCAGGAGCGCCTGGTGCTCGACACCGAGACTTACGTCAACGACCGGCTCGTCCGGCACTTGCGCACGCGATGAAACGCCGCTCCGCCCAGACGCTCAGCCTGTCGTTCATCGACGCGGTGCTGTGCGGCTTCGGCGCGGTGATCCTCCTCTTTCTCGTCCTCAGCCACAACTCGCTGCAGGGCCGGCGGGATGCGACCGAGAATCTGCAGCGCGAGGTCGACGCGCTCCAGCGCGAGGTGCTAAGTGCGCGCGGCGCGGCCGCGGCGCTGCAGGCCAGCCTCGACAGCACAGCCGCGGAGCGCGCACGCCTGGCGACCCAGGCGGCCACGCTGACCGAGAGCATCGCCGGCCAACGCTACGCGCTCGCCGAGCTCGAGACCGATCGCATCGCGCGCGAGCAGCATCTCAACCGTCTGAAGGCCGATCTCAAGTCGCGCGAGGAGGCCATGCTGCGGCTCGAAGGCGGCGCACGCCAGCGGGAGGAGGGGCAACGCTTGCGCGCCTTCCCCGGCGAGGGCGACCGGCAATACCTGACCGGGCTCAAGGTCGGCGGGCAGCGCGTCCTCATCCTGCTCGATTCCTCGGCCAGCATGCTTGGCGAGCGCATCGTCGACATCGTGCGCCTGCGCAATCTTCCGGCTGCCGAACAACAGCAGGCACCCAAGTGGCGGCGGGCGCTGGCGACGATGGATTGGATCGCGACGCAGCTCCCGGCCAGCGCGCAATTCCAGCTCTACACTTTCGCTGAGCAAGCCGAGCCCGCTCTGCCGCAGTCGGCCGGTCGCTGGCTCGACGCCGGCGATCCTGCCGTGCTCAACGGTGCGGTGGATGCCGCCCGCAAAGTCCTCCCGCACGGCGGGACCAGCCTCTACCGGGCGCTGAAGGTCATCGCCGACATGAATCCCCGGCCTGACAATGTCTTCCTGGTCACCGACGGTCTGCCGACCATCGATCGTGAGCGCGGTGTGCGCTACCGGGTGTCGGGCGAGGAGCGCCTGCGCATCTTCGACAGGGCGCTCGCCACGCTGCCGCGCGACATTCCCGTCAACGTCATCCTGCTGCCCCTCGAGGGCGATCCCTACGCGGCGGCCGCCTACTGGCGGCTGGCGCAGGCGACCCGGGGCTCGTTTCTCAGCCCCGCGGAGGATTGGCCGTGAGCCGCCGACACAAGCGCGTGTTCGAGACCATCGGGCTCTCGTTTCTGGACGCGATCTTCTGCGGCTTCGGCGCCATCGTGCTGCTCTTCGTCATCGTGCGCGGCGCCGAGCCGCGGCTGATCGAGACCGACTCCGCGACGTTGACCGCCGAGCAACGTGTGCTGGAGCAGGAGCGCGCCGACCTGCTTGCGCAGGCAGAGGTTCTGCGTGCGGCGGTCGTCGAGCGCCAAGCCGACCTTGCGCGCGCGGAAACGCTCGTTGCGCGGCACGAAGACGAGCTGACGCGGATCGAAGGGCAGTATCGCGCGGCGCGCGACACGTCAACGGTGCAGAACCGCATCGACGAGCAGCTGGCGCGCGCGCAGCAGGAGCTCACGGAAGAGATGCGCCGGCTGAGCGAGCAGCGGCGGGAGCAGCCTCCGGAGCGCCTGGTGGGCGGCATTCCGGTCGACAGCGAGTACATCGTCTTCATCATCGATACCTCGGGGAGCATGCAATCGCTCGCCTGGCCGCTCATGCTGCGCAAGGTGGAGGAGACGCTCAAGCTCTATCCGCGCGTGAAGGGCATCCAGGTCATGAGCGACATGGGCACCTACATGTTCTCCCAATACGAGGGCAAGTGGATCCCCGACAGCCCGGCGCGCCGGCGCGCGATCATCGAGCGTCTGCGCACCTGGCGCCCGTTCAGCAACTCGAGTCCCGTGGAAGGGATCGAGAAGGCGATCCGCGTCTTCGCCAGCCCGGATCACAAGGTGAGCCTCTACGTGTTCGGCGACGAGTTCACCGGCCCTTCCGTCGACGACGTGGTCGAGCGCGTGGATCGCCTCAACCGGGCCGATGCGTCCGGCAAGCGGCGCGTGCGCATTCACGGCGTCGGGTTCCCCACCATGTTCGCGCCGCCGGCGAATTCGAGCTTCACCGGCGTGCGCTTCGCGACGCTGATGCGCGAGCTGGCGCAACGCAACGACGGGACGTTCCTGGGGCTGAACTCGGCGCGGCGTTGAGTGCTTCGGGCGATCGCGCTGTACCTTCCGAGCCTAATGCGGTAAAACCTACGTGGTGGCATTCCGGGCGAGGCGCCAAGCTCCAGCGCGTGCCGGCCCGTGCCAACCTGTGCTCGCCTGCGCGGATAGCGAAGTGTCGTTCTCGGCGACACCTTCGCCCGACCGCGTGCTCGACAATCCAGAAATCGGGAAGGAGTGTTTGATGACGTGCTTTTCTTGCTTCGCGCATGTGCGCTGCTGCAAATTCATCATCGCGCTCGCGTTGCTCACCCCGGGGGCCGCGCTTGCGGACGCCGTCTACATGAAGAATGGCGACCGGATCAGCGGCAAAGTGCTGCGAATGGGCAAGACCAACCTCGATCTCGAGACGCCCTACGCGGGCAAGATCAAGATCGGAGTCGCCGAGATCGTCTCGATCGAGACCGACGCCGAAGTAAACGTGATGCTCGAGGACGGCACGCTTACCAAGGCGCGGCTCGAGCGCGTGCCGGAGGGCGGGGTCAGTCTGCACCGTCAGGGCGCTAGACCGCCGGCGACGATCCCGCTCGGGCAGCTCGCCTATATCAACCCCAAGGCGAAGGAATCCGGCGTCGGGGTGGATTGGAGCGGCCGGGCGGCCTTGGGCATCACGGATACGACCGGCAACACCGAGACGCGCGACGGCTACGTGGAGGCGGAGCTCAAGGCGACTGCCAAGGCGTGGCGCTGGACGAGCAACGGGCGCGCCAAGTATGCGGAAAGCGCCGGCGTGCAAACCGCGGGTAGCTGGCTCGCGGGCACCCGCTACGACTGGTTCTTCCGCGACCGGCAGTATCTGTACGCGCGTGCCTCCGCGCAGCGCGACACGTTCTCGGGGATCAACTTCCGGTGGACGCTCGGCGGGGGCTATGGCTACCAGGTCCTAGAGAGCGATCGCACGAACCTCGAGCTGCGCGCCGGCCTCGATCACGTGTCGACGCAGCGCACCGTCCCGCCGGACCAGAGCTATCTCGCCTTCGGCTGGGGCGTCACGTTCGACTACTGGATCGTGCAGGACAAGCTGCAGTTCTTCCACGAGGACGAGGGGTTCGCCGATCCCAAGGGCGACGAGGGCGTGGTCGTGCGCTCTCAAACCGGTTTTCGCGCACCCATCGTCGACGACCTCACCGCCAGTTTTCAGGTCAACCTCGACTTCAACAGCGATCCGGGGCCCGGATTCAAGACCACGGACCGCACCTACATCGTGAGCTTGGGCTACAAGTTCTGAGCGCCCGTGCCGGCCCGGAAAGCGGGAACTGCCGTAAAATCCCCGGTCGCGCGGGTGTAGTTCAATGGTAGAACGGCAGCTTCCCAAGCTGCATACGAGGGTTCGATTCCCTTCACCCGCTCCACCAGTGCCTCCCGTAGCGCTCGCGAAGGAAAGCTCCGCACATGGTCACACGGCCCATCCACGCCGTCGAAGTCGCCGGACTGAGGCGCGACCTGCCGATCATCCAGGTCGCGCCTGGCATCCGCATTGCCGTGATCAACATCCTGGGCGACACCGAGCTCGTGCAGGCATGCGCCCGAGCGCTCGCGGAGCGACTACGGCGGGTGGAGTACGACGCGTTCATCACAGCGGAGGCGAAGAGCATTCCGCTCGCGCACGCGATCGCGGTCGAGACCGGCAAGCCCTATATCGTGCTGCGCAAGGTCTATAAGCCGTACATGGGCACAACCCTGTCGGTGGAAACCCATTCGATCACGACGGGCGCGCCGCAGATGCTGCATCTCGACGAGAAGGACTACCGCGCGCTGCGGAGAAGGCGGGTGGTGCTGCTCGACGATGTGATCAGCACCGGTTCGACGCTAACCGGCATGCGGCTCCTCACCGAGCGCGCCGGGGCGGTCATCGCGGCCGAGGCCGCGATCTTCACCGAAGGCGACGATCCCGCCACCTGGCAGGGCGTCATCTCGCTCGGACACCTGCCGATCTTCCAGGACTGAGCCTTCAGCTCTTGCCGGCCACGGCGAGCTTGGGCGATCCCTTGAGCGGCAGGGCCACCGGCTCGTTGCGCTCGGCCGATAGATCGGCCGCCGTATAGACCTCCATCACCGTTCGCGCCTGCTCCGCGGTCACCAGCACCGGTCGGTCGAAGGCGACCGCCTCGATGAAATGCAGCGTCTCGGAGTGCATGGGACCCGCGTAAGTGTGGTCAACCGGCTCGCCCGGCATGGAGGACATGGGCAGTTGCATCCCGCTCTTCATGGTGTTCAGCACCACATCGCGATGGCTGTTGTCCACGAATACCGCGCCCTCGGTGCCGATCATCTCGATCCAGGTGGTCGAGAAGTTCGGGTAACCGGGCGGCAGGCTCCAGCCGCCACCGACGACGAACGAGAGCCCCGTGTCCAGGGTGACGGTGATCCACTGCGCATCCGGCACCTGCGCGCCCGTCCGCTCCCGCATCGCGCCGTAGTTGACCTGCGAGTAGACGCGCACCGGCTTTGCCGGTTCGAGGCACCACAGCAGGAAGTCGAGGTCGTGGGTGGACTCCATCGCCGCCGGCGAGAGCTTCGAGCGCCCGGTGATCTTCGTGCCCAGGTTGCGCGTGATGTGCCGGCTCGCCAGGGCGCTGACCGGCTTGCCGATCGTGCCGTCGCGCAGGCACTTCCGCACGTAGGCGAACTTCGGGTTGAAGCGCTGCGAGTAGCCGATCGCGAACTTGCGGTTCGCCTTCTGCGCGAGCGCGATCAGCTCGTCGGCTTCGGCGGGCTCGACGGCGATGGGCTTCTCGAGGAGGACGTGCTTCCCCGCGAGGAGCGCGTCGCGCGCCATCGGATAGTGCGTGGATTCGGGCGTCGCCGAGATGATCACCGCAGCGACATCCTTGATGTCGAGCAGCGCGCGGTAATCCTCGGTTGCCGTCTTCGGGTGCGTCGCTCTGGCCACCTCGTCGAGCCGGTCGGGCCGGATCTCGGCGATGTGCAGGTCGCTCACGAGCGGTGAGTCGGCGCAGGTCTGGGCGCGTATGCCGCCGCACCAGCCGGTGCCGATGATCGCGACGTTGATCGGTTTCATTGGCTGCTCTCCTTCGGGAAGTCGGAAATCCTGGCAGTCGATGGCGCATCGTGCGGGTTGCCGGCTCAGCCCGCCGCGCGCACTCCGGGCACGGCGAGCGAGGCGGCAAGGGCGTCGAGTCGCCTTAGCAGCGAGTCGTGCAGCGGGATCCCGTCGCGCTCGCGCTCGATGCGGATCCGGTGGCTGCGCTCGCCCGGGACGCGCACCGCGTCGACGCCCGGGAGCGTGGGCGAATCGTGCAGCTCGCGGATCACCCGATCCACGTTGCGCTTGAACCCGGTCACATCGCCGAACGCCGCGATCGAGATCGCAACGATGAGCTGCCCGGTGTTGGTCGGCGAGCGCTGGTCGGCATTGAAGTCGATGGTGTCGCGTCCCACGCCGGCGCCGTTCAGCACGCCCGCCAGCAGGCTGAACATGAGCGCGAGACCGTAGCCTTTCGGCCCGCCGATCGGGAGGAGGGAGCCCTCGCCGGCGCGCTGCGGATCGGTGATCGGCTGGCCCTGCCGGTCGATCATCCAGCCGTCGGGCATGGTCTCGCCGCGGCTCGCCGCGCCCTTCACCTTGCCGTAGGCGGCCACCGAGGTGGCCATGTCGAGCACGATCGCCGGCTCCTCGAGCGCCGGCACGGCCACCGCGATCGGATTGGTGGAAAGCAGCAATTCGGTGCCGCCCCACGGGGCCATGTGATTCGCGTTGCCGACCGCGATGTAGAGCCCGATCATGTCGCGCTCGAGCGGCATCGCCGCGTAGAGCGCTGCGGGTCCCGCGTGATTACTGTTGCGCGCCCCGACCCACGCGACGCCGCCCTTCGCCGCCTTGTCCATGGCGACCCGGGTCGCGAACTCCATGACCAGATGCCCCATGCCGTTGTCGCCGTCGACCAGTGCCATGCCCGCGGCCTCACGTACCACGCGGATGGCGGGCTTCACGTTCATGCCGCCCGTGCGGATGCGCTCGACGTACTGCGGCAGACGGAACACGCCATGGTTGTCGGATCCGATCAGGTCCGCGCGGGTCATCAGCCTGGCGACCCGCGCGGCATCTTCACCGGGCAGCTCAGCCGCGACGAGCGCGCGCGCGATGAATGCTTCGAGCGCTGCTGCCGGCGCCTTCGTCATGCCGCCGAGCTCGCGGTGCGCCCATCTCCGGCGAGCGCCTCGAAGGCGCCCGGCGCGAGATTCGCGCGGTGCCGCGCGACGACCGGGGCCACCGCACGGACGAAGGCTTCACGCTCGGTGTCGCTCAGGCGCACGATCTCGCACCCGGCGGTCTTGAGCTTTGCGAGCGCCTCCTCGTCTTCCACCGCAGCCATGCGCCGCTGCTGGAGCGTCGCATGGGCGGCGCAGTCAACGACCGCGTCGCGCACCTCCTGCGGCCAGCGTGCGAAGGCCGCGCCGTTGCAGAGCAGCGCCGCGGCGCCCCAGAAATGAGACGAAAGGGTGATGAATCGATGCTGCTCGTGAAGCGCGAAGTTGTAGATATTGGTGAGCGGGTTGTCCTGCGCATCCACCGTGCCCGCCCGCACCGCCGCCAGCAGGTCCTTCACGTCGAGCGGCACCGGCTCGAAGCCCAGCGCGCGAAACACTTCCTGGTGGGTCGCGCTGAAGAGCGTGCGGATCCGCAGGCCCCGGCAGTCGGCCGGCGCGCGAATCGGCCGCACGCGGTTGCTCCAGTGCCGGAATCCATTGTCGAAGTAGCCGAGGACCCGGTACCCGCGCGCCGTTGCGAGCTCTTCGGAGAGCCGCTCGCCAAGCGCGCCGTCGAGCGCCGCGTAAGCCTGCTCGCGCCGGCTCACGACGAACGGAAGATCGAGCACGGTGATCTCGGGCACCGCCTCGGCGAGGTAGCTCGTCGAGAAATAGCAGAGCTCGATCCTGCCCGTGCGCACCCAGTCGAGGAGATCCGCCGCGTTGTGGCCGCGCGCGACGATATTGCCGTCGAGCTCGAACCGGACCGACTCGCCAAGCCGCGCGGCAAGGCCCTGGCCGAAGGCCTCCGCCGCGCGATTGTGAATCGAGGCCGGCGGCTGGTAGCCGCCACAGCGAATCAGGATCGGTTGCACGCCGCCGCGCTCTTCGGCCCGCTCGCCCAGTATGAACCCGTCACTTCTTGAGCTTCTCGACGAGCTTCTGGTACTCCGCTTTCTGTTGCGCGCGCACCTTCTCGTACTCGGCGCCGCTCATGTACTCGGTGTTTTCCTCGATCCGCTTCATGAGATTCTGATAGGTCTTGTCGTCATTCAGCTTGGCGAAGGCTTCTTCCAGCTTCTTTCTCCGGTCGTCCGGAATGCCGCGCGGCGCCAGGACGACGCGCGACATCTCGCCCATTCCGCCCTCGACCTTGAAGCCGAGCTCCTTGAATGTGGGCACGCCCTTGAGCACGCTCTTCTCGCCCGCGATCGCGAGCGCCCGGACCTTGTCGCCCTGCGCTTCGACCACCGACGGGAAGGCGATGGTGAAGTCCCCGTCGCCCGCGAGCACGGCTTGCATGGCCGGTCCGCCGCCCTTGTGCGCGATGAAGGTCGCATCCACACCCGCCTCGGCCAGAAGCTGTGCCCCGGGAACCATCGCCGCGCCCCAGTTGCCGCTGTGCGCGAACTTCAGCTTGCCCGGATTCTGGCGACCGTAATCGAGCATTTCCTTGAGGGTCTTCCAGGGCTTGTCGGCCCGCACCACGATCGCCCCCGGCGCGTAGTTGATCTGCGCGATGGACACGAGATCCTTGGTCGGATCATAGGGCAGCTTCTGCACGAACTGCTGGAGCTGGTCGATGTAGTTGTGGGTGAAGATCAGCGTATAGCCGTCGGGCTCCGCCTTCGCGGCGGCGGCCGTGCCGATCTGCCCACCGGCGCCGGGCATGAGCTTCACGACGATCGGCTGCCCGAGGTAGGTCGGAATGACGCTGGTGAAGACCCGCGCGTTCAGATCGTGCGAGCCGCCCGCGCCGAGCGGGATGATCAGCGTGATCGGCTTCTCGGGATAGTTGTCGGCAAGTGCCGGTGCCGCACCGACGCACAGCGTCAGTGCGAGCCCGAGCGCGAGCTTCTTGATCGAGCAGGCTTTCATCGTCTCCTCCTTCGTGGGCCGGTCAGGCTGACCGAATTCGATGGTAGTGCTTCCCGCGAACCTGGACCAATTCACGCCGCGGGTACCGCCATGCCGGTTTCGCATAGAAGCGATCTCAAAATACGCCTGCCCTCGCAAAGGAGGGGATATACAAGGGGCTTGCCCCTTGTTTGTTCGGGGATATACAAGGGGGACTCCCCCCTTGTTCGTACGCTTGATCTTGCACGAAGAAGCATGGCGGCAGTTTCGAGATAGGTTCTAGTGTAGGCGCTTCGGAACGCGCGCGGGTCTGCGCTCCCGGTCCACTCAATCGCCCGCATCGCTCCGGGCGGCCTGCTCGCGCCGCAGCCTGGCCGCGCGCCGCCACAGCAGGTAGGTGACGACCGGGGTCGCCACGAGCACCACCGCGGTGATCGGACGTTCGATGAAAATGAAATGCACGAACGCGCCCTGCGACATGCTCAGCGTCTGCCCCAGCGCGTACTCGAACACCGGTCCGAGAATGAAGCCCATCACCATCGGCGAGACATCGAAGCGCAGCTTCTTCGCCACGTACCCGAGGATGCCGAAGAACACGAGGATGAAGAGATCGAACTCGTTCGACTCGAACGCGTACGCTCCGGTGAGCGCGAAGAGGACGGTGAGCGGCAGGAGGAGGGACTTGCGAATCGTCACGATCTTGGCGAAGAAGGGGATCGTCAGATAGCCGATGACGAGAAACAGCAGGTTGGCGATCACCATCGCGACCAGGATCCCGAACACGAGCGGGCCTTGCTCCTCGAAGAGCTGCGGCCCGGGGCGTAGCCCGTTTGCCACGAATGCGCCGAGCAGGATCGCCGTCAGGTTGTCGCCCGGGATGCCGAGGGTGAGCAGCGGCACGAGCGTGGGCGCGTTGACTGCGTTGTTGGCGGCCTCCGGCGCGGCGATGCCTTCGATCTCGCCCTGGCCGAACGTCTCGGGATGTTTCGACGCGTTCTTCGCGGCGCTGTAGCCGACCATGGCCGCGATCACCTGGCCCATGCCCGGAATCGCGCCGATCGCCGCGCCGATCCCCGTCGAGCGCAGGATCGTGCGAAAGCAGCGCTTGAACTCGGCGAACGTCAGCCGCGCGCCCTCGCGTCCCGCCGCCTTGGTGATCAGCGACGCGCCTTTTCGCTCCAGGGCCTCGAATACTTCGGGGAGCGCGAACACCCCGATCAGCATCGGCAGGAGCGGGATCCCCGACCGTAGCGGGAAGAAGTCGAACGTGAAGCGGGCGACGCCGCCGAGCGGATCCTGGCCGACCAGCCCGAAGAACAGCCCGAGCACGAGCATGACCAGGCCTTTGATGAACACGCCGCTCGCGCTCGCCGTGATCACGACCAGGCTGAGCAGGATGATCGCGCCCAGCTCCGGCGGACCGAACTTGACCGCGATGAGCGCGATCGGGCCGATCAGGAACAGGGTCAGGATGCTGCTTGCGGTGTCGCCGAAAGCGGAGGCGAAGAGCGCCATCTCCATCGCCTTGCGCGACTGGCCCTTCTTCGTCAGCGCCGGCCCGTCGAAGGTGGTGGCCATCGACGCGCCCGTGCCGGGAATCGACACAAGGATCGCGGGGATGCTGCCGCCGTAGATGCCGCCCTTGGTGACGGCGAGCAGGAACGGGATGCCCACCAGCGGGTCGACGAAGAACGAGAGCGGCAGCAGGATCGCGAGGGCCATGGTCGTCGTGAACCCCGGCAGCGCGCCGACCAGGATGCCGAGCAGCACGCCGATCGACATCATCAACAGCGTGTCCAGCCGGAACGCGAGCGGCGCGCCACTGACGAACAGGTCCCACACGAGCGAAAACCTCCTTCGCGATCACGCGGTGCCGGTGGTCGTGCCCCGCATGGGCCTCAGAAAAACGGAAACTCCGGCAGCGAAACGAGCAGGAGCCGCGTGGCGCCGTAGTAGATTGCGAGCGGCGCGAGCACGCTGACCGCAACGGTCAGGTAGTGATTGCGGTTGCCGTAGAAAATGGTGAGCACGAGCGTCAGCACGATTCCCGACACGACGAAGCCGACGGCCGGTAGCGCGAAGGCGTACGCGACCACGCAGACGATCGTCACGCCGACGTTGAACCAGGCGCGCGCGTCGATCTCCCGGAACAGGTTCCGTTCGCGCAACCGCCCGCTGATGAGGAAATACCCGATCGCGATGGCGAGCAGCGCGCCGAAGACGAGGCGCGGGTAGAGGGTCGGATCGAGTGCGGAGAGCGCACGCCCGAAGAGCGTCTCGGGCTTGGCAACCTGGTAGGGTACCGACACGAGCAGCGCCACGGCCACGGCCGCGATCGCGAGCGCGGCGCCATGATTGAAATTCCACCTGGTCCACTTCGCGCCGCTCGCCGCGGGGGTCGGTGGGTGCGCTCTGCGCATGGGTCTCCTTCCTCCTCCTCGGCTCGCGCTCGCCAGGCGCGTTCCCTGGCCGCGCATTTGGCAGCGCTTTTTTCCGTGAACCGTGGCGAATACTGCCATCTTTCCAGCGACGGCCGGTCCGCGCGCCCGCGGCGCCGGACCGAGTTATACCCCCAGACAGACCATGAAAGAAAATTCGCGACCTGGCTATGTCTATGCTATTAATTCATAACTTAGCCGCGCCTGCCAGATCGGGCGTCGGACCGAGGGGGAGGAGGCTGGTGCTATGAAGCTCCGGCAGCTCGAGGCCATGCGCGCCGTCGTGGCGCGCGGCACGACGACCCATGCCGCCGAAATGCTCGGCCTGACGCAATCGGCGGTCAGCCGCCTCATCATGCAGCTCGAGGCGGAGCTCGGCGTGAGCCTTTTCGAGCGCCGGCACGGCCGCCTGCTGCTCACCCCCGAAGGGCAGCACGTCTTCGATGTCGCGCAGCGGGTCCTGGACGGCGTCGACCAGCTGAGCGCGACGGCCCACGATGTTCGCACGCTCCGATCGGGGGCTTTGCGCATCATCTCGATGCCGGCGCTCGCCTACGGGCTGCTGCCCGAGACGATCCGGCGCGTCACGCGGCGCTACTCGAAGGTGAAGATCTCGGTCGAAGTCGGGGGGCGGACCGAGCTCGAAGAGGGTCTGTCCAAGGGTCGCTATGACCTCGGTCTCGCGACGTTGCCCGTCGGCCAGGAAGCGATCGATATCGAGCCGCTGTGTGCAATCGATGCGGTGTGCGTGGTGCCCGCGGGCGACGTCCTGGCGGGTCAGTCCGAGATCGCCGTCGAGGACCTCGCGGGTGTGCCGTTCATCTCCATCGACCCGCGGACGATGCTCCGCTTCCGCACCGATGAGATGTTCGGGCGCGCGGGGGTCAAGCGCAAGCTCTCGATCGAGGCTCAGTCGTCGATGATGGCCTGCGCGCTCGTGGGCCGCGGCCTGGGCGTCTCGGTGGTTCACCCGTTCATCGCCGCGACATTCGGCTCGCAGATCGTGGCTCGACCGTTCAAGCCCGCGCTGCGGCTGGAGTACGGGCTGCTGTTTCCATCCGGCCAGCGCCGCTCGCTGCTGTCGCAGGTGTTCGTGGACTGGTTGCGGGAGGACGTCGGCAAGCTCGCCGCCGCGACGCAGCCGACCGCGCCCGCCGCCGCGCGGACCGCGTCGCTCGAAAGCGCGCATGCAGAACTGGAATAGTTCCACCATGGCCACGAATTTTCATTCATAGCAGGATCGCTGTAGCGTTTCGATCAATGCGCCGGGTCGCAAGGCCACCGCGCACCGATCACCACGAGGAGGAGACCCCTATGAAACCGGAAGACACGACTATTCCCGGGACCGGCTCCGCTGCGGGAGACGATCGATCTGATGCGCAACCCCGATCCGCACCCGGCGGGGTCGATTCCGGCCGCCGCGGTTTCCTTTCGGGGGCCGGTGCCCTCGGCGCCGCCGCGGCAATGCCGCTCGTGATCGCGCCGCGCTGGGCGCGCGCCGCAAAGTGGCCGGACCGCGCGATCACGGCGGTGGTGATGTATGCCGCGGGCGGCGGCACCGACGTGGTGCTGCGCTCGCTCGCCGGCGAGATGGCCAAGTCCGTTGGATGGGAGGTCAACGTCATCAACAAGCCGGGGGCCGTTGGCGCCGTTGCGACGAGCTTCGTGCTCGGCAAGCCGTCGGACGGCTACTGGTGGCTCGGGGCGGCGAACTACAACAAGTTCGTGCGCGTCATGGGCGGCTCCGACTCGCTCGCGTGGATGGACTGGCAGTACTACCAGGCGGCGAATTCGCTCGCCAGCTGGTCGGTGAAGACCGACTCGCCGTTCAAGTCGTTCGAGGAGCTGGTGGCGTACGCCAAGAAGAACCCGGGCAAGCTGACCATCTCGACCTCCGGCACGGGCGGCATCTGGCACGAGCTCGCGGCGATCGTCGCGCAAGCGGCGGGGATCAACATCCGGTACGTGCCCTACAAGGGCGGCAAGCCGGCGACGCTCGCCGGACTGCAGGGCGAGACGGACATTGCCGGGGGCGGCGTGCACGAGCACGTCGAGTTCATCCGCGCCGGCACGCTGCGCTGCCTGCAGCAAACGGGCACCAATGACATCAATATCGAAGGCGCGGGCGTTCTGCCGTCGATCGGCAATTTCCTGCCGCAGTTGAAGCCGCTGCTGCCGGTGGGCGGCAACTACAACATCGCGCTGCGCCGCGACACGCCGCTCGAGATCCTGAAGGAGGTGGAGAAGGTCTTCGTGGCCGCGGTGAAATCGCCCGGCTTCCAGGATGTCGCGAAGAAGCGCTACTTCGACATCGACATCCGCAGTGGCGAGGCGGCCGACCGCCAGGCTGCGCTGCAAGAAGTCCTGACGGCCGCCACCTTCGCGGAAGTGAAGGATCAGCTCGGCAAGGCCCCCAAGACCGCCGCGGAACTCGGCCTGCCCACGCCGGCCGAATTCGACAAGTGGTGGCCGCCGAAAGGCTACAAGCCGCGCATGGCCTGAGCAGCGTCGGCGGCAAGCGCGCCGGAGCGACGCGTCCGGCGACGGGACGCTGGCGTCCTGTCGCCCGGGCGCGCGGCAGCGCGGATCGCGCAATCGGCAAACGGAGGAGGCAGGCGAGTTGAGTCCCGACCAGGACGAAGCGCGCATCGCGCGCGAGCGGGAGAATCTCGAGCACGGGTTTCACGGCGAGGAAGAGGATACCTCCACGCCGCAGAAGGACGTGCTTGCCGCCGTGGTCGTCGGCGCTTTCGCGGTCGCGGTCATGCTCCTCGCGGCGCAGCAGCCGAATCCCGGGCGCGCCCTGACCGCACCGGGCCTGCTTCCGTTCGTCACCGGGGCGACCCTTCTCGCCATGGCGATCGGGCTTGCTCTTGGCGCTTTGCGTGAAGGTGGCGGTAGGAACCTGCGTAGCGCCTTCCTCTCCGACCCCGCCGCCCAGAGCGACGCTCACGCCGGGCGCGCCTGGGCGCTCCTCGGACTGCTCGTCGTGATGGTGATTCTCATCGACGTGCTGACATTCGAGTTCAGCTTTCGCATGGGCGGCGTGCGGTTCGAGATCGGCGCATTCGAGGCGATCTCCATCCCGGTGCTCGCCATGATCCTGCGCATCTTCTGGCGCGCGTCGGCGCTGCGTTGCATGTTCTCCGCCGGCGTCACCGTTCTCGTGTTCGCCGCGGCGTTTCGCTACGGATTCAACATTCCGCTGCCGGGTTCCGGTTGACCATGATCCTGGAGCAGCTCGCAGCGGCGCTCACGCCCTACCTGATCGTCGTCTGCCTCGCCGGCACGACCCTCGGCATCCTGTGGGGCGCGATGCCGGGCCTCTCGACCACGATGGCGATGGCGCTGCTCATTGGACTCTCCACCGGGATGAGCCAGGAGGTCGCCATCATGTTCATCCTCGGCGTCTTCACCGGCAGCGTGTTCGGCGGCGCGATCTCGGCGGTGCTCATCAACATTCCCGGCACCCCGGACGCAGTGCCGACAATGATCGAGGGCTACCCGCTTGCCAAGCGCGGCGAGGGCGGCCTCGCACTGGGCACCGCCATCGCGAGTTCGTTTCTCGGCAACTGGGTCGGCATACTGCTGCTGATCGCGTTCATCCCGCTGCTGCTCAAGCTCGCGCTCTCGTTCCAGTCACTGGAGATGTTCCTGCTCGCCATGTGGGGCATCGCGATCTCCGGGACGATGTCCGCGGGCAAGCGGCCGGTCAAGGGCTGGATCTCCGGCTGGATCGGTCTCGTGATCTCGTTCGTCGGGCTGGACGCCATCCACGGCGCCCCCCGTTTCACGTTCGGGTTCGACCGGCTCGACGACGGCATCAGCTACGTACCGGTGCTGATCGGACTCTTCGGCCTCACCGAGATCCTGAGAGTGCTGCCGAAGAAGCGCCCGGCGGGCATTCCCGCGGAAGTGGGCCGCGTCGTCCCGCCGCTTCGCATGTTGTGGAAGCACTCGCGCGCTGCAGTGCGCTCCGGGCTCATCGGCACCGTCGTCGGCGCCATCCCGGGCGCGGGGGCGAACGTGGCCTCGTTTCTCGCCTACGACGTCGGACGGCGCCGCGCCCCGCCCGAAGAGCGCGCGAAATGGGGCAAGGGCAGCTACGAGGCGATCGTCTGCTCGGAGGTGGCGAACAACGCGAACATCGGCGGCTCGATGCTGCCGACGCTCACGCTCGGCATCCCCGGCAGCGCCGCGGCGGCGGCGTTTCTGGCCGCGCTGGAGCTGAAGAACGTGGTGGTGGGTCCGACGCTGCAGATCGAGCATCCGGGGCTCATCTACTTCATCTACTTCGCGCTCGTCATCGCGAACTTTCTGATGTATGGCATGGCGATCGTGCTCGTGAAGCCGTGCGTGCGGCTATTCAGCCTGCCGCAGGCGCTCCTGATGCCGATGATCCTGCCGATCTGCATGCTCGGCGCATACGCTGTCAGCCTGAGCTACTTCGATGTCTACGTGATGCTCGCGGCCGGGGTGGTCGGGTATGTGCTGCGGCGCTACGGCTTCCCGCTCGCGCCGATGGTGCTCGCCGTGATCCTCGGTCCGCTCGCGGACGAGAATTTCCGCCGCACGCTGGTCGTTCTGAAGGGCGAGTCCTGGTGGACGGTCGCGCTCGAGCACCCGATCGGCGTGCTGCTCCTCGTCATCGTTCTTTATACTTTCTATGACGGCATTTTCCGTCGACGGAGCTGACTGATGACTACGCACACTGGTACTACTCCAAGGGGCAGGCAAAGAAAGGAAATCGGCCTCGCGGTCGTCGGCTGCGGGACCATCGGGCGCATCCGCAGCGTGCTGGCGCGCGACTACCCCGGCGTCGGGTGGATCGGCCTGTGCGACACCAACGAGCGCCTCGGCCGGAAGCTCGCCGAGGACACCGGAGCCGATTTCTTTACGACCGACTATCGCGAGCTCCTTGCCCGGCCCGAGGTGAACGCCACGATCATTGCGACCGACGAGAACGCGCACGTCGGCCCGACGCTAGCCGCCGTCGAGCGCAAGCACGATCTCTTCATCGAGAAACCGCTCGCGACCGATGCCGAGGAATCGTGGCGGGTGCTGCAAGCGATCCGCGCGAGCGGGGTCGACGCGGTGATCGGCTACACGCAGCGCTTCCGCCGGCGCTTTCTCGCCATCAAGGAGCGCATCCGGACCGGCCAGATCGGGGACCTGACCGCGGCGGTGACGCGCGCCTTCATGAATCGCATGGTGCCGATCGCGACCTGCCGGCGTACCGACGAGCGCCGCCACCTAACGCCGATGGTGGTCTCCGGCACCCACAGCCTCGACATGAGCCTGTGGCTGATGGAGGGCTACGAGCCGGTGTCGGTCTACGCGCAGTCCTCGGACAAGACCCTCGCGGAATGGGGCACCAAGGACGCCACGTTCGGCGTGTTCACGCTGTCGAACGGCGCGATCTGGAGCATGAACATCAGCTGGGCGCTCCCGGTGGTGTGGCCGGGCGCCGTGTACGGATTGGAGATCGGGATCGTCGGCACGAAGGGCGTGATCGACGTGGAGGACACGCATCGCGACCTGGTGCTTGCCTCCGAGCAGCCGCAGGGCGCCGGCTACAGTCCGGACGGATTCAAGCCCGGCTTCGATCGCCACGTCGACTTCCTCACCAGCTATCCGCCCGGCGATCTCTACGACGGTCAGCTCTGGGGTCCGATGCGCGAAGAGACCAATTCGTGGTTCGCGCGCGTGCACACGGGCCAGAGCACGCCACACGCGACCGCCGAGGAGGGGCATCGCAACCTCGTGCTCACGATGGCGATGGACCTGTCCGCCAAGCGCGGTGTCCCGGTGAAGCTGCCGATCGAGCCGGCGGCGCTCGAGGAGATCTGAGCATGGCCGGGGCTGCCGCCGCGCGCGAGCGCATCGGGTTCGTCGGGCTCGGCGTGCTCGGCTCGGCGATTGCGCCGCACCTCGTGGCGGGCGGCTACACCGTGATCGGCCACGATATCGATGCCGGCCGGGTGGACGCACTCGGCCTCGCGCGCGCCGGATCGCCGCGGGAGCTGGCGGCCCAGTGCGATGTGGTGATCCTGTGCCTGCCGACCGTCGAGGCGCTGCACGACGTCGTGTCGGGCGCCGAAGGTCTCGACAAGGCGGTGCGCGCGGGCCAGATCGTGCTCGAGATCAGCACGTTTCCGGTGCGGGACAAGGAGCGCGCCCGAGACTGCCTGGCGGCCGTGGGCGCGATCCTGCTCGACTGCCCGGTCAGCGGCAATCGCATCCATGCGCAGCGCAAGGGCCTCACCGCTTTTGGGAGCGGCGAGCGGAATGCGTACGACCGGATCGAGCCCATCCTGCGCGCGTTCACGAGGCAAGCCCATTACGTGGGCGAGTTCGGTTGCGGCATGAAGATGAAGCTGATCGGCAACATGCTCAATCTCATTCACAACAGCGCCGCTGCAGAGATCATGGTGCTCGGCATGAAGTCGGGGCTCGACCCGACGGTCATCCACGCGGTGATCAGCGGCTCGGCATCGAGCTCAAGCATGTTCGAGGTGCGCGGTGCGCTGATGGCCCGGAACGACTACCATCACGAGGGAATGAACTTCTCGGTTCCCCTCAAGGACGCCCGCATCATCTCCGCGCATGCCGCCGACCTCGCCTGCCCGATCCCCATCTACCAGGCGGCGCTGCAGCCCTACTATGCGGCCGTCGCGCAGGGGCACCATGACGAGGACGCGGCGGCCGTCTGCGCGGCGATGGAGCTGGCGGCCAATCATGTGCGCAGTCCGTAGCGCGCGTGCGCCTGGTGCGGCGCATCAGAGGACACGAGACCTGACACTCGGTTAGCATTGATCCTGCACACTTACGCTCAGCTGGAGGAGGAAGCATGGCAAACGTCGGAATGGTGGGGTTGGACTGGCAGCAGCGAGTCAACTGGGATCGGCTGCGGAAGTACCGGCTGGAGCGGGCGCGCGAGCGGATGAAGGCCCACGGCCTCGGCGCGATGCTCCTGATGTACGACGAGAACTGCCGCTACGTGACGGGCACCCTGACGCCCGGCTGGAACCGGCTCAAGCCGGGGCTACGCTACGCGATGCTCTGCGGCGACGATCCGCCCGTGCTCTTCGAGCAGGGCGATATCGGCTACCAGGTCAAGCGCCACTCCCCCTGGATCCCGCCGGAGAACGTGCGTTACTCGTACGCGTGGATCAAGGGCGCGGCGGGCCCCGCATCGACCCAGCAGGTCAAGAAGTTCACGAACGCGATCATCCAGGAGATGAAGAAGTCGAACGTCGCAGGCGCGAAGCTTGGCGTCGACTTCATCGACATCAACATGATCCAGGCGTTCAAGGACGCCAAGATCGACTGGGTCGACGGTATGAGCCCGATGATGGAAGCGCGTGCGGTCAAGAACGAGGACGAGCAGGAGTGCCTGCGCATCGTCGGCGCGATCGGCGATGGCGCGCACTGGGAGACCATGAAGTTCCTGCGGCCGGGGATCACCGAGAACCAGGTCACCGCCCGCATCATGGAATATCTCTACTCGATCCCCGGGATGGAGGACGTCGAGGATGTCATCGTCTCCTCGGGGCCGAACACCTGGCCGAACTGGCGGAACTTCTCCGACCGGATCATCCAGCCGGGCGAGATCGTCTTCATGGACCTCGCGGCGCTCACCTGGAACGGCTACAAGTCCTGCTACTACCGCACCTACTGCGTCGGCAAGGAGCCGACCCAGGAGCAGAAGGACGTCTATGCGACGGCGCTCAAGTGGCTGTACGACTCGATCGACGCGGTGAAGGCCGGCACGACCACGCGCGAGATCGCCGCGAAGTGGCCGTCCGCCAAGGACACCTGGGGCTACGAGGAGGAGGACCAGGCGGCCGCCAACCTGTGGGGCCATGGCCTCGGGCTCGCGCAGTACGACCCGCCGGTCATCTCGCGGATCTGGTCGCTCGATCACCCGATCGAGATCAAGCCGGGAATGGTCTTCGCGCTCGAGACGCAGCACGGCAAGCAGTTCCGGTGGGGCGTGCGCATCGAGGAAATGCTGATCGTTCACGACGACCACACCGAGATCATCTCGAACTTCCCGGTGCAGCAGATCACCGTCTGCGATCCGATCTCGGGCTACGGTGCGCACGTGAAGTGAGCGTGACGGAGATCCGGTGATGGGCGCGCAGTTTCAGACTGCAATGCTGGAGGCCCCGCGGCGATTCCAGATCGTCGCGCGGCCGATGCCCGTGGCCGGGGCTGGCGAAGTCGTGGTGCGTATCGCGGCCACGGCGGTCTGTCACACCGACCTCGAGATCTACACCGGCCGCCACCCCGGCGTGCGCTACCCGGTCGTGATGGGCCACGAAGCGACCGGAACGGTGGTGGCGGTGAGCCAGGATGTCACCGGCGTCGCGGTCGGGCAGAACGTGCTGATCAATCCATGCATCGCGTGTGGCAAGTGCGACTGCTGCCTCCGCGGCGCGGAGAACCTGTGCCGCAATGCCGGGCTCTTTGGCCGGGAGATCGAAGGCTCGCTCAGCCAGTACGTGCGGCTCGACGCGCGCTACGTTCACCCGCTTCCGGCGCAGCTCAAGCTCGCGGATGCGACGCTCATCGAGACCCTCGCGACGGTGCGCCATGCCCAGGAGCGGGTCGGCATCGTCGCGGGCGCGCCGGTCGTCGTGCTCGGCCAGGGGACGACGGGCCTGCTGCATACGCGGCTCGCCGTGCTGGCCGGCGCGAATCCGGTGATCGTGGTGTCGCGCACGAAGTGGAAGCTCGACATGGCGATCGGCATGGGTGCGCATCACGCCATCGACACCGACGCCGAGGCAGCGGTGGAAGAAGTGATGCGGCTGACGGGCGGCGCGGGCGCGGACGTGGTCATCGATACGGTGGGCGGCGAGACGACCACCAAGTGCGGCATCGACATGCTGCGCCCGGGCGGCCGGTTTTCCGCCTTCGCGGTAAGTCATGCCGCGGTGAAGGGCCTGACCACCTTCCCGTTTTACTTCAAGGAAGTCAGCATCATTGGCTCGCGCGCGCTCCTGTCGAGCGACATGGCCCCGTCGATCGAGCTCGTCGCGTCCGGCAAGATCGACGTGAGCGGGTTCGTGACCGAAACCTATCCGCTCGGCAGCACGGCGGAAGCGTTCGAGCACTACGAGCAGAACCCGGGAAGGATTCTGCGCATAGTCATCGACGCACAGATGTGAAGTCTGAAGTAGTCATTCCCGCGCAAACGGGAATCCAGACCTTGCCCATCCTGGGGACAGCTGGATCCCCGCGTCCGCGGGGATGACCGGATCAACATGCAGCCACGATATCGACCCATATGAAGAAGCTCGTCGTTCCACTTTCCGCCCCTGAAGCCGCTGACGCCGGCCGCTTCGGGCCGAAGGCCGCGAATCTCGCCGCGCTCGGCCACGCCGGTCTGCCGATCCCGGACGGCTTCTGCCTGGACGCCGAGGCCTACCACATCCAGATCGCCGCGCTCGGGCTCGAGGCCGATGCGCGCGGCGCGTTCGCGACCGAAGACATCGGCCAGGCGCGCCGCCACGCGCTCGCGATGAAGATCGGCCTGCTCGAGCAACCCATCACGCCGCAAATCGCCGATCCACTGCTCGAAGCCTGGCGCGCGATGCGCGAGCGCAGCGGGGAGCCGGGGGTCGTCCGGTCGTCGGCGCTCGTCGAAGACCGCTACGGCTCGAGCTTCGCGGGCCAGTTCGAGAGCTTCCTCGGCCTCGCAGACGAGGGCGAGTTTCAGACTGCGGTGCGCGCCTGCTGGGCGGCGCTCTGGTCGACGCGCGCGCTGCGCTACATGGCGACCCACGATCTGGACCCGGCCGACACGGCGATGGGGCTCCTGATGCAGCCGCTCGTCCCGGCGATCGCATCCGGCGGCGGTCTCAGCCAGATGTCCGACGACGGCATGCTGATCAGCGCGACGTGGGGCCTCGGTTCCGCCATCGCGCAGGGCGAGGTGACGCCCGACCGGTACGAGATCAACCGGGCGGGCGAGCTCGTCGAGATGGTTGCCGGGCGCAAGGACCACGTCGTGGGGTGTGTCCACCGCGGTGCCGAACCGGTCGCGCGCGCAGTGCCGCTCGCGCTGGTCGACAAGCCCTGCCTGAGCGCGGCGCAGGCGCGCGAGATCGGCGCGCTCCTGCGCCGGGTCGAGTCGCACATGGGCATGCCGGTGGAGATCGAGTGGGCGCTCGACGCAAGCGGATTCAAGCTGCTGCAGGGCCGGCCCTTGCACATGCGGGCCGCCGAAGTGCCCGACAAGCGCTGGCTGCACCATCCGCGGCTGAACGGCCATCCGGCCGGCATCGGCTGGGGAGCGGGGCGCGCGCGCGTGGTGAATTGCGAATGCGAGCTTGGCAGCGTCGTTCCGGGCGACGTGCTGGTGACCCGCGTGGCCGGACCGGCGCTCTCGCAAGTCCTGCCGCGCGTTGCCGGCGTCGTGGCCGAGCGCGGTGGGAGCACCTCGCACCTCGCCTCGCTCGCGCGCGAGCGGGGCATTCCGATGGTGCTCGGCGTGCACGAGGCCACGACGCGCATCCCGGATGGCGTGCAGGTCGCGGTGGACGGCGTTGCGGGCGTGGTGCGCTGGGTACAGTGAGAATTCGGCGCCTGATAGGTTAGCTGACCTTGCGAAGTGGGGGATTTACAAGGGGCTTGCCCCTTGTTCGTTCGGGGATATGCAAGGGGGAGTCCCCCCTTGTTCGTGCAACCAGCTTTTGGCTTGCAGAAACACTGCAGGGAATTTTGGAATGACTGCGCGTCCCCGTGTGTTCGTCACGCAGCCGGTGGCGGAGAGCGCCATCGAGCGGCTGCGCAAGATCGCCGAGGTGACGGTCAACCCCGACGCGTCGCGCGCGCTGACCAAGGACGAGCTGCTCGCCGCGGCGCGCGCGAACGACATCTTCTTTTGCCTGCTGCTCGACCGCGTCGACCGCGACGTGATCATGGCGAACGAGCGTCTGCGCATGATCGCCACCATGACTATCACGCCGCCGGCCATCGACGTCGCGACGGCCACGGAGCGCCGCATCCCCGTCACCGTGATCCCGGCGAGCATGCTCTACGACGCGACGGCCGATATCACCTGGTCGCTGCTGATGGCAGTTGCGCGGCGCGTGGTGGAAGGCGACAAGCTGGTGCGGCAGGGAATCTTTCCCGGCGCGCAGTCATCGTACCTGCTGGGTGCCGGGGTCACGGGCAAGGTGCTCGGACTGATCGGCGTCGGCGGCATCGGCCGCGCGGTGGCGCGCCGCGCGCGAGGTTTCTCGATGCGCATCCTGTATCACGATCCGCGGCCCGTGCCCGAGGACGAGGCGCGCGAACTCGGCCTGACGCGCGCACCGCTCGACGAAGTCCTCGCCCAATCGGACTTTGTGTCCATCCACGCGAGCCTCACCCCCGACACGCGCCACCTAATTGGCGCGCGCGAGATCGGCCTCATGAAGCCGACCGCGTTTCTGATCAACGCGGCGCGGGGCCCCATCGTGGCGGAGGACGCGCTCGTCCGGGCGCTTGCCGAGCGACGCATCGCCGGCGCCGGGCTGGACGTCTTCGAGCACGAACCGAAGATCGACCCGGCACTGCTCGAGATGCCCAACGCGGTCTTCACGCCGCACGTGGGCAGCGCGGTCGCGGAGCTGCGCGAAGCGATGGCGAACGTGGTGGTCGACAACATCGTCGCCGTGCTCGATGGCAAGCGGCCGCCGAACTGCTGGAATCCGGAGATCTACGCCGGATCGAAATGACGCACCCGGACGGCGCGCTGCGCGCCGTCCGTTGCACATCCCGGGAGGAAGACCAATGGCCGACAAGGCGAAAGTGGTGATCACCGACTACGTCTGGGACTCCCTGGACGTCGAGAACCGGATTCTCGGCAAGCTGGCGAGTCTCACCGCCCTCAAGACGAAGAGCCCCGACGAGTTCCTGGCGGAGGCCGGCGACTGCGACGCGCTGCTCAACACCTACGCGGGTCCGATCACCGCGGAAACGATGGCGCGCATGCCGAAATGCAAGATCATCGCGCGCTACGGCATCGGGGTGGACACGATCGACCTCGCAGCGGCGACCGCCGCCGGCATCGTCGTCACCAACAATCCCACGTATTGCATCGAGGAGGTGGCCGAGCACACCATGGCGCTGCTGCTCGCCTGTGCGCGCAAGATCGCCTTCTACGATCGCGCCGTTCGCGCCAAGACCTGGGCGGTCCCGCCCGGCAAGCCGATCTTTCGCCTGGCGGGCAGCACGGTCGGGCTGGTGGGGTTCGGCAACATCGCCCGCCAGGTCGCGGTGCGCGCCGCCTCGTTCGGCATGCGGGTCCTCTTCTCCGACCCGGTCGTCAAGGAAGGCCAGTTCAAGGTCCCGGGCACGAAGGTGACGCTGCAGAAGCTCCTCAAGGAATCCGACTTTGTCTCGGTGCATCCGCCGCTCACGCCCAATACGCGCGGGATGATCAACGACGAGGCGTTCACGCAGATGAAGCCCACGGCGTTCCTCATCAATTGTTCACGCGGCCCGATCGTCGACACCGGGGCGCTCGTGCGAGCGCTGGATGCGCGCGAGATCGCCGGCTGCGCGCTCGACACGGTCGATCCGGAGCCGCTCCCCGATCCGCATCCGCTGCGGGGGCGCGAGAACGCGATCATCACGCCGCACGCCGCGTGGTACAGCGAGAAGGCGATGGTGGGGCTGCAGGAGGGGGCGCCCAATGAAGTGCGGCGCGTCCTCACGGGCGAGTGGCCGGTAAACGTCGTCAATCCGGCGGTGCAGGGGAAGACTCGTGCGAAGCTGGCTGCACCCAAGGCGAGGGCCAAGGCGACCGCGAAACGCGCTGCAAAGAAGAAGTCATCCTCCAGGAGATAAGCGGCATGGCGACAGTCGATTCGATCGAGAGCTCGGGATTTCCGCTCGGCTTCAAGCTCCGGCAGGGGAGCACGCGCTCGCCGCTGGTTTCGGCCGCCACGGGCCGCGACGTCTTCAGAGTCGAGGCGCGCCAGCTTGCCGGGCAGCAGAAGGAGGCGGTCGTCACCGAAGGCGCGGCCGGGAGCAGCTGGCGACTGGTGTGCGACGAAGGCAAGCATCTCAAGGCGACCGATCTCGCGCCGTTTCCGCTCGGCTACTTCAACGCCGGCCTGCAGGCGGACCTGGTGAACCGGATCCTGTGGCTCGCCCGCGCGCGCTCGATCCGGATCGAGTCGCTGGACGTGCAGCTACAGAACTTCTACTACATGACCGGCGCATTCTTTCGCGGCGACGGAAAGGGCTACGCCGAGCCCGCGAAGGTGAAGGTGATCATCGGGTCGGCGGCGCCGAAGGACGCGATCGCGACGCTGGTGCGCGCCGCGGTGGCCGCTTCTCCCGCGCTCGCCGCCATGCGAATTGCGGTGGAGAACACCTTCGCGATCTACGTGAACGGCAAGCGGCGCGCAGTGACGACGATGAAGAACTCGACCTCGGCCGACGCGCCCGACCCGCTCATGACGTACTCGGCCGCACCGAGCCCGCTCGCCGGCGCGGGCGATCTTCCGGATCTGGTGCGCAAGACCGGCCAGCTGGCGGAAGGAACGGTCACCGAGGCGCCCGCCGGGACGACCACCCGCATCATCCGTACGGTCGCCGGAGTCTGTCGCCTGCTCGATCCGGCGGGCGTCACGGAGACCGACTCCGTTCTGGGCCTTCCCGGGATGAGCCATTTCGCGATCAAGAGCGACGAGCGCGGCGCGACCGGCGGTGCCGCAGCGCCCGATCAGGGGCCGGCCGGACTCAGCCTGCTATCGGCCGGCATCGCGTTCTGCTACATGACGCAGCTCGCGCGCTACATCGAGCACATGAAGTTCAAGATCCGCCAGGTGCGGCTCGTGCAGTTCAGCCCCTACACGCTGCAGGGCGCCGCAACCGACGGCTCGGCGCGCGGCGGCATCGAGCCGGTCGACACGCACCTCTTCCTGCATGGCGACGAGAGCGACGAGACGCACGAGAAGCTGATGCGGATTGCCGCGACCACGTGCTACCTGCACGCGACGCTCGGCTCGGCGCTCGAGCCCGAGTTGTCGATCGAGGTGAACGGGGCCGCGCTGGCGGCCTGACGAGGGGCCGGGCCGCCCACAGTTGCACCACCGGACCGGCGCGGCGTACCGTTGAGGCCCCGAGCCGTGCGCGGCGCCGCCACGCGCGGGAATGCGGCATGCCGGCGCACGCATGAGCCCGATCACCATTCGCCAGCTTAGATACTTCGCGGCGGTCTACGAGGAAGCGAATTTCTCGAAGGCTGCCGAGCGCGAACACTGTTCGCAGCCGGCGCTCAGCGCGCAGATCCGGAACCTGGAGCAAGTCCTCGAACGCCGGCTCTTCGAGCGGACGGTCAACGGCGTGGTGCCCACCGCGGCCGGCGAGCGCTTCTATCGGCACTCGGTTGCGATCCTGCGCTCGATCAACGCAGCCGAGCTCGAGATCGCGGAAATGAGCGGGCTCGTCGGCGGGCTGGTCCGCGCCGGTCTCATCCCGTCGGTCGTTCGCGGCCTGCTGCCGGCCTTCCTGCCCGAGTTCGTCGATGCCCATCCGTCAATCGACGTCAGGGTGATACAGGGCTTCAGCGATACGCTGGCCCAGGCTGTCCTCGACGGTGAGGTCGACTTCGCCGTCGTGCTCAATCCGCTACGGCACGAAGGCATCGACATCGGCAAGTTCGCGGACTGCCGGATGGTCCTGATCAGCAATCCAGCCCTGGGCCTCACGCCTGGCGAGCCGGTGCGCCTTCCCGGCCTCGGTCCGCTCGATCTCGTCGTCCCATCGCCCAACCACACGCTCCGGCGCAGCATCGAGCGGCACATCTGGACGAAGGAGATCCGCGTCGGACGCAGGCTGGAGATGGACACCGTGCACGGCATGATCGACTTCGTCCGGCACGCAAACTGGTCGACCCTGCTACCGCTCGTGGCCGTGGCGTGCGACATCGGATCGGATCGGCTGTGCATCAATCCGGTGGTGGACCCGGTGCTGGAGGCCGACCTCTATCTCATCCGCCGCAGTCAGACTGCGACCTCGGCGGCAGCCGAGCTCCTGATCGGGACGCTGCGGCGTCACGCCCAGGCGGTCGCCGGCGTGCCACTTGCCTGAAGGGTGCCGCCTTCACCAAGCCTCACACGAGAGCAGATGGGGGAACGTTCAGGCCCCCTCCAGCCTGAACGGGACGGTCGCGAGGGGGCTTGCCTCACCGGCGTGCGTGCCCTGGACCGTGGGCGGCACACGGGCATGAATTCGAGCCGAGGTCGATAGTCCGCCCGCGTCGCGTGTTGCGCGTATGGACCGCGATCTGCAGCACCGGCCGGCGCGCAACGTTCCCGGCCCCGCATTGCGGGCAAACCGGGGCATCGCTTGCGGTGCGCACAAAGGCCTCGAAGAAATGCCCGCAGGCGGAACAGCCGAAGTCGAAGATGCGCATGGCCGTCAGACCGGAATCACGGTGATTTCCTTGATCGGCCACTTCGAGAGGATCTCGACGCCGGTCTTGGTCACGTGGATGACCTCCTCCATCCGCACGCCCTGCCCCTCGCCGTCGCCCTCCTGGGTCTCGATGGCAAAGCACATGTCCTCCTCGATGACCATCGGATGCTCGAGCGAGCAGCCGCGCCATACGAGCGGCGGCTCGTATAGCGTGAGGCCGATTCCATGCGCCCAGTTGTTGCCGGCCGTCTGATCCTCGTGCACGACGCCGATGTCGGCCCAGACGTCAGGACCCGCCGGCCAGCGCTCGGCGACCTCCTTGGTCGTTACACCCGGCTTGATCACGCTGATCGCGTCGTAGAGCCATTCGTAGGCGCGCTTGTAGGCGGCGACGGTGGCCTTGGAGGGCTCGCCGACGCTGAAGCTGCGGTAGTAGCAGGTCTTGTAGCCGTTCCAGCAGGTGTTGTAGACGTCCATGTAGATGACGTCGCCGTGGGCGAGGCGCCGGCCGGTCGAGTGGCGCAGGTTGGGCCACGAGTACGGGCCGGAGGTGCAGAAGACGCCGGAGTGGACCTCGCCGCCGTTCACATAGCAGGCCTTGAAGGCCTCGCCGAGGATCTCGTGCTCGCTCACTCCCGGCCGCACGGTGTTCACCAGCGCGTCGAACATGGCGTCGCCGATGGTGCAAGTGTTGCGCAGGCACTCGACCTCCTCGGGGAGCTTGTGCTTGCGCGCCTCCAGCATCGCCACGAACCCTTCGCCGCTCGTCCGCACGCCCTTCGCCTCGAATGCGGAGGCGATGTAAGGATCGGAGAAGTCCATTGCAAGGACTTCTTTTTGGACGCCGGCCCGCTTGAGCTCGGCACAGATCTGGTCCACGAATCGAACGACCGCCGCCCGGTGGGCCGACTCGCCCATACAGCGGGCAATCCATCCCATGCCGGTGATCGCATAGCGAACGTTCTCCGGCGGCAGCCATGGCGAATTGCGCTGGGTGTGATAGCCGATGTCGCCCTGCTCGAAGATGATCGGCTGCGCATCGCCCTTGAGGAGCAGCGAGTAGCGCAGGCCGGAGCTTGGCGTCGTCCACGGCGGCGTGTAGGTGGCCGTGATGTAGCGCGTGTTCCACTCGTTCAGCGACAGCAGCCCGCCGAACTTGCGCTTTTCGAAGAGCTCCTTCTTGGCGCGGGCAAGGCGTCCGGTGCGGAGCTTGTCCATGTTCACGCCTTCGATCCAGTCCATCGGCTGGAACGGATAGGATTTGCCGTACTGGTCGGTCATGGGTATCCCTCCTCTTGCAACGCGCGGATGCGAACCACGCTTACAAGTTAGCAGAGGGCGACTCGCCCGAACGATACTGTTTTCCTATCGAAACTATCGTGAAATCCTTTCGTGATTCCGGCGACGCGGGTGCTGGACGAACCACCGGTGCGGCGTAGCGCTGGAAATGCGAAGCATTCACGTTACCGCGTGCCCGTGCGGATTTCAGGGCGGTCGATACCACACGACGACCGCAGCGGCAGCGGGCGATTACTCCAGCCGGAGCAGACGTGCAGCGGTCCTGCCAAGGATGAGGTCGCGTTCGGCCTCGGTCAGCGCGTCCAGACGCTCGATGGTCCCCACGGGATCGACGAGGCCCATGTCGAAGCAGTAGTCGCTGCCGAGCAGCACGCGGTCGGCGCCGACGAGCCGGATGAGATCGAGATTGATGCGGTCGCTGTGGCCGATGGTGTCGTAGGTGAAGCGCTTGAGATACTCGCTCGGCAAGCGCTTCATGTGCTTGAGCTCCGGACGCACCTTCGTGCCGTGATCCATGCGACCGATCAGGCCGGGCAGCGCGCCGCCGGCGTGCGGGAGGTTCACCTCGAGCTTGGGAAACTCGTCGAGCACGCCGCCAAAGATGAGACTGGCCGCAGCCACGCCGGTGTCGTATGGGTTGCCGAGCAGATTCTTCAGGTGGTAGCGCGTGGTGCGCTCGCGCCCGATCGTGTCGACCGGGTGGAGGAAGATCGGCAGGCCGAGCTCCTCCGCCTTCGCGTACACGTCCCAGTAACGTTTTTCGTCGAGCTCGGTGCCGTTGATGTTGGTGGCGAGGTACATGCCGCGGATGCCGGGCAGCTTCGCGGCACGCTCGAGCTCCCGGACCGCGAGCTCGGTGGCCTGCATCGGCACCATGGCGAAGCCGATGAAGCGATCCGGATGCCCGGTGTGCGCGGCGGCCGCAGCGTCGTTGTAGGCCTGCGCGAGCGCGAGCCCGAATCCCGGCGATGCCCAGTTGACCATCGGCGTGGTGAGCGAAAGCGCGTGCACGTCGACGCCCTGGCGATCCATGCCCGCGATGCGCAGACCGAGATCGACGAACTCCTCGTCGAACGCGTTGGTGATGCGCTCGGTGCGAATGACGTAGCCGCTTCCCTTGCGCTCGAGCCGTGCGCCTTCGGCGGCGCCATCGCGCTCGAAGAGCTTCAGCCAGTCCGCCGGGTACCAGTGCGCATGCGTGTCGATCGTGCGCACGCGAACCTTCCGGTTGCGAGATGGGCTTTGCCGCGGTTCGGGTCGCTTGCTTGCCATGCGGCTCAGCTTTCGCGCATTTCCTGCGCGGTGACCCCGGTGCTGGTGTCGTGCGCGTACTTGGCCCAGTTCCTGATGAGGAGCGCGTCCGGCGGGCGCGTAGCCTGCACCGAGGGAAGAACGAGCATCGCTTCGCGCCAGCGCAGGAGCCGCTCGCAGGTCGCGGGGATCGCGAAGCCGCGGTAGTGCTCGAGCGCGACGAAGCGCTGCACGTGCGGAAAGAAGGTGAAGTCGACGAGGCTCGGCCGCCCGCCGAGCCAGTAGGGGCCGCCCGAGAGATCGCGCAGGCCCTGCTCCATTGCGAGCACGGCTTCGGTCAGCCGGCGACGATGCAGTTCCTGTCCTGCGCCGTCCTGGCGCAGCATCATCTTGTAGACGTGCGGGACCATGCGGGTGTTCGCGAAGTCGATCCAGACGCGGGCCTGCGCCCGCCGCACGGGGTCGCGAGGCAGCAACGCTGGCTCGGGAAAGACCTCCTCGAGGTACTCGTTGATCACCGCCGATTCCCAGACGACCGCATCCCCGTGCCGGATCACCGGCACCTTCGCGTAGGGCGAGATCGCGAGAAACCAGGCCGGCTTGGCGTCGAGATCGATTTCCGTGAGCGAGAAATCGATGCGCTTTTCGAGCAGCACCATGCGCGTGCGCTGCGCGAACGGGCAGGTGCTCGCGCTGACGATGTCGATCTGCGCCATCGCCTGGGCGTCCCGGTCAGTCGACCTTGACCGGCTTGCGCGCCGCCGCCGACTCGACGATCGCCGCGAACGCCGCGGTGACCTGCCGGATCTGGTCGTGCGAGTTCGGGAACGGCTGCTTGTCGCGAATCGCGATGGCGAAGGCTTCCAGCTCCGCCCTGACGGAGTCGAAGTCCTTCGTGACGAGGACCTCGGGCTCCGCGGGCTTGAACTGCCCCTGCATCGGGCCGGTGGCCGAAGGAATGAACTGGAAGGTGTCGAAATTCGGGCGCAGCACCTCGCCGGATCCTTTCGTCCCGAATACCGCGATCCGGTAGCTGACCGCGGTCGAGAGCGAGCAGAAGAAGCTCGCTGGGAGGCCGCTCTTCATCGTCATCTGCACGCTCAGCACGTCGTCGACGTTCTCGGCGGCGCGCCGGGTGTCGATGGCGTACACCTCGCCGACCGGACCGAAGAGATCCACGAACGTGTCGAGGACGTGCACGCCGAGGCCGGTCAGCGGGCCAGCGGGCGCCTGGACCGGGTCCGCGCGCCAGTAGCCCTTGGCGATCGCGAGACCCGCCGGCGCGTTCGCTTCGCCAGTCGCGCCGACGATGGTGCCCAGGCGTCCGTCCTTGACCCGCGCGCGGAGCTCGTTGACCGCCGGCGGAAAGCGCCGGTTGTACCCGACTCCCAGGACGACGCCGGCCCGCTTGACCGCGGCGAGCGCCGCATCGCAGGCCTTGAGGTCGAGCGCGAATGGCTTCTCGACGAACACGTGCTTGCCGGCGGCGGCCGTCTTCTGGACCTGATCGCTGCGATCGGTGTGCTGCGCCGCGTAGACGACGGCGTCGATCTTCGGGTCGCTGAAGATGGCCTGCAAGTCTTCCTGGAAGACGATGTCCTTCTCGCGGCAAAAATCCTCAACCTTGGAGCGTGTGCGCGTATGCGCCGCGGCGAAGCGGATCAGGTCGCTCTTGCCCTGCACGGAGTTGACGAGCGTCTTGCCCCACCAGCCCAGTCCCACGATTGCCGCGTTGATCATGATTGCGCCTCCTGGTGCACGAGATTTCCGAGGAAGATTGCGGGGAAAGCGGCCAGTCTCGGATGCGCGCGATTTCGTGTCAACCCTGGTCAACGTGCGCGCTAGAATGCGCGATCGGCGTTCCCTTCCGCCGCCGCAAACAGGTGCTCGATGCGCGCCACACTGGTCACCATTCCCACCGACACCACGCCCCTCGACGGCGTGTTCTACGCGCCCGAGGATGCGGCACCCACTGGGGCGGCGCTGCTGTTCCACGGCAACACCATGAATTTCTACGTCGGAGCGCCGCGGTTCCTGCCGCCGGCCCTGACGCGCCTCGGCTACGCTTGTCTCGCCTTCAACCGGCGCGGACACGACGTTCTCAGCAACCGCGCCAGCCGGGCAGCGGAGGGCGGGGCGTTTCAGCTCACGCGCGAGGCGATCGCGGACAATCGCATTGCGGCCGAGTGGCTGGGCGCCCGAGGCTTTGCGCGCCCGGTCGTGATCGGGCACTCGAACGGCGGCATGCTTGCGGTGCGCCATGTGGCCGACCATCCGGAAACGCCTGCGCTGGTGCTCCTGTCCGCGCACTGCGGCGGCAAGGGCATCGTCGCCCGCGCGAGCAAGGCGGGGCTGCTCGCCGGCGATCGGATCGAGGAGATCACCGCTCAGGCCCGCGCGCTGGTCGCCGCCGGGCGGGGCCGTGAGCTCATGCTGCTGCCCGGCTGGTGGTACGTCATCACCGCCGAGAGCTTCCTCGATTACCTTACCGAGGTGCCGGACGTTCTCGAGTTGGCACCGCGCATCGCCTGCCCGGTCCTGTATCTGCGCGGCGACGAGGAGCCGGTGGACCTCTATCCCGCAGAGGAATTCCAGCGTCGCGCAGGCGGTCCCTGCGCCGTCGAAATCGTGCGAAACTGTGGCCACTACTACGTCGGCCGCGAGGACGCGGTGACGGAACTGGTCGCCGGCTGGCTGGCCCGCACGCTGCCGGGCGCAGCTTGAGCCCATCACTCGAAGAGGAGACACCGCCATGGCAAGCATCGAGATACTCGACCGCTCCACGATGACCAACAAGCTCTACGAGGGTCTCGTGATCGATCCCAAGGAGACTGCGATCGTCACGGTGGATATGCACCGCGGCCATCTGGACATGGGCGTCGCGACCATGCCGACGAAGCCGGAGGATGCCCAACGCGTCATCGCAAACGCGAAGCGGGCGCTCGATTTTGCGCGGTCGCAGCGCGTGCCGGTCGTTCACGTGATTTTGGTTTACCGGAAGATTCCGGGGCTGGGGAGCGAGGGCATGCGGCAGCCGTTCTGGCGCGCGCTGCACGAGGTCATGTCCGAGGAGGATCGCCTCACGCCGGGCCGCCGCAGCACGGTGAATGGCCACAACCTCGAGGGCTCGCCCGGGACGCAGATCATCCCCGAACTGCTTGCGCCGACCGACTATGTCATCAACAACAAGAAGCGGCTCGACTGCTTTCACGGCACTGACCTCAAGACGCTCCTCGATACGCTGGGCGTGAAGACGGTCTGTCTGATGGGCATCAATACGAACACGTGTGTGCTCAACACGTCGTTCACCGCATTCAACAACGATTATCGCGTCGTGCTGCTCTCGGACTGCGTGGGCAGCATGTACGGCGACGACCTGCACGTGCTCGGGCTGCAGAACGTCGCGCGTTGCCTCGGCTGGGTGATTACCAACGATCAGCTGGTCGAGAAGATGAGCGCGAGCGCGCCGGCGCAGCGCGCCGCGGCGCGCGCGATGGAGCAGATCGCCGGCTGAGCTCGTAGCTGACCGGGAGAGGGCCACCCATGAGCGAGGCGAGCAAGATAACCGTCGCCGGCCGACCGGCGTCCGTCGTGCAGACCGGCAGCGGGCCCGACCTGCTGCTCGTCCATTCGCTGCTTGCCGAGCGCTCGTCGTTCGATCGTGTGCTGCCGGCGCTCGCCGCGCGCTTTCGCGTCACGGCGCCTGACTTGCCCGGCTACGGCAGTACTGCGCCGCTGCCCGAGCCCGTGAGGATGGAGGACTACGCGGACTGGGTGGCCGAGCTCATCCGCACGCTGCGCCTGCCGCCGTCCACGACGGTCCTCGGCAACGGCTTCGGCGGCTTCATCGCCACGGCGCTCGCCGTGCGGCACGGCGCCCTATTCGGCAAGCTGATCGTTGCCGATGCGCTGCCGGGATTTCCCGCGCCGGCGAAGGAGCCGCTGCGCGGGCTTGCTGCACGCGTTGCAGCGGAAGGCATGCAGGGCGCGCTCGACATCGCGATCCGCCGCATGTTCCCCGAGGACTACATTGTGGCCAATCCCGGCATCGTGGCCGAGCGCAAGGAGGCGCTGCTGCGTACGGCCGAGCCGGGGGCGTTCGGTCGCGCCGCGCTCGCGCTCACCGAGCTGGATCTAGCGCCCGCACTCGGCAAGATCCGCAATCCCACGCTCGTCCTGTGCGGTGCGCTCGACCAGACGACTCCGCCCCAGATCGCACGCGAGCTCGCGGCAGGAATCGCGGGTGCGCGCTACGAGGAGATCCCGGACTGCGGGCACTGCCCGCAGGTGCAGAAGCCCGACGCGCTCGTCGGGCACGCGATCGCTTTCGCGGCCTGAGGAATAACCCGCAGATGCCCGTCATTCCCGCGCAAGCGGGAATCCACGCCCTGCCGATGTAAAGTCAGATGGATCCCCGCGTGCGCGGGGATGACCTGGTCAGAGGCGCCCAATCGTGCGTTCAGGCGGCGCGCTTCGGCGCGCCGGGCTGGTTCAGCGGGTGCGCGCGCTTGAACGCGTCGATCGCCATGCAGGCGTCGTTGATGCGGCTGAACGTGGGGTACGGCTTGACGTCGACCTCGAACAGCTTCGCGCCCGCCATGTGGCCGACGAGGCAGATGTCCGCGAGGGTCGGCGAGTCACCGTGGCAGAACTTGCCGGTGCGCGCGTCCGACGCGAGATTCGCCTCGAGCGCGGTGCACGCCTGCGCGATCCAGTGCCGACACCAGTCCTCGCGCGTGCGCTCGTCGAGGTTGTACGTCTTGCCCAGGTGATTCCGGATCCGCGGAACCACGAGCGGGTGCGCGTCGGCCACGACGATGAGCGCCAGGGCCCGCACGCGCGCCCGGTCCCGAGGGGCCTTTGGCAGCAGCGGCGGCTGCGGGTGGGTCTCGTCGATGTACTCGAGGATCGCCATCGACTGGAAGAGCGGTGGACCGTCGCCGTCGATCAGCGCAGGCAGGACGCTCTGCGGGTTCACCGCCTTGTAGCCTTCGCCGAACTGCTCGCCTTTGGTCAGATCGACGGATGCCTCCTCGAACGGGACACCCTTGATGTTGAGCGCGGCGCGCACGCGAAATGCGGCCAGCGACCGCCAGAATCCATAGAGCTTCATGCGTTATCCCTTTCCGTGCTTGGGCCAGTAGCTGGGCAGCACCGAGACGTCGCGCGCCCCCCAGCCGTCGCGCGATGCGCGCGTGTAGACCTCGAGCGCGGCTGCGACGATCGGCAGGTCCGTGCCGAGCGCGTGCGCCTCCTCGAGCATGGTGCGCAGATCCTTGCAGACGAGATCCACGTTGATGGTCACGCCCTTCGGCTCGCCGCCCTTCAGAACTTCGGCGATCTGCGGCGCGCGGTTCTTGAGCATGGTCGGCGCGCCCGATGTGTCGGAGAAGATGTCCATCAGTCGCGCGGGGTCCACGCCGGTCTGGCCGCAGATCGCGAGCGCCTCGCCGCACGCCTGGTACCAGACGAGCAGCGGCAGGTTGATGGCAAGCTTCATCGCCGCCCCCGTGCCGACGGCGCCGACGTGCTCGTGGCGGCGGCACATCTCGTCGAGCACCGGTTTTGCCCGTGCAACGTCCTCCGCGTCGCCACCGACGAACCCGAACAGCTTTCCTTCCCGCGCGGGCGTGATGGTGCCGCCGACCGGGCAATCGACCATGCGGGCGCTCTTCGCGGTGACGTCGGCCGCAAGCGCGCGCTCGACCTCCGGCCGGACGGTGCTCATCTCGATGAATAGCTTGCCCTTGCAGTCGCCGGCGAGCAGGCCCTGTGGCCCGCGGTAGATCGCGTCGATCGCGTCGCCGTCGCTCAGGATCGTGATGATCACTTCCGAATCGCCCGCCAGCGCCGCGGGCGTGGCCGCGAGCTTCGCTCCCTTGCCGACGAGCGCCTTGGCCTTTTCGGGGCTGCGGTTCCAGACGGCGACCTGATGCCCGACGGAGAGCAGCCGCTCGGCGATCGCCGCGCCCATCCGGCCGGTTCCGGGTATTCCGATTCTCATTTCGCGCTCCGTTTCTCGTCGATCAGTTGCAGCAGCCGCTCAGGCGAGAGCGGATACTCGTTCAGCTTGACGCCCAGCGGCTGCAAGGCATCCTCGATCGCCGAAACGATGCAGGCGATGCCGGGTATGGTGCCGCCCTCGCCGGCGCCCTTGACGCCGAGCGGATTGGCGGGCGAGGGCGACTCCATGTGCTCCAGGCGGATCGGCGGAATCTCGGTTGCGGTGGGCAGCAGGTAGTCGCCGAAATTCGTCGTGACCGGCTGGCCGCTATCGGTGTCGTACACCATGCGCTCGAAAAGCGCGTTCCCGATGCCGTGCACGACGCCGCCCACGATCTGCCCGTCGACCAGCATCGGGTTGATCAGCGTGCCGCAATCGTGCGCGACCCGGTAGTCGAGCAGCGTGACCGCGCCGGTCTCGATGTCGACCTCGACCTCCGCGACGTTCGAGCCGTTCGCGTACACCGGCCGCGCGGGCGTGTGATAGGCGGTCGCCTCGAGCCCGGGCGTGAATCCGTTCGGCAACGCGACGTTGACATTCGAGACCAGTCGCTTCGCGAGTTCGCCGAGCGTCACCTTGCGATCCGCGACGCCCTTGATATTGACCGCACCGCGCGTGATCTCGAGATCCTGCTCGGCGGCCTCGAGCTGCAGCGCGGCGAGCCGGATCGCCTTCTCGCGCACCTGGGTTGCGGCGAGGTGGACGCTCGGACCCGCGGTCGATGCCACGCGGCTGCCCACCGTTGAGAGCGCGATCGCCGTGAACGCCGTGTCGCCGGTCTTGACGATGACGTCCTGCGGATCGACGTCGAACTGGTCGGCCGCGATCTGCGCCACGATGGTCTCCAGCCCCTGGCCCTGGGAGCAGGAGCCGAGCTCGACCGCGATGCGGCCGCTCGGCAGCACCTTCACGGTCGCGCCCTCGTAGGGCGGGAGGCCGGTGTCCTCGTTGTAGCTTGCGATCCCGAGGCCGATCCACCGCCCGGATCGTGCGGCCTCCGCGCGCTTGGCTTCGAACTTCGCGTACCCCGAGGACTTCGTGACCATGTCCAGGCAGGCGGCGTAGTCACCGGAGTCGTACTGGATGGTGACCCCGGTCGGGAGCCGTCCGCCGGTCTCGTACGGGAACTGGTCCTTGCGCACGAAATTGGTCCGGCGCACCGCGGCGCGATCGAGCCCGAGGTTCCGCGCGACGGTGTCCATCGTGCGCTCCAGGATGAACGCGGCGCAGGGCCGGCCGGCGCCGCGGATCGGCGAAGTCGGCACCGCATTCGTGAACACCACGTCGAGCGTCACCTCCAGCGCGGGAATCGCATACGGGCCCGGAAACGGCACGATGGAGGTCATCGGCAGCAGGAGGCCGTAGGGCAGGTAGGCGCCGTTGTCGTGAACGCACTTGGCGCGCAGCGCCAGCACCTTGCCGCTCGGCTCGCACGCCACCTCGACGTCCCACCACTGGTCGCGTTGCTGCGTCGTGGTGAGGAAGTGCTCGCGGCGATCCTCGATCCATTTCACCGGGCGACCGAGCTTCATCGCCACCAGCGCGGCGACCAGCTCTTCGGGATAGTGGCCGGCCTTGGGCCCGAATCCGCCGCCGACGTCCGGGGCGATGACCCGGATGCCCGCCTCCTCGCGCTCCAGATACTGCGCGAGATAGCGTCGGACGAGGAACGGCGACTGGGTCGAGCTCCAGAGCGTGAGCTGATCGGCCGCGGCTTCGTGCTGCGCGATCACCCCGCGTCCTTCGATCGAATGCGGCGCGCCGCGATGCTGGAAATAAGTTTCCCGGAAGACGTGCGGCGCGCGCGCGATCGCAGCGGGCGCGTCGCCGAACTTCCAGGCCACGGTGGCCGCCAGGTTGCTCTGCCCGCCGCGGTGCGCCGGGGGTGCGTCGGCGTGGGCCGCTGCGCGCACGTCGATCACGTGCGGGAGCGATTCAAGGTCCACGGTCACGAGGCTCGCCGCATCCTCGGCAACGTAGCGATTCTCGGCGACCACGACCGCGACGGCCTCGCCGACGTAGCACACCTCGTCCTTGGCGAGCGGGTACTGCGTGACGTTCTGCTTGATGGCAGGGCTGGGATACGACTGCACCATCGGCTTCTGCGCGATCGCCCCGAGATCGGCGAGGGTCCAGACGGCCACGACCCCCGGGATCGCCTTGGCGGCGGAAGCGTCGATCGACTTGATCGCGGCATGCGCCTCGGACGAGCGCACGAACGCCATCTCGAGCATCCCTGGCAGGACGATGTCGTCCGCGTAGCGGCCATGGCCGGTGACCAGACGCGGATCCTCGAGCCGCTTGACGATTGCACCGACGTTTCGCGCACCCATGCTCATGCGCCCTTCAGCTTCTGTGCCGCGTCGAGCGCAGCCGCGACGATGCCCTGGTAGCCCGTGCAGCGGCAGAGGTTGCCCGAAATCGCCTCGCGCACTTCGCGCTCCGTGGGAGCGCGATTCTCGGCGAGAAATGCGGCGATCGTCATTTGCATTCCCGGCGTGCAGAAGCCGCACTGCAAGCCATGATGATCGCGAAAGGCCTGCTGGACTGGATGCAGCGTGCCGTCGGATTTTGCCAGCCCTTCGACGGTCGTGACCTCGCACCCGTGCGCCTGCACTGCGAAGAGGATGCAGGAGCGCACCGCTTCACCGTCGAGATGGATCGTGCAAGCGCCGCAAACGCCGTGCTCGCACCCGAGGTGCGTTCCGGTCAGGCCGAGCTCATGGCGCAGAAAGTCGCCCAGCGTGAGACGCGTCTCGACCTCGCGCGCATGGCGCACGCCGTTCACGGTCAGCTCGATTTTCCGGCGATCGGTCATTGCCGCTGCTCCCGCGTCCGGGCGCGCTCGGCGGCCTGCCGGACCGCGCGACCGAGCAGCACGCCCGCCACGCGCTTGCGATAGGCCGCACTCGCGTGCGCGTCCGCCAGCGCTTCGAGTCCGTCGATCGCCGCAGCTGCCGCCCGGATCGCTTCGTCCCCGAGGTCGGTGCCGGTGAGCGAGTTCTCGGCGGCGGGAAGGCGCACCGGCGTGCTGGTCACGCCGATCAGCGCCAGCGCGACGCGGCGCGCCTTGCCGCTTCCGTCGAGCGCGATCAGGCACCCCACGCCTGCCACGGCGAAGTCGCCTTGCCTTCGCGCAAGCTCCACGAACGCGTGCCCATGCGGCTCGCGCCAGGTCTTGAGCGAAACGCTGGTGAGCACCTCGTCCGGTTGCAGATTGGGCGTCATGAAGGACACGCCCCAGTCGGTCATCGCGATCTGGCGCGTGCCCTTGGGTCCGGTCGCCGTCAGCGTGGCGTCGTGGAGCGCGCAGACGCCGGGCAATTCTGCCGCCGGATCGAGGTGGGAGAGACTGCCGCCTATCGTGCCCCGGTTACGGGTCGCAAAGTGACCGACCGAATGCAACGCCTCCGCCATCACCGGGCAGGCGCGCCGGATGTCCTCGGAGCGCTCGAGCATCCGCTGGCGGGCCATCGCCCCGATCTCCAGGGCGTCCGCTCCGGCGCGGACGTAGGCGAGCTCCGGGATGCGGTTGAGGTCGATCAGGTGATCCGGCATCACGTAACGGAAGTTGAGCATCGGCCCGAGCGACTGGCCGCCGGCGAGGAGCTTCGCGTTCTCGAGGCTCGCCATGAGCCCCACGAGATCCTTCACCGACCGCGGATCGTGATACTTGAATGGAGCGGGTTTCATTGGAAGCAATCGCGCTGATGCGACCTAGTACTCTAAGGGATTATTCAGGACCGGGCGCCGAACCAACGGCGCAGCAGCGCGCGGATCGCCGCGAAGAGCAACGCGAAGCCGGACACGGCTGCGGCCTTTTGCGGTTGAGCAGGCGGCGTCTCGGGTTGCGCCGACGGCGCCGCTTGCTGCGCGCCGGCCGCGCCGATCAATTGCGCGAGATTCTTCGCGAACTGCCCGGAGAGCTGCTGTGCCATCTCCTTCACGAGGCCCGCGCCGCGCGCGTGCTGCGCGACCGAGCCGGACAGGGTCAGATCGCTGTCCACTCTGACGATCGTCTCGGCGCCTTGCGCCGCCAGCGCGAAATTCATCTGCGTCTGAAAGGCGCCACGTCCCTTCGTGTCGCTGCCCTTCGCGCGCAGCTTTGCGGTGTGGCCCGACGGATCGACGTCGTACAGCTCGCCCTCGCCCTTGAAAAGCAGCTCGACGGGCCCGACTCGCAGGCGTGCCGTGGCCCGGAATCGGCGCGCGTCGAGCGCCTCGGTGAGCTCGGTCCCGGGCATGCAAGGCACCACGCGCGGGACATCGATGAGGACTTGCCACGCTTCCTCGATCGATGCGGGCACGGCGAAAGCGTTCTCGATCTTGATTCCCACGGCGATGCAGGGGGCTCAGGTTCGCCCGCTCCGATAAAGTCAGCGCCCCGCGCGTTTCGGCTTGGCGCGGGCCTTGGTTCCCGTCTTGGCGACGGCTGGGCGAATTCCCATGGTTTTCAGACGGCCGGCGATTCCGAGCAGCTTCGCCGCGTTGAGTCCCTTGATCGCCGCGCGGTCGCCATCCTTCAGGAACCCGCAGCCGTCGACGAATCCATGCGGATCGTACCAGCCCATGTCGTAAGGATAGTCGGTGCCCACCAAAATGTGATCGGCGCCCCACAGATCCACGAGATGGCGCAGCTGATCGTTATCGAAGACGATGGTATCAAAGTAGAGCTTGGCGAGCGATTGGCGCGGCTTCTTCTTAAGCTGCGTGCGCGCATCGGGACGCGCGCCCCAGACGTGATCCATGCGCGCCGGATAGTGCCCGATGTAGCCGCCGCCGTGCGCGGTGACGATCTTCAGCTTCGGAAAGCGCTCGAGAACCCCGTCGAACACCAGGTGACCGACTGCGACCGTGGTGTCGAGCGGATTGCCGATCACGTTGTTGAAATAGTGGTCCGTCAGCCGCTCTGCGCCCGTGAAGCCGTTCGGGTGCATGAACACCATCACGCCGAGCTCTTGTACCTTCGCCCAGAACTTGTCGAGCCCGCGCGAGACCTCGCGCCCGACGATGTTGGTGCCGATCTCGACGCCGCGGAAGCCGAGCCGCTTGATGCAATATTCGAGCTCGTCGGTGGCCGCATCGGCCGATTGCAGCGGCACGTTCGCGAGCGCCACGAACCGGTCCGGATGAGCGGCAACGATGGAGGCGAGATTCTCGTTCACGGCCCGCGCGGTCTTCGATCCGAGCTCCGGATCGAGCCAGTACATGAACTGGGCCGGCGAGCTCGAGATCGCCTGCACGTCCACGCCCATCTTGTCCATGTCGCGCAGGCGCTGCTCGACGGTCGTCAGGCACGCCCAGATGTTCTCGTTCTGCTTGCGGTTGGTCTCGCGGGTGAGCGTGTTGGAGAATTTCATCGCCGGCTCGCGCTCCGACGAGAACACGTGCTTCACCATCTCGTCCACCGCCGGGTTGATCACGTGGCAATGGATGTCGATGCAGAAGTGCCGACGGGCGCCCCGCGTGGTGCGCGAGACGCCCCCGCGGGCGGCGGCCCCGGGACAGGTGAACAGCATGTGGCCCCCTCTTGCTTGGCTTGACTTGGCGCGCCGGAATGCGCGGCGTCGGCCTGATGTTAACTGATCGGTCGATCATTAGTCCGCGCCGATACGGGGCGGATGGCCCCAAATTGGTGCGCGCGACGGCGGCGCCTTGGTGCGGTGCACCAGCAGAACGCGTGACACGACGCCGTTGCCATTGCAGATCGCAGATCGCAGAATGCAACGGGCGAACTGCGCGTTGCACCTGCGCAGTAGCCGCGCAGTTGTCCGCCGCGTGCATCCAAGAAAGGGAGGAGACGTTTCAATGAGCGCATCCGGAAAAAAGCGTCCGAACAAGACCGAAGCGCCCTACGTGACCGAGATTCGCGATGGCATGACGATCGATTGGGATGTGCCGATCCGGATGGATGACGGCATTGTGCTGCGCGCGGACGTCTACCGACCGATCAAGGCCGGCAAGTACCCGGTCATCATCAGCTACGGTCCCTACGCGAAATATCTGCACTTCGAGCAGCTCTACAAGACATGCTGGGACCGCATGGTCGAGCAGCATCCCGACGTGCCTGCGGGTTCGACCAACAAGTACCAAGCATGGGAAGTCGTCGACCCGGAGAAATGGGTGCCCGACGGCTACGCCTGCGTACGCGTCGACTCGCGCGGCTGCGGACGCTCGCCAGGGTACATCGAGCTCTGGAGCCCGCGCGAGACGCAGGACTTCGCCCTTTGCATCGACTGGGCAGGCGTCCAGCCGTGGTCGAACGGCAAGGTCGGATTAAACGGGATCTCCTACTACGCGATGAACCAGTGGCAGGTCGCGTGTCTCGCGCCCAAGCACCTCGCGGCAATGTGTATTTGGGAGGGGGCGGCCGATTTCTACCGCGACCTGAGCCATCACGGCGGCATCCTGAACACGTTCTGCGGCAACTGGTACGACATGCAGGTTAAGAGCGTCCAGCACGGTCTCGGCACGCGCGGCTTCCGCAGCCCGCTGACCGGCGACTGGGTAGCCGGTCCTGCGACGCTCACCGAGGAGGAGCTGGGCGCGAACCGCTTCGATTTCGGCGCGGAGACGCTCGCGCACGCGCTCGACGACAAGTTCTGGAAATCGCGCTCGCCGGATTGGTCCAAGGTGAAGACGCCGCTCTTCTCGGCCGGCAACTGGGGCGGGCAGGGGCTGCATCCGCGCGGCAACATCGAGGGGTTCGTGAATGCCGCCGCGAAGCAGAAATGGCTCGAGATGCACGGCATCGAACACTGGACGCATTTCTACACCGACTACGGCGTCGGTCTGCAAAAGAAATTTTTCGGCCATTTCCTCAAGGGAGAGAAAACCGGCTGGGACAAGCAGCCGCGCGTGGCGCTGCAGGTCCGCCACCCCGGCGAGAAGTTCGAGCCCCGGGCAGAGAACGAATGGCCGCTCGCCCGCACGCGGTGGACCAAGCTGCATCTCGACGCGCGCGACCAATCGCTGCAACGCCAGCCCGTCTCGGCGTCGGGAAAGCTGACCTACCGAGGGCTGAGCGATGGCGCAACATTCTTCCTGCCCCCCCTCGAGCAGGAGACCGAGCTCACCGGGCCGATCGCGGCGAAGCTTTTCGTCTCCTCGTCGACGGTGGACGCGGACCTGTTCCTGGTCCTGCGGGTCTTCGATCCGAACCTGAAGGAGGTCGTCTTCCAGGGCGCGCTCGACCCGCACACGCCGATCGCGCAGGGCTGGCTGCGCGCGTCGCACCGCAAGCTCGACGCAAAGCGCTCGCTACCCTATCGCCCGTATCACACTCACGATAAGAAGCAGCCGCTCAAGCCGGGTCAGATCTACGAGCTCGACATCGAGATCTGGCCGACCTGCATCGTCGTGCCGGCCGGCTACCGCATCGCGCTCACGGTGCGCGGCAAGGACTACGTGTATCCGGGGGGCTCCGGCGGCAAGCTCTCCAACATGAAGAACGAGTTCACCGGCGTGGGGCCATTCATGCACAACGACGCGCGCGACCGCCCCCCCGCGATCTTTGACGGAAAGGTCACGCTGCACACCGGCGGTAAAGTGGACGCTTGGGTGATGCTGCCGGTGATCCCGCCGCGAAAATAGCGAGGTTTGGCAAATGTTCGTCAGGCGCCCGTCAGGCAACGTTTGCTGCATCGCACAGTCGAATGCGATCGATCGGACTGCCGCCGTCCCACTCGCCTTATCGGATACCTCGACCGCCGCTTGACAATGGAGGGGGCGGCTGACTAAATGGAAACAAATTGGAAACAATCTAGAATATCCGGGCGTTAACGTCCGCGAAATGTTCGTCCGCGGTCGCGGGCGAATTTGAATAGGGCAATCGCACTCCAATCAGGAGGAGGAGACCATGACCAAAGCACGCTTTTCCCGGCGCGAGTTCATCAAAGGCGGAGTCGGCCTGTCCGTGCTCAGCACGCTGCCTTTCGCGCCGAGGGCTCTTGCGCAGGCCGAGAACGACCGCATCGTTGCAGCGGCCAAGAGCCTCGGCAAGACCGACGTGACCGGGATGATCTGGTCGAACTACTACATCCCGATGCAGCCCTCGATGGAGGACTTCCGCAAGCTGAGCGGCATCGGCGTCGGCAACATCCAGGACATCTCGATCTTCGACATCCCGCAACGCGCGATGGCGGAGGCGCTGTCGCGCTCGCCGCAGTTCGATTTCTTCCACGTCGACGCGGGAATGATCCCGTCGCTCGCCTCGGCGGGGCTGCTCGAGCCGCTCGATCCCTACATGAAGAAGGCCGGCTTCAAGATCGATGCGGTCGGCGATTACGCGAAGCTGATGACTTACAAGGGCCAGACCTACGCCATTCCGACCGACGGCAACGTCCACAACCAATTCATGCGCAAGGATCTCCTGGAGGACCCCGACAGCCAGAAGCGCTACGCGGACAAGTACGGGAAGCCGCTCAAGATGCCGGAGACCTGGGACGACGACTTCCAGATCATGCAGTTTTTCCACAACCCCGACAAAGGCATCTGGGGCTCGGCGAACCTGCGCAACCGCGCGAACGGCGTCACGTGGTACCTCATGTATCTCTACGCGCACGGCGGCTTCCCGTTCGACGACGGCATGAAGCCGACGCTCAACACGCCGGCCGGAAACCGGGCGCTCGAGATCTACCTGCGCGAGAAGTCCGTCGCGCACCCCGAGTCGCCGGGCTGGGGCACACCACAGATGATTCCGCGGATCGTCGGCGGGCATGCGGTCTCGTGCCAGTACTGGGACGGAATCGTCAAGCTCGCGGAGAACCAGCAGAAATCCAAGACCGCCGGCAAGTGGCTGTACGGCACGCCACCCGCCGCCACCGTCGATGGCAAGACCATTGTTCGCACGATCTCCTCGCCGATCGCCGCCATTCATGTGAACAAGTACAGCCCGCGCAAGGAGGCGGCGGCCTACCTGGCGCTGTGGTGGGGGACGGCGAAATCGGCGAATCAATACGTCGGCGACAACGTCAACACCTTCCACGACGCGTGGCACAAGAGCAACATGACGGATCCGGGGGTCGAGGCGGCCTACACGAAGGACGGACTGAAAGCGGTCGAGCAGTGCCTGCAGGTCGCCTGCCCGCCGATCTATCTCACCGGCTATCTCGAGTTCCAGGATCAGCTCGGCAAGCACCTGTCCGAGGCGTACGTGGGCCAGCGCAAGGCGTCCGAAGTGCTGCCGAACGTCGAGAACGAGTGGGCGAAGATCGTGAAGCGCATCGGCACGAAGAAGCTCCAGGAGGAACTCGCGACCTACAAGGATCTGATGCCCAAGATCGACAAGCCCAAGATGTCCTGATCGGATCGGACTGAGACAGGAATCGCGGCCGCGCGGGCGCGCCAGAACGCCCGCCGGCCGCGATATCGTTCCCGACATGTCCAGCGTCGTCGCCATTCCCGGATCGGTCGCGCCCGCCGCAACACGCGAGGCCTCGCGTGCGCGCGGAGTCAGGCGCTTCAAGTGGGCGATCCTCGTGCCGCTGATCGCGCTGTTCGGCGGCGTCCTGCTTCCTGTCCTGCTCCTGCAACTCTACTTCTCGTTCCACCAGTGGTCGGTCTATCTCGGGTCCTGGCAGGACGCGGAGTGGATTGGACTGGACATCTTCCAGGAGGTCCTCACCGACCCCCGCTTCGGTTGGGCGATCCTGCGCTCGCTCGCTTTCGCGCTCGGATCGACGATCGGCTGCTTTTTGCTCGGCTTCGGGCTGGCCTACCTGATGTACAAGCCGTTCCGCGGCCAGGCGCTCTTCTACATCCTGTTTATCATTCCGATGCTGACGGTGCCGATCGTCGTGGCGTACACCGCCGAGATGCTGCTGTATGACACCGGTCCGGTCAACGACATGATCAGCCGCATCAGTGGCGTCGAGGACAAGGTTCCGTGGCTCACCAATCCCGAAATTGCGCTGACGAGCGTGATGCTGCTCGAGATCTGGAACTGGACGCCGTTCTCCTTCATCATCATGCTCGCCGGCTTTTCCGCGCTCCCCAAGGAACCGATCGAAGCGGCGCGCATTCTCGGCGCTTCGTCGTGGCGCATCTTCTGGGAGGTGCAGCTGCCGCTGCTGCGACCGGTGATCTTCCTGGCGCTGATCCTGCGGTTTCTGGAGGCGATGGCGGAGTTCCCGAAGATCTGGGCACTCTTCCAGGGCGGTCCGGGCAGCGCCACGGAGACGATCCCGGTGTACATCTTCCTCACCACCTGGCAGTACTTCCAGGTGTCCAAGGGCGCGGCGCTTTCGTATGTCGCGATGATGCTGATGATCGTCATCGTGCTCGTCGCGATCCGGCTGCTGCGCCGCGAGAAGCACGCCATCGACGCGATGTACGTCGCAGCGCCCCGCGGCGCCTGAGCATGAGACTGGGGTACGACCGATGATGACCAAGTCGCAGAAGAACCGGATCGCGGCGATCGTGCGCTACACGATCCTGACGGTGTGGGCGCTCATCGTGGCGTTCCCGCTCTACTGGATGGTCAGCACGTCGTTCAAGCCGAGCGAGCAATGGTTCGCGTGGCCGACGGTCTACATTCCGGATCCCTGGACCATCGCCAATTACCTGGACGTGTGGACCGGTCGCCAGGAGGTTGCGACGGCGCAGTACATCATCTCCGCGCAGCGCCCGTGGTTCGCCATGGGCAACAGTCTCCTGATCGCGTTCAGCGCGACGACCCTCGCCGTGGTGTACGGCGGTGTCATCGCCTACGGCGTGTCGCGCTACAAAGTCCTGTCCGAGGTGCGGATGTTCCAGCTCCTGATGCTGCGCATGATTCCGCCGATCGTGATCGTCGCGCCGCTCTCCCTCTATTACTCGGTTCTCGGCCTCCTCGACACGGCATTCGGGCTCATCCTGATCTACTTCCTCACCAGCCTCCCTTACGCGGTGTGGATGCTCAAGAGCTTCATCGACGAGGTGCCGCGCGAGGTCGAGCAGGCCGCCGAGATCCTCGGCGCGCCACGCTGGCGCACGCTGTTCGAGGTGGTGTTCCCGCTTGTGCGCTCAGGTTTCGTGGCCACGTTCCTGTTCATCCTGATTCTCACCTGGAGCGAGTATCTGCTTGCGCTCCTCCTGGCCAAGACGGAGGTGGTGACCCTTCCGATCGAACTTTCCAAGTACCAGGGATCCACGGAAGGACGCGTCTACGGGCGACAGGCCGCGCTCTCGGTCGGGATCACCATCCCGCTCATCATCATCGGCCTCATCATCCGCAAGCACCTCGCTCGCGGGTTCAGTTTTGGCATGATCCGGAGGTAGCAGTGGCGCGCATCGAACTCGTCAACCTGCGCAAGGAATACGGCGCGCTTGCCGCGGTGAAGGACATCAACGTCACGATCGAGGACGGCGAGTTCGTGGTCTTCGTCGGACCGTCGGGATGCGGGAAGACGACCACCCTCAGGATGATCGCGGGATTCGAGGATCCGACCGCGGGCGAGATCCGCATCGACGGTCGGGTGGTCAACGACCTCGAGCCGCGCGATCGGGGCCTGGGCATGGTGTTCCAGAGCCATGCGCTGTTCCCGCACAAGACCGTCGCGCAGAACATCGAGTTCGGGCTGCGGATGAAAAAGGTGCCGCCCGCCGAGCGGGCCCGGCAGGTCCAGGAAGTGGCCGAGATGGTGCGGCTCACGCACCTGCTGAACAAGATGCCCGGCCAGTGCTCGGGCGGCGAATCGCAGCGCGTCGCGCTGGCGCGCACGCTGGTGACCCACCCGTCGACCTTTTTGCTGGACGAGCCGCTCTCCAGCCTCGACGCCAAGCTGCGGCGCGAGCTGCGCGCGGAATGCGACCGCCTGCATCAGGCGCTCAAGCGCACGTTCATTTTCGTCACCCACGACCAGGAGGAGGCGATGACGCTCGCCGACCGGATCGTGGTCATGCGCGGCGGGGAGATCGAGCAGATGGGCTCGCCGATGGAGATCTACTCGAACCCGGTGAACAGCTTCGTCGCCGATTTCTTCGGGTCGCCCTCGATGAACCTGCTCGCGGGCGAGGTCATCCGAGAGTCCGGCGCGCTGCGCTTCCGGGCGTCTTCCGGTTTCGCGGTGCCGCTGCCGGACCGATTCAACGGCGTGCCGGCGGGCCCCGTCACGCTCGGCATTCGCCCGGAGCACATCAGTGCCGTGCCGCCCGGAAACGGCGCGACGAGCGACATGCAGCTGCCGGTCCGGCTGGTCGAGCCGCTCGGCAAGGAGACGCTGCTCTATTTCGATGTCGGAATGGAACGCCCGTTCGTGACGGTCAGCGACAGCATGGCGCTCGCCGAGCTCGATTCGGGCGTCCAGCTCGGATTGACCCTGGCGCGCGACCAGATCTGCCTGTTCGGGTCCGACGGGCACCGGATCCGTTCCGGACCGGCCGCCGCTTGATCTTATAATTGATTCCTCTTGCGCGGAGCCGTTGCAAGGCTTCCGGCGGGAGAGAGAATCCATCGAAATCGAGGTCGATCATGCCGGTCATCAAAGTCACCGATATCGCCTACGGGCGCCTGCAGTCCCCCAGCCTCGACGAGGCCGAGGAGTTCCTCACGAACTTCGGCATGGTCCGCTCGGAGCGAACCGCGGACCGGCTCTACATGCGCGGCACGGATCCCGCTCACCATCTCCACGTGACGCACCTCGGGCCGTCCAAGTTCATCGGTCTCGCCTTCTATGTCGAGAGCGAGGATGACCTGAAGAGGTTCTCCAAGGTCGCAGGCGCGAGCGGGGTGGAGAACATCGACGAGCCCGGCGGCGGCAAGCGCGTGCGCATTATCGACCCGCACGGCTACCAGATGGAAGTCATCTGCGGCATGCAGCAGCTCGCTCCGCTGCCGACCCGCCGCAATGTCCTCAACTGGGGAGACGCGAAGCTCCGCCGCGCCGGCGAGCTGATGCGGCTCGAGCGCGGGCCCTCGCAAGTCAAGCGCGCCGCCCACGGCGTCATCATGACGCAGAACGCTCTGGAGCGGACCAAGTGGTACCGGGAGATGTTCGGCTTCGTCTGCTCCGACGAGGTGTACGCCGGGTCGAAAGACAACATCATCGCGACGTTCAACCGCTGCGATCGGGGCGAGACCTTCGTCGATCATCACGTGTTCCTGTGCATCGAGGGTCCGAAGGTCGGAATCAACCACCTGTCGTTCGAGGTGCAGAGCATCGACGACGTGATGCTCGGTCACGAGCACCTGAAGCGCGCCGGCAAGTACAAGCACGTGTGGGGCATCGGCCGGCACGTGCTCGGCAGCCAGGTGTACGACTACTGGCAGGACCCCTGGGGCCGCGTGCACGAGCACTGGACCGACAGCGACGTGCTCAACGTCCACAACAAGCCGAACCTTTTCGCGGCAGACGAAGGGCTCAGCTCGCAGTGGGGCGAGCCCGTGCCGGAAGAGTTCATCACGCACGCGATCCCGTAACAGCGCCTCGGCGTCGGTTTCAAAGGACCGCGCGAGAGCGGGTCAGCGGCCATGCCCGTCCGGCGCCTACGGCCGCAAACGCCCGCCTATGGGTGACCCGGTTTGCGGCGGGCAGTCAACCCACGACTACCCGCACACAAACCACCCATGACGGCGGGCGCGGCCAAATGCACCAGCCAGCCATTGGCCGCTGCCCCGTGACACGCCGGCGCTATGCGTGGGCCCCTGCTACGTGGCGGGGCCCGCGATCGCGCGCTGCGCGCCCGGGAGTTGCTTGGTGCCCTCTGCGCGGGCGGCCTTGATCGCCGCGCGGACTTTCTCGGCGGTGGCGGGCAGCGCGTGGACCCGCGCGCCGACCGCGTCGTAGATCGCGTTCAGGATGGCGGCGGCGGTGGGCACCGACGTGGGCTCGCCGACGCCTTTCGCGCCGAAGGGGCCGGTCGGGTCGTAGCTCGGCACGATGTCGACCTCGATCTCCGGCATGTCGAGGCTGGTCGGCATGATGTAGTTGGTGAGGTTCGGGTTGATCTGCCGGCCTTCCTTGTCGAAGAGGATCTCCTCCTGCAGGGCAAGGCCGATCCCCATGGAGATGCCGCCCTCGATCTGGCCTTCGACGAGCATCGGGTTGATGGCGGTGCCGCAATCGTGCGAAGCCACGATGCGCAGGACCTCGACCTCGCCGGTCTCGTCGTCGACGTCGACCTCGGCGATCTGCGTCGCGTAGACGTACGTCGCGAACGGCAGGCCCTGGCCGGTCTCCGGATCCATCGCCACGGTCGGGGGGTTGAACGAGGCGCTGCCGATCGGCGGCTCGCCCTTGACGAAGAGCGCGTGGCGCGCGACGTCGGCGATGGGCAGCTGGCGCTGCGGAAAGCGCTTCACCTGGATCTTGCGATCGCGCGCCTCGAGCTGATCCGGGCGCACGCCGAGCATCGGCGCGGCCACGTTGAAGAGGATCGCCTTGCACTTCTCGGCGGCGAGCCGAGTCGCGTTGCCGGTCACGTAGGTGGTGCGGCTCGCGATGGCGCCGGTATCCATGGGCGTCGCGTCGGTGTCGGCCGACACCACGTGAATGTCCTCGGTCGCGACGCCGAGCTCCTCGGCTGCGATCTGGGCGAGTACCGTCAGCGAGCCCTGGCCGGTCTCCACGGTGCCGGTGAGCAGCGTGGCGGTGCCGTCCTCGTTCACCTTCACCGTCGCCGCGCTGGGATTGGCTGCGACCGTGAAGCCGATCGGGTACCACATGCAGGCGATGCCGCGCCCGCGCCGCTTCATGAGCGGGCCTCCCGCGTCTCCTGCCAGCCGTAACGCTCGGCGGCCCGCTCGAGCGATTCCCTGACGACGACGCTGTGCAGGACCTGGCCGGTGGGGCTGATCGAGCCTTCGCCGAAGGCGTTGCGCAGCCGGATCTCGAGCGGATCGATGCCGAGCGCCTTCGCGATGTCGTCCATGTGCGACTCGTAGGCGAAGCAGACCTGCGGCGCGCCGAAGCCGCGCATGGCGCCGGTCACCGTCTTGTTCGTGTAGATCACGAACGCCTCGGCCTCGACGTTCTCGATGTTGTACGGGCCGGGAGACAGGATGCACGCCTTGCCGAGCGTCGTCTCGCTCCACGAGCAGTAGGCGCCGCCGTCGAGGTAGAGCTTCACTTGCCGCGCGAGGATCTTGCCGTCGCGCGAGACGCCGGTCTTGTAGTCCATGATGATCGGATGCCGCGTCGTCGAGGAGGTGAATTCCTCGCCGCGCGAGTAGACGGCCTTCACCGGCCGACCGGTCTTCTTCGCGAGCAGCGCGACGACCGGCTCCTGGGTGATCTCGTTCTTGCCGCCGAAGTTGCCGCCGACGATCGTGGCCACGACGTGAACCCGATTGATCGGCAGCCGGAGCGTGCGCGCGATGTCGGTGCGCCCGAGGGTGATCCGGCCGAGGCTGGAGTAGACGGTGAGGCGGCCGTTGGAATCCCACATCCCGATCGACGCATGCGGCTCGAGCGGCACGTGCTCGACCATCTGGGTGGAGAAGCGCGCCTGGAAGACGTGGTCGGAGGCGGCGAAACCCTTCTCGATGTCGCCCTTCTTGATGATCTTGTGCGCGTAGATGTTGCTCGCGGGCGGATGCACCTTTGGGGCGTCGTCCCGCATCGCCTCGAGCGGATCGAGGATCGGTGTCAGCGGCTCGTACTCGACCTTGATCTTCTCGAGCGCCTCGAGGGCGATCTGTTCCGTGACGGCCGCGACCGCCGCGACGCCGTCCCCGGCGTGGAACACGCGCTCGTCGCAGAGCACCGGCTGGTCCTGCAGCGACGGGCCGAAGGAGTTGACCGGGATCTCGCGGCCGGTGAGCACCGCCATCACGCCCGGCATCGCCTCGGCCTCGCTCGTGTCGATGCGCTTGATCAGCGCCGACGCGATGCCGGCCCGCTTGATCTTGGCATGCAGCATCCCGGGAAACGTCAGGTCATCGATGTACTTGGTCTGGCCGAGCCCATGGAGGCGGCCGTCGGGCCGGGTGGCGCGCTGGCCGACCGCAGGCGTCTGCTGACGGACCTCGGGAACCAGGGTCTCGATCGGATACGGCACGGGCGGCGTGATGACCGGTACCCGCAGCGCCTCGCCCTGATCGCGCAGCATCTCCTGCGTGATTTCCTTCTCGTCGATCCTCAGCTTGTCATTCATTGCTTCGTCCTCCGGATGGCGGATTCACGCGGCCTCTCGCGCGCGCATGATTCGCGCGGCGTCCTGAATGGCCTCGATCATTTTTGTGTAGCCGGTGCACCGGCAGAGATTCCCCGAGAGCGCGTCGCGGATCTCCGGCACGGTCGGGTCGGGGTTCTCGTCGAGCAGGGCCTTCGCGGCCATGATGACCCCCGGCCCGCAGAATCCGCACTGCAGCGATGCGAGCGCCTCGAAGGTTTCCTGGATCGGGTGTAGATGGTCGACCGTGGCCAACCCCTCGATCGTCAGGACTTCGCGGCCCTGAACCTGGTTCACCAGCATCAGGCAGGCGTTCACGGACATGCCGTCCACGATGACCGTGCAGGCTCCGCAGTCGCCTACGTCGCACCCGAGCTTCGCGCCCGTCAGATTGAAGGACTCGCGCAGCAACTTCAGCAGCGTCGTCTCGGGCGGGACCGACGCCGTGCGGACCTCGCCGTTCACCTTCAACTTCACTTCGGTCATTTCGGATCTCCTTGCTGCCGCGCCTGGGCCTGTGCGTAGGCGTTCTCCAGGGTGCGCCGGGTGAGGGTCGCGATGAGATCGCGGCGGTACTCGGCCGATGCGCGAAAATCGCTGATCGGTCGCGCTTCGTCGGCGGCGATGCGGCCGGCCTCGCTCATCGCTTCGGGCGTGATCGCCTTGCCGTCCAGATAGGCCTCCGCTTTGGGTGCGCGGATGACGGTGGGCGCCACGGCGCCGAGCGCGATGCGCGGCGCGACGAATGTCTTCTTTTTGGGGTCGACCCACAGGCTCGAGGCGACGTTCACCAGCGCCAGCGCCTGGCCCTTGCGCAGGCCGAACTTGCGAAAATCCGTCGGCTTGCCCACGTTCTCTTTCGGGATCACGATCTCGAGGAGCAGCTCGTCCGGCTTGAGGATGGTTTTGCGCGGGCCGACGAAGAACTCGGTCAACGGCATGTCGCGGCGGCCGCCCGGGCCGGCCACGACGACCCGCGCCTCGAGCGCGACGAGCGTGGGTCCGCTGTCCATCGAGGGCACGCACGTCACGAGGTTGCCGCCCAGCGTGCCCAGGTTGCGGGTCTGCACCGCGCCGATCGTGTGCGCGGCATCCACGAGGGCCGGCAGGCTCTCGCGAATGAGGGGCGAGCGCATGATGTCGGTATGCGTGGCCAGCGCGCCGATGCGCAGCCCCGCGTCGGTCATCGCTATGCCTTTCAGATCCTCGGCGCGAGTGATGTCGAGCACCACTTCGGGTGCGTGCGGGGCGTGCTTGAAATCCACGAGAATGTCGGTGCCGCCCGCGAGGACCTTGACCGACCGGCCATGCTCGGCCAGCAGCGCGACCGCGTGGTTCGCGTCGCGCGCCTCGACAACCTTGAACGCCTTCATCCCCCGACCGTGCCTCCAGAAGCGTGATACCCGCGAAAGATCCATGGGCTCTGGCAAGGCCCCTGCTTAGTCGCGTGCCTAGGCCCTCGCGCGCCCCTCCCCCTCCCGCGGACCTCGGGGGCGCCCCACGCCGTTATTGTGGCACTTCTTGGCCTTGCGGCGCGCGTACCGCGATGGAATTGATCAAGAAGTTTTCCGCATTGGGTCCGTGAACGGTCCTTTTACGTCGCAAACGCGCCGTCACAAGCGGCTAAGGGGCCGGACTTGCGACCTGCGACTCAGCGCGCCCGCCGCTCGGAGCGGGCCGCGAAATAGATTCCGAGGAGCAGCAGCACGAAGCCCGCCAGCTCGAGTGGCGCCACCCGCTCGCCGAGAATCAGGAACGCCAGCAGCGCTGCACCAATCGGCTCGCCAAGAATGGCGAGGGCGATGAATGCCGGCGAAAGGTAGCGCAGCGCCCAGTTGAACGCGGTATGGCCGCCGAGCTGCGGCCCGACCGCGAGCGCGAGGAGAATCGCGTATGCCGTCGCCGCGAACCCGAGCATTGCGCTGCCGCTGGCGAGCACCGCGAGCAGCAGCACGCCCGCGGCGGCACCGTACACGAGCCAGATGTACGCGAGGAGCGAGAGGCGTCGGCGGAGGCCGCGGCCGATCAGCAGATAGCCGGAGACCATGATCGAGCCGATGAGGGCGAGCGTATTGCCGAGCGCTGGATTTGCGCCGCCCGCGCCGCCGCCGGCGGCGAAGATCGCGACGCTTCCGACGAGTGCGAGCGCAATGCCCACCGCGAGTCCCGCCCCGGGCCGCTCGCGAAAGAGCAGCCACGACGCCGCCGCGATCCAGATCGGGTTCGTCGTCACGAGCACGGTGCTGGCCGCCACCGACGTGTACGCGAGCGAGGCGATCCACGTTGCGAAATGGATTGCAAGAAAGACGCCCGCCAGTGCGGCGAGTCCGATGTCGCGCGGCGCGAGCTTCGCGAGCTCGTCCCGCGAGCGCACGAGTACCAGGGGCGTGAGAATCAGCGCCGCCAGCGTGAGACGCCAGGCGGCGAGCGAGAGCGACGGCACGCCGAGCCCCTGGGCGAAGCGAATGAGTATCGATGCGCTCGAGACGAGCAGCACGCCGGCGGCGAGTAGCGCATACGGCAGCACCGGGTGAAACGCGCCGCCCGAAACTGGCGCGGCGATCTTCCCCGCTGCCGGAGTGTGTGCGTTCTTGTGCGTCGGGGCAGTCACGGGCGTCCGCCGGGCTTTGCGTGCGAAATAGCTTATCATTCACGTGCCTGCTACCGCTCTATGGCTTCTAGTATCGACGGACGACTCGTCGTCGCGATTTCCTCTCGGGCGCTGTTCGATCTCGAGGAGTCGAATCGCGTGTTCGAGGATCAGGGTGTCGACGCCTATTTTCGCTACCAGCGGGCGCACGAGGACGAGATCCTCGCGCCGGGGATCGCGTTTCCGCTCGTGAAGAAGCTGCTCGCGTTGAACGTGCGCCAGCCCGAACGGCTGCGCGTCGAGGTGATCCTGCTCTCGCGCAACACGGCGGACACGGGCCTGCGAATCATGAAATCCATCGAACACTTCGGGCTGGAGATCACGCGCGCCGCGTTCACCGGCGGCGAGAGCACGTACCCGTACGTGCCGGCTTTCGACGCGCATCTGTTTCTCTCCGCAAATCCCGCCGATGTGCGCAAAGCGCTCGAAGCGGGTCATGCGGCGGCAACCATCCTGCCGTCCAATATCGGCCAGAACCTTGCCGAGAGCACCGAGCTGCGCATCGCATTCGACGGCGACGCCGTGCTTTTCTCGGACGAGGCGGAGCGCGTTTACAAGGCCGAGGGGCTCGCGCGTTTCACGGCCGTCGAGGTGAGCGCGGCGCGTGAACCGCTCGCCGGGGGGCCGTTCAAGGAGTTTCTCGCGGCGTTGCACCGGATCCAGTCGGAATTCTCGCCGGACGGCTCGCCCATCCGGACCGCGCTCGTCACCGCGCGCAGCGCCCCGGCGCACGAACGGGTGGTCCGCACCCTGCGCGCATGGGACATTCGCATCGACGAGGCGTTGTTTCTGGGTGGACTGGACAAGGGCCGGTTCCTGAAGGCGTTCGGCGCGGACATTTTCTTCGACGACCAGCGCGGGCATTGCGACTCCGCGCGGAATCATGTCGCCACCGGCCATGTGCCGTTCGGCATCGCGAACGAGTGAAGATACCTAGGAAAAGGACACGGGCAAACACATGGGAAAAGCGCTGAAGTACATCCTCTGGGCGATCGGCGGCCTTATCTTGATCGTGGTGATCGTCGTCGCCTATGTTGCCGCGACCTTCGACCCCGAGAAGTACAAGCCCGAGATCGTCAAGCTCGTCAAGGAGAAGACCGGGCGGACGCTGACGATCGACGGCAAGATCGGGCTCACCTTCTTCCCTAAGATCGGCGCCGCGGTGGATCGCGTAGCGCTCTCCGAGCCGAACGGGAGCAAGGAGTTTGCGCGCATCGGCGAGGCGCGGGTCGCAATAGCGTTGATTCCGCTCCTATCCAAGCAGGTGATTGTCGACCGCGTGACGCTCTCCGATCTCAAGGTCGACCTCGTCCGCGGCAAGGATGGGCGCACGAACATCGACGATCTCACCGGCGCGAAGGCGCCACAGCCGGAAGCACCCGGTAAGGCTCCGTCTCCCGGCGCCGACGACAAGGCGCCGGTGCTCGACATTGGCGGCATCGAGCTCCGCAACGCCAACGTGGGCTGGCGTGACGAGCAGGATGGGACCGATATCCGTCTGTCGAAACTCGACCTCACGACCGGGCGCATCGCGAGCGGCGTGCCCGGAAAGCTCAGCGTTTCGGGACGCGTCGACGGGTCGCAACCCAAGCTCGCGATCGACCTTGCGCTCGACACCGGCTACCGGGTCGACTTCGACACGCAGGCGGTGGCTCTGACGGACCTCGACGCGAAGGTGAGGGGAGACGCGCCCGGCGTCGCGGGTCTGGACGCGGCAGTCAAGGGCGACATCACGATCGATCCGAAGCGCCAGCAGATCGATCTCGCCGGCGTGCAGGTCACAGCAACGTCGAAGGAGGGATTGGAAGCGCGCTTCTCGATCCCCAAGCTCGCGCTCGCCCCGGACCAGGCGCAAAGCCAGGCGATCGACGGTGCACTCAAGCTCGCGCGTGGCGAGCAGACGATCGATGCGAAGTTCGCGCTGTCTGCCGTCGCGGCCAAAGACAAGCAGGTCGAGTTCGCAAGTCTCGCGTCGGAGGTCAGCGTCAAGCAGGGCGATTTCGCCGTGCAGGGCAAGCTCGCCACGCCCGTGTCGCTCAATCTCGCCGCGAGCGAGGCGCGGCTGGCCAAGATCGCCGGTGATTTCGTGGTTTCGAGCCCGGACTTCCCGGCGAAGACCATCAAGGTCGCCCTGACGGGGAGCGCGGGAGCGAACTGGGCCAAGCAGACGGTGCAGACCGATCTCGTCGCCAAAGTGGACGACAGCACGATCCAGGCGAAGGCATCGGTCGCGAACTTCGCGGCGCCCGCGATCAATTTCGACGTGGTGGCCGATCAACTGAACGTCGACCGGTACCTGCCGCCGAAAAAGGCCGCCGGCGCCACGGGTGGCGCCACGCCGTCCGCCGGAGGCGGCGGAGCGGGTCAGGGTGGCGCAGGCGACGACGCGAAGATCGATCTATCGGCGCTCAAGACCCTCAACGCCAACGGCAACCTCCGGATCGACGCGCTCACGGTCAGCAACATCAAGGCGCAGAGCGTGCAGGTCAAGCTGCGCGCGGCCGACGGCAAGGTCGACGTCGCCCCGATCTCGGCGAACCTCTACAAGGGAACCGTGGCGGGCAATGCGAGCATCAACGCCAATTCGAACGCATTCGCAGTCAAGCAGCAGCTCCAGGGCATCGAGATCGGGCCGTTGCTGCGCGACGCCGCCGACAAGGACGTGCTGGAGGGGCGCGGCACGGTGAATCTCGATGTGACCACCGCCGGCGCGACCGTGGGCGCCCTCAAGAAGGGCCTGAATGGCACCTCGAGCCTCAATCTGCGCGACGGTGCGATCAAGGGCGTGGACGTCGCGGCCACGCTGCGCAAGGCCAAAGCGCTGCTCGGATCGCAAAGGGCCGTCGAGGAGCAGGCGCAGGGCGGCGCGAAGACGGACTTCAGCGAGCTCTCGGCCAGCTTCGTGATCAAGAACGGGATCGCGCACAACGAGGATTTGCAGGGGAAGTCGCCGCTCCTGCGGCTCGCGGGTGCGGGCGACATCAACATCGGCACCGACTCGGTCGACTACACGTTGAAGGCGACGATCGTCGCGACGTCGACCGGGCAGGGCGGCAAGGACGTGTCCGACGTCCGCGGGCTGACGGCGCCGGTGCGCGTCACCGGGACGTTCGACAACCTGAAGTACCGCGTCGACGTCGGGGCGCTCGCCGCCGACGCGGCCAAGAGCGCAGTCACGCGGGAGATCGAGCGCCGTCTCGGTGGCGGGCAGCAGGGTACCGGCGGGCAGCAGGGCTCGGGAGGCAGCATAGGCGACGCGCTGCGCGGCATCCTGAGGCGCTGATGGGCGACCGGTCGCGCCGGCGGACTGGGTTTGAATCGCGATGAGCGAGTTCGCGCGGCGGGTGGTGCGCTGGCAGAGCCGCGCCGGTCGCAACGACCTGCCGTGGCAGGGGACGCGCGACCCGTACGCGATCTGGGTGTCCGAGATCATGCTGCAGCAGACCCAGGTAGCGACGGTCGTCCCCTTCTATGCGCGCTTCATGGAGCGGTTCCCCGACATCGCGACCCTGGCGGCGGCGCCCCTGGATGACGTGATGCGCCTGTGGAGCGGGCTCGGCTACTACTCGCGCGCCCGGAACCTGCATCGCGCCGCGCAGCTGATCATGACGCGGCATGGAGGACTCTTTCCCGAAACCCGCGCAGACATCGAGCAGCTGCCGGGAGTCGGACGGTCGACGGCCGCCGCGATCGCGGGCTTCGCTTTCGGCGCGCGCGCCGCGATCCTCGACGGTAACGTGAAGCGCCTGCTGGCGCGTCATTTCCTGGTGGAAGGGTTTCCTGGCGACCGAGCGGTGGAGGGCGAGCTGTGGTCGCTCGCCGAGTCGCTCCTGCCGCGGCGCGACGTGGCGATCTACATCCAGGGGCTCATGGACCTCGGCGCCATGATCTGCACCACCCGGCGCCCGGGGTGTTCGCGCTGCCCGTTGCGCGTCACCTGCGCCGCGCGCATCGCGGACCGGGTCGACGAGCTGCCCGCACCCCGGCCGCGCCGGAAGGTCCCGCTGCGCGCGACGATCATGGCGGTGCTGCGCCATAACGGCGACGTGCTGCTCGAAAAGCGGCCCGCAAGCGGCGTGTGGGGCGGGCTATGGAGCCTGCCCGAGCTCGCTACGGACGCGGATCCGTCGCGCGCCGTGGCGCAGCGATTCGGCTGCAACGTGCGGCAAGTCGGCCGGCTCGCTTCGATGCGCCACACATTCACGCACTTCACGCTCGAGATCCGACCGGTGCTGGTCGACGTCGACGTATCGACGCCCCACGCCGCGGAGCCGGGAAGCATGTGGCTGCCGCTGGAGGCTGCCGCCACGGCAGCGTTGCCGGCGCCGATCAAGCGGCTTCTTGCGCGGCTCTCCGGTTCAACCTTCGGCGATCAAGCCTCGCTGCTCCAGGAAGCGCTGAAGGATCTGTAGTCGCAGCACGCTGTCGTCCAGCTCGAGGAGCCGCTGCTTGGCTGCCATCGGCACCGGCAGGATCTCGGTGAGCCGGTAACCGACCCACGTCGCGTCGTCGAACCGGTGCGGCTCGGAAAATACGGCCGCGCTCTTGTCCGCGACCACCAGCTCGAGCAGGTTCGCGCAGGCGGCGAATTCGGCCGGCAGTGTCGCGGCCGGCTCCGGGTCGATCAGCTCGACTTTCGCGCGCACCAGTCCCTGCCCCGTGATCTCTCGGTCGCGGATCCGGAACCGCTGCCCGCCCTGGGTGCGCAGGCTGAGCACCCCGAGCTCGCGCATATCCCACTCCTGGATGTGCGCCACGCATCCGACGTCCTCCGGTACGGCCGGCTCGCCGACCTCGCGACCCGATTTGATCAGGCAGACGCCGAACGGCTTCTGCTCCTTCATGCACTCGCGTGTCATGTCCATGTAGCGCGTCTCGAAGACGCGCAAGGGCAGCAGGCCTCCGGGGAAGAGCACCGTGCCGAGCGGAAAGATCGGAAGTTCGTGAGCGGCACCGGGCATCATCGGCTCTCCTGCGTTCGGATGGGCGGTGCGCTCAGGCCTCGGCCCCTTGCGCCAGCTGGCGGTGACGCACCAGGACTGGCGCATCGCCGCGAAAACGTTGCGCGAGCCGCTCGGCGAAATAGACCGAGCGGTGCTGGCCGCCGGTGCAGCCCATTGCCACGGTGAGGTAGGCGCGGTTGTCGCGCTGGAAGGCCGGCAGCCAGCGGGCGATGTAGTCGCCGATGTCGCCCTCCATGCGCCGGACGTCGGGAATGGCGTCCAGGAAGGCGATCACCTCGGCATCGAGACCGGTGAGCGAGCGCATCCGCTTGTCGTAGAACGGGTTGGGAAGGCAGCGCACGTCGAACACCATGTCCGCATCGAGCGGAATGCCCTGCTTGAAGCCGAAGGATTCGAAGAGCAGCGTCATTCCGGAGCGGTCGATCGCGACGAGATCTTTGATCCAGCCGCGCAGCGTGTTCGCGGCGACGTCGCTCGTGTCGATGTGGTGGCCGATCTCGCCGATGGGCGCCAGCAGCTCGCGCTCGTGCGAGATCGATTCGTCCAGCGTGAGCGTATCGCTGGCGAGGGGATGGCGCCGCCGGGTTTCGGAAAAGCGCTTGATCAGGGTGTCGTTCTTCGCATCCAGAAACAGCAGACGCACGTCGATGCCGCGCGCCTTCATCGCCTCGACCGAGCGCGGGAGCGCATCGAGCGCGGGTCCGCTGCGGGCGTCCACGCTCACCGCGATGCGCTCGTATCCGGCGTCCTTGAGAAAGTCGACGGTCTCCACGAGCAGCGTGGCGGGAAGATTGTCGACGCAGTAGTAGGCCGCGTCCTCGAGCACGTTCAGCGCGACGCTCTTTCCGGACCCGGACAGTCCGCTGACGATGACCAGCAGCACCGTTACACCGCCGCCGGCGTGCCGCCCTCGGTGCCCCGGTCGAGCTCCGCCCGCTGGCGCTGCACGAACTCGCCGGTGCTGTCGATGCCGCGGAGCTGAAGAATGTAATTGCGCACGGCCGCTTCGACCAGGACCGCCAGATTCCGGCCCGCGGCCACCGGAATCACGACCTTGCGCACGGTAACGCCGAGGATCTCCTCGGAAAGCTCATGCAGGGGCAGCCGCTCGACCTGCGGCGTCGACTGCGAGGGCTTGAGCAGATGAACAAAGAGCCGCAAGTTCATCTTGGGGCGCACCGCCGTCTCGCCGAAGATGGTGCGAACATTGAGCATGCCGAGCCCGCGGACCTCGAGAAAATCCTTCAGCATGGGCGGGCAGTGTCCCTCGAGCTGGGTCGCGCCGATGCGCAGGATCTCCACGACATCGTCGGCCACCAATCCATGCCCCCGGCTGATCAGCTCGAGCCCGAGCTCGCTCTTGCCGACCCCCGATTCCCCGGTGATCAGCACGCCGAGGCCGAGGACGTCCATGAACACGCCGTGCCGCTCGGTGGACTCCGCGAGCGTCTTGGCGAGGTAGCGGCGCAGCTTGTCGATGAGAAATGCCGCGGGCAGCGGGCTCGCGATGACGGCGATGCCGCGCGCTTCCGCAATCTCGAGGACGCGCGGATGGCCCGGAACGCCATCGGCCATGATCAGTGCGGCGGGCGAGGGTGTGAAGCTGCGCTCGATCACGCGGCCGAGCCGCTCCGACTCGAGCCCGGCGATGTGCGCTTCCTCGTGCGGACCGACGACCTGGATCCGGTTGGGGTGGATCAGGTTCAGATGGCCGACGAACGCGGCGGACTCGCCTGGATCCTGGCGGATGAGCGCGCCGCTGCCCGCCTCGCCGCACACCCAGGTGAGCGACAGACGCTCTCGGTTGTCTTCATACAGCCGCGCGACGGTTGTCTGCAACATGAGGTTGCCATGCGAGGATGGTCTGGTGCAGCGCGCCCGGATCGCTCGCGCTGGCGAGCTGCTCGCGGAGCGCGCGGTCGCTGAACATCTGCGCCAGCTCGGACAGGATCTGCAGGTGCTGCTCGGTCGCCTGCTCGGGTACGAGCAGGACGAAAACCAGCGTGACTGGTTTGCCGTCCGGGGCGTCGAACGCAACCGGCGTCTTGAGCCGCACGAGCGCCCCGACCGGGTCCTTCAGGCCCTTGATGCGCCCGTGCGGTATCGCGACGCCCTGGCCGAGCCCGGTCGATCCCAGGCGTTCCCGCGCGAACAGGCTTTCGAAGACGAGACTGCGTGCGATGCCCTGGTTGTTCTCGAACAACAACCCGACCTGCTCGAACATCCGCTTTTTGCTGCTCACCTCGAGGTCGAGGACGATGTTGGCAGGCGGGAGCAGCTTGGCGACGAGATTCATGCCGTGGATCTATCCTTCAGCGATCAAGCGCCCGGCTGCCGTTCCGATTCGGGGGCTGGCGCCGGCGCAATGAAACTACGAATTATACGCCGTGCCATGAAGACGCTCGAGTTCCGGATGCTCGAATTTCGGACGTGTTCGACTACCAGACGCACACTCGAGTTCCGCTGCCTGGGGCGATGCGATCCCGGCGGAGCATCCGGCGCGCGGTCAGAGCGACTTGCGCAGATTGACCGGCGGGATCTGCAGGGATTCCCGGTACTTCGCGATCGTGCGCCGGGCGACGACGATTCCCTGTTGACCGAGAACCTCGGAGATCTTGCTGTCCGAGAGCGGCTTGCGCCCGTCCTCGGCCGCCACCAGCTGCTTGATCAGGGCGCGGATGGCCGTCGCCGAGCACGCGCCGCCCGTATCGGTGCCGACGTGGCTGCCGAAGAAGTACTTGAGCTCGAAGATCCCGCGCGGCGTGGCCATGAACTTCTGGGTGGTGACGCGCGAAACGGTGGACTCGTGCAGCCCGAGCGTATCCGCGATCTCGCGCAGCACCAGGGGCCGCATGGCGACCTCGCCATGCTCGAAGAAATAGCGCTGCCGATCCACGATCGCCTGCGACACCCGTTGAATCGTGTCGAAACGCTGCTGGACGTTCTTGATCAGCCAGCGCGCCTCCTGGAGTTGCGCGGACAGCTGGCCGCCGGCGGACCCGCGGTTCGACTGCAGGATGTCGGCGTAGATGCGGTTGATGCGCAGCTTCGGCATGGCGGCCGGGTTGAGGCTCGCGACCCAGACGTTCTTCAGCTTGCGCAGGATCACGTCCGCGATCACGTACCGGGTATCGAGGGCGCCGAATGCCGCGCCGGGGCGGGGGTTGAGGGATTGAATCAGCTTTTGCGCAGTGCGCAAGGCGGCCTCGTCGCATTGCAATAGCTTGCGCAGGCGCGCGAAATCCCGCGCGGCGAGCAGTCCGAGGTTGCCTCGCACGATACGCAGGGCATGCTCCCTGCCGGGAGTACCTTCGAGAAGCGCGAGGAGCTGCAGCTCAAGGCACTCCTCGGGGTTGCGGGCGCCGACTCCGGTTGGATCGAGGTTCTGCAGGTGCTTGAGCGCGATCGTGAGCTCCTCGAGCTCCACGCCGAGTTCCGCCGGAAACAGCGCAACGATCTCCTCAAGCGGCTGGCTGAGATAGCCTGCCTCGTCGAGCGCTTCGATGAGGGCCGCGACGAGGCTGCGATCGCGGTCCGGAAGCGTCGTGAGCGAGAGCTGCTCCAGGAGATGCTCCCGCAGGCTGGGGGTGTCCGCTGCGAGCTGCGGGTACTCCCCGTCCTCGGAGTCGTCCCGCGCCGGCTGCCCGCTTGGCATCCCCTCGAGAAACCAGTCGGCGTCGCCCGGCCGGCTCTCGTCAAAATTCTGCGCCTCGTCGGGCTGGCCGTCGCCGCCCTCGGACGCCTCGTGAGACACGGTGTGCGAGCCGTTGATCGGCGCGGCGATCGCCTCGCCTTCCTCCTCGTTGTCCTCACGCTCGAGCAGCGGGTTCTCCGCAAGGAATTTTTCCAGCTCCTGGTTCAACTCGAGTGTGGACAGTTGAAGAAGGCGGATTGACTGCTGCAGCTGCGGAGTCAGCGTGAGGTGCTGCGAGAGCTTGAGCTGCAGGGTCTGTTTCATGAAAGGGGTTGGAATTGCGATCCGAGCCTGCCGGTCGGAGCCGGCGGCCCCGGGAGTTCCGGACGATTGACGGATTTCTCGCTACGTTCGCTGCGCCTCAAAGTGGGGTCCAGGAAATGCGTTCCGGGGCCAGGGTCTACCCTGTCCCGCCGATGCGTCAGAGACGAAAATGTTCGCCCAGGTAAACGCGTCTAACTGCGTCATTATAAACAATTTCCTCCGGTTTCCCGGCGGCCAGCACGACCCCTTCGTTAATTATGTACGCTCTGTCGCAAATTCCGAGGGTCTCGCGCACGTTGTGGTCGGTGATCAGCACGCCGATCGAGCGCTCCTTGAGGAACCGGATGATGCGCTGGATGTCGAGGACCGCGATCGGGTCGATTCCGGCAAAGGGCTCGTCGAGCAGAATGAAGTTCGGGCGTGTCGCGAGCGCCCGCGCGATCTCAACCCGGCGGCGCTCGCCGCCGGAAAGCGAGAGCGCGGTGGCCTCCCGCAAATGAGCGATATGCAGCTCCTCTAAGAGCCCGTCGAGGCGGGGCATGACATCCTCCCCGTTCAGTTTCTGCAGCTCGAGCACGGCCCGCACGTTCTCCTCGACGCTCAGCTTGCGAAATACCGACGCCTCCTGCGGGAGGTACGACAGCCCCAGGCGTGCCCGCCGGTGGATCGGCAGATGCGTGATGTCCTGCTCGTCGACGACGATCCGCCCACCGTCCGCCGCCACGAGTCCGACGATCATGTAGAAGCAGGTCGTCTTTCCGGCGCCGTTCGGCCCGAGCAGGCCGACCACCTCGCCGCTCGACACTTGCAGCGAAACGTCGTGCACGACAGTGCGCTTCTTGTACCGCTTGTTCAGCGCGAGCGCCTTGAGCTGGCTCATTGCCGCAGGCGGGCCGGTCGATACTCTCGCTCGATCATTTGCCGCGCCGGTCCAGGCTGGGCGTGGGCGCGAGCAGCAGCGGCGCGGCAGGCTTGCCCTTGTCGGTCGATTTCGCGCGCGGCTGAATGACGGCACGAACGCGGTCCTCGCGTCCCGGCCCGGGAGCGTACTCCTTGCCACCTTGCACGCGGAACACCTGCGCGCGCGTGTCATACGAGATGTAGTTGCCGCGCACCTCGTCGTTGTCGCGCGACACCTTCGCGCTGTCGAACAGCTCCACCTGCTCGCGCCGACCGTCGTATTCGATGCGCGCGGCTTCGCCGGCAATCCACTCGTCGGTGCCCTCGCGCTTCTGCCTGAACGTGGCCGGTTGTCCGGTGGCGGTGCCGTGCTGGAAGCCGTCGCCGTCCTTGCGCACGGTGAGCTTGTCGGCGCGCAGCTGAAAGCTTCCTTGAGTGAGAACGACCCGCCCTTCGAACTCGGCGATCTGCTTCTGGTCGTCGGCCTTCATCCGGTCCGCCTCGATGCTGACCGGCTCGTTCGAGTTGGGTTTCTGCGCCACGGCGGGGGCGGCGGTAGCGATCGCTCCTGCGAAGCACGCCGCGAGAAGGCAGGCGAAGCGATCCGAACGCGTCCGGCTCATTGCGCCTTCTCGACCGGCCGGTACGTGCCGCTCACGAGGGAGCGCAGCTCCAGTTCGCGAGCCTTGTTGTTGAACTCCATCCCCACGCCCTCGAGCCGCGAGCCGTCCTGGGTGATCACGACGTGCTCCGGCGTGCGGGCGATCTCCAGGTCGGGGATCACCTGCAGATACTTCGTCTCGACCCGCAGCACGCCGCGGCCGGGTGCGCCTTCGCGCACGATGACGACGTCGCCGTGAAGATAGAGCTCCTTGCCGTTTCCGGACACCGTGCCGCGGTCGGCGCTCACCCGCACCGGCGGAGCGTCCGCGCGCCACTGGACGAGCCGCGGCTGGTCGACTTCCGTGATGTCCGAAGCCGGAAAATGAACCATCTTCGCCGCCGCCAGGGAATACTCGGCACGACCTTCGGAGTTGATCTTTGTCGCCTTCAGCTCGTCGATCATGAAATCGGGTGTGCCCGGATCGCGTGGCGCCGACGGGCCGTTGGGGCCCTCCGCGAGACGCTCCAGCCAGAAGGTCAGCGCGGCGAGCATCGCAACCAGTACGACGGGGAAAATTGTGCCTGCGCGCGGCCTCACGCCAGATATCTCCCGAGCGCGGCGTCAAGCTTGCCCTGCGCATCCAGGACGAATTCGCAGATCTCGCGCACCGCGCCGCGCCCGCCGGCGGCCCGCGTGACGTAGTGTACGCGGCTTCGCACCGCCTCGGGCGCGTTGGGCACGCTGGCGGCGAACCCGCACCGGACCAGCACCGGGAGATCGGGGAAGTCGTCGCCGACGAACCCGCACTGCTCCGATTCGAGGCCGGAACGGGCGCACAGCGCCTCGAAGACGGGCAGCTTCGCCGCGATGCCCTGATGAACGTGCTCGATACCGAGCTCTTGCGCCCGGCGAGTCACTGCGGCGGACTCCCGTCCGGAGACGATCGCGAGTTGCACGCCGCTATCGCGCAGCATTCTGAGACCATGACCGTCCAGGATGTTGAACGCCTTGAACTCCTCTCCCGCGGCCGCGACGAAGAGCGTACCGTCGGTCAGCACGCCGTCCACATCGAAGACCATCAGGCGCACGTTGCGCGCGCGTCCGGCAGCCGAGCGCTGCTCCACCATTGCTAGACCACCTTGGCGCGCAGCAGGTCGTGGATGTTCAGCGCTCCGACCAGCAACCCGTCCTCCGTGACGACGAGCAGCCCGTGAACCTTATGATGCTCCATGATCTCGACGGCCTCGACGGCAAGATGATCGGGTCCGATCATGCGCGGGTCGCGCGTCATGACATCCGCAATGGGCGCACGCATCACGTCAGGAACCTTCTCGAGTGCACGGCGCAGGTCCCCGTCGGTGAATATGCCGATCACGCGGCCGGATGCGTCGAGTATCGCGGTCATTCCCATCCGCTTGTTGGACATCTCCACGACGGCATCGGAGAAGCTCGCGGTGTGCGGTACGGACGGGACTTCGGCGCCGGTACGCATCACGTCCCGCACGTGGGTGAGCAGGCGCCGACCCAACGCGCCGCCCGGGTGCGCGCGCGCGAAATCGTCGCGATTGAACCCGCGGGCGTCCAGCAGGGCCACAGCCAGGGCATCGCCGAGCGCAAGCGTCGCGGTCGTGCTTGCCGTGGGCGCGAGATTCAGCGGACAGGCTTCCTTGGACACGCGCGTGTCGAGCACCACGTCGGCATCGCGCGCCAGCGACGCCTGGGCATTTCCGGTCATGGTGATCAGCTTCGCGCCGCCACGCTTGACGAGCGGTACGATGGTCAGCAGCTCGTCGCTTTCGCCGGAATACGAGATCGCGATGACGACGTCGTCGCGCGTGATCATCCCAAGGTCGCCGTGGCTCGCCTCGGCGGCATGGACGAAGAACGCCGGCGTTCCGGTGCTCGCGAGCGTCGAGGCGATCTTCCGCGCGACATGCCCGGATTTCCCCACGCCACTCACCACGACGCGGCCGCGGCAGTTCATGATGATCCGCACGGCTGCGCCGAAGCTCGCGCCCACGCGCAACGCGATCTCGGCAACCGCATCCGATTCGATCCGCAGCACCTCGCGGGCGAGCTCGACCGCACGCGCATCAGCGCTCGCCTGGTCCGCGGGAGAGGCCACGGTTATCATCCCGTCACAGTATAGCAAAGGGCCCGTGCCGGGCCGCCGTTTCGACGGTCCGCGATGGATCGATTCGGGCCGCGCCGTGCCCGAGCGCGCGACGCGACATGCGCCCTTCGCCGAGTTTGGGATTCTCCGGTAGCCGCGATGATCAAGGGCCTCGAACTTGCGTTGATCCTGCTGGCGAGCGCGGTGCTCGTGGTGGTCCTGTTTCGCCGGCTCAACCTCCCGCCGCTGCTCGGCTACCTGATCGTGGGCGTGGCGATCGGCCCCAACTCGCTCGGCTGGGTGCCGAACGCGCCGCTCGCGCGCAACTTTGCCGAGTTCGGCGTGGTTTTCCTGATGTTCACCATCGGGCTCGAGTTCAGCCTGCCGCGCCTCACGCAGATGCGCCGGCTGGTATTCGGGCTCGGTGGGCTGCAGGTGATCATCACGTTGCTCGCGTTGTTCGCGCTGCTGATGGCGGCGGGCGCCCAGTGGCCTGCGGCGTTCGCCATCGCCGCGGCGTTCTGCATGTCCTCCACCGCGATCGTCATGCGCATGCTCGCGGAGCGACTCGAGCTCGAGACCCCGCACGGACGCGCCGCGGTGGGGGTGCTCCTCTTCCAGGACCTGGCTGTGGTGCCCTTCCTAATCATCATTCCCGCCCTGGGACTGGAGGGCGTCGGGCTCGGATACGCCCTGGGGGTCGCCGCGCTGAAGGCGGCCGTCGTCCTCGGAGTGCTGCTTTTCCTGGGGCAGCGGCTCATGCGGGCGTGGTTTCACATCGTCGCGCGGCGCCGCTCGCACGAGCTTTTCATCATCAACGTCCTGTTCATCGCGCTCGGCCTTGCCTACATCACGGAACTCGCGGGCCTTTCGCTCGCGCTAGGCGCGTTTCTCGCCGGGATGTTGATCTCCGAGACCGAGTATCGCCACCAGGTCGAGGAGGACATCAGGCCGTTCCGCGAGGTGCTCCTGGGCCTCTTCTTCGTCAGCATGGGCATGCAGCTCGATCCGCGGGTGGTGATCGACAATGTTGCCCTGGTGGCGGCGCTCTTCGCGCTCCCCATGGTGCTCAAGTTCGGCGTCGTCGTCGGGCTGGCGCGCCTGCTCGGTCAGCCGCCCGGCACGGCGCTGCGCGCGGGACTGGCGCTCGCGCAGGCGGGGGAGTTCGGCCTCGTGCTCGCGAGCGTCGGCGTGCTGCGGCAAGTGGTCGACGCCGAGTTCTATCAGGTCGCGGTCGCCGGCATGCTGCTTTCGATGCTGAGCGCGCCCTTTCTCATTCACTACAGCGACCGGATCGTGCTGCGCTGGTCGCGCTCGGAGTGGCTGCTCCGGTCGCTGCAGCTGCACCAGGTGGCCGTGCAAAGCCTCGCGCGCGAGCGGCACGTGATCGTCTGCGGGTACGGCAGGACCGGACAGCACCTCGGCCGATTCCTGGAGCGCGAAGGCATCGGGTTCGTCGCGCTCGATCTCGATCCCGATCGCGTGCGCGAGGCGGCGGCGGCCGGCGAACCGGTGGTGTACGGCGACTCGTCCCGCGCGGAGACGCTGGTCGCCGCGGGCATCAATCGGGCCTCGGCCCTGGTGATCTCCTTCATCGACACGCCCGCCGCGCTCAGAACCCTCGCGCGCGCGCAGGAGGTGAGCCCGGCGCTGCCCGTGATCGTGCGCACCCGCGATGACGCGGACTTCGATCGGTTGTCGGGCGCCGGAGCCGCCGAGGTGGTTCCGGACACGTTCGAATCGAGCCTGATGCTCGCGTCGCACGCGATGCTGATGATCGGCGTTCCGGTCCGCCGCGTGCTGGAGCAGTTGCGCCTGATGCGGTCCGAACGCTATCGGCTCCTGCGTGGCTTCTACCGCGGCGTCATGGACGAGCCGGCCGACCTCGACGAGTCCGCGCAGCCGCGGCTGCACTCGGTGACGCTGGGGGAGGACGGCTTCGGTGTCGCGCGCACGCTTGCCGAGCTCGATCTTCAGGGCATGGGGGTCCAGGTCACTGCCGTCCGCCGGCGCGGGATCCGGGCCGAGGAGCCCGGCCCCGAGACGCGCCTCAAGGCCGGGGATGTCCTGGTGCTGCTCGGGCGACCGGATGCGCTCGAGGCCGCCGAGATTCGCCTGATGAAGGGCTGATTGGAGGCCCGCGGCGCGTAGCGCTAGATCGCCTTGCAGATCACGTACTGGCCCGACCCGGACTCGTCGTACGCGGTCGTGTTGGGCGTCTTGCCCATCACGTCTTCGTTCGCCGTGGACTGCTCATAGGCCACCACCGATCCGCGGTTCGGGAGCCCGTCATCGATCTGGATGTCGACCACGCCTGCGATCCGAGCGGGAAGATTCGACTCGCACGCGATGATCCGGCTCAGGCCGAGCCCGGTCGTCTGCACGCCGAGGAGGCCGCCCACGGAATTGGTGGGCGGGGCCGTGGCACCCGGCCCGGTGCCAGGGCCGTGGATGAACCCGGCCAGACGCAGGTGCCACCAGAATTTCGAGGACTCGTCGGTGTCGCCGTCGGTGAGGATGCTGGGATCCTTGCCCTCGAAGTACTTCCCCGAAATCGTGCCGTTGCCGCCCCCCGACTTCGCGCCGTACGGGCTCCAGCGGGTTCCGGCGGCCGGGTCGTCGCCCGGCGCGGCCTTGTAACGGTCGTAATAGAAGTTGTAGGCGGCCGTCACGCCACTCAGATCGTTCAGTACGTCACGGATGCGCGCTTGCGTCACGAGCTCCTGGCCGCGCATCACCCCGCCCAGCAGCAGCGTGACGATGACGAGCGCCATGGCGATTTCGACCAGGGTGAACCCGCGCTGAGATCCCGAGATGAGCATATTCCGATCGGTGGCACTGCATGCGTTGACCGGCCACCGTGCAACTGCTGGTGGCCCGCGCGGGCAGGCCATCGGCGACGACACCGGAACAATTCCACGAAACCGCGTAGCAACGCGATTAGAGCAAAGCGCTCGCGTTAGGTGGACGACGACGCGCGCTGGCACCGGGAAAATTCCACGAATTCGAGAAAGCGCGCAGTCACGCATGGGCACGATCGGCGACGAGATTTCGCCGTGCGAAGAGAGTGGGTACGCACTGTAATGACGTAACCATCATGGATTCCCGGCGCGTCTCGCGCGTTTCCTGAAGCAGGCATGCAAGAATCGGCCCCCTCGCACGGACCCAGCACGGGTCCCCGGAGCGATGAATTGCGGCCGGCGTCGAAATTTCGCCGATCGGAAAAAAGGAGGCCCGCAACTGCGCGGGCCCGTGGCACCGATAACCAATTCGCTCGTCGGACGGTCTTGCGAATCTCTTGCTGCGTTGCGCCGTCTGCGACAGGTACTCGAGTTTGCTGCGGCGGGCGCGGTGCGCGCCCGCGGTCACCTCAAATCGGTTAGATCGACTTGCACATCAGATACTGCTGGTCGCCGGTCTCCGTGTAGTTTGCCGCGAGGTTTCCGGAGTTCGCGGTCACGTTGCCGCCGACCTGCATCGATCGCACGTTGCCGGTCGTCGATTTCTGGTCATCGAGCTGCGTGTCGACCGCCCCCGCGATCTTGTCCGGGATGTTCGACGTGCAGATGACGTTTCCGGTCAGCTGCGTGCCGACGGTGGTCGCGGTAAACGCGCCAGTCTGCGCTCCAAGGATGCCACCCACCGCATTGGTCGGCTGGGACCAGGCGCCCTGGCCTGCCGTCGGCCCGGGGACGAATCCGGCGGCACGCAGGTGCCACCAGAACAGTAGCGACTCGTTCGCGTTGGTCGGGGGGGTTGCTCCCGGCGCATCCATATAGAGTCCGGAGATCTGTCCGTTTCCGGTCCCTGCCACGACGCTGAATCCGGCCCAGCGGGTCGCGGCGCTGAGGTCGTCGCCGGGGAGCGCCTTGTACCGGTCCTGGTACGAGAAGTAGGCTGCGGTGATGCCGTTCAGGTCGTTGACGACGTTCTTGATCCGGGCCTGGGTGATCATCTCCTGGCCTTTGAGGATGCCGCCGAGCAGCAGCCCGATGATCACCAGCACGATGGCGATCTCGACCAGGGTGAAGCCCGACTGACGTGCATGCTTTTTCATGATTTGCTCCTTGATACTTTCCGCCCGAGACGGGGTGGGGTGGTAGGGGCTATTAAGCAACTTCGATGCCCGCTCGAAACCCCGGTTTGTGCACAAAATCACGCGATTCGGGCCAGCAAATCGTCGGAATCCCGGCATAAACGTCAGATGAGCGACAGCGTCGATGGGCGTTACGGCTTTCCCAAGCGCTCTTCGAGTGCCTTCAACCGCTGTTTGAGCAGCTCGGCGTCGCGCTGGTCTTTCACCTGACCGCTGGCGATCAGTCCTCCGATCAGTATCCGGGCCAGCTCGAGCTCCCCCATATCCTCGAGGATGAAGGGTTCCATCTGCCTGACCCAGAGCGGGGCGTTGGGATCGGTGGTGTTTTGTTGCAGCGCAACAGCATACCGCCGCGCGAGCGGTAGATCCTTGAGCTGGTGCTTGGCGATGAACGTTGCATGGGCGAGCCACGGCCACCGCCGGTTCGGATCGACGAGGTACTCCCGGTAGATGAAGTCCAGCATCTTGCGCTGGCGGTCCGGGTCCGGAACCTCGGCATAGAGTCGCGCGGCCGACCAGAGGGGATATTGCCCCCCCGGATCCAGGTTCAGGATGCGGTCGAGCCAGCCGATCAGGGCGTCGTAATCGAGCTTACGATACGGAATGCGGGATCCGGCACGATAGTCGAATGCCTGGATGTAGAGCATCAGCAACTTCGCCGCGGCGATCGGCTCGCCCAGCGCCGCGAGTCGCAGGACTTGGCTCGACGGCGCCTGCGGCAGGTCCTCGGCCGCCGCGCGCGGGGCGGGTTGCAGGCTGCTCCAGATCATCTGGGTGGCGAGCCCCGCAAGCGCAGTGAGCTTCACCCAGGTCGGAACATCACGCAGCGGCCGTACGCGCATCGCCTCGGCTCAGAGATCCTGACGGTAGAGGTCGAAGAGCGCGGCGCCGAGGATGAGGGCGACGTAGATCACTGTTTGGGCGAGGACGCCGGCGAGCGCCCCCGCATCCGGGGCGGCGTCGATCAGCCAGCCGGTCTGCGTCATCCGGTCGAGCCTGGGCATGACCAGCGCCACGCCCTGGATGAACCAGTCCGCGATCCGCGGTGCGAGCAGCACGTTCTGCTCCGAGGTCGCCGAAATGATCTGGAGGGCCGCCATCGAGCGGGCGAGGAGATAGAAGGCGGCGGCGGCGCTCAGCGCAGTGAGGACGTGGGTGAACGTCAGCACGCAGAACAGGCTCACCGCCGCCATGATGAGCAGCTCCCCGAAAAGCGAGAGGGTCCAGGCCGGGACGCGTGCGACGGGGGCAAAGACCGCGACGGGTACGCTCAGGACGACGGCGATCACGGCGGCGGCGGCCGCCACGCCGAGAAACTTCCCGAAGAGGTAGCTCGAGCGCGGCATGGCCTGGGACAACACCAGCTCGAAGAACTTGTCGTTCAGCTCGCGGACCACGCTCATCACCACGAACAGGACCACGAAAAACACCGCGCAGGCGCGCAGCAGGGCTGCGATAATCGCAGCCTGGATGTCGCGTGCCTCGATCACCGCAACCTGCTGGAGGAAGCCGGCGATGGCGAGACTGGCCAGGAGCACGGCGCCGATCAGCCAGGCGAGCCGGCTGCGCGCGACCTCCAGCAGTGTAATGCGGGCGATGGGGAGTATGCTCATGAGCTCGGCGGGTAGGATGGCATGCGGCGCCCTTCGGTCACGTCTTTGGTCACCTCTTCGGTCCCATGGGCGCGCGCCCGCGGCGACCCAGCGTAGATTCTCGGCTGGACCGATGCAAGCACCGGGCCAGCCACCGCGATGACGAAGACGTTCGAATTCCCCACCCGTGCCACCGGGCGCCTGTGGCGGCTCCTGCTGATCGCGATGCTGGTGCTGCTCCACCTCGCCGCGATGCGCGGCACCGAGGACATCTGGGCGCGTGGAATGATGATGGCCCACCTCGGCCTCTTCTTCATCTGGCAACCCTTCATGCAGGGCGGCCAGCGGCTGAAGGTGAGCGAGGTGATCCTCATCTCCCTCATCACGATCGCGATCCTCGTTTTCCTGAGCTGGTGGATGCTCGGTCTCTGGGTGGGGCTGCTCGCCGGCGTGATCGGCGGCAAGGTGTTTCTCTTCCAGGCCCGCTGGCTGCGGGTCTTCTACCTGACGACCTTCTTCTACCTCGCCTCGCTCCTGCTGGTGTGGATCGTGCCGAATGGGTTCGCGACCGGGACGCTGCCATCCGAGGTGCGGGTCATCGTCCAGTACGGACTGCCCATCCTGTTCCTGATGATGGCGGTGCTGCCGGTGGAGTCCGACACGGCGGAACCCCAGATCGTCGACTTTCTGTATGCGTCGTTCATTTTCCTGCTTCTGACAGCGCTGGTGCTGGGCAGCTTCGCCTATATGACGGTCCTCAAGACGAGCTATCCCCTCGCGCTTTCATACAGCCTGCTGTCGATCGCGGCGGTGCTCATCTTTCTAAGCGTGGCGTGGAACCCCGGGGCGGGCTTTGCCGGACTCGCGACGCTGTTCTCGCGCTATCTCCTGTCGATCGGCCTGCCGTTCGAGCAATGGCTGCATTTCCTCGCCGAGCTCTCGCGGACCGAGTCGCGGCCCGACCAGTTCCTGAAGGAAGCCTGCGCGGGTCTCGGTGGGCTGCCCTGGGTGACTGGCGGCACGTGGCATACATCGTCCGAAGCGGGCGAGTTCGGGTCGAGCTCGAAGCATTCGGTGGAGTTCGCCGGACGCGAGCTCACGATCCGCCTCTACAGTCGACATCGTCCCAGCCCCTCGCTCGTGTGGCACTTCCACCTGCTCGGGCAGCTGCTCGGCCAGTTCTACGTGGCGAAGCAGCGCGAGCAGAAGCTCAAGCAGCAGACTTACGTGCAGGCCCTCCACGAGGCCGGCGCCCGGCTGACGCACGATGTGAAGAACCTGCTGCAGTCGCTGAACGTGCTGTGCTCGGCGGTCGAGCGCGACCCGGACGGCAATCCGGAGGGGCTGCAGACGCTGATCCGCAAGCACCTGCCGACCGTGACCCAGCGGCTCCGGCACACGATCGACAAGCTGCAGCGGCCGCAGGTGGAGACCGGGCGCTTCGTCCGGGCGGATGCCTGGTGGGAGGGGGTGCAGAAGGCGTACCAGATCCGCGGCGTGGATTTCCAGCTTGGCGCGCTCGCGGAGGGCATCCTGCTGCCGAAGGATCTGTTCGACGGGGCCGCCGACAACATGATTCAGAACGCGCTGGAGAAGCGCAAGCTCGATCCCAGCGTCCGGGTGCGCGTCACCTTCGACATCGCCGACTCGGTCTCGCTGACAGTCTGCGATAGCGGCCGGCCGGTCGTGCGGGAGGTGCTTGCGGGACTGCTCCGCGGTCCCGTGCCGTCGGACACCGGCTACGGAATCGGGCTCTACCAGGTCGGGCGCCAGGCGGAACTGCTCGGGTTCAGCTTTCGGATCGCCGCCAACGAACAGGGCAACGTGTGCTTCGAGCTCGCCGGCGATCTGGGGCGGGGAACTTCGCGCCAGCCGGGAACCCCGATTGCGGCTGGCGCGAGTTGACGCCGCGCCGCCTACGCGGCGGCTTCTTGATCGATCTCGGTCTTGCGACCCAGCAGGCGGTAGATGGCCGTGTCGCCCTTGCCCTTGAGATAGACCGTCTGGGGCGCCTCGAACTCGAAGCGGTTGCGCAAGCGGCGGTACGTGATCACGTCGACCTGGATCATGCCTGGAACGCTCTCGGCCGTGATGCGGCTCGCGAGATTGACGGTGTCGCCCCACAGGTCGTAGATGAACTTCTTCTTGCCCACGACTCCCGCGACGACCGGCCCGGTGCCGATGCCCATCCGGATCGCGACGCGCTGATCGTTGACCGTGAGGTCGTTGGCAAGCAGCTCACGCATCTCGAGCGCCATGTTGGCGATCGACTCGGAGTAGTTGCGGGCGTCGCCGTCGTCCAGTCCCCCGGCAACCATGTAGGCATCGCCGATGGTCTTGATCTTTTCCAGGCCGTACTTTTCCGCGAGCGAATCGAACGAGGAGAAAACCTTGTTCAGCATCGCGAAGATCTGGTTCGGCGACATGCCCTCCGCGATGTTCGTGAAGTTCACGATGTCGGCGAACATCACCGTTACGTCAGCGAACCCGTCGGCGATCGTGCCGTCTTCCTGCTTCAGCCGCTCGGCCACCGGGCCGGGAAGGATATTCAGCAGCAGCCGCTCGGAGCGCTCCTGCTCGGTCTGCAGCAGCCGGTGGGCCTCCTCGAGGCGCGCCTTGGATTTCTCGCGTTCCGACGAGGCCGAGCGCAGGAGCGCATAGACAAGGCTCGAGATTGCGAAGAAGTTGAGGGCGAAGAAGACGACGCTCACCTTGGCGGGGACGCGCGCCGCCGTGGTGGACGACTCGACCAGCTGGTAGTCGAGGCCTGCGGCCATGACGATCAGCATCGCGTAACCGAAGAACCAGGGTATCGAGTCGCGCGCGCTGTAGAGCAGAATCGCGCCGACCGGCGCCAGCAGCCCCCACAGCATGTAGCCGCTCGCAGTGATGAAGTCGCCCATCGAGAGCTGCTGCACGAAGGGATAGAAGAGGAAGAGACCGAGCTGGAGCAGGCGCCAGCGGCCGAAATTCTGCGAGACGAGGTAGACGCCGAGGTTCGCGAGCGAAAGGAGGAGATACAGGATCGGCAGCGTCGTCGAGATCGTCACCCCGAACAGGCGATAGACCGCCACCCACACGATCGGCACCGCGATGGTGAGCGCCATCGCGAACATGAGCAGCTGCTTCTTGAGCCGGATGTCCTCCGGATCGCCGGGCTCGACGCCCGCCGTGCGAAGGCGGCTCAGCAGCTCGCTGGCGTTGTTCATCCGGGCGTGTTGGAGTGGGTTGGTGTGACCCTGCAGAACCGAAGCAAGCGCTGTTCCGGGCATTCTACGACGGGTCGCCGGGCGCGGCCAGCAGCGGACGCGAGTGAGAACAATTTCACGGTTGCGAGGCCGCTACAGCGCACCGGCCGAGATCATGCGGTGATACAGGACGTTCGGCGACACCCAGATCACGACATCGTCGAAGAGGCCGCTCGAGGCCTCGGCCGCCGTGAGGTCGTGCATCACGAAGACGCGGTCGGTGTTCGAGGCGGCGAAGAAGTCGTCGGTGTTTTCGATTTCGTCCTGGCTTGCGGGACCCGTTGCGCCGTTCTTCCCTGTCGAGAAGATCACGGCGGGTGTGTCGATTCCGCCGCCCAATGGGCAGGCGGTCGTCGTGGCCGCTGCGCTCGCACCGGCGGACGGACAGATCTTCAACAGCGTGGCCGGGCTGACGTTGAACGCCTTCTCGCGCATCTTGCCCGCCGTCGTGTACGCGTCGGTATCCGTGGTCGTCACGGCATAGCGGATCCGATTGCCCCACGAGTCGAGCAGATACCCGCTCGCATCCGTCGGCCCGACCCCGAGCGTTGCCGCGGGCAGGAACCCCTTGGTCACGGTGCATGGATTGGGGGCCGGCGGGGCGGGCGGCGTCGCCGGGGACTCGATGCCATTGCTGGTCGTGGTCGCCGGGCAGGGAAGCCTTCCGTAGCGCACCGCGAAACCGATGATCGAATCGTGCGCGTTCTGCAAGATCTGGCGCGTCTCGGCGACTGTCCGCGCCGTGTTCTGCGCCTCGAGCGTGACGAGCAACCCGCCAAGCAGCAGGCCGACGATCAACACCACCACCGCCAGCTCGGTGAGCGTGAAACCGGCGGCCGCGCCGAGGGCGCGGGACCTAGCAGGTTGATGCAAAGGGGCCACACCCCCTTTGCAATCCCCAATTCCAGTGACGCAAAACGCCGCGTCCCCTCGCAGCAACGCTTGTCCCGATGTGTTGCGCACACGCGTTTCGGCGTTTTGCATCACGCTGCTAGGGAGCAAGGACGACGACACGGTCATTGAAGCTCGGGTCGCGCGGCTTCTGCTCGAATTGGCGCGGCACGAGCGGCGGCGAGTTGAGGTTTTTCGCGTCCTCGAGGTATTCCGCGAGGGCCGATGCGGGCCTTGACTGGACCGTTCCGCCCACGAGCATCGCACGCCCGGCGAGGACCAGCATCACGCCGGCGTCCTCGGTCGTGCCGTCCCGGCGCAGCCGCGAGAGGCATGCGGCAGGCAGCGGCTGAGGCGCTCCTGGGCAAACCCCTCCGAGCGGCTGATAGAGTGGGTCCACGCCCAGCGGACACGGCGCCGGCGCCTTCGCGGCGCCAGCGGAGCTGAGGGTGCACGCGAGCGGACCGCTCGGCAAAGCGCCGGGCGAGACGGCGTAGTACACCAGCCGGAACCATTCGCCGTCGAAGAAGAATTGGGCATTCGGACCCGCGACGGCGGTGCCGCGGGTGAGCTTGGGGTTCGGTTCGGGCGGGCGAAATCGAATTGTCCATGGGCCCGAAGGGCCCGGCGATGTCAGCGTCAGCCTGAAGGTCACCGTGCCGTCGCCGCTCGCGTCGAGCGTGCCCGTGAGCCCCACCACGCTCATCGGGACCGTCGCATTGTCGGTGAGGAGCTGCGGCTGGTTGTACCAGGCGAAAGCGCGCCCGACGTTGGTCGCCTTGGCCGTCATGCGAACGGTCGGCGTACCGAACACCACATCCACGGTGCACTGCCAGTCGGAGCCCGCGGCGCCGCAGGTGTTCGTCCCGAGCGTTCCGCCCGATTCGACGGTGAAGGCCGTATCGGAGGCCGCCCCGTCCCACGCATAGGCGAGCTGATTCGGGTCGACCGGCAGCTGGCCCTCGGTCGCCCCGACCACGCCGAGGAAACCTGGCGGCGCGGCGGTGCCCGGGTCGAAAGCCGCGGGAAACGGGTACGCGCCCCAGAAATCGCGGTACTCCGTATCGATGAGCGGCTTGACGTGCTCGCGCAACCGCAGAGCGAGCATGTTCTCGACCGCTCCGAAAAGCTCCTCCTCGGTGATCGGGACGACGATGTCGTTGAAGGTGCCGGAGGGATTCGCGTTCTGAAAAACTTCGTTGTTCACGCCCCCGGGATCGAGCTTGTAGTTGTTCTCGCCTTCCAGATAATTGGCGACATCGTTGATCTGGGCGGCAACCGCCGGATCCCGGTTCTGATTGAGCGCGGCGCCCGGTGCAATGATCACGGCGACGACGCGCTGCGCCGGCGCAATCCCCGTCAGCTGAATCTGACCTGGCGTATCGCTGTTGATGACGACGCCCGCGTTGTCCTTGAAGTTGGCGGAGAACGCATACCAGAGACGCTCGCCCGAGCTGTCGCGCAGATCGGGCAGCCCGAGCGTGCGCCAGGGCAGTCTTCCGACGCGAAAGTTGCTGCCTACCTGGCTGATGCAACCGGCCACACCCACGGCGTCGGCCTGCCCGTCGTTGTCCTGGTCCGGGCAGGGCAAGCTTCCCGGCCGGCTGATGTCCAGGGCGGCACGAGCAATCAACGCCTCCTTGGCCTGCATGATCGCGGCCATCGTCGCCCGGTCGCGGTCGACTCGCTGCGTGGCGACGCCGAGCGACGAGGTGATGCCCCAGAGCGCGACCGCCACGCCGAGCGCCAGAAGGAGCACGAGCACGAGCCCGCGCTGGCGGCGTGGCGGTGCGCGGTGGCCTCGGCTGCGCACGGGGGCCGGGCCGCGCTCAGCGCGCGCCGGGACGCGGTGCCGATGGCGTGACATGGATCTCGATTCCTCCCGGCTCGATGGTGGGACGCACCTCGCCGCGGGTCCGGTCGAGCGTGTCGCCGACCCTCACCGGCGTGTCCCGGCCATTGTCGTCGATCGCGACGCGCGCGGCGTCGCGGCCAGCGTACGTGTCGTACTGGGGCACGCCGTTGATCCAGGTGGTGGTCTTGCCGCTGGAACGGCTCACGCGCCCGTTCACCGTGACCAGGCTCTCGACCACGACTTGTTCGGCCTCGACGGTATTGGTCGCGCGCCTGCGGTCGAGCTCGGCGCGCTGCTGCGGGGAGTAGAAAAGCCTGCCGAGGTCCGCGCTGGCGACAGGCGGCGCCACAATGGCGAGCAACAGGGCGGCCGCGAGCATCGCGTGGCGACGCGCGTTCTTGGTGACGGTCTCTGATTTCATGGTGGCGTACCCGGCGGACTTGGTCAGGTCGACTTGAGCTGTCTGTCGCGGATCGTGACGAGGTCGATCACGCAGTCGGCGCGCAGGCGCGGAGCGATGCCGCGGTCCTGGCCTGAGCGATCCAGCCGCTGGATCGAGCAGGAGCGCACCAGGACGTGCGACTTGAGGTTGCTGCGCAGGCCGTCGATGAACACGAGCAGGTCGCCTTCGTGCAGGAGCTGCATCTCGACCTTGAGCGCGCTGACCCGAAGCTCGATTTCGGAAGAAGGCGTGATCCCCGGAAGCTCGAGCGTGCGCTGCGGCTCGATCTGGTATTTGATCTCGGACAGCTTGTGGTCGTTCTTGATCTGTCCGATGGTCTCCACCCACTCCAGGCGGCGCTCGTCGCCGATCACGCCCCGGGCGAGCAGCTTACGGTAATCGACGAGCTTCTCGCGGATCTCGCGCTCCTCCTCCGTCGCGCGCGAAAGCTTGTCCTGGATCGCCTGCCGCTCGGAGAGCGCGAGCTTGTGCTCGCCGCGCGTCTGGTCGAGGTATTGCTTGCCCGCGATCACGACTGCAATGCCGATCCCCGCGAGAACCACCGCGACGAGCAACGGCACATAGAGCGGCTTCAGCGTTCCACCTGGGACTTTCATTGGGTGATCTTTCTCGCCACCGTCACGGTGAACTCCGGAACCTGGCCGGGCCGCTCGGTTCCGATGTCGCCCGAGAGCTGGGTGCGCGAGTTCACTTCGAACGGAAGTTTGCGGGCCAGCACCTCGACGCCGGGCCGCTTCTGCAACTGGTCGACGAACTGGTTCACCAGAAGCTGTATTCCGCGGTAGTCCGATGCCCGGGTGGCCTGGACCCGCGCGGTGATCTCCGCGATCTCGTAGCGCGGCGTCGCGCCCGACGCGGGCGCGACGCTCGGTGCGTCTTCTTTCGCGGCGTCGGGGAGCTTGCCGTCGAACTCCCACCGCAGCCGCTCGACTTCGATGCGCGGCGAATCGTTCAACACCTGGCTGACCTCGGCGAGCAGGCCCTGCGGCGAGCGCGTCTGGGCGGCGAGCGCGCGATACTGGTCCATCGCGACGCGCAGGTTGTCCGTGCTGGTCGGCATCGCCGGGAGTTGCGCGGTGACGCGTGAATAGGCTTGCTGCGCGTTTGCGGTCTGCTGCCGGTTCTGGAAGATCGAGTCGCGCAGCTCGAGCGTCTCCCACGCCTGGGTGCCGGCAAACAGCAGGCAGCCGACGAGCACCAGCGCGCCGCCCGCGACGAGCCCGACCCGCCATTGATGCACGCGGTAGGCGCCCCGCAGATTCTCCTTCGCGTATTGCTGCTTGGGCGGTCGGGAGGCGAGCAGGTGCAGGTAGAGCGCTTCGGCCCCGGCCCCGGCGGGCGCGGATCGGAGTCCGATCTTGCGGCGCACCTCGTCCAGGTCGAGCACCTGCAGGCGCAGCTGGGCGATGCTCGGCGCGGCATCCCGTACCGATTGCGCCTGTCCCGGGGGCGCGATCAGCACGGTGTCGATCGACCCGCCCTCGCGCGCGAGCACGCGCATGGCGGTCAGGTACTGATGCACCCGCGTGGTCTCGCGCTCGAAGGCTTCGGCGGTCCGCTCCGGACTTGCCACTTCCGCGGGTTCCAGGGGCCCGAGTCTGCTGAACCGAATCTGACCGCGCTCGACGTAGCTCTGGCGCAGCCCGGCCTGCGAAAGCGCGACCATCAGGCACGGCGCCTTCTTCATTCCCAGCTGGGCCGTGAGCAGGGGGGCGATCAGCGCCGCCGAGTAGACCCCCACCACCGGGACGTCCGCATCGCGCAGCGCCATCAGCCACGGATGCAGCTGCTGAGTGTTCGTGAACGAGCTGAAGACGATGCGCTCCTCGGTACGCTGTCCTCGATCGACGCCGAGCGAGATCGCGCTCGAAAGGCTGGTATCGCGGTAACGTTGGGCGAGCTTGCGGTCGAGCAGCGACCGGCGGTCCTTCCCGCGGATGTAGGGGATGCTTTCCTGGTGGAAGTCTTCTTCGACCACGTCGGCGAGCACGTAGAACAGGCTGTTCGGAACCGCACTGACGTAGTTGGCGAACGCGGCCGTCCCGTCCTCGCCCGCCGGAAAACTGGCGTCGACCGTCAGATGGCCGCTCGACCAGACATACGCGGTGGCGCGCGCGGCGGTGGCGTAGATGAGACGTTTTGCAGGCATCAGCTATCCGCTGGAGCGGTCCCTAAGAACTTCGCGTTTCGCAGGGGATATACAAGGGACTCCCCCTTGTTCGTGAAACCGGGGTTTTTCCAAGCACCCTGGTTGCCCTAATCGAAGTTGCCGAGTTCATTTCGGATCCGCCTGCTATATCTTTATCTTGCTTATCATGTCGTAGATCGGCCCGAGCACCGAGAGCATGACCCACCCGAGTATCAGCCCGAGGATCACGGTGAGGGCTGGCTCGATCATCACCTGCATGCGTCCGATGCTCTCACGCACCTCGCGGGTGTAGAAATAGCTCACGTTGAGCAGCGCCGTGTCGAGCGCTCCGGTGGTCTCCCCGACGCGAAGCATTCGCACGACAAGTGGCGGAAAGAGCCCGACCTCCTGGAACGCCGCGGTCACGTTTTTGCCTTCGGCGATCTGCTGTCCCACGGTTTGGAGGCCATCCTGGATCACGAGGTTCCCGGCCGTCTCTTCCGAGCTCTTGATCGCGTCCAGGATGGTGATTCCCGACGCGTACATGAGCGCGAAGATGCTCGCAAACCGCGACAGGATGATCTTCCGCAGGATCGGGCCCAGCACCGGCAGCCCCAGCTTGAACGCGTCGATCTGGTAGCGGACGCGCGGATTGGAGCGCGCCGCGAACTTGATCGTGAACCAGATCGCGGCCACCACTAAGATCACCGCCCACCAGTAATTCGTGAGAAAGCTCGAAACTGCCATCAATGCGCGCGTATAGATCGGCAGCGTCTGTCCCATGGTCTTGATCAGCCCGACCATCTGCGGCACGAGGTACATCATCAGGAAGACGGTGACGAGCAGCACGATGCCGCCGACGAACGCCGGATAGATCATCAGCTTTCGCGTCTGCGCGGAGAGCTCGTCTTCCCATTTCAGGTTCTCGGTCAGCTTCTTCAGTACGTCCGGGAGGCGTCCGGTGTCCTCCCCGGCCTTGATCAGGGCGCGGAACACGGGCTCGAACACCTGGGGGTAGTTGCCGAGCGCGCCCGAGAGGTTCTGGCCGCCCTGGATCGCCTCGATCACGCCGCCCACCACCTCGCGAAAGCGCGGATTCTCCAGGCTGTCGCGCAGGTCCGTCAGGCCGTCCACGAGCGGCACGCCCGCCGTGACCATCTGCTCGAGCTGGAAGCAGAAGTTGATCAGGTCCTGGCGCTTGACCCGCCACATCCCCCCGGCGCCGCTCTTCGTCTGGCCACCGACGACCAGGTCGAGCCCCATGCGTTTGAGGCGCAACTCCAGATCGACCAGATTGAGGGCGTCCACCTGGCCGATCACGGCCTTGCCGTTGCCGTCGATCGCTTTGTAGCTGTAGAGCGCCATGATCGGGGAGAGTCCCGGAAGTTCAAGAGGATACCGCGTATCCGGGCCCTACGGCGCGGCGCTCGCACGCGGTCGTGATGCCCGTCACGGTGACGGGGCCGGCCCGCTACATCCGATCGGTCAGGTCGATGACGCGCATCAGCTCTTCCAGAGAGGTCGAGCCGTCCAGGACCCGCCGGATCCCGTCATCGGCGAGGGTGCGAAAGCCCTTCGCCATGGCGGCCGTGAGCATTTCCCGGGTGGTGGCCCGGTGCGCCATCAGTTCGTCGAGCTCGCCATCGAGCTTGAGGAGCTCCATGATCGCCAGGCGCCCGCGATAGCCCTGGTACTCGCAGTGGTCGCAGCCCACGGCCCGGTGGATCGTGGGCGCTTTGTCCGCCTTCACGCCCAGGATGCGCCATTCCGAGGCGTTCGCCTCGTAGGGCTGCCGGCAATGCTTGCAGAGCCGGCGCACCAGGCGCTGGGCAACGATGCCGATGATGTTCCCGGCCATGATCTCGGGCGAGATGCCGATGTCCACCAGGCGCGGGACCGCGCCCATCGCATTGTTCGAGTGGAGCGTCGAGTAGACCTGGTGGCCGGTCATCGCGGCGCGCAGCGCCATCTGCGCCGTGTCCTCGTCGCGGATCTCGCCGACCAGGATGACGTCCGGGTCTTGCCGCATCAACGAGCGGATCCCGTTCGCGAAGTCGAGCTTCGCCGCCTCGTTCACCGAGGTCTGGCGGATGAGCGTCATCGGGTACTCGACCGGATCCTCGAGGGTCATGATGTTGACGCCGTCGTGGTTGATGTGGTTCAGGATCGAGTAGAGCGTCGTGGTCTTCCCGCTGCCGGTCGGGCCGGTGACCAGGATGATGCCTTCGGGCCGCACGATCATCTTCTTCAGCATCGCGAGCTGCTCGGCCTGCAGCCCCAGGCCGTCGAGCGGTACGATGCCTTTTTGCCGGTCGAGAATCCGCAGGACGATGTTCTCGCCATGTGTCGTGATCTGGGAGGCGACCCGGAAGTCGACCTGGCGACCCGTGAGCGAGAGCGATATTCGGCCGTCCTGCGGGGCGCGGGTCTCGGCGATGTTCATCTTGGACATCACCTTGATGCGCACCGCCATTGCCGGCCAGTAGGTCTTGTGGAGGCTGCGGATCTGGCGCAGCACGCCGTCGATCCGGTAGCGGATGCGCAGGCGTCCGCCCATGGGCTCCACGTGGATGTCGGAGGCGCGCATCGCGAGCGCCTCCGAGAACAGCCGCGTGACGAGCCGCACGATCGGTGCGTCGCTGGC